>JBNLGG010000027.1:0-51563 GCA_050305935.1 Cyclobacteriaceae bacterium | reverse complement strand
GGCCAGATCATCCAGCGCTCCGACGACGGCGGCGTCAGCTGGTTCCAGCCCGGCTCGCCCGACGGCCCCCAGACCGACGAGCACGGCATGCCCAGGGGCGAGAGCAACAACTTCGCCTACGACACCTCCGAGGAGACCGGCCGCCCCCTGGCCACCCACCAGTGGTACGACGGCACCCAGCACCCATGGGAATTCAAGCGGGTTTGGCACCTGGAACCCTCACTAACTGATCCTGATATGGTCTATGCAGGAGTGGAAGATGCGGCTTTGTTCGTAACAAAGGACGGCGCCCGCTCCTGGCAGGAGCTTCCCGGTCTTCGGGGTCATGTATCCGGACCGAAATGGCAGCCTGGAGCTGGAGGAATGTGCCTGCACACCATCCTACTTGACCCTAAAAACCCGAAAAGAATATTCATTGCCATTTCAGCAGCGGGCGCTTTCCGCACAGACGATGGCGGGGAAACATGGAAGCCAATTAATAAAGGGCTACGATCAGAATACATCCCAGACCACGATGCTGAAGTTGGCCACTGCGTGCACCGCCTGGCCTTCCACCCCTCTAATCCGGATATACTATTCATGCAAAAACACTGGGATGTCATGCGAAGCGACAATGCCGGTGACATGTGGAAGGAAGTAAGCGGCAACCTGCCAAGTGATTTTGGTTTTGTGGTGGATGTACACGCCCACGAGCCTGAAACGGTGTATGTTATCCCGATCAAAAGTGATGCGGAGCACTACCCACCCGATGGAAAACTCCGGGTATATCGCAGTCGTACAGGCGGAAATGAGTGGGAAGCGCTAACCAAAGGACTTCCGCAAAGCGACTGCTACGTAAATATTCTCCGTGATGCGATGGCAGTTGACACCATGGATTCCTGCGGTGTGTACTTTGGTACCACTGGTGGTCAGGTATATTGTTCACCCGATGGCGGGGATAACTGGATTACGATTGTCAGAGACCTTCCCAAGGTACTTTCTGTCGAAGTACAAACCATTCCTTAGTCATGGTGAGGGTGAAACTACCATTTCCACTACGAAGCCTGGCGCAGGTGGGAACCGAAGTAGAGCTTGACATCAAGGGAGAAATTACACAAAGGACCGTACTTGATGCCCTGGAAGAACACTATCCGATGTTAAAGGGAACCATCCGGGATCACGTGACCCAAAAGCGAAGGGATTTTCTGCGGTTTTTTGCGTGTGAAGAAGACCTGTCACATGAATCACCGGATGCCCCCCTACCCGATGCGGTCGCTTCAGGTAAGGAGCCTTATTACATTGTGGGAGCGATTGCCGGGGGTGTATGTGACTCTCCACTACCTCAGAGTTCCAACATTTTTCACGAAAATGATTAAAGTTAACATGACGTGGCTCTTTTAACCGTGGTATGTCCCCCGACAAACCACCACGATAAAAACACGTCATAGGCAGGAACGGAGACAATCGGAGTGAGGTGGCAATCTTGTTGATGGAAAGACGGAAACTCAAAACGTCTTATTTTTACACCCGGAGTACGAGATTGCCGCGTCAAATCACTCCCTGCCGCTCGTGTTTTTCCTGCCAATGACGAGAAAAGAAGCTCAATTTACCTTAAAAGGCAGGTAGACAAACGGTTCGTCATTGGTTGCCTCCTTTTGAATGTCCCGGTCAAATGCACGATTTAAATTATTGCCCGCAAGATCCTCCAAGAGGGGATTAATTATTGTGCTATAACTGCTTTTCTATAAGTGTGTTATGGATGTGAATTGAAGTGATAATTCATTTTATGGCACATCAAGTTTCCCCTCACCGATGTCACTATTTTCATTTATGGACCCAGACCTTCCCACAGTGTGATGAGTGGAAAAATAAATGGGTGAGCATGTCAGGGGCGATGCGTAAAAATTTTCCTCACCCTTTTTTCTCAATAATGTTCAAGATTATCGGATAAAGTCTTTAAAAATGCAATGATGGCCGCTTGTTCATTTTCAGTTAAATGAAGTGAGTCGGACGGCAAAGTTTGTAATGGCACATCATATCCTAATCCTTCACCCCCACCCACATTGTAGAATTCCATCACCTGTTCCAAGGTTCTGTACACTCCGTTATGCATGTAGGGCGCAGTGTAGGCTGCATTTCGTACGGTTGGAGTTTTGAAAAAATGCTTTCGCTGCTCCGTTTTAAACACGTTAAACCTCCCAGGATCCTCGTCCAGGTTTTTATTGTCCGCATCGGCAGGAACGCCCAGGTTTTCCATATCGGTTTCTTTGAACCTTGGGGGAATGGTTCCATTAAAAAACGGTGGAAAATGGCAGGTGGCGCAGGATGCTTTGCCCATAAATAAATTTGCGCCTAGCACCTCCTGTTCAGTAAGTTCTGTCTTTTTCCACATGGCAGAATCAAATCTTGAATTGAAGGGGGCAAGGCTCTTAACATAACTTGCCAGCGCATTTCTAACCGTAGTACTTGTCACCCCTTCCTTATAGAGCTTTTCGAAAGACCGCTGGTAATCGACATCACTGCTCACGTAGTCCACTACTTTTTGTAAATCGGTATGAAACTCATCCTTTTCTATTACGACGCTGATGATCTGTCCTTCGAGGTTTCCTGTCCTTTTATCATGAAAGAAGCCGTTCTGAAATGCAGCGTAAGTCAGCGTTGGGGCATTACGTGGTAAGCTCTTGCCATTCCGGCCTTTCGATGTGACTTGGCCGTCAGTAAAGGCTTTTTGAGGCTGATGGCACGAGACACAGCTCAATTCTCCATCGCCGGATAATCTGGTATCGTAAAACAGCTTTTTGCCCACTTTCACCTTTTGTGAGTCGAGAGGTGTTCCGGCTTGATGATCAAAAAAAGAAATGTTATAAGCACCCATTGAAAACAAATTGTCGGTGTGATTGGCGAGGGCTAATGTGAGAGGAAACTTTATCTGCCAATCATTTACGGTTTCGTTCCAAAGCGCTACCTGTCGGTTTAATCTTGTTCGATAATAAGTGTAGCGGTCAAATTCATCAAAATCAGCATGAAACATATTCCTGGATAGCAAAAGCTCTTCCTCCCATTTTTGCATCAGGCTGTTATCAGAAAAACGTGAATCAAAAGCCCGTAAATAGTCCTCCATTCCGTCGAACACGCATTGCGCATCGCGTAGGGAATTCAACAGCACAGGCGAATCGTAGCCGGTAACACCGGTAAATGCAACCTGAATGAATGCATTTCTCAACAACCATAAAAAATGATAGGGCTTGTAGCTTCCCAAATTGGTGTTATGCCTGATCAAGCTCAGCCTGTCCCGAACAAAAATTGCTTTTTTTGATACCAACTCAAGGTCACATGGTGTTGCAAAAATCAATTCTTCCAACACCTGAAAACCTTCTGGTTCATTGATCTTTATAGCTGTCAGATCTTCCTCTTCCACCTGTAACAGATTTGGCTGATTCAATGTCTCATAATTTTCGACTTCTGCGAAAGCCAGAATGGGTTCGGCTTTTTTAAAGAATTTCCTGGCGGACAGGTACTCTCTGACTACCGCAGCGCTATCCGCCACTTCCACCACATGTGAAATGTGGGAAATACAACTGTCAAGGTGTGCAAGATAGATTTCCTGAACACGGTCAAAGCCCGTCAGTTGATCGTTTTCATTATTCTTTTGACAGGCAGTTGATACGAGAAAAAGGCTTACAATGATGCAAGCCTTTTTCATTTGAAATTTTACTTTCGAAAAATTCATTCAATACTTATTTAACGCGCAAGTCCCCGAATAATATACATCACACTTCCCTCAGCTCTCGAAGTACTTACACTAGGATTAGCTTTTGGGTCAGTAAATGGATTGTCAGAGACCCAGCCATGGTTTTGAGTGATGAAAAGGAAAGTGCCTTCAGTGCTTCCAATGACATCGGTCACATCAATCATCCCTGTGATTTCCCAGGTTTTATCCGTATTTCCATATCCCAGCCCCGAAGCAGTGGTTTGATCACATTCTAATACTACCTTCAAATCTCCAGTCTGTAAGTTGTATTGATACATATAAGCGTAATGGTCAGCGGCTGCTTTTCCATCCCATCCTTTGCCATCACTATTTACCACTCCGTTTGGATCTTCCTGGATGTAGGCGTAGTTTTCAGTTACCACAATGTTGTCCGGGCTGTGGAATGCTTCAGCCACACCGCCAGTTTTATCACCATCCAACACACAGGTAATGGTACCGGCGCCAGTAGGATCAGATTCATTTAAAGCAACCTTGTAGATCCTGCCTGTCATCGATCCTTTGCCTACCAGGCTTCCTTTGTTTCTGCCAGTAACGGCGAAATAAATTACCCTGTTATTTGCAGGAGTACCTTTTCTCCAATCGATGTCCTCAACCCTCGAAAATCCCATAACACCTTTGGCTTTGGCTTCTGCATCGAGCAGGTCGATTTGAGTTTCTTCCAATTGGACAAACTCCATTTCATAGGCGACGCCTTCTTTCATGTCCATTTCAAATTCCACTCCGGCAGTGGTAACTTTTAATCCGTATAGTTTTCCTGAATTCAGGTCTCCGGCAGGCCCGACGTACATTCCCAGTTGACCCGAAGGTGTGTTGTTATCCGAATGATCGTCTCCAATAAAGGCTACTGTCTTGCCCGGAAAGGCATCTTTGCCTATGACCACGGCATTTTCGGTTGACCATTGACCGAAAGATGGGAGCATGTTAGCAAAGCTGGCATCGTTAGCGTTTTTAAACGGGCTGGTGACAAACACGCCTTTGGCAGAACCACCCCATTCGCCACCCGAAAGGTATAATGGACCGAATCCATGCTCCTCAGGAGTAATTAAACTTCCTGAACATTGCGCGGTGAACGCTGTTGCGTTAGCATTTACAATGTATTCGCCTTTAAAAGGTCGCAGGTCTTTATTTAACATGATACGCGCAATGGAGTAATCAGCCTCAATGTTATTGATAAGAATATAGCTGGTATCTGTGTGCTTCAAAAGCCCGCAACCATCCGCCATACTTCCATAAATAAAATCAGGAGAACCTGGTATCTGATCTTCCGAGCTGATCAATACTTCAAGCTCCAGATCTGCAAATTCACCCTTCAGATCCAGTAGGGAGGTTGGTGTTTTTGATTCAAGCAAGGGGGCGTAGGTCTCAGGATTGATAATGTTGTTAATAATAATAGTAGTATCATTATTAACCACCAAAGTAGTGTCCCGGAAAATGGTTACTTCTTCCGTCTTGTCCTCGCATCCGATAATTAGTGGTAATGCAAATGTGGCGCATACCAATGCTGTAAATAGTCTGTTAAGTGTATTCATTTCTTCTTTAAAAGTTTCCCAAAGAAATGATTCGCTTGTTTTTCCTTGTTTACGCACGGAAAAAGAAATGTTTAACAAAATGCCGCGAAATAATTTTGTGTTAACCGATTGATAACACTCAAAATTTTGAGATTATAACAGTATTTGAAGCCCTGTTTTCTTTTGTGTTTTTAATTAATTTATGATTAAGCATTCCGTAAAACGAGTCACCTTGAGGTAATACCATACTCATTGCTTGGTGTTAATATCATTAGTAGAGCTTGCGGACCAGCACCTGATCACATCATCAGTCTTGCTAACGTTGCATGGGGCAGTGCAAAAAATAATAATTTCAATCTGACAGAATTTCGATATTCCGCCGACGAAAATAAGAGTGCCCCCTCAATTTCTGGAAAAAGGGCATGCAGGACATCTATCCATTTTCATCCAGGAAGGATTGCAAATCAGCCAGCATTGCTTCAACTTCTGTCTTTTTGATTTCAAAATTTTCATCTTTGCGGGTATTGTGCAGAAAATGATCCCAATGCTTTTTGGCTTTTTTTAATACCCTTGGGGTTATATTGAACTCCGCATGGTCAAGGAGATCCCTGGCAATAAGCGACACTTTAAAGCTCCCAAAAAGATACAGACGAAACAATTCAACATACATGTCGCTGACGTCAAATTCTTCAATGTACATTAGCAGATCCCCGGCGATGGCCTTGTTTTCCGGGTTTTTAACGGCTTCTATAATAGGCCCTAATGCGATTTGATTGTTTTCTATCATGGACAAAGTTCGCGCAGCAATGATCCTTGATTCCAGGTTTGGGTCTTCTAACAGGGCAATCATTTCTGTTACAACTTCTTCTGATCCGATTTTTCCAAGTGTATTGGATATCTTGTAGGCATTTTCGGAAAGACTGCCTTTTAGTTGATTAACTAATTCTTTCACCTCGTCGTCCATTTTTTTTTCCGCTTAAGCGATACAATGTTATTATAAAATTTGATAATTACCCTCGAAAAGATTTCCCGAATAAAAACTAAACACTTCCTATTTTCATAATTTGCGCCGGATATTTTAATACATAAACATTCAATTGTGAACTTTGACCCGAATTCGATAGATCTACCCATCGTTGAGATCATTCCGGAAGTAGTAAACCTGATCAAGGAAAATAACACACTGGTGATCAATGCACCTGCCGGGGCTGGAAAAAGTACGGTGATTCCATTGGCTTTGCTTGACAAAACGCTCCTGAACGGAAAAAAAATCATTATGTTGGAACCTCGACGCCTGGCTGCAAAGTCGATAGCCGCCAGAATGGCCTTTTTGTTGGGCGAACCCGTCGGGGAAAAAGTTGGATACCGCATCCGTTTTGATAATAGGGTTTCAGCCAATACCATCATCGAAGTCGTAACGGAAGGCATTCTTACCAGGATGCTCCAGGGCGATAATGAGCTTTCTGATGTTGCCATCGTGATCTTTGATGAGTTTCACGAGCGAAGCATTCACGCTGATCTCGCCCTGGCGCTGTGCAGAGAGGCCCAGCAAGTGCTGAGGCCGGATTTGAAAATTATCATCATGTCGGCCACTTTAAATACACCGGAACTTACCTCCCTCCTTTCCTGTCCTGCAATTGCCAGCGAAGGACGTCTTTTCCCCGTCGAGACATTTTATGAAGGAGATACTGACGAATGGACCATGGCCGAACAGTGCGCCAGAACGGTGGTAAAGGCAGTGAGAAAGCATCAGGGAGATGTATTGGTTTTTCTACCCGGACAGGCGGAAATACACCGTACAGAAGGTTTGTTAAAAAATGAGCTAAAGGATATAGCTGTTTTGCCGCTGTATGGCTCTATGCCCATGAACAGGCAACAAGCAGCTATCTTCCCCTTAAAAAGTGGACAGAGAAAAGTGGTGTTGGCCACATCTATTGCCGAAACCAGTCTCACCATAGAGGGCACCACCGTAATCGTTGATTCAGGGTTCGGCAGAACCTCCCGATTTGATCCGAAGTCCGGTTTGACAAGACTACAGACCATCCGAATCAGCAAGGATAACGCTGCACAACGGGCAGGAAGGGCAGGAAGGCTTGGTCCCGGGGTTTGCTACCGGATGTGGTCAAAAGCCACGCATGATCGCCTACATGCCCACCTGACGCCGGAGATTTTAGAAACGGACCTTTCTTCCTTGATGCTTGAATTAGCGCAATGGGGGATCACCGATATTGAACAGTTGACCTGGCTCACTGTGCCACCAAAAGGCGCTGTGGCACAAGCTTCGCAGCTTTTACATGACTTAAATGCCTTGGAAAATGGGCGAATAAGCACTCATGGCAGGAGAATGGCGGAGCTCCCTTGTCATCCCCGCATTGCCCACATGCTGATCATGGCGGAAGATCATGACCTTGTTCCTCTGGCTGCAGATATTGCTGCTCTGCTCGAAGAAAAAGATCCAATGGGAAGTGAAATCGGTGTGGATATTAATATCAGGATTGATGCGCTAAGGACATACCGTAAAGAGAAAAGAAAGGGAGGACGGTTTTCCAGAATTCAAAAAGTCGCCCATTCTTATCTTCAATTATTCGATCTCCCGGAAGACAACGATCCATTTGACGCGTTTGAAACAGGCATTTTGCTGACGTATGCCTATCCCGAAAGAATCGCACATGCCAGACCGGGGAATAATGCTCAATTCAAATTATCAAATGGAAGAATAGCTGCCATAGGGCACAAAGATGATCTTGCCCATGATTCGTGGCTGGCCGTCGCACACCTGGATGCCCGCGATGGCATGGGAAAGATCTTTCTGGCCTCGCCCCTTAATCCACGGGATTTAGCGCCGTTAGTGAAGGAGCAGGAGGTGATCGAATGGGACACGGAGGATGGTGGATTAACTGCCAGCCTCGAGTTGAGAATTGGAAATATCATTTTGCAAAGTAAACCTCTCAGCGATCCGGATGAATCCCATAGGATAAAAGCGATTTCCAATGCCATAAAAAGAGAAGGGCTCCAATTGCTGAATTTTAATGAAGAAGTGACACAGTGGCAACACCGTGTGATGAGCCTGAAAAAATGGCGCCCAAAAGAGGGATGGCCTGATGTAAGCACATCTACACTGCTCTTGACCAATACAGAATGGCTTGGCCCATATTTATCGGATGTAAAAAAACCTTCTCAATTGAAGAAAATTGACCTTAGGCAAGTGCTACACCATCACCTGGAATATGATAAGCAAGTATTGTTGGATGAGCTGGTCCCGGAAAAGATAACCGTGCCAAGCGGCTCACATATAAAAATCCAATACCAGGCAAATGGTAGTTCGCCAATTTTAGCCGTTCGTATCCAGGAGGTATTCGGAATGAAAGAAACACCTAGGGTTAATCAGGGCAAAACCCCACTTCTGCTGCACCTTTTGTCGCCAGGATTTAAGCCTGTTCAAATCACCTCTGATCTGGAAAGCTTTTGGAAGAACACGTATTTTGAAGTAAAAAAAGAATTGAAACAGCGGTATCCAAAACACGTGTGGCCTGATGACCCGGCAAAGGAACCGCCAATTGCCGGAGTGAAGAGAAAAAACAGGACATAAAAAAAGCCCGGCTAGCCGGGCTTCAAATTTTTTGATTTGGAATTATTAATTTTTTCCTCCGAAGAAAAATCCTCCAATTCTGATACCGATATAGCTGTTTTTAATTTCAGGTGCATCACCAGCAGTAACTTGAACTTGAGACGAACCGATGATGTTGTAATCAATGTTTAAGTTAAAGTGACCAAGATCAAAACCTATTCTAGGATAGAATCCAAAAGATGAACCTCCCTCGAAAGATCCGCCGTTAGCGCTTGTTGAAACAGCAGCTAAATTATACAATCCAAGTCCAGCTCCCACATAAGGCCTGAAAGTATTGTTGCTAAGATAATATTTTCCGTTCACAGTATAAGAACCAACACCAGCAATACTAGCTTCGGTAGTACCGACTGTCTTGGCCATAGCAGCGGATTCAAGTCTTAAGCCAACTGCCAATGCATCGTTGATTCTGTAAGCAGGCTCCAGATCAATTAAAATACCACCACCACCATCTGCAGGGATAGCATACCCTAATCCAAGGTATAATTGAAATGGTTTAAAATCCTGTGCGTTCACTCCTAAGGCACAAATTGCAAAAAATGCTAAAACTAAGTACTTCTTCATAATTAAATTTAAGTTTGATTGTTGAGCGCAAAAGTGAGCCTTTTAATTCTTAGAAAAAATCTACTTTTCCTTGAAATGTTACATGCTCGTCATTAATGTGTCTATGGAAGAAATAAATAATTGTTGAATCTGATGTTCAATTTTTTAACATGAAATATATCAATCTACACATCAATACAACGTAGTATGATATTATACGATGATCAGAATATTTTGCCAATATTTAAAAAACCTGCAGATAAAGTTACTTAAAATAACACAAGTGGCATTTTTAGCATTAGACGGGATTACCTCCTACTAATCTCAGCACGTAGTTGATCTTTCGATTGTTTTGAAAAAATCATTGAGGATCATGTCTTTGTTAAGGTCTTCTCAAATAAAAACAGATCGGGGGTTATCCGACCGATCTACCCACAGCTCTTCTATAATAATTGGGGAGGGAATTTCGAGCATTTGCCACCAGTTAGCATTCTTAACAATGGCGACAACTACCACTTCAAACAGCGGGGACATCATTTTCCAGGTTGTATTCGCCTGGTTCCGGGTAATTGTATCCCAACCAAACTATCCTTTTAGAGATGTTGGACATCACTACCACCTGAAGTTATTCCTTTAATGTCTAATCTCTCTTCATTGATTAAAAGGTAAGCCAAAGCATGCTGATCACCCGGCTTGTTATTATCATCGGTATCAAAAAAGACCGGGATTTTTTCGTTTGGCATATCACTGGTGAAAGGAATATCCTCGTCTGCATTAGAACCATTTTTTCCATTGCTCGGTACCAGAAAGACCAATAGGACTACCAGGTGGAATTTATTCATTTGATTCTTTTCTTTAATTACCGTCTTTAAAATCAGACTATGTTGATAAAGGAAGTTCAACGATAAAGATTGCTCCTTTCTCCTTTGGGTCTTCATGCCACACCTTGCCCCCCATCATCGACACATACTTCATAACAAGAGCTAGTCCTAAGCCGATAGTGGTTTCCCCGCCTGTGGGCCGGGCACTTAGCCGTGAGAACTTCCTGAACAATCTCTCCCTTTCATCAGGGTGAATCCCGGGTCCCTGATCCCTGATTTTAACTTGAACGGTAGAGCCGGTTACGCTCCATTCAATTTCTACCGCAGCGCCTTCCTGTGAAAATTTTATGGCATTGGAAAGAAGATTTTCGAATATCAGGCCGAGATATGTCTTATCGGCTTTGACAAACACCGGGCCTTGGCTCTTTTTAAACGACAATGTGATATTCTTTTTAGTAGCATTACTAGTTGACGCATCCACAGCCAACTCCAGAATATTAATCAGGTCAATCTTTTCGAGATTAATTTTTGCATTTTCGTTCTCAATGGAGTCCAGCTCCAACACTTTATTCACGAGGTTAATGGCGCTATCGGAAGATAACATTATTCTTTTGAGGTATTCTTCCAGGTGATTGGGACTCTTTTCCATTCTTGTTAAATCCACCAAAGACTTAATGTTATTGAGCGGGTTTCTCAGATCGTGAGCAAGGATCCGGATGATAAAATCCTTTTCCTCGATCAACTTCGTGAGGACTGCAGACTGATCGGCGATGGTTGCTTTTTGCCCTTTCAGGATTTCATTTTTTGTACTTAACTCCTTAAGTGCTTTGGTAAGATTGTTTTCAAAAACAAAAGAAATGAACAGAATGATCAAAAGCAGCCCTGGCAATATGGTCACATACCACTCCTTATGAAGCTGGTTGTCGTATTCCATCGGCAATTCATTTCCCTGGATCGCCAACGCAGCAAACCAAAGCATGAATGCAAATGATATAATTCCCCAAACAGCCCCGGAAAGCCGGTTAACCACCAGCAACGCCAGTACGGGGATCGCAATGATCCAGGGGTAAATAGCTGACCACACCCCGCCTGAAAAGTAAGTCAATACAATGATGGCAGAGGCTCCGAAGAATACAAAGGTGTTGCCAAGCCAGGCAACCGGTATTCTTGTTTTCAACAAAAACGGCAGGATCAAAAAACCAACAGTGTTGTAGATCATCATGTAGATCCCTTTTTCATAACTAAACACGATACTCAACACAACATAATTGGTTGAGAAGAGTGCCGTTAAAAAACATGCCCTGACAAAAAGTTGCGCCTTCTTAAGTTGTGTGAACCGTTGAAAATATGAAGGATGAATAAAAAAATCAAAAAACCTCTTTAAACCCATTTTCTACATCACCAGATAAATACCAATCACACAAATATAATTTATTAATTCGAGTTGGTTAACCAATTTACATGCTGTAACGACAGGCAAGTGAATTATCAAATCATTTACCAACCTTTAACAAATACCATCCACCTTATTTACAATTCGTCTATTCAATTCACTCTCATTTGGATACCTTGTTTGACAATAAACCAACTTAGATGAACATGAAATACCTGTTACTTTTTGTCACCCTCGCCTTTACTTTCGTCCACCGCTCGAATGCCCAGGAGTACACTTTTCAAAACACTACTCTATCGGACGATGAGCGGCTAGACAATTTAATTTCTCTGATGACATTGGAGGAAAAAATCAGCAATCTTTCGCCCCGCCCGGCAGGTGTACCGAGATTGGGCGTGCAAGGCACAAGAATTGTTGAAGGGCTTCACGGTCTGGCACTAAGTGGTCCGGCCAATTGGGCGGTGAAGGGCGAAGGCGCTGCGCCCACAACTACGTTTCCGCAGGCTTACGGTCTGGCACAAACCTGGGACCCTGAGTTGCACCAACGACTGGGTGCCTGGGAGGCGGAAGAAATTCGTTATCTAACTCAAAATGAAAACTACAAAAGCGCCGGTTTAATCATCCTTGCTCCTAATGCCGATCTTGGGCGCGATATCCGCTGGGGCCGCACAGAAGAGTGTTACGGAGAAGATGCATACCTGGCTTCGCGAATGACAGTCGCTTATGTGAAAGGATTGCAGGGAGAAGATGAAAAGTATTGGAAATCGGCAGCACTGATGAAGCACTTTTTGGCCAACAGCAATGAAAATGACCGGATGACCAATTCATCTGATTTTGATGATCGCCTTTTTCGCGAATATTATTCCTATCCATTTTATAAGGGAATTGTGGAAGGTGGCTCAAGGGCATTTATGGCGGCCTACAATAAGTACAATGGTATCCCTTGTGCTGTCCATCCAATGCTCGACAACATTGCCGTGAAGGAATGGGGTCAAAACGGAATTATTTGTACCGATGGAGGTGCCTACTCCCAATTGATCAATGCACATAAGTACTATGACACTTTTGCGGAAGCGGCGGCAGCATGCATTGATTCGGGAATTACGATGTTTTTAGACCGATACCAGGAAGGTGTGCAGGCAGCGTTGGATGAGAAACTAATCGATGAAAAAGATATTGACAGGGCGGTTAAGGGAACCTTGCGGGTCATGCTAAAACTTGGCCTGATGGATAAAGGCCAGAACAATCCATACCTAAAAATAGGTGTGGAAGATACTGTACGACCCTGGAAGAAACCCGAAGCAAGAGTACTAGCACGAGAAGCCACGGTTAAATCCGTTGTACTTATGAAGAACGATGGGATACTCCCATTGAACAAACAGGAAATCAAATCCATCGCGGTGATTGGGCCGAGCGCTGATTTTGTCGTTTCGGACTGGTATGCCGGAACTCCACCGTACAAAGTATCTGTATTGGAAGGGATAAAACATGCGGTTGGAGATGATGTGAAAATCAATTTTGCGGCCAGCAATCAGGCCGATTCCGCCGTCATTGCGGCTAAAAACTCTGAAGTAGCCATTGTCTGTATTGGTAATCACCCCTTAAGTTATGGCTTGGATTGGGGAGAAAATCATGTGTACAGTGACGGCCGGGAAGCTATTGATCGTCAGGCAATATCTTTAGAGCAAGAGGATCTTGCCAAATTAGTAAAAGCCGCCAATCCAAACACTGTGCTGGTACTGGTTTCCAGCTTTCCTTATGCCATCAATTGGTCCAAAGAACATATTCCGGCGATTCTTCACGTTACGCAATCCAGCCAGGAGCTGGGAAATGGTGTGGCGGATGTATTGTTTGGAGATGTGAGCCCGGCAGGTAGATTAGTTCAAACATGGTCAGCTTCTATAGATGAACTCCCTCCTATTCTGGAATACAATATCCGAAACGGAAAGACCTATTTGTATGATGAACACGAACCTTTATTTGCCTTTGGCCATGGCTTAAGCTACGCTACATTCACCTATTCCAATCTTAAACTTGACAAGAAAAACATTAAGAAGGGCGATGAATTGATGGTCAGCATTGATGTTAAAAATGAAAGTAACATCGATAGCGACGAAGTTGTACAGGTGTACGCTTCCTTTCCCGACTCGAAGGTGGAACGGCCAAAAAAGGCATTAAAGGCATTTCGGCGAGTGCATATCCCTGCCGGGACGACCAAGACCGTCACTATTCCACTCGATACTGACGAACTAAATTATTGGAATGTTGAAAAGCATCAGTTTGTATTGGAACCGGGAAAAATAAATCTAATGGTCGGAGCATCATCGGTAGATATCCGGGCTGAGATTTCGGTAAATGCTAAATAAAAAACAAAAACTAAATTCAAAGGCAGGGAAATCGCTTTTAAAAAAAGTGGGACAATGTAGTTTTTCACTGTATTTGGTCATCAATTAAACAATTGAGTGTTCGTGCAAAAAAATGCGCGACTCAAAAATACACCAAAAAAACCACCTGGTTTTCCATCATTTTTTCTCTGAATTGAAAGATCCACGCAGAACAACCAAAGGCAACCACCTGTGCCCACTCAATGAAATACTGTTTTTGTGTATATCTGCCGTTGTAAGTGGGGCAGATAATTGGACATCGGTCAGTCTTTTTGGTCGTTCAAAAATAAATTGGCTCAAACAATATTTTCCCTACGAGAATGGAATACCATCTCATGATGTTTTGGGAAAAGTCTTTGCTGCATTGGATGCGGATGCTTTTAGTCAATGTTTTATTGCATGGGTGGGTTCCATAGCAAAACTTACCAATGGAGAAGTCATTGCCATTGACGGGAAGACCATTTGTAATTCAGAAGATAAAGACGCAGGTAAATCTGCCCTTCATGTTGTTTCTGCCTTTGCTGCAGAAAACCGGTTGTGCCTTGGACAAAAGGCTGTTGATGCCAAAAGCAATGAAATCACAGCCATTCCTCAGTTATTGGAGCTGATTGCCATCAAAGGCTGCACCATTACCATTGATGCTATGGGTTGTCAAAAATCCATAGCCAAGTCGATTGTTGATAAAGAAGCAGACTATCTTTTGATGGTAAAGGGTAACCAGGAAGAACTTAAACAACAAGTTGAAAAAGTCTTTTCCATATCGCCAATAAAAGATAAGTGCCAGACAATAGAAATGGGACACGGCCGGATAGAACATCGCAAATGCCAGGTAATTGACCAATTAGACTTTCTTGATGATAAGCAGGATTGGGCTGAACTGAAGAGTATTGCCAGAATCACATCAAAACGGATTTGCAAACAAACGGGTAAGGAGTCTACTGAGACCAGGTATTATATTTCTTCCCTGCCCACTGATGCCGCTAAAATCAACAAAGCTATTAGAAACCATTGGGCAGTGGAAAACAATCTTCATTGGAGCCTGGATGTGATATTTAAGGAAGACGATTCCCTGAAAAAGAAAGGAAATTCTGCCTTGAATTACAATACCATAACCAAAATGGCCCTGACATTAATTGATCGGGAAAGGTCAACAAAGAAAAGTAAACCTTCTAAAAGGCTACTGGCAGCTCTCGATGATAATTATAGGACTGAAGTTCTAAAATGTTAAAAGCGATTTCCCTGCTCAATCGGCTTGATATCTCATATATACCAACTGATTTAAATAAATTCCCATTTACATCTTCATAAGTTTGATTGTGATAATGTTTGTAATACCTACGCAAATCAGGACGATCAAAAAAAACACTATCATCTCTAAATAAATTCGGAAAAAAGAATTCATCAACTTTCCCGTGGGTAGTCATGAATATGGGATATTGCATTTTCAATTTTTAATAAACTCCATCATACATTTCTATCGAACCAAAACTTTCATCGATCATATCCCCTATTCCTTTTGCTCCCCCTAGGTGTAGTTTGCAACTACACCTTGTTAACGTTTTTTATACTACGCCCAGATGGGGTTTTGATGTGCCCAATTCCGCTTCCTTCTTCACCGGCGAACCGGAAAACTCCTATGTGGGTAAACCCCTCTCCTATGCATTTGGAAGGAATCAAATTAAGGATGTGAAATTATATGCGAGGGTGTATTAACAGTTGTTGTCTGTGGGATCGGTTTTTACTTTACTATTATAATAGTTTCGTCTGTTCCAATTCGCGCCGTGGATTGACCAGTGGATAGTATAATGAACAGGTGCAGGCTCCACGTTCATTTCGAGTTTGAACCGATATCTCGCGAACCGGAAAACATGTTTTAAGAGAGAGTGATTCACATCGAATGTAGTACCACCCTACACAACCACCTAACGACAATACACACTTTATGATGACATAAGCCTATTCATTGCTCCTATCACCCCAGTCCAACAGTTTTCCAACCTATGCTAAATACCTATGAATTAAGAAAATCCACCTACAGGCATGAAAGCCGTCAGACGACATAGAGTGATTTGACTAGACAACTTAAAAAAAAAGGAAGCCCGATTGAGCTTCCTTTTAGTCTATGCTATAATGTAGTAAATTCAGTTTTTTAGTTCTGTCCGAACATTGTCCACCCAACATAAATTTGGAAAGTCTTATTCTTAGCCTCATCAATACCTAGCGAAGATGCTTCTGCTATATTTGTAAATCCCCATACATATCTCACACCTCCGTTAATGCCTAGTGGCAAATGAACTCCTGCCCCAATAGCCAATCCAAAATCATTATTTTTCAATTGATCTGTTATATCTCCCAAGTCTTCTCTTTTGGCTTTTGTAAGGAAACTAAACTGAGGACCCGCTTGTAAACTGATCAAAGAAATGGGCTTCCATCTTAGCATTACAGGAATGGAAAGATAATTAGTATTTACTTTCGCATTATTCCAACTACTTCCATTTCCGGAAAACAAAAACTCTGGTGTGATCCCAAATTTTTCCGATAGATTTAAATTTAGATAAACCCCACCGTGAAAATTTGTTATGGTCGATGAGTTTATTGTACTTGAATTTAAGTCTTTTATATCCTGGTTAGCGAAATTTGCTCCTGCTTTAATGCCCAATCCGAGACCTTGTGCATTGATAACAAATGGTGCTATCATCGCAAGCGAAAAGATAATAATTGCCTTTTTCATGAATTTTTGTTTAGTTTTTTAACGATTTAAAGATATGCAGCTATCGCATCATTTCCAACTTGAGAACTGCCAACTTCCTAACGCAACAACTATTCCAAAAATTCTGTTGATCACTTGTATTCTCCATCTACCAAACGGAGAATTTTTAGTGGATTATCTTCTTTTAACTCGTCGGGAAGCAAATGAGCAGGAAAATTCTGATAACACACCGGCCGTGTAAATCGCTTAATAGCCAGGGTACCGACCGATGTACTTCTGCTATCCGTGGTAGCCGGGAAAGGTCCGCCATGTACCATGGAGTGGCAAACTTCCACACCAGTGGGATAGCCGTTAATGATGAGCCTTCCTGCTTTTAGCTCCAGTAGAGAGATCAGATCAGCATAATTTTTTAAATCGTTTTCTGTGCCGTGCACGGTAATGGTTAGATGGCCCTTTAGTTTGTTGGCAATTTTAAGCAGTGAATCCCTTTTATCCACACCCACTAATAGAGTTGAGGGACCAAAAACTTCTTCTTCCAGGTGCTCGTTGGCCAGCAACTCATCTGAAGTAGTCTCAAAGGCATAAGGTTGGCCGGTCACTCCCTGGCTGCTTTCTTTTCCCCGGGCGATAAGGGAAACCCCATTCGACGAACTCAGGTTCTTTACTCCATTATCATAATTGTTTCTGATGCCCTCTGTCAGCATGGTGGTTGCTGATGCGCCGCTCATTTCTTTTGAGAAAAGCTGTACAAATTCATTCTTTTCGTCGGATTCTTCCAACAGCACCATCCCGGGGTTAGTACAAAACTGCCCTGTTCCCAATGTCACAGACGCAGTCAAATTTTTAGCAATATCTTCTTTCCGCTGTTTCAATGCCTCCGGAAGGATAAACACCGGATTGGTACTTCCCATCTCCGCATACACCGGAATGGGCTCCGGCCGGGCATTGGCGGCATCAAAAATAGCCTTACCGCCCCAAAACGATCCGGTAAAGCCTATTGCTTTGATGTGTTCATTTTTTACAATCGCCATCCCTACTTCCACGGATTTTCCATGAACCATCGAGAACACACCTTCCGGCATGCCAGTCGCATTAATTGCTTTAATGATCGCCGAGGCCACCATTTCGCAGGTACCAGGGTGAGCTGGGTGCGCTTTTACCACTAATGGGCAACCCGCAGCCAAAGCCGAAGCAGTATCCCCACCCGCCACTGAAAATGCTAATGGAAAATTACTCGCACCAAATATTCCCACCGGGCCCAATGCCCGTTCCATCGATCGCGTATCGGGTTTAGGCACCGGCTGTCTGGAAGGATCTGCATGATCGATCCGGGCATCTACCCACGATCCTTTTCGCAGCATTTGTGCAAACAACTTAAGTTGATTCATGGTCCGGCCCCGCTCGCCAACAAGCCTGCCTTCTGGTAAACCCGTCTCTTCCATGCAACGATGAATCAGACCGTCGCCAAGCTGTAGGATTTCATCTGCAATTTTTTCAAGAAATGCGGCTTTTTCGATTCCCGATTTGTTTCGGTAAGACAAGAATGCCTTTTTAGCTTTCACTGCCGCCTCATTTACTTCTTCGACGGTTGCCTCGGTAAATGAAGTGTCGATGCTTGCATTAATAGCAGGATTAAACGCATTAAATGAATTTGTCCCTTTTGCTGAAAGGGTATTTCCAATAAAATTTTTTCCGTGTAATTCCATTTATGCTACTGTGTTTTTTAAGGTTCCAATGGGGCCGATTGAGATATGAATTTCATCCCCACTTTTTAATGTAAAATCTGAATCAGGTACAATACCGGTACCTGTCATTAAGAAACAACCATGTGGGAAGCTGCATTCCCTGAACAGGAATTCTACCAAAGATTCAGGCTTCCTGATCATCTGACTAAATTCTACGCATCCCTTAAAGGCTTCGTTACCAGCTCTGAATATTATTAGCTCGATCATAGTTTGAGGTGAGATTGGCTTATCGGAAACAAAAAGGCATGGGCCGATGGCGGCACTAGCATCATAGGTTTTTGCCTGTGGCAGATACAAAGGATTCACACCCTCAATACTTCGGGAGCTCATGTCATTTCCCACGGTATAGCCCACAATTTTGCCACTGGACGTAGCAAATAATGTCAATTCCGGCTCGGGCACATCCCAGGTAGAGTCTTTCCGGATATGAACTTTTTCACCGCTTCCAACGGCCCTCCCGGCGGTAGATTTGAAAAACAATTCCGGTCGCTCGGCCTTATATACGCGTTCGTAAAAGTCCCCGCCACCTGCATCTTTCGCTTCTTCCTGTCGGCCCACCTTGCTTCTTAAATACGTTACGCCCGATCCCCAGATTTCCTGGCTTTGAATGGGAGCTTTGAGGTCATTTTTTATCAGATCAACCAGATTTTCATCCGGTTTCACCACCTTGGAAAGCCCAACAAGTTTTTCGTAAAGATTATCATCGTTGACGAAGTTGTCCCAACTTTCCGCAAACTGTGGATAAAACGCCCCATCTTTTTCAAATACTATTCCGCTTGAGGTTCTGTATAGTTTCATATGTAATAATTGTCTGTTTTCAACGGTACCCCGATTGCTATCGGGAGAACCTCGCATTTGCAATCATCACTCCGTGTGTTGTCGCGTCATGCTCGGTTTCATATCGGTCTATATTTCTATTTCAAAATTAAATTAATGATTAATAAAGTGAGCGCCGCCGTCGACCCGAGAATGAATGTTGCAACACTGAACAATCGATATCCTGTTTTTACTTCCATTCCCGTCATCTGGGTAAGCACCCAAAAAAAGCTGTCATTGGCATGGGAGACAACGGAAGAACCTGCCCCAATGGCCAGTACCACAATTGCTTTTTGAATGTCGGTTTCAAATCCAAGGTCTCCCATCAATGGCACCATAATGGATGCTGTCGTAATTAACGCAACCGTCGATGAACCCTGGGCGGTCTTTAATGCTGCAGCCAATAGAAATGGCAACAAAATGCTCAGATTGTATCCCGATAAAGTCGAACCAATGACTTCTGATAGACCAGAACCCTGTAACACTTTTCCAAATATTCCACCCGCTCCTGTAATCAAAATGATGGTGGCTGCATCCTTTAGGGCAGCTCCTACCCATCCTTTGGTAGAGAGCATTTCGAGGTTGAACTTTTTGGGCAGCAGAAAAGAAAGTAAGGTGCCGATCAACAGCGCTATCATGGGGTCTCCAATAAAATTGATAACAGCCAGCAATTCTGAATTTAACGATTTGCTGTAGTAATCTGCCAGGGAGTTTAATACGATTAAAATAATGGGGACAATCACCGGAAACGAGGACTTAAATAATCCCGGGGCAGTTTGCAGTTTCCTTTCAATTTCCTCTTCCCCCACTTCGGGGTTTGGGTCGATGTAGGTTTTTGATGCTACCTTCACTGCAAAGATCAAACCCACGGTCAAAGCAATGGCGCTCACAGGCACACCCAGTAAAATCACCATGCCAATATCCGCTCCAAGAATTCCCGCTGCTGCGATCGGTCCGGGAGTGGGCGGCACCATGGTATGGGTGGCTGTCAATCCAATTCCCAGGGCAACAGCTGTACAAGCGAGCGATAAACCAGCCTTTTTGGTCAAACTCTTGTTTAACGGTGACAGTAAAAGGAAGCCACTGTCAGCAAACACAGGAATAGAAACAAAATATCCAATTGCTCCCATCGCAATGGGCACTTTCTTTCTACCGGTCAATTTGAGTACCGCGTTGGCAAGCGTGTAAGCAGCGCCGGAGTGTTCTAAAAATGCTCCCATGACCACCCCAAAAACAATCAATATTCCTATTTTTCCTATGGTGGTACCAAAGCCTTCATTGATGGAAGTAAGAATCGTATCAGCAGGCATTCCCGCAGCGAAGCCATACAAAATGGCCACAGCAAACAAGGAAAGAAAAGGATGAATATTGAGTTTGGCGGTTAATACGATGACAAAAATGATACTCAATACGAGGTAGAGTACTTCCATGGAGTTTGGGGTTTGTTACGTGCGAGGTTAAAGTTAAATGCAAGACACCGTAACGAAATACAAATAATTTCAATGAAAAAGAAACGCAACCGATTGCTCAAACATCAGAAAAGCCCGTCTCTCCGGGCTCTTCCTAGGTATAATTAAACTTATGAAAATATTCCTATCGATATCGAAGAAACCTTGTGAATTCTGATTGTTTGATGATTCCAACAGGCCCTTCATATATCCCACCATCGGCCCCGGTATCTTCTACCAGAATAGCAATGGTATTCATTTGCCCCGCTTTAAACATATTCGTTGGAACGAAATAAGTTCTCAACTTTCCGTAGGCTGAGTGTTGTCTGTAATCAGGACTATTTTTTGTTGTGCCCACTTTTTCGCCATTTACATAGACATCATCGAAGTCATCGATTTTTCCAAGGATCAATACAACTCCTTCATTGGCTAATTCTTTCGGAATATAAACCTGCTTTTTGTACCAGGCATTGCCATCGTAGTTCCTGAAACCATGATCTTCCCATTTACCGGGAACCATGACTTTTTCCCAATTGGCATCTTCTGAAGGTATGTTATTGATACCTGCATTCCTTGGCGCCAGTGCAAAATCCCACATGCCACTTAAATTAACGGAAAGACCTTTGTCCCTCCTGTTGACAAAAATACCGACCTCACCTTTTACAATTCCTCCTTCAATCTGAGAATCAAAAACCCTCACGGCAATAACATTTTTGCCATTAAAATTGATGAACTCATTTGGGATGTGGTATTTTCTATATGCATTATAGGCGGTATAGTAGTCAGGAGGAAAGGCACCCGAATAACCGATGAGATGACCGTTGAGATATACTTCGTCAACATCATCTATGTAACCCAGAAACATACTGTAACTCCAGTGGGGATCACTTAGCGATCTTCCATCAAATGCTTTCCGATACCAGGCATAGCCATCGTATCCGTAAAAGCCCTGATCTTCCCATTTTGAAGGCACATTTATTTGCTCCCAGTTGCGGTCATCGTATCCGGGCTCTGCCCATCTCCTTTGATCACCTATAGAAAACTTCCATGTTCCGCGTAGATTCAGGATTCTTTCCCACTCATCTTCTGCCATGCTTTTAATGCTCATCAATAAAAGCACTCCTACCATCCATATGACACTTGTTCTTTTCATTCTTTTCAATCTAAACCTTGCCAAATTCTTGTTCTAATATTCAAATGATGCTACCCAATCAAAAAATACATTTTTATGCTTATAGTATTCCTTCCAAAATTCTTTGTATTCTGTCCTTGGAATGATGACTAAAGGATCCCCATAGATTCCACCCTGCTGCTCCTGGTCGTACACCCGTACCGCAATAGTGTTATTGACTCCCTTTTTTAGCAATCCATTGGGTATATAATATATTCTGTATTTGCTCCATTCTTCATGGCTGGCCCATTTGCTTTCAATGTCACCTGTACTACCCACCTTTTCACCATTGATGAAAGTCTCATCCATGTCGTCAATTTTACCAAGGATCAGGATCATATCAGTACCTTTATAGTCGGCCGGTATCTCGAAGGTTTTGCGATACCAGGCGAAGCCGTCATAATCGGCAAATCCCTGTCGCTCCCAACTCGAAGGCACCGTAATGTTTTCCCAGCCGGTTTCGTCTATTTTTTTCTTCGAGTATTCTTCATTGTCAAACAACCTGAACTGCCAGTTGCCTGCCAGGCTGATGCAATTTTCCGTGTACAATTGTGTTTGATAAATACCCACTGTTCGTCCAACGATTCCACCCTCGCCTCCTCCATCATACACCCTCACCGCCAAAACATTCTCTCCCTTTTTCAGGTGCTCCCTTGGCATGAAATAATTCCTTTCCACATTGTATGCGGAGAAGTAATCAGGCGGAAAACCACCAATGCCACCGATAAAATGCCCATTCAGAAACACTTCGTCGCTGTCATCTATCCTGCCCAATCTAAGGAACAGGGCCCTTGTATCCACATCCTCATCCAGTTTAAAAGTAGTCCTGTACCAGGCATATCCGGTGTAATGACGAAAACCCTCACTTTGCCAGGCAGAAGGCACATCTACCTTCTCCCAATCAGAATGGTCAAATTCCGGGTTGGCATACCGTTCATTATCCCCCAATTGGAAATACCATCTTCCCCTCAGGTTCAATACACGGTCGCTCTGGGAGTATGAGGCACTGGAAGTCAATGTTAATAGAAGTATGAAAACAAATAGGTGTTGGATGTTGATAGATTTCATTTTGATCGTTGATTAAAAATTAGTTGAAATTATTTCCATGGTGGTTGACTCAATGAAGTTCATGGCTTTTGCACTTCCGGGTGCCTCATAAATCCCTTTTTTAGTTCCGTCGGTATCTTCGCGCGATGATTTGAGGATTTTTGAGTGAAAGATTTCACTGGACCTGATCATATTAAACAACTCATAGTTGGCAGAAAAAATGCTCAGGAAAACCAGGATGATGATGACGAATGTAATGGTACGCTGTTTTATGTGTTTATAATTTGTTTTTTCAGCGGTCACATGCCGTGCCTGCCCGCAGGCTGGGAACCTCCCATTTATGTTCATTGCTCCATGTGTAGCTTGCGGTATGCTCGTTTTCATTTGACTAGAGTTTAATTCATTTTGCCCCGTGGAACCAGTTAATATGTTGTTTTTTGGTGATGCGAGTATTGTGCTAACTGGTTTCATGACTTTGGCGTTTTGAATAATTTCTATGTAAATGTACTGGCGCCAAAAGAAATAGGTGTCACCCCCAGGTAAACAAATGTAAAAAGTTGTCACCGTTTTTTACTTAGTTGTAAAAACGATATAAAAACGGCCAAAAATCATAGAATTAGCTTATATCCGGTGCCGTGAACCGTCAAAATGATGGAGGGTTTATTGGGATTTTCTTCTACTTTGTGACGGAGTTTGACGATAAAATTATCAACCGTCCGGGTCGTTGGGGATTCTTCATAGCCCCACACATTTTCCAGCAAGTCATGCCTGGTCACGATTTCGTTCTTCCTTTTAATCAGGTAATGGAGGATTTCAAATTCCTTGTGCGACATTTTCACCTCCCCTTCTTTTCCTTTGGCGATGTATGACATAAAATTCACCTGAAGATTGCCAATGGTATATTCATCCTTTTCATCTTCCTCGCTTTTCACCCCGCCCCTGCGAAGTACAGCCTTGATTCTGGCTAAAAGCTCTCTCAGCGAAAATGGTTTTGTCACATAGTCATCAGCACCTAATTCCAATCCCAGTACTTTGTCAATTTCTTCCCCTTTCGCGGTCAGGAGAATGATGGGTGATGACACACCTTTTTCCCGGGCTTTTTTGCATACGTCGAACCCTGACATCTCCGGCATCATCACGTCCAGCAGGATAAGGTCGTAGCTGTTCTCCAGAATTTTTGTGAGTCCCACTTTTCCATTCTCAGCTTGATCTACCTGGAATCCCTCAAACTCCAGGTTGTCCGCCAGGCCCAGTCTCATATGAGGTTCATCATCCACTATTAATATTTTATGACTCATGATGTTTATGTTTTTGCAGGAAAAGTCATTGTGAAGGTGCTCCCTTTTCCCGGAGCACTGTCAAGAGTAATGGAACCATGGTGTGCATCCATGATATGTTTCACAAGGGTAAGACCGAGGCCGGAACCTTTCGTATTGTGCACATTGTTAGACGGCACCCTGAAAAACTGGTCAAATACTTCGTGCTGATGCTGCCTTGCTATACCAATACCATAATCTTTTACCTTTAAATAGACCTGCCTGTCATCACAACTGATGGAAATATCCAATTGCTTTTTTTCTACACTGTATTTTATGGCATTGTCTACCAAATTGATAATGGCCTCCGAAATCGCTTCTTTGTCACCAGATATGGCCGGAATATTTTCCTGGTATTGGTAGTCGTAGTCAAACCCCTTGTTTTTCAGGTGAAAATCATAAGAAGCCAGGATTTCATCACAAAGATCTTTAAGATTGATATCTGACATTTCAAACCGCCTCTTTCTGGCCTCAATCTGAGAAAAACTTAAAATCCGGTTGACTATTCTCGACAGCCGTTCCGATTCTTTTCTAATGATATTATAATACTCATGTTTCTTTTCCTCCGTTTTTACCCGGTTCATTTCAAGCGTTTCAGCAAACATCTGTATCAGCGAAAGTGGTGTCCGGATTTCATGGGACACATTCGATACAAATTCTGATTTGGCCTGCGAAAGCTGTACCTCCCTCCTGACATTTCGGTACAAAAAAAACAAGCCTGCCGTCAATATAGCTATTAGAAAAAACAATAAGCCTAAATTCGTATAGGTGCGGTTTCTGATAAGCTGGTCCAGAGAAACCCCTACCTGGGCGATTCCCAGGTAATAACTTGGTAACAGCCAAAAATCCCTGCGCTGGACATCGGTCATTTTTTCGTCACTTGCAACATCTGAATCTCTGAAATCAAAAGAATTTAAATCACTGTCGATTTGACTGGTAGAAAAGACGATCGCATCATTTCGAATATCGTAGGCAGAAATAATAAATTTCTCCTCCGAAATAGATTGAATTTTGGGTGACAGGGTTTTGGCAATAAATAATTCGGGACTGATCGAAATAAAGGCATACTTGTAGGGTGCGAATTTCTTATCCAACACAAAAAAAAGAACGACGCTCTTATCTTCGTCCGCTATTTCAATGGGTTCGATTTTCCGAAATCCCCCCTCCTGGTATCGCTCCAATTTTTCCATCAGGTCTTTATTTTCTGCCACAACCCGCCCGATCAATTTTTCAGTTTCGTAGATCCCAACTGTGTCTTGCTTGTACTCCTTAAACTGATTTGGGCTTTTGCCTTTTAACGCTACCCAATTAACTGACCAGTTTTCAGAAACAACCGTTTGGATATATTGGTCATGATAAATAATGGAATCCTTTACTTCTATTTGCTCAATATCATTGGCCCAGCTTTGCACGATGTCATCAGAATATTGGTTGATGGAATAAAGAATCGCATCGAGCTGATTACGGTAAATTTCCTTTACCATTTCCTCGTTTTCATTGAGTGAACCAATTTCATAAAGGGAAATGATTATTACCGGAAGCAGGATAATCAATAAAAAAATGAAGGTAATTTTTCGTAATGGGCTTTTCATTTTATGCCAGGAAAGTTAACAAAAGGATTTAATTCCTTAAAACGAAATTGAATGACGGTAAAAATTGTTATCTAAAAAGTTATTTTAAAAAGTTATCGGCATCCGGAATGAACCAATGGGAAGTTTTCTTTTTCCAGGATTTACCATTTTGTATCTTTCTATATTAATAGGGAAATTGTTTAAATATAGTAGGGGCATTTATGAGACGAATCATTATTTTTTTAGGCGTCCAATTTTTAAGTATTGGATTTTCTTTCGCGCAATTTAACTCTTCAAAAAAGGAAGCCATCGAGATAGCAGAAAAAGCTGTTATAAAAATGGAAGAAGGAGACTATCAGGAAGCCATTGCTCTTCTGGAAGTTTCAGAAGAAATGGATCCCAAAAACCTGAGCTTCAAATACGAAAAGGGCTATGCGTACTACCTGATGAAAAAATACGACAAGGTAATTGAAACACTTGAGCCTTTACTGGACGAAAAGGATGCAAATGACCTTTTTTATCAATTGGTAGCCAATAGTTATGATTTAAAGGGAAATTCTGAAAAAGCCAATGAATTATTTAATCAGGGACTGAAGAAATTCCCAAAATCAGGCCCTCTTTATTTTGAATTGGGTACCAATGAATACCGAAGCAGAAACCTTAACGAGGCGATAGCCACCTGGGAAAAGGGGATTGAGATGGATCCTTATTTTGCTTCCAATTATTACTACCTTGGCAAGCTTTTCGCCAATACGAGCGACAAGGTGTGGAGCCTTATCTATTGCGAAATATTCCTAAATCTGGAAAGAAACACAGATCGCACAAGGGAAATAAGCAACGTTCTTTTTAATACATACAAGTCTGCCATTACTACCGACGAGGACGGAAATGTAAAAGTGAACTTTACCGAAAACCGGACAATTGATCCTCAAAAAGGGTTTGAAATTCCCTACGCGATAGCATACGAGGTAAATATTTCCATGAGCCTCCCCAAGGAAAACCCTATCAATGAAACCGGCTTAAGCATTGGTTTTTTGAATGTGCTACGAACTAATTTTATCAATAACTGGTACGAGCACAAGCAAAACAAAAAGCATCCTACGGCCCTGTTTGATTTTCATAAAAAAATGCTGGAAGAAGACCAATTCTCCGCTTACAATTACTGGCTATTTCTAAAAGGAAATGAGGATGAATTCTGGGATTGGTTTAACCACAACCGGGATAAGTACAAGGCATTCGAAACATGGTTTAATGAAAACCAGATTAACCTTGATGCCAATAATGTGGTTCTAAATAAGCGATAATTGTCCTGTTGCAGGGTGAATTTCACCCGGACCACCGACATCAAGGGTTACCACTTCAGACTCCATTTCCCTGGAAGCGATGATTATTTTCGTTCCATTTGCATTGCTAGAAAAAAGTTGACGAATAATGTCCGGGTCATTATTGTCTCTTGAAATATGTGACAGGAACAGATGGGACAAATTAGGAGAACGATGTTGGGTAAATAGATCAAATGCCTGGCGATTGGATAAATGGCCCAGCCTACCTTTGATTCTTCTCTTTAAATGATAAGGGTAGTTTCCCTTCTCCAGCATTTCATCGTCGTAATTGGCCTCCAAAAAAGCTACGTCACATAGTTTAAAATGCGCAATCACTTCATCGCATGCTTCACCTATGTCGGTCAGGACACCCACCTTTTTGTTTTGATAATAAATGATAAAACTATGCGGATCGGCGGCATCATGATATTTTGGAAATGCCTTCACTCTCAGCTCCCCAATTTCAACTTTTGCATTCGGTAAAAGAGGTATAAACAGGGGATTTTCCTGAAATAATGGGGAATTCTTTAGCGTCTTGTAGGTGATATAAACGGGCAGACCGTGCTTTTTAGAAAAAACCCTCACACCACGAATATGGTCTGAATGTTCATGAGAAATAAAAATCGCGCGGATTTTTTCGACAGAAAGGTTATTCCTTTTCAGTCGCTTTTCAATTTCCCGGCATGAAATCCCCGCATCTACTAATACAGCATCCTTTCCATTTCCGATGTAGTAGCAATTCCCATTGCTGCCTGAATTTAACGAACATACTTGCAAAGCCATCTTGCAAATCAAGGAAAACATCCTGAAATCGGAAAGACTTTCTTTGTTTTCGATAATCATTGAAATAGTGTCTATCAAATATTTGTAAATACCGGTAAGTGTTAATATTTTGAAATGTTTAAATAATTCCACTATGCTTAACACATTTCAAGACCTATTGGTCAGCGCTTACTATTACATCCTCATTGCCGACGGGATGGTTGACCTCAAAGAACTCAGTTTTGGTAACCAGATGATTGCCAGGGAGGGCATTGATAAATCTGACTTTTCCGACAAATTAGATGAGTTGAGTAATCAGAATACGGATGTCGTAAGGGACACGTTGAAAGAAGGCCTTAAAAAAGAATCCAGGGAAAACCAGTTGAAAATAGTAGCCTATATGGTCAAAATAGCCGGGGCCGATGGTGTGAGGGATCCGCATGAGATGACTTCGATACAGGATTTGACGAAAGACCTTGGCCTCCATGTAAACGATATCATTCAGGCCAAAACTAAACTGACTTAAGCTTCTTTTTTGGATATTAATTAACAACCACTTTTATACACTACAAACCAGGCTCGTTCTACCTGAATTACACTTTATTGATATTAAATTGGAATATTAGCTGATTATCCTTAACTGATTGTCAGTTAAACCACTAAATACTGTCTATTTAATTATAATTTCAATATAATTGACCCTAGAAACACCAACTTACGGGGATTTTGATTATTGGAAAATTAATACGAAAAGGACTTAATTTTTTAAACTATAAAATGTCCTTGATTGGAGCGACCGTTATGGGGCTGATTGTATATTACATAAACGCCCTGCATGGTTTTATGCCCGCCACCGTTGCCGCTGCAAAACAATTTAGTTATACATTTTTTGTGGGTGGATTGATTCTTCGCTTATTGAATTTTCTCCTTAAAAAGCTTGCTCATAATTTGCAAGGAGTGATAATAGCCGTACTGCTAAACTCCATCGTTACTATTTTACTCATTTACACAGTACATAGCATGAAAGGAACACCTGAACCGTTTTATTCTACCATGCCTACGATTATTTTGGCCCCTTTCGGATTTTTTGGAGTAGCCATTCAAAAAGGGTACCTGTCAAAAGAAAACTTAGATTTAAAAAAGACAGCTTAGGGTTTTCCAGAATAATTTTACATTTTGTACGTCGCTTAAATTATTAATTACATAAAATAGGGTTTGTTTATGGACATTGGCATTATAAAGGCAGCTTTATATTATATATATCCTTTTTATATACTTTTAATTGTTTTTGAATTTTTCAAAGCACGCCATAATTATAATCTCAAAGAGACTGCTTCAAGTTTTGGAATTGCAGCCGGGGCTACGGTGATCGCAATATTTAATAATGGAATTGTTTTAATTATTTTTACCACAGTTTTCGAGTTCACGCGGGAATGGCGTTTACAATTTTTTGGATATGAGTCTTTTGGTTGGGCCTGGTTTGTCTGGCCAATGTGCCTGCTGTTTGATGACTTTAATTTCTATTGGCATCATCGATTTAGTCATACCATAAGACTCCTTTGGGCCGCCCATATCCCTCATCACAATGCCGATACATTTAACTTAACTGTCAGCATCAGAAATGGATGGTTTATCACTTTTTATAAATTTATTTTCTGGCTATGGATGCCCCTTCTTGGATTTGAACCGGCCATGATTGCAACGTGTATGATCATTAATGCCTTATACCAGTTTTTCCTGCACACGCAATTGGTGAAATCACTTGGCTTCATTGGGAAAATATTCAACAATCCCTTTGTGCACGTAGTTCACCACAGCAGTAATGTGGAATATATGGACAAAAACCATGGTGGTATTTTGCTCATCTGGGATTGGTTGTTTGGCACCTATCAGGAACCGATTAAGGAGGTTGTTCCAAAATATGGTGTAACCAAAGGGCCTGGTTCCTATAACCCCATTATAGCCAACACCCATGAATTTCAAAATATCTGGAACGACCTGAAGAAATCTTCGAAGCTGAAAGACAGATTCATGTATATATTTGGCCCTCCGGGATGGAGCCACGACAACAGCTCCAAAACCGCTAAACAACTTCAGGCAGAGCTAAAAAAGGAGAGGGAGCTGGTCCTACAAAAACAGTCTGCATAGGATATTACTGTTGCCAGGAACTAAATAACTCCATCAGGAGAGCAATACCAATATGCAAAATAATTCCTCCCCAAATGTTCCGGGTTTTGTACACAAAAATACCGAGAATATATCCCCCTGCAACGGAGGTAATTGTTTCACCAATGGGTTTTCCAAAGTGCAGAAGGCAGTAGCAAACCACCATGGGAATTACAGCGTAGCCACGCATGTAGCGAACAAACCCCAACACAAGAAAACCACGAAAGAAGTGCTCCACCGAAATAAAGCTTAAAGCATAGGAAAATTCATAAGTCAGCACCATTACCCATTCATTCAAATTATTGATACCTGCGAAGTCAGGGCCTCCTGAGTGCAAATACCTGGGGTAATAGGAATTGACATCACCCAAGAATGACCCAAAGAAAAGGAACACCGCAGATATTATCAGCAATAGAACGTATGGTTTGAAATCGAATCTTCTGATCAGCAATCCATAAAGATTCCGGCCTTTAATATTTTCTATGACAATATTAAAAATGATAAGAGGAATGACGATGAAAAGTAAACTGGTAAGCCATGAATAAACAGTAACAAAGAAATAGTGTGCTTCATCCTTCAATCCACCACGGATCAAGACATTCGGGATGTAGCTCTGATCAAAACTCAATATCAGAAAACCAATGGCAAATTTTATCCAAAAAGAAGGGATTCTGAAGAAGGAGCGCCGGATATCAAAAAAGTAGACAAATCCACAAAAAAGCAAATAAGGCGTAGCATAGAATAAAAAAACCACCAGCCACTGTAAGAACAAATTATCGTAGTCCTCGATAAAGTTTTTACGAAAGTCAAAATGGTATTCAACAAATATGGCGGATACTAAAAACAGGAAGGATACAGCATACAACCTGAAGTGCCAATAGGCTTGTAGGTATTCTTTTAAGTAGCTCAATATCTTCCTCATTTTTAGACTCCTTGTTGGACTATCGTAATTATGAATACCGAAAATAGAATTCTTATAACCAGGCGCAAAGATTATTCACGTATGAAGCTGAACCGTCACGCAGCCAACCATCGAGCTGGGCTACTTCTTTCAATTGCTGACCCCTCATTCTGGGCACCACAACAAATTTGCAGTGCAGCTCAGGTAGTGCCGTCATGTCACCCCACAGCTTTTCAAATTGTGTAACGGGAAAAATGTCTTCCTGTCCCTTACCCCATCTTTTCTTCACATCCTTGATGGTAATATAAGTGGGCATTCTTCTGGACAATTTATTTACTTTAGACCGTACCAGGTCTTCGTTGTCAAGATCTTTCTTCTCCAGATCAAAAATCTTAAAAAGAGAATCGACATTGATCCAGAAGGTATTGCTATTATAATAAGTCAGGTCAAACTCAACACGTTCGTCTGGAAGGGCCAAGCCTTCTATCAGTCTGATTTTACCATCGATATTCGCCAGACCTCCACCCCTGTCGTCAAGCTTTCTCGTAATCACTTCACAGGAAATATCAGCCCCCGAATGAATGTGCATTCCCAGCATTTCCGGACTGGCATTTGCACCGAGGGTATCAATGTTGTGCAGCAGGATGTATTTTAATTGAGGCCGGTCTTCGAGTAGTTTTTTCATGGTGCCATTGAGAAACATATTGGGTACCTCAAACCAATGACCCACCGGATGAATACATTGCTGGGGAATATTGTCTGTATAATCCTGTCCTTCCCCTAATTCCCGCGCCCAGTTGATCAGTGCGCTACGGAGGCTTTCCTGCATCTTTTGTGCCTGCTCATCCAGCAATTGCTGTGGCAATTCTTCCCACAGAAACCGCAGATCCCTTTCAGTGGGTACCAGGCGAAGGCCGATAAACTTTCCTTCGGATAGATAAAGCGGTCCGCTGTAATTATAATTCTTTTCTCTGGCCAAATACTCTTTAATGGCCTCGTTTGTCAGGTAACTGGTAGTAAATATGTGGGGAATATCGATACCACTTAAGTGGGATATTTTTCTGCTCTTTGCCAGGTGCGTTTCAATAAAATTGCGATGCTGACCACCGAGCTTCCCAAAATGATTTAAAGACTTAACAACACCAGCTCCCTTAGTCCACCTGCTACCAACACCCCCCGCCAGTGTCACAATACAGAGCTCACCATTTTTTAGTGATTCTAATCCGACATTGAAATATTCTTCGTGTTTAATATCAATGGCAGAAATTACTTCCTCCTCCTTGACATCCGTGATCTTACTACTCACCGGCAAGCGATTTTGTGCCAGCCCAACCCTTCCTGACTTAATATCTGCTTTTATTTGATTATGCAACTCAGGGTCAAACCCATGGTCTTTGAGCAGTTTTTCGAGCGAAGTATTTTTGGTTGTCTCAGAGACGGCCTGCGGCATCATACGCTCGATCAACTGGGTCATGAACCTCAACTGCGTCTCCTCATCCTTGTAGGAACTACCCAGGATTTCCAATTCACTGCGCTGTAGATTTGTGAGACGCTGGATTTCCTTTTTCAGCAATGCAGGAGTGGTAAGGGCATAATACTCCAAAGGCATTAAAGCAGCCTCGCCCTCCAGGTATTCGGCAAATGTACCGCGTTCATTGATTTTAAAATCATACACTACAGGATCCATGGCAAAAGGGATTGCCTTTTCCAGTTTGTGTTTGGCTTCCAGCATGATCTCCTGTAGGCGTTTTTGTCCTTGTTCTTTGAATTTTGGGTTAAAAATAAAGCCCATTCCACCACCAGACATACCGCCCATCATCCAGAATCCCCAGAAATTTTCTTTGAATTCATCCCTGATATTCTTAATAAGGATCTCCGTATAAATATTTGTAGCCCATGGAATAATTGCCTGAATCGGCCCCTTAAAATTTTCCTCTGTAAAATTGCCAAGGGATTCTATATCCCCGGCTTTGATTTTATTCACAACCTCTTCAAAATAGTTAATCGCCGTTTTGCGGGCTTTCCATTCTTTCTCGGGTCGTAAAAGATATTTTTCTGTCACCATTTCCAGGATGGGACCTACATCCTGCGCCATGCCACCATGTACCACTACTAAACTATCCTGCAGTTTCTCCCTGACCTCCTTAGAAACATCTTCCTGTCCCAGAATGGTATGTTTTGGCAATAACCTTCCTTTACTCAAACCAAACTCAGGATCTTCTTCCTCTGCTTCAACCCCTCGGATGATTTTTATTCCAGGCCACAGTCCGCCACTATCCTGCCAGCCACCTCCGGAACCTCCGATCCACTCGCCAAGAATAGCTCGCGCGGCTACAAGTCGACGTTCCTCTTCATCTAATGGTCCACTTAGTCCCTTTGCCTGGCCGGTTGCCCGCATGCACACGGATATTAGCGATGCAAATAAATTCGTAGAGACAGCTAAACGGCTACCTTTTGGAATATTGTTTACCTTGCTTACCAATTCAATACCTAGTCCTGGTCCTATCATCTTGTTAAAAAGAACCGGCAGGTCAATCCCTGACCCTTCCATGCCCGGAGGTATGATCCCCGAGGAAATAATGGCTGCTTTCAACAGCCCCAGGTAATCTTTTGCGAAATCAAACACCTCTGCCAGATTGGTGATCGTGGCGGAAGCGCCAAGGTCTACACTGGTTAATCGTAAAACAGGTTCGTCGATCACCCTGAAATAGGTTTCAATGGGCGGTTTCGGTTCGCTTTTGTCACTTTTCACACACAAGTCCACAGAAATATTCAGCACCTGCGCGCCTTTTGGAAAATCCATCCCAAGAAAAAATATGTCGCTCCATCCACAATGTGTGATGTCCATACGCACCGGAGTGCTTTCGTGGATGATTGGAAAGAGCCCGGTATTTGGGTCTTTTTTAATCAATGATTTTTGAATGAACAGTGGTTGATCTTCCGGGTGGCCGATTCGAAACATCCATTGATTTCCCCTGGTCATTTTGACACTTCTTCTTACCTGGTTGGCAAGGGTCTGAAATGCCAATTGGTGGTAAGTTTCTGCCAAGCCACTGCTTATCCCTTCATTACATCCGGATTCCTCCTGTATCTTTAAAAAAATGTCTATCGCCTCCTCAAACCTGCGGCTTAGTACTTTCTCATGTGCCTCATAGGGAATCAAACTATGCTTGCTTACACCAGGCAAAAAAGGCAGGTAAAACCGGTGAATGGCATATAAAAAAAACAAAGCTCTTACTTTATAATAAAGATTGTCGCTTTCTTTTCTGAAAATTTCCAGGTCCCTGCTTTCCGCTACCAGAAAGTCCAGCGTTTGACCCTGGCAAATTGAATCCAATGACCTGTTTCGGACTTCAGAATCCTCCGAAACAATTATCTCGACTAACTTTCCCATAGTTATTTCCCTACTGTATGCTGATCTTTAGCTACAAAAAACTCCAGTAATTCTGACATTAACTGGTCGCGGTCCTTCCCGCTCAATGCTACTGCTAACTGTGCTTTAAATAATCCGAATTTTGTTCCGAGATCAAACCGAAGTTCATTCTGCTCATACGCAAAATATCTTTCTCTTCTGGCCAAAATATCCAACGCTTCGCTTAGATTAACCCGTTGGTCTGGCTTTTCAATAAGCAGCTCTTTGATGATGGTCATCACCGAATCGGTTAGAACGTGCATGCCATAGAAGCACAGGTAGTGTCCCGCCCTCAGACCTGGAACAAGTAATTTTTGCTCAGCTTCAGTAGGTGTAGGTTTTTCGATTACCCGCTCAATTTTATACAAATCCGAGCTACCCTGAACCCTCGAAGCTCCAACAACCCCAAACATCGAAATATGATTTTCTTTTGTAGGCTGAACTGCCGAAACTGCGCAATTCTTTGAAGAAGCAATGTCAATCAACTGCTTGGCTGCAGACACTCCCCCGCGATTAACATACAGGTGGTCACCAACCAGGTGAAGGAATGGATCTCCCTTCGTAAATTCACTTGCCATAAAAATGGCGTGCGCGTACCCTTTTGGTTCCTGCTGCTCAATAAAGGTTACTTCACCCGTATGATTGCCCAGGGTATTTTTAAAGGTTTCTGCATCTCCCCGAAAATGGACTATTCCTATCTTTTCTATTCCCGCCGCCTGTATCTCATCCAATAAAAATTCCAAAACAGACTTTTCTATTCCATTTTGATCTATGAGTGATTGGAGGGGTAGCTTTCTTTGGTCTGGACTTGCAAGGGTTATGACCGCCTTTTTAATGTTCATTGCTTCAATGATTTAGATTGCCTGAGGTTATTAAAATATTTTCCCGTGAAAATACTAATAATCCTATTTAAAATACAATCTAAAAACCAGGAAGTTGTATCGGATTCAGGAACAAAACCATGAAAAAAGCCACCTCTTTGGGTGGCTTCGGCATTCAATTAAAATAATATCTATATTACCTAATTGATAACTTCTACTTTAACGGCGTTCAAGCCTTTACGGCCTTGTTCTACTTCGAATTGAACTTTGTCATTTTCCCTTATCTCGTCGATAAGTCCACTTTGATGTACGAAAATGTCATCTCCAGAATCTTCAGGAATAATGAACCCAAATCCTTTGGAGGCATTGTAAAATTTTACTGTTCCTTTTTTCATTATAATAATAATTGTACTTAAATATAGATTAAAAGTACAGTTAAAAATTGAAAGTGCAAGTTATTAAAGCATTAATATTTTTCCCACACACATATTTCAACATCTTAAAATAATTACTTTTGAGGTTCTGACACTAAGGACGTCTAAGGGAAAAACACGCTATCTGGCAAGCTAATCATCGATATATTTTGAACGAACTGGAAATCACTTATCGCGATAATTTTTTGATTTGTATCAACAAACCAAATGGATTACTGGTTCACAGATCGTCCATAGCCAACGATGCAGAGGAATTTGCCCTTCAAATGCTAAGGGATCAAATCAATGAAAAAGTTTTTCCCATCCACCGACTTGACAGGAAAACGTCCGGGTGTCTGCTTTTTGCTCTGGATGAAGAAACACACAAGAGAATGCAAGGAGCATTTGCTGAGGGCAGCGTTTTAAAAACTTACCTGGCCGTGGTCAGAGGTTATACGGATCAATCGGGCACGATAGATTATCCATTGAAAAATGACAAAGGAAAGACCCAGGAGGCCAGAACCGAATACACTACACTCGACCGAACGGAACTCGATGTACCTTTCGGTAAACACCAAACGTCCAGGTATTCCCTCGTTTTAGTTCATCCTAAAACCGGACGGATGCATCAAATCAGAAAACATTTTGCACACATCCTTCACCCCATCATAGGGGACCGCCCCCATGGTTGCAACAAGCAGAACAAGCTCTTTAAAGAACGATGGCAGATGACTACCATGTTATTGCACGCATACCGGTTGGAATTCACCCATCCGTATTCCGACAAAAAAATATCACTGATGTCAGAGCCATCACCCGAGTTTAAGCGAATGATGAGTCTTATGTCATGGGATAAAGACCTGCTTCTTTAAATTCCAGCTATTTTTTGGGCGGAGCAGAAGGTCTGACTTCAATTTTGCTTGGCAATGTCCGCGGATTGATTTTTAAAAGGTCTACAATCATTTGGCCAAGGTCCTCCGGCTGGATTTTCCAGTCGTCTTCCGGATTGGACGAATGATTATTGAAATGACTGGTGACTGACCCCGGCATGATGGTGCTTACCCGTATTCCTTCATTTCGGAGGTCAAGCATTACCGCCTGAGTAAATCCCACCAGGCCAAATTTGGAAGCATTGTAGGCAGATCCTCCCGCAAAGAAGTTAGTTCCTGCCAGGCTGGCTATAGTGATAATAAAGCCTTTTGTTTTCTTTAGCTCTGGAATGGCGGTTTTAATGGAATTGAACACACCGGTTAGGTTAATGTCTATGGTTTCCTTCCATTGATCGGGTGTCAGATTTTCGATGGAATCAAAGTAGCCCACACCCGCATTTGCGATCAATACATCGATGGCGCCCCAGCGATCAACTATTTTGTTCACACAATTCTGTTGGGATTGATAATCTCTGACGTCTGCTTCTATTCCTATTACTTCACCCTTCCCTATCTTTTGTAATTCCAGTGCTGCCTTGTCGGCAGCTTCTTGCGACCGGCTGGTAATGGCTACTTTCATGTTTTCCCGAAGCATGCTTTCCGCAATTCCATACCCGATTCCTTTACTTCCGCCAGTGATAAGCGCTACTTTATTTTCAATACGCTGCATTTGTAAATTGATTTTAAAATGTAATTTTCAGAAGAACAAGAGTTAAAGGTACTTGTGTTTAAACCATTAGCCAAGGTTTGGTGGAAGTATTGTTGATCAAACCCAGGCCTTCTCTCCATTTTCCAATGGAATACACGCGTCATATCGTCCTGGTACATCTACATGTCTGCAGGCTTTGGTTGCCCCTACTTCAGAGGTGACAAATCCAAAAACCGTGAGTTGTTTAAACATAGTGTAGTAATGTGTTGACTGGCCTGAATTCGCTGATTCCTCTTCCAGGGATGAAAGCATCATATTCTTTTCGTATTCATTTAATTCAACAAAACTTTTTCCGAATTTTTCGTCGGATAGCTTTTCAATGTCAACCAGGCCATCAAGGAAAATATCTTGTTCTTCCTGATCATAACAGTCCCGAACCATTACCTCCATGAATTCCCCTATTTTAGCAGCCTTTGCGCCCGGTGAATCCGGTGTCGCAGGAAGAATCGACTCCCCGATTTCATCCAGCAGGGTTATTTGATCAGAAGTGAAAAATCCGGCGACTTGCTCTGACTTTTTCGGAGCACATCCCGATAAGAAAGCGTCAGCGCCAATGATGGTGCCACCAAATATGATCGAAACGGTAGATAAGGCTTCTCTTCTGTTCATTCGCTAAATATTTTGTTTTTTCATTTCATCCATGGCATAATCAGCGGCCCTGGCTGTAAGTGCCATATAAGTAATCGACGGGTTTTGGCAGGCTGTGGAGGTCATGCACGCTCCATCGGTAACAAACACGTTTTTCACGGCATGCATTTGGTTAAATCCATTTAAAATAGACGTTTTGGGGTCCTTCCCCATCCTGGCTGTACCCATCTCGTGAATATCAAGTCCGGGAGCCTGCTTAGAGTCTTGTTTTTTAATGTTCTTGAATCCTGCTGCCTCCAGCATTTCTACTCCAGTATCAAGCAGATCGTTTAACATGTTTTCCTCATTTTCCCCGTAGTCACAATCAATTTCGACTAGTGGCATACCCCATTCATCTTTTTTGTCCTTGCTAAGAGTAATTTTATTGTCAAAATAAGGAAGGCATTCTCCCATCCCGGTTAAACCAAATCCCCAGGGTCCCGGCTCCGTAATTCGCTCTTTAAATTCAGCACCAAATTTTGGTGTTTGGTCATCTATGTTACCACGCCTTCGAGAAGCTCCTCCCGAAAAAGAATAACCTCTCAAAAAGCTATCCTGTTTGTCCTTTCCGAAATTCCTGAAACGCGGAATGTATACGCCGGTAGGTCTCCGGCCATAATAGTATTTATCTTCCATCCCTTCATATTGCCCGTATACCCTGCCCCGATAATTGTGAAACATCAGGTAATGGCCTAAAACGCCACTGTCATTTCCCAGGCCATTGGGAAACCTGGGTGAAATAGAATTCAACAAAACAAGTGTGGTATTAATGGTGCTGGCGTTGACAAAAATCAACCGGGCCTTATAGTCGATTTCTTCTTTTGTATTGGTATCGATTACTTTGACACCAGATGCCTTTTGAAGCTGATCATCATATAGTATCGAATGCACCACAGAAAAAGGCCTTAGCGTTAGATTACCATTGGCCATCGCGGCAGGAATAGTTGCTGAATTGGCACTAAAATAAGCCCCGTAAGGACAGCCTCTATGACACAAATTGCGATACATGCAAGGCCCTCTTTCGTTGTGCCGTTGGGTGAGGTTGGTAGACCGGCTAACTACCATGTTTCTTCCAGGGAATTCCTTTTCAATAATATTCTTTACGTGTTTTTCCAGGCAATTCATTTCCATCGGCGGGAGAAACTCTCCGTCAGGGATTTGTGGCAACCCATCTTTATTTCCCTGAACACCAATAAACCTCTCCACATAGGAATACCAAGGTGCCAGATCTTTGTACCGAATCGGCCAATCTACTCCGTACCCATCCCTGGCATTGGACTCAAAATCAAACTCACTCCATCGTTGCACCATCCTGGCCCACAAAAGGGACTTACCTCCTACCTGGTACCCGCGAATCCAATCGAAAGGCTTCGTCTGCACATAGGGATGTTCCGTATCTTTCACAAAAAAATGCTCCGTATCCTCACCAAATGCATAGCACTTACTCACTACAGGATTTTCCTCTTGGATTTTGTGGGGGATCTGATTTCTGTGCGGGAAGTCCCACACATTTTTTGTAGCGGTAGGATAATCTTTGATATGTTCCACATTCCGCCCTCGCTCCAGCACAAGCGTCTTCAACCCTTTTTCGCAAAACTCTTTTGCCGCCCATCCTCCGGACATGCCTGCCCCGATAACAATGACATCATATGTGTTTTCCGCTGTTGCTTTCCCATTAATATTCATGCAAAACTATCTTAACAATTTATACTTCACAGCAAATATTCAATATAGTACTATTATCAAATCAACCTTCATTAATTTGATAAATGGTATTTAGAGAAAATAAGGATGGTAAGGTGGAAAAAGTTGTCAGACTATTTGTTCTTGACGAACGTGCAGCTTTTCGGGCAAATTTGCCGTGAATTTTTTTATGATCCGTTCCACGTTTTTTAAATCTTCGTCGTCCAACAGAGATAGCATCTGTGCGCCCATTTCATAGCGCATTTTAACAAAGCTTTCATATAATTTCTGCCCTTTCCCGGGTGTCAGGCATACTTTAACGGTACGGCGATCAGTACTCGAATTTATTCGTTTCAGGAATTTTCGTTGCGATAGTTTATCCACAATACCTGTTGCTGTGGAGTAAGGAACTTCCATGTACTCCGCTACCTGCCTCATGATCACCTCCCGGCTACGCCCGATAAAACCGATCAGGGACAACTCCTGCCTGGTCACGTCTGAGCTTTGTGTTAATTGGATACACGCAGAATCTGTCTCCTCCAGCTTAACAATCATCTTTTCAAAGACGTCCATGAACGCCTCTATCAATTCCTGTCTTGTATTCATCTCACTAAATTAAAACAATTTAACATTAAACTCAATACACGAAATATACGCAAAAAATAAATTTCCGATAATAAATATTTCGAAAATTGAAATATATCAAAACCTTACACTCAACATCTCGTTACGAAACACAAATATTACGTATTTCGAAATATCCGTATTTAAAAAAGACGATCAAAACCAATTCTATCAAATAATGAAAAACTCCATTCAAAAAGTCCGAACAAAAAGCAAACACTACGGGGAAAGCCTGGCCAGGTTTGTAATCAAAAACAGGTGGTTGGTATTAATTGCAACAGTGATAACTGTTTTTATCGCAGGATATGGTGCTAAAAATGTTGGTTTTAACAGCGACTACCATGTGTTCTTTTCAAATGAAAACCCACAGCTTTTAGCCTACGACGCACTTCAAAACAAGTACACAAAAGATGACAATGCCTTTTTACTTCTTGAGCCAAAAAATGGTAATGTCTTTACTAAGGAAAATTTATCTGCCATCCAGGAGCTTGTCGAGGCATCCTGGAAAACACCTCACTCCTCCCGGGTAGATGCCATCACCAATTTCCAATATACCAGGGCTGTTGGCGATGACCTTTACGTGGATGACCTGGTTGGCGAACCAGCAAGCATGTCAGAAAACCATCTGAAGGAAATAAAGAAAATTGCAACCTCAGACGTAAGGACAAAAAACCGGCTGGTCAATGAGAAGGGAACGGTGACAGCGATCAATATCACTGTAAAATTGCCAGACAACGGTGATCCAAAGGAAAATGAAATTGTGGTACACTATGTGCGCGGTATGATCGCCGATTTTCAGGTCAATCATCCTGATTTCAATGTGTATTCTTCTGGCATGGTGATGCTCAACAATGCCTTTCAGGAGTCAGCATTTAAAGATATGTCCACCTTAACTCCCTTAATGTTTTTGGTGATATTGCTGACAATACTGCTGTTCACACGTACTATCAGCGGGACAATTGCCACGCTATTTGTAATCGTCTTTTCACTTGTTACTGCCATGGGAATTGGAGGATGGTTGGGCATACAGCTCACACCTCCTTCATCCGCATTTTTAAATATTATCATGACATTGGCGGTAGCAGATAGTATCCATGTGATCATTACCGTTATTCAATCGATGAGGAATGGAATGCAAAAAAGGGAAGCGATCATTGAAAGTTTAAAGGTCAATTTCCTTCCTGTATTTATCACCAGCCTTACCACTGTGATTGGCTTTCTCTCGATGAATTTTAGCGATTCACCTCCCTTCCATGACCTCGGTAACCTGACATCGATGGGAATGACCGCAGCCTTTGCTTTTTCGGTAACTACATTACCCGCACTTTTGGCGATCCTTCCCATCAGGGTAAAAAGACGTCATGAAATTAAATCGGCCAAACCGAATTTCATGGAGCGGCTATCCGAGTTTGTTATCCGACAAAAGCGCTCATTGGTAATTGGGTCGGCTGCTATGGTCGCGATTACGTCTCTATTTATATTCAACAATGACCTTAATGACGAATTTATAAAGTACTTCTCTAAAAATGTAGAATTCAGGAATGACACTGACTTCATCAGCGAGAACCTAACAGGAATTTATACCATTGAATATTCCTTGAAGTCGGGTGAGTCAGGGGGAATTAATAATCCTGAGTACCTACAAAAACTTCAGGCATTTGAGGACTGGCTGTATACCCATGACGAAGTGGTGCATGTGAACTCTTTCGCAGAGGTTTCCAAGCAAATCAACAAATCAATGCATGGCGACCATCCGGATTACTACAAACTTCCCGAAACCAGGGATGAGGCGGCCCAATACCTCCTCTTGTATGAAATGTCTCTCCCGTTTGGACTAGATCTTAACAATCAGATCAATGTGGACAAATCAGAGACCAGGGTGATCGTGACAACGAACAACATCCCCACAAAGAAAATGATTGCACTTGAAGAGGCTTCCAATGAATGGCTTCGCAACAATACGCCCGAATACATGCATACGGAGGGCGTTAGCAGTACTATGATGTTTGCTCATCTGACGCAAAGGCAAATCAACAGCATGATAAAGGGAACTATCTTCGCGATTCTCCTGATCAGCGTTGTCCTTGGATTGTCGATCAAAAGCTTCAAATATGGGCTCATCAGCCTTATTCCAAACCTGACACCATTAATCGTAGGGTTGGGAGTCTGGGGTCTGACCGTGGGGTATATCAACACTGGGATAAGCATTGTATTTGGGATGACCATGGGTATCATCGTGGATGATACAGTGCACTTCCTGACAAAATACCTAAGGGCAAGAAGGAGATTGGGCTATTCGGCAGAAGACTCCGTGAGATATGCCTTTAAAACCGTGGGGCAAGCACTATTGGTGACCACCTTTGTGCTGATCATGGGCTTCCTGATCATCGCGCAGTCCGATTTTGGAATGAATTCAGGTATGGCAAAAATCACCATTCTCATCATTGCCATCGCGCTGGTACTTGACTTTCTGTTACTCCCGGCGTTGCTGGTCTTATTCCAAAATAAAAACATGGCTGTTGCCGAAAAATCTGATGATAAAGAAGTAATAGCTGCCTAAAACAATCAACAATAATCTTAATCATTTTATCATGAAAAAATCAATTTATCTTGGGATGATCGTGCTGTCTGCTATCTCAATAGCGAATGCACAAGAATCCGAACAAAAAGGCCTTGAAATAGCCACAAAAGCCGAAAAAGTAGACGAGGGGTTTGAAAGCTCCAGCGTTTCATTAAAAATGATCCTTACCAATAAACACGGCCAGGAAAGTACCCGACTTCTGGAAAACAACACACTCGAATTAACGGAAGACGGCGACAAATCATTGATCGTGTTCAACAGCCCTTTAGATGTGAAAGGCACCTCTACCCTCACCTACACCCATAAGACGGGATCAGATGATCAATGGCTTTATTTACCCTCCATAAAAAGGGTAAAAAGAATCTCTTCTGATAATAAATCGGGACCTTTTATGGGCAGCGAGTTTGCTTACGAAGATCTATCCTCGCAGGAAATCGAAAAATACACCTACAAGTTCCTGAAAGAGGACCTCATAAACGGGAACCAGTTTTATGTGGTCGAACGATTTCCTGTTGATGAAAAGTCGGGATACACGCGGCAGGTCGTCTGGTATAATAAATCCAATTACAGGGTAGAAAAGATCGATTTCTATGATAGGAAAGATGAGCTTTTAAAAACCCTAACCTACCACGGTTACAAATTATACCTAAACAAGCATTGGCGAGCCGATGAAATGTTAATGGTAAACCATCAGACAGGTAAAAAAACCACGCTCGTTTTTCAGGACTACCAGTTTAAGACCGGCCTGAGTGAGGAAGACTTTTCACAAAACAGTCTCGTAAGAGCTGGTAAATAGTGGTTCAGTTATTCAATGTTCCGAAGCCGGGCATAAGGCCTGGTTTCACGGAACATGGCTAAATATTTCGATATGAAAAACCTAATCATACTATTCCTATTACTCCTCTTTCTCTTTGAAGCAATGGCTCAGGATAAAGTCAACCATGATTTTAAGGCAGAATTGGAGCTGCAAAACACAACCTTTCTACGGCCAGGTTTATATGAAGGACAATATCAGAATTATATCTCTGGAAGTTTCAAACCAGAATACTATTTGGACTGGAACGAGGGTAAACAATCATTTAAAGTGACGCTCTTTGGAAGGTTGGATCAATACGACAACCGAAGAACTCATTTCGATATCAGGGAATTATACTGGCGCGGTGTATTTAACCGACACGAAGTATCTGTGGGACTGAAGGAAATCTACTGGGGAGTTGCCGAATCAAATCACGTGGTCAACATCATTAATCAGACGGATCTGGTGGAAAGCTTTGACGGTGAAGCAAAATTAGGGCAGCCAATGGTCCACTATTCGTATTCCAACACCTTCGGAACCTTCGATGTGATCTTCATGCCCTATTTTCGCACCATGGCTTTTCCGGGTGAAAAGGGACGGCTTCGCACTCCTGTTGTTCTGGATGGAAGTGACTTCCCTTTTGAAAGCAAGGCGGGAAAATATCATCCTGATGTGGCTGTGAGATGGTCAAACTTTGTTGGAATATTTGACATAGGTATAGCACATTTTTATGGCACACAGCGGGAGCCGCTGATAAACAGCATCAGCGACTTCAACCCGTTTTATGGAATCGTAAATCAGACGAGTCTTGACATTCAGGCAACGACGGGGCCTGTACTCTGGAAATTCGAAGGCTTTTACAATAGCAATTCTGTTAAGGATTATGTCGCTCTTGCCACCGGATTTGAATACACCTTCGGAAATGTGGGGGGCAATGGGCTAGACATTGGAATCCTTGGCGAATACCTGTATGATGGCCGGGGAAACCTGGCCATTGGAAGCCTGCAAAATGATATTTTTAGTGGAGTGAGATTAGCATTCAATGATTTTAGCAGCACGGAATTTCTGGCAGGAGCCATATTTGACCTTGACCGATCAACGAATCTTTACAGTGTAGAAGCAAGCCGGAGAATTAAAGAAGCTTATAAGATCGAATTGGAGGGACGCTTTTTTTCCAGGGTGTCGCCTGCCGAATTTGTCCATTTTGTAAGAAATGACGGTTATACCCGGTTGTCTGTCAGTAGATTTTTCTAAGCATGCTGGCTGGCCGACTCCTGCCAGCATATCAAATACGAAGAAGCTGTTTGGTTAAACTAAAAAACCCCGCGAAAGCGGGGTTTACTTATCTTATTCAATTATTTCTTAATGATGATGACCTCCTGGTCCGTGTACATGGCCATGGTCGATTTCTTCTTTTGTAGCTTCTCTTACATCCATCACCTCCCCGGTGAAATGAAGGGTTTTCCCTGCCAACTGGTGATTAAAATCCATTTTAACATTTTCATCATCCACGGCTACGATGATACCCTGCAATGGGTTCCCTTGCTGGTCCTGCATGGGAACGGTCTTACCAACTTGCAGCATCTCCTTTTGTACCTCACCGTTAACTTTGAAGACATCGATTGACAGGTCAACTATCGCGTTTGCATCAATTTCCCCATATCCGTCTGCCGGTGAAACTTTAATATCATAGTTGTCACCGATTTTCTTTCCCATTAACTGGCCTTCGAATCCAGGTATCATCATGCCGACTCCTGCTAAAAAGGTCAATGGCTTTTCTTTTCCTGTTTCTTCCACTAATTCCCCATCAACACGAAGGGAATAGGTTACGGTGGCTACTGTATGCTTTGCTATTTCCATTTTGAATATTTGATTACGCAACAAAACTGGCCATTTTATTGCCCGATAACAAAAAAATAGTCACATAAATAAAAAGTTATCATCTTTAAGCCGTTTTTTACGTATCTACTGCTTTTAAAATATTGCTACCCATTGAATCCCCATCTTAAAAATCTACTCCAGTTTAATTTCGCTATGCTCATCATGAGTACTTCAGGTACTTTTGGAAGGTTGATTTTGCTCCCACCACCTGTTACTATCTGGCTGAGGAGCCTATTTGGTGGCCTTGCCTTGCTCGTTTTGATTTTAATTTTAAAGAATAATATCAGGATACATCGATCTCACTTCAAAAGCATTTTTATCAGCTCTGTCTTTTTGGGTATTCATTGGGTCACTTATTTTTATTCGCTGCAATTGTCAAATGTGGCTATCGCCATGCTGTCCTTGTTTACTTATCCTGTTTTTACAGCCTTATTGGAACCGATTGTCTTAAAGCAAAGCTTCCAATGGTCGAACCTGATCCTGGCTGGTGTCGTTTTGGCCGGGGTGTCGTTTATGATCCCTGAATTTGACATGGAAAACCGCCATACTTTGGGCATCATTATAGGATTGTGCTCTGCCATTTTATATTCATTTAGGAACCTCATCCTGAAAAAACATGTCAACCAATACCCTGGAACGACGCTGATGTTTTATCAATTGCTTATCAACGCCATCCTTTTAGCGCCCCTTCCTTTTTTTTATCGCATGGATGGCTTCACCGACAACCTTCCTTTTATAATGCTGCTAGCCGTTTTAACAACAGCCATTGGCCACACCATGTTTGTGATGAGTTTTAAAAAGTTTTCGATCAGCGCGGTAAGCATTTTAAGTAGTATGCAGCCTCTTTTTGGCATTTTAGTAGCTTTCATTTTTTTGAATGAGGTACCCGCCAGCAGGACCTTTATCGGAGGCGCATTGATCCTCGTTACAGTAGTGATTGAAAGTCTGAGAACCGCCTCTTCGGAAAAATAGTGTTATACACCGAATCCGCGCGCCAATAGCGTTGCCAACAAGGGAATAAGGATAGCTATTGCCAACTCCAAATGGATAAGCAGGCTTATGTTTTTGTAGGCTTTTTCAGAGATTACCATCTCCTCACCTCTTTTTAATATTTTTCTCCATTTCAAAAAGTAGACCGTAGGATATATGGACAAAAGGCCCACAATGGCAAACAGCGCCAGTTTAATCCACATAATATAATTATGAATATAGTAGGCCGAACCCTTTCCATACAAAAAGAATTTTAACAGGCCGGTGGTCAGCAAAAGCAAGGCCGCTATTCCATACAGGCTGTCAAACACCAGGATTTTCCTGGCTGTTTTTTGGTCAATCCCGGGTTTGAACAACACTTTTTCAAGGGTTAGCGCAATAAACAGAAGTATGATGGATACAAAATGGAAATAGGTAACAATGGCGGTCGTCAGCATGGGTAGTTCTTCAATTGGGTAAAAGCACTAAATATATTAGCTATCCTTTGTCTCGGGCTTATTTTTTTTGATTTTATTAATGATAACAGGCGCGGCTTTTGGCTTGCTAAAAAAAACAGAGATGATTGTGCCTTTGCCGACTTCAGAGTCTACTGTTACCCTACCGTCCAATTTCACAATGGCTTCTTTTGTAATATATAGCCCCAAACCAGAACCATCGGAAGCCTCTGACGCCCTGTAAAACATTTCAAAAATATTTTTGTGATGTTGGTGGTCAATTCCTATACCATTGTCTTCAACAGACAATTGCCAGTTTCCGTCTTCGAATGCAATATAGCTTACCTTGATCCTTTGCTTTTCCTTGGTGTGATCCGCATATTTTACACTGTTCGAAAGTAGGTTTCTTAACACTACCTTTAACCTGCTTTCGTCAGATAGTACTGCTATCTTTTTAGGGACTGCATTTTTAAATTTAATGGATTCGTAACCATTCATAAACCGCAGTGAATCATAACAATCTTCCACCAAATCATGCAGGTTAATCTCCTCGACCTGTAAATCCAGGCGGTTATTTCTTGAATATTGGATCAGACTGCTAATCACGTCCTCTAGCCGTAATACACTATTTTTCATTAAGGTCAAATGAGGGCCTATTTTTTTGTCATGTGTTTCAAGCTGTGCTATGTTGATCAAGCCCAGAATTGATTTCAATGGAGCCCCAAGGTCATGAGAAGCACTATACACAAACCTATCCAGCTCGTTAATGGTTTTGTTAAGTTCATTGATAGTGATATTTAGTTCCTTTGTCCGGCGCTTCACAATATCTTCTAACTGCTGGTTAATATCCACCAGTTCTTTCTTTTGTCGTGCTATCTGCGAAGTTTTCTCTTTGACGGCCCTCGTTAATCTCCTTTGAGCCTTTCGGTGCTGGCCTGTCCTTATACGAATGAATGCCAGGATCAATAAAACACCAATTAGACCTAAAAAAAACCTAAACCAGATGGTCATCCACCAGGTCGGATAGACAGTAAAGGTAGCTAGTGTGACAGGATCATTGATCAGATTAGAAAACGTGTAAGACCTTACTTTAAAATGATAGGTGCCGGGCGGTAGGTTGGCATAGCTTGCTTGCCGATACGTTGAACGCTCACTCCAGTTTTGGTTAAAGTTTTCGAGTATATAAGAAAATCTTATGTTTTCTGAGTTGAAGTAATCAATTGCCGCGAAGATAATATGTAAACTGCCCTTGCTATAAGGTATCTCAAACTGAGGTACACCTTTCAAACTATAAGGATTAAAGGACAGATTGCTTTCCTTATAATTAATTTTCTCCAGTACTAATTTGGGGTTATTCCATCGATCACCTAGTTTCCTGGTGTCCAGGATGGTAAATCCGCTGTTCCCGCCGGCAAACAAAATAGTGTCATTCAACATTAAACTGGCACCAATGTTGTAGACATCGTCATTCAATCCATTGTTGGAATTATACCAGTTTAAAACATCATTGGTTAAATCGACGGTAGCAATACCAGAATTGGTACCAACCCAGACACTTCCATTTGGGCCTTTCGCCATGAAGTTTATGACTTTATTACTCAGATAATCCATGATTTTATAGTCCACAAACCTGTTGCTCTTGAGGTCAAGTATCTGCACCCCCTGGCCATACAGCCCAAATGCTATGTGGTTGCTGTCCAACTCGAGAAAGGAAATGACAATATTCCCCCTTAAAGGATTGCTTGGATCGTAAGAAGAATATTTCCCTGTAAATTCTTTCTCCTTAGGGTCAAATCGAAATGCTCCCAGCCCTCCCCCTACCCAGATCTCTCCGGATGATGAAATGGTCAAGGTTCGGAGCTCCCTGCTGGCAGCCGGGTCGATATCATTCACGGGAAAGTAGGTTTGGAATTCATACGTGATGGGATCAACCGAAGTCAGGCCATTATCCGTTGCCAGCCAAAGCAATCCACTTGTGGGGTCTTTTCGTATTTGCCATATTGAATTTCCAAAAAGGTTGTTTGTATTTGCATTGGTAAAATGTATTTTCTCCCCGTTTTCCCTCAACAAAAACAAACCCTCAGCGAAGGTGCCTGTCCACAGGTTGTTCAGATCGTCGTAATAAACCGACACAACTTTCTGGTTATGATTATCATCGGGTTTATGGGTCAGGGGAATGGCTTCGAATTTCGTTCCGTCCCACTTGATAACCCCGCTGCCATCAACTCCCAGAATAAGACTGTGATCCTTATCCATTGCAAATGAGGTGACAGATGAATTCCCATAATCCGGTAGCACAGATTCGTCAAGGTAAACGTTCTCGAGATACCTGGATTTTTCATTGTACACGCCAAAGCCACGTTTATATGTGCCAATCCAAATATTGTCTGATTGATCTATGTGGATTTCACGAATAACGTTTGACTGCAGATGATTGCCATTCGGAAGGTCTGCCTTGTAGTTTTTAAAGGAAAGATCGGCCAGGTTTACCACATTTATGCCACCTCCATCTGTACCAACCCATAATTTCCCATCCTTATTGACCGTTGTATTTATAATGAGGTCGGAGGTGAAATTCTCCCTGGTTTTGCTAAGAACTTTTACTTCCCTGCGTTCCAAATCCAATAAATGCAATCCCTTGCTTGTTCCTGCTACCAAATAGTCCTTCGTACAGGCTAATGCCAGAACCGTATTATCCTCTAGCGATACAGGGGCACTGGTCTTGTGAATATGACGTGTTGAAAAATTTAAAGTGTTTAGAAGAAATAAACCATTTTCCTGGGTACCAATAGCCAATGAATCCTCTCCAATTTCAAGTATTTTTTGTACACGGACTCCTCGTGGAAATACGTCTATTTTTTCATGGGTCTGATTTTCGACATTAAACCTGATCAATCCCTTGGTGTCATCAGCAATGTACAGGTTCTTTGAATCGCTATCGTAATGCAAATCCCTTATTCTGTCAAAATCAGTAAAGAAGAATCTTTGGAAGCCACTTATTTCCGGAACAAAGGCATTCAGTCCATTTGACGTTCCTATCCAAATCCTTCCAAAATCATCCTCGATGATATCGTATACCCTATTGTCGCTAAGGGAATGGTCAGAGCTGTCATTTTTAAAGACGGTGAATTCAAAGGAGTTAAACCGGTTTAAACCACCATCCGTCCCTATCCAGACGATGCCATTGCTGTCCCTGTAAATAGCATTTACATTTGATTCTGACAACCCATCCTTCACTGAATAATTTTTCAGGAAAAGGTTTGAATGCAGGTTTTTTAGGTATGGTTGTGCAAAAAGAAAACCTGGATGTATGAGTATTAAAAAAGCGCTTAGAAATAACGCAACGAACACACCACTTTTATTCCCTATCAAAGCCAAGTGTTAGTTTGTTTTTGATTGTTTATCAGTTAAGATAGGGGAATTTAATAAAAAATGTAATCAGTATGTAAAAGAACTAGAATAAACTCAGTGAGCCTTTTCTTTTCTTCCCAATTTTTCTCTGTATTCTTCGAGCTTGTTTCTTTCTGTTTGGAGCTCCCGGCCGAGTTTCATTTGCTTTTCCCGGCTTTCCTTCCGGTAAACATCAAATTCCTCCATCAAATCATGATAATCTTTTTTGGCCTTCCTGGTGGAAATTGTATTTTTCTTGAAGCCAATGGCCATGCTCCCTGCCAGAAACAACAACCCTCCTATAATGGCCCAAACGACAACATTGTAAAACGACTTCTGAACATCAATGCCAAACACACTTATGCTATCATTTCGACTTTCACTTTCCTCCAGGGAATTCTTAACTTCTGCCAACTGTCGGTTAAGTTCTGCAATTTCACCCTTTAGTGAAGCAATTTCCTTCCCTGAATTATTTATCTCTTTCCTGTACGAACCAAGTGTATCCTCCACCTGTTTCCAGAAAGTATTTAGTTTGTAAGTTTTAATGACTTTATAGTCGTTATAAGATTCAGATTCTGCCTTTAGCTCTTGAAATTGACCCGACAGATCAGATGTTCTTTCCTCAGATTTATCCTGAGCGATGGAATTAGACGATAAAAACAATACCGAAATAAAAACAAATGAATAAATTTTGCTTTTTGTTGAGGGGAATTTAGCTGTTTTCATGTTTGTCAGTAGTTAGTTGCAATAATAACGATCAACCCATAAAGTTTCGTTTGATCCGTAAAAAACACAATCCCAAAAAGATCTCTTATCTATCAATGTGACATTTCACTCCATTTTTTACAATACCGGTGCAATTTTAAACCAATTAATAGCGACAAAAGTCTATTCGACTAGGGTCATTTCATTTAAGGGTAAAAACTTCCTCGTATTGTAATCAATCAATTAATTTTAGTAACCACACCTTAAATACGGTGTACTACAAAATGCCCTTCTACCTCTGATCCTGTGTGGTGGAACTTCTTGAGAGAATTATAAAAATTCTATTTTTTAACAACGAAAAACGCAAAATACACGAAAACGAACGTCTTCGACGTAGCTTGTCCGCCTTTCGACGGATTGAAAATTGCCTGCCAGTCCGGCAGGCTGGCTTTGCAATTTTTCATTTTGTGAATTTCGCGCTTTTCGTTGTTTAATAAAATTAAACGAGAATTTTGTCGCACACCCCTTCAATAACGGTCTAAAAAAAAGAATACATATATGTTAGGTG
>JBNLGG010000026.1:0-52149 GCA_050305935.1 Cyclobacteriaceae bacterium | reverse complement strand
TCACGCGTAGAAGCGGTAAAACCGTTAGGCCCGCTCCAGCTCCACGATCCTCCACTTACAGGCTGAGGGCCAAACATAACATTGTCACCTGTATTCAAGCTGGCACTGGCTGTCTGCTGCCAACTTCCGCCATTGATTTGTACGTACGGCGTAATAGTGGAAGGTATGCAACCGGAGCAACTCAAATAATCTTTCAGCCAAACCATGGCTGGTCTTTCCGATCCATCAGACCTGATCAGGTGAGAATTGGGAATCCAGGTGCGGCCCTGCACATATCCCCAAAATGTAATACCCTGAATAGCAGCATTATTCCAGAAAATGGGAAAAAGCTCTGCCATTTTATTTCTTTGCTGGGTATCATCGGCAATATCAAGATCAAATTCCGAGATGTAGATTGGCACACCCGGACATTGCGAAGTAATACTGTTTAACCTTGCTGTAACATCTGCTCCCGGAGTATTTTGCAGGCCATGCGACTGAAGGCCTATACCATCGATCAGGCCGCGATCATTTAAAATGTTGACAATCTGACAAAGAACGTCGAGGTCGTTGTTCCATGAGTTGTTCAAAATATTGTAGTCATTAATAAGAAGTTTCGAATTAGGGAAGTACTGCCGCGCTTTTTCAAAAGACCACACTACCCAGTCCCAGCCCGTTCCGTACAGACCATTTTGCCCGCCGATATCCCCCAACCAGCTTGGCTGGGCGTGGTTTGGCAAACATTCATTCACAACATCTACAAAATCGCTATTGGGAAATGTCTGTCCCGCTTCCCTGATCCAGTTTTCTACCGCCGCGGCTTTATCGGAAGCATTATCGACCCACGAAGGATACTGATTACCCCAAACTAGCGTGTGGTACTTAAACGGTAGACCGTTTGATTTGCAGTAATTGTACATGTTCAACGCTTGTCCCCAGTTCCACGAGTTTGGGCCGCCTCCTTGCACAGATGACCACTTGGTAGCATTCTCAGGGGTTAACTGGTTAAAATACTGGTCAAAATTTAAGGGCATATTGCCATCGTACCATATGTTGCCAACAAATTTACTGTGACAAGAAGCCAGCTGAGCCATGATAGATGTGGTGTTCCCAAATAGTAAAAAACACAGCATGGCAACGATAGTCGTTGCTCTTTTGAGAAAAATAGTTGAGGCGTTATATACTGATAATAAATATTTATGAATTTTCATGATAAATGATTTAAGATTAACAAATTGTCAAACTGCACCGCTGATTTATTTGATGCTGTTAAAACTGTCACTTTTTTGTACAAGGTTCAGGATCCACCCATAAAGCAAAATATTTTTGCTACCGGGATCTTTCAGGAAGTGCTCTTCGATTGGTAAAGGTGTGTGGGTATAGCATCCCACGATGACAATTGTATGGGGATAACCCCCAGTACCAGGCACAAGATTAACATTTTTGAGTTGATCATAATTTTAGCAGTTTAATTGTGAAACATAAAATTGTTTGTACAACAACCGCCCTCATTCCAGAAGTGTCTTTCCTAAGAAAAGTCTTTACACGAATAATTCCTAACACATTGAATAAAAAAGAGATAACCAGCACAAACTCATTATGACTTCATCCTGTTAAAAGCCATAGCTTACCTCTGATTGGTTATTTACTCCAAATAGTATTTTCGATTGACCACCAAGATTGAACTTACATCTTCCTTGATTTCCAATCCCGGTTCCAAAGCCGGCACGATGTAGCATTCGCCATTCCCCGACCCTTTAAAATCTCATCTCCACTCGCCCAGCAATAACCAACACGCAGCCGGACACGCGATACGTCCCCCCTATGATAAAGTCATTTATTTGAACACCCTTAACATCCGCTATTCCAATGACAAAAACCGTGGACCGCTACGCTGCCATCAGCAGATCGATCTGTTGGTATTTTCTGTCAAATGAACTTACAAAGCGGACACTTACATTTGAATAACTTTTATAAGTAGGAAACCTGGCTCAAAAAGCACCCTCCTGTGTTACATTTTGTTTTTCCACTTTTAGTGATGCCCTGACACCTTGCAAGACAATCCGGTTTAATACGAAGAACTGCTACAATTTCAGGTGAGGCAACCAGAGCCATCACTTTTTTTTGTGAAAAATTCTTGCAAGCTTTTAGAATTAAATTGGTTACCTTATAATTTTCTTGTTTCGGTTTTTGTTGTTTGATAACCAGATTTTAGAATGCAAAACACCCGATTATATATTCTGATCATATTAGTGACTGTATCGGTTAATGCCTTTCCGCAAACCACCAGGTTCTTTTCAGTAGACAAAGAGCTTTCCAGCAGTTTGGTATATGATATCATGCAGGATCACTACGGGCAAATTTGGATTGCAACCGGGGATGGGCTAAATAAGTATGATGCATCAAATTTTACCGTTTATAAAAAGAATAAAAACAGACCGGGTCAGGTAGCCAATAACTTTTCCAGAATTATATTTGAGGATAGTCAGAAAAATTTGCTTATAGGATTTGGAAGAGGGCTTCAGCAGTACGATTTTGCCACAAATTCATTTAAAGATATTCCCTTAATTTCTGAAGAGGGAGACTCGCTGACAGCTTATGTTACTTCCATTCTCGAACTTTCAAGCGGCGAAATAATCATTGGCACATCCGGTTTCGGGATTTTTAGCATATCGCAAAATGATGGTTTGAAAACAGCTCACTTCCTCCCTGAAGTGATACCGAGCTTATTTATTGAAACGTTTTATGAAGACCGCTTTCAAAACCTGTGGATAACCACCCAGGACAAAGGCCTTTTTTGCATAAACCAGGAAAAAGGTGTCCACAGCTATTTTACCAATGAAGATGGATCAGGAATTATTATCAGGTGTCTTTCGGAAGACCTTGAAGGAAATTTGTATGTAGGAAGTAACCAAAATGGAATATTTAAATTTGATAGAAACGAAGGGACATTTAATACCATCTCCTGTAATTTCGATGCAGATCTTCCGATTAACACACTGTTTACCAGCCGAAACGGAGACATTCTGATTGGCACTGAAGGCGAAGGGTTAAAGATTTTTGACCCGAAAAGCCATAAAGTATCAAATGGAAATTTCAATATCTCTACCTTCGATTTTTCAAGCTCTAAAATCACCTCAATCCTGGAGGATAAAGAAGGAAATATCTGGCTGGGTGTTTTTCAAAAAGGTGTAGTAATGCTTCCTGCCAGCAGCAGTAATTTCCAGTATATTGGCCACAAATCGATCAAAAACAATATTATAGGATCTAATAATGTTACCTCCCTTTACGCAGATCAAAACAATTGGCTATGGGTAGGAACTGATGGTGATGGTATTTATAAGCTTGAGGGAAACGGCAGGCTAAAAGCACATTTTAAAAATGCTGTCAATTATCCGAATATGCCTTCTACCATTATGACCATTTTTGAGGATTCACAGGAAAATATTTGGCTGGGATCGTATGACAAGGGGCTTGTGAAAATGGATCGGAATACCGGGCAATGCGAATTGATGAACAAATACCTGGACAGAACTTCACACCGGGTGATTCCAATTTACAGCATTGTTGAGGATAAAAATCAGAATTTGTGGATCGGTACACTCGGTGCGGGCATGTACTGTATGAATTTAAAAACAGGCCAAACGGAGTATTACAGTGGTGAAAAAGATCCTGATTTTGACGCCCATACCGATCAATTGATAAATCGATTCGTCAATCCGCTTTTGCTTTCGTCTGATGAAAAGCTATATACCGGTACGGTGATCGGTTTAGGTTGCCTGGATCTTAAAACCCATAGTTTTGTGACGGGCTTCGGTGTGAATCGCATACTGCCAGACCAGCTCATCAATACTCTTTTTGAGGATGATTCGGGAAATATCTGGATTGGGACGGCAGAAGGTTTATTTTGTTATCATCCGGATTCAAACCGGACGACCTCTTATACCACCGAGGACGGCATACAAAGCAATGTCATCAACTCCATCGTTGAAGATCAACAACATAATATCTGGGTAAGTACCAATTATGGTATTTCAAAATTGGATCCTCAAAACGGCACATTTACCAACTACTTTTCCTACGACGGCTTGCAGGGCAATGAATTTGCATCCAGATCAATGACCATGAAAGATGATGGCAGGATATTTTTTGGCGGATTGCATGGAATCACACATTTCAATCCATTGGAAATCAAAGGTGAAGGAAAAAAGATGGATGTATTCCTGACGGGATTTTATATCCATGATCAGGAGATAAATCAAGCGACAAAATCAGGAAGGTACGATATCATCGACTCACCATTGATCGAAGCAGATGAATTTCATTTACATCATGAAGACAATTCATTTACGATTGAATTTTCGTCCATGGATTACACCAATCCGGAACGAATACAATACATGTATAAAATCGGTAACGATGTGAAATGGATTATGCTCAGGCCCGGGATAAACGATATTACTTTTAATAACCTCTCTCCCGACACCTACACGCTTAAAATCCGCGCTAAGGACTACAACACGTACTCCGATGAAAAGTGCGTATCTATCATCATCCATCCGGCCTGGTATTTAACCAATGGCGCCAAAGCTGCATACATCATCATCTTTGGCCTTTTTGTCACTTTCATAGCCCTCGAAGTGCGACAACGGAGGCGAACGCGACAGGAAATGCAGGAACACATTCATGCCGAACAGATTAATGAAGCTAAAGTTCAATTTTTTATTAACATGGCCCATGAAATCCGCACACCACTGTCGCTGATCATCAATCCGCTCAAAAAACTTATCGACCGGGATGAAAACAGCGAAAGACGGAAGTCCTACCTTACCATGAACCGAAACTCTGAACGCATCTTACACCTGGTCAACCAAATGATGGATATTCAGAAAATAGATAAGGGACAAATGGGCTTAAGGTTTGAAGAAACAGAAATCGTAGCTTATGTCAGGGATTTATGTGGGATATTCAATGAACAATTAAAAATGAACCAGATTGAATTGAATTACCAAAATGACCTGGAAAAGTTAAATATCTGGATAGATCCCTACAATTTTGATAAAGTGATTTTAAATGTTCTATCCAATGCAATCAAATTTACGCCAAATGGTGGAAAGATCAATGTTTCTGTTGGCACGGGACTTTATGCAAGGTCAAATGACGACATGAAAAATTATGCCCAGATCGCTATTTCTGACAGTGGTATTGGCATACCGCCAAACGAATTGGAAAAAGTGTTTGATTGTTTCTACCAGGTCAGGGATGAAAAACACAAAAGCTTTGACGGAACGGGAATTGGCCTGCACCTCTCGCGCTCTATCGTCGAACTCCATCACGGCTTCATACATGTGGAAAACAATAGCCACCAACCAGGGTGCCGCTTTATCATCCAATTGCCTCTCGGTAACAAACACCTGGATAAGGAAGAAATATCAACCGATCTCACTCTCTCTAAAGAAAGCAACAAGCGGGCAAAATTTTCTCCTTCGACACATTACGCGGAAGGAGCCGTTGCGAAGTCGAAAAGTAAAATCAAAATCCTGGTGGTGGATGACGACCAGGATATACTGGAGTATATCTCTCGTGAATTAGCCCTTCAATACCAGGTGGCGCAATGTTCTAATGGCAAGGAAGCACTTTCTTTTGCGCTAAAAAACGCACCTGACTTAATAATCAGCGATGTGGTGATGCCTGAAATGGATGGTATCACGCTATGTAGAAAGATCAAACAGAATGTTAATATTAATCACATTCCTGTGATCCTACTGACAGCCAGAACAAATGAAGAGGACAATCTCGAAGGGTTGGGAATTGGGGCGGATGCCTACATGACAAAACCCTTTAACATCGAAATACTGAAGAAAACCGCTCAAAATATTATTAAAAATCGCCAGATACTCCGAAACAATTTTAGCGGTGGGCAGGAACAAAACGATAAAGTCAAAAGGGTATCGATGAAATCCCCTGATGAAAAACTATTATTGAGGGTCATCGATGTGGTCAATGACAACATAGGTAATCCTGAATTGCACGTGGAAATGCTCGCCCGTGAAATTGGCATAAGCCGGGTGCACCTTCACCGGAAATTGAAAGAACTGACCAATCAATCTACCAGGGATTTCATTCGAAATATCAGGCTTCATCAGGCGGCAAATCTGCTTTCCGATAAATCCATGAACATTTCTGAAGTCGCCTTTGCCGTGGGCTTCTCAAACGTAGCCCATTTTTCAAATTCCTTTAAGGAGTTTTATGGTATGCCCCCTACGAGCTACATGGAATCCCGGCTTAAGCAAATCAATGAATAACATACTCTGTTTCTTGCTTAACACTACTTCTGATCGTAATACCGGGCAAACATATTCAAATCTCATGATCCCGGATTTAGAGGGGTTTGACGGTGTAAAAAGATACCATCTGAAAAATCACATCACCCCAACCGTCTGACACCTGATCGCTTCTTCCTTGCTTCGCAATAAACAAATCAGGTGATTCAAACAAATATTATCAACTGCCCGCTATTCGAAAAACGGCACATTGGGAGAAGCATATTTTTTCATTGCTTCCTCATTGATATCAACACCGATGCCTGGTTTATTGGAAACTTTTATAAAACTGTCTTTCACCCAATCTTCTTCATCATAGATGACTATCTCTTTATACATCGGATTGGTATGAAAATAAGATTGCCATTCCATCAGGTGAAAATTGGGTACTGTCGCGCACACGTGGGCGCAAGCCATTGCCCCCAGGAATGACGCTACCATGTGCGGTGAAAAAGGCACGTAGTACAAATTAGCGAGGTTGGCAATGCGTTGGCCCTCGCCCAATCCACCACATTTTTGCAAATCGGGCATCACAATATCGACTCCACCGATTTCCAGTAATCGCCTGAATCCGTAGGCGAGATAAATGTTTTCACCGGCACTAATCGGTGTATTTGTTTCTTCTGCTATTCTTCGATACGCATCCACATTTTCCGCAGGTACGGGTTCTTCCAGCCAGGTTAAATTCAGTGGCTCCACCTTTTTTGCAATAGCTTGCGCGGTAGGAAAGTCATAGCGTCCGTGCATGTCCACACATAGGTCTGTTTTTGGCCCTACCGCTTCGCGAACGGCAGCTAATTGATTGTACATCCGGGAAATTTCACCAGGGCTGGCCGTCCAATTGTACCGGTCATATTTATCAGGGTCGGACGCATAATCCAGGTCAAATTTCAACGCATTGAAACCCCAGTTTTTAATCGCTTCTTTGGCAGCATTCGCAAAATCTTCGGGTGAAGGAAAACGAACACGGTAAAGTGCTGTGTCACAATACACCCTGACACTATCACGGAATTTTCCGCCGAGCAATTGATAAACCGGAACTCCCAATGCCTTTCCGGTTAGATCCCACAGGGCCGTTTCGATCGCTGATAGTACGGCAACATACATACCCGACTGTGCTCCCCCAAAGTGACCGGCACGGCGCATTTGTTCAAAGATTTTATGTATTGTGAATGGGCTTTGCCCTTTTAAAAACCGCCCCATACCCATCACCATATGATAAGTTCCCCGAATGGCATCTACCCCTTCACCACAGCCATAGACGTCCTGATCAGAATATATTTTTACAAAAAGACTCCCACCTACGTAGCCACATTTTACATCTGTGATTTTTATATCAGAGGGGGCGGAGAGTTTTGGATTTGCGTCAATGGCGTTTGTAAAACCCTTTCCGAAGGACTCAGAAATTCCAGTAAAGCCTAATGCCCCAACCATCGCACTTTTTGTCAAAAAGGAGCGTCTTGATGTAGATTTTTTTTCCATAATTACCAGGTTCTGTTTTTCAACAATTCTTGAATTTGTTCTTTGGGTACGGGAAGTTCATCTATGTGGTCGTTCAACCATTGTGAGAAATCTTTTTCAATTTCATCTGTCCATCGTGAATCGATCTGACCCGCTGTATATTTTTTCTCCCGCAATCGTTGATGACCAAACATATCCCGCAACCGGACGATTTCAGAAGTTTTAACCACCAGTTCTGCCAGATGAGGCGGAATAAACATGACCCCACCATCCCTTGCCAGCACCACATCACCCGGCATCACCGTCGCCGCTCCAATTCGCGTTGGCGTGTTGATACCAATCAAGGTAGTATTCAAACGGATCGGTCCTTTGTTATTGCCCGGGCTGTAACTGCCGAAGTGATGAGACGGATGATAGGATTTGAAGTAGCTCGTAAAGCCTTCTATTTCTTTTAGTCCATTTACATCCCGGATTGGGCCATCATAGACAATCCCATTGCCAGACCTGGCAAAAATAGAATTGCCAAGGTTGTCACCAATGGTTGGCCCATCAATGTTGGTATCGTGTTGATCAACCACATATACATCACCCGGCTGTAACATGTCAATTGCCCATGAGTTGGGAGAAAGAACACGCCCATCGGCATTGCCCTTATCCTGAATGGCCCCATGAACATCAGGTCGGCCAGGAAAAAAAGTGGCTGTTAGCGCCCTGCCAACCAAAACTCCTTCCGGGTGGATCTGCATCCAATCACCTTCATACTGATAATTATATCCCGCACCCCGGCAAGTCGCCCAAGCCTCCTCCAGGGTAACCAGCCTCATTCTTTCGAGAATTGCATCCGGGACTTTTGGCCTTCCGTCATCAAATCGTTCACCTTTCCACTCTGGTGTCAGGAAGATCAGTTGTTCTTTTGATATCTGCTGAGCATGCAGAGATAAATTGCAAAATAGGCCGGCCGTAACCAGCAACAAGTTCTTAATCGTAGACATAACCATTCTTTTCACTGTTTTAACTTTTAACCAGGTGCATTTTCGAACTCTATTTCTTCTATTACGCCTTTTTCCGGCAAGGGCCGACCCCGCCACCACAATGCCAGTGAGGATCCTGTGACGTTCATCAGGGAGCTAAATACCGCTGGGGCCAGTCCTACTGTTGAGAGTTTTCCCATTGTCTGTGCCAAGCCTGTAGCCAGGCCTCCGTTCTGCAGCCCCACTTCAAGTGCGATCGTCCGGCAATCTGCCTCGGGCATTCTCAGCGCCCGGCTTAACCAGTAACCAAGGGAATACCCAAAAACATTGTGAAGGAAAACTGCAAAAATAAGTAGCGGCCCGATGACCAATAAATCGTTTCTACCGGCTGCGGTAATGATACCAATAATGAGGGCGATGCCAATCATAGACACGAAGGGCATGGCCCTGTCAAGCCACTTAAATTTTCCATGAAGGAAATGGTTAAAAACAAGGCCCAGGCCTACCGGTATGATAACAATCTGTAATATACTCCACATCATTGTCCAGAAATTGACCGCAATAAACTCTCCCGCTAACAGCATCATATAAAAAGGCGTGACAAGAGGCGCGAGTAATGTGGCCACTGCTGTAAGCGTTACAGACAATGCAAGGTTTGCTCTGGCAAGGTATGCCATCACATTGGAAGCCAGGCCACTGGGGCAACTGCCTATCAAAATAACACCGGCGCCAATTTCCGGCACAAAATTAAATGTCTTGGCAATGGTCCATCCTATAAAGGGCATAATGGTGAATTGACAAACCAAGCCCACTAGCACACCCTTCGGCATTTTCAGTACCTGACCAAAATCACGGATGCTTAAGGCCGTACCCATCCCGAACATGATAATTTGCAGGAGCGGAACAATCAGCTTCGAGAGCTGAAAGCTTCCGATAGAAATAAAGAGATCCTCATAATACATAGCCAGACTCACTACCGCCAGGATGGAGATGGTGTAGGTATATCCACTTAACGCTTTCTTTTTCCTGATAGCAAAGGCGAGAAAGACAAAAAATAGCATTAACAGCCATCCCGCATATTGATGTAAGCCTGCCAGCGTGATAGTAATGTATCCAATCAGGCTAAAAACCGCTAAAAATATTAGTTTTAAATCAATCGTATCATTCATTGGAAAAAAGTCGGGTATTCAAATTGGAAACTACCCTTGGAAGCCTGATTCCTATTTATTGACTCTATCGGAATCCAAACTACCAAGGTGATTTTACTGTCTACTCAATAATCTTTCTCTGTCTGTTATCAATTTCACGAGTATGTTGTTTCAGGAGTAAAAACCTGATAATAGGGTTTTAAAATTTTTCCACTCCTGATACATTCATTTGAAGTGAATTTACTTTATCAACCGGCCCTGTGATGAATAAGGTCTTCTCATCTGAACCTGCAAAGACATTGTTGGTAGCTCCTCCACCTGTGAATATCGTTACGAGTTCGTCACCAGCCGGATTATAAACAGCCACGCCCATGTTGGTAGACACATACACATTGCCACGGTCGTCCATTGACATACCATCACAGAAGTTTAGGCCTGGCACAAACGGCTGAATATTGGTAAGAGTCCCATCCGAATTTATATCGAAAACCCAAACCCCACCCGAACCACTATAAGACCACTGGTTCACATACAATTTTTTACCATCTGGTGTTCCTACGATGCCATTTGGCCATGAATCTGCGTTCCACCCCGCCATGGTAGTCACTCTAACCAGGGATTGAGCTCCGGGAGCGAGGTAATACACATGGCCTCCTTTACCGGATTCCGCCTGTTCCGAATGGGTCGGTTCCCAACCCTGCTTACGCGGATCTGCCTCATCCCAATAGTCTCTGGGGAAGATCGGATCAGTAATGTACATTCCACCAGTAACAGGATTGATCCACACATCATTTGGACCATTGAGGAGTTTGCCCTCGTAATTATCGATGAGGACTTCATGGCTGCCATCAGACGCTATTTTCCATAATTCACCATGCATATCGGCACAAGCGATAAGAAATCCGTCTTTATCAAAAGCCATCCCATTAGAGCGGCCTGTCTCTTCCAAAAAGGGGGTGATTTCGCCACTGACGGCATTCCATTTATAAATGATATCATTAGGCTGATCGGTGAAGAATACATTGCCATTTTTATCCACTGCCGGGCCTTCCGTAAAGGAAAATCCGTCCCCTAAATTAACGATTTGGGCATCTGTGGCTATCAGCCCTGTTTCCACTTGTGGCTCATCGTCAGAACAAGAGCTGAATTCGAAAGGCAATAAAACTGCCAACAATAGAATAAATTTTATTGGTTTCATGATTTTGTACGATTAGTTAATAAAAGGTTAGAAATCCGACTTTAGATTTATCACCCCTAAAAACAATAGAATTGTATGGGCAGCAGTGCGCGATTGCTTCCACCAATAAATAATTGTTAAGAGTATTTCAGTGACAGATACAACTTGTACCTATTCCATGAAATATTTTGGGCGATACCTCATCGTCGAAAATGAATGGGGGTTAAAAAGGCAACTGAATAAATTCAGTTGCCTTTGTTAGGTTTATCTCTATGATTGCTTGTTAAAGGCTGACTTTTGACAAACAGTCCAAACTCAGTTTTTTAAGGCACATCCCAAAACACCCTTTGCACCAGGTTATCTCCACCCATAGCGGCTACGGCAGCGCTGTAGTTGTCTGCATTTGCTGAACCCTCACGGTCAGGGTAAGACATTCTGTGTACAAATCCATCACCGCCGTTAGCTAACAGATCATCATTAAAATCATTTCGGCTTAGTGCGGGAAATCCGGATCTTCTGAAATTGGCGAATGCCTCGGTTCCGTTTCTGAAATTAACAATCCAATACTGTGTATTGATTAGTTCCAGTGCGTCTGGCGCATTAAATGCTACTCCTGGTTCTGCCAGGTAGTCGTTGATTTCTGTGTCAGAAATAGGATCTGTATTTGGATAGAGTGAATACATCGTAAGATCAGCCCTTATTCCATCTTCATACAGTTCTTGTACATTGCCAGTGATCCAACCTCTTTGCGCTGCCTCCGCTAGTAGCAGAGATGTTTGTGCGTAGGTGACATAAAAATCGGGAGCGGCTGGTGAACCTACCGCGTACACATTTATTTGAGAATAATTTAAACCTGTACCTCGAGTGCCGCGATATCCAAGTCCTGTATCAGCAAGCTCAATATCTGTAACACCGATTGGCACACCAAACTGGTTTGCTAAGTCGGTATCCGGATTCGGATCATTCAAAACCTCACCCGGATTATCATAGGTGGCCAGCATGTATTTTCCCCGGGGATCATTTGTCGATTTTAAATGATCAACGAAAGGTTCCGCTGCATAGTCAAATGCTGAAAATTGGCGCAAAAAATCATTATCGGCCTGCGTATAGGTCGTTCCATCATATTTGACGTAGGCATTGTCATCGTTAGAATCCATCACACCGCCGGCAAATGCTTCTGAAACAATAGATTGCGCTTTGCTTGCATTCAATTTAGAATAACGCATTCCCAGGCGTAAAAGCAATGAATTGCCTAACTTCTTCCATTTGGCAACCTGGACACTCGCAGAACCAGACGGGAGCTGACTGTTTTCCCCATAAAACAGATCTTCTTTTACATAATCTGCGCTTGCACTTAGTGCAGCAACAGCGCTTTTGATTTCTGTATATAAGTCATCGTAAATGGCCGCATCATCATCGTATTTAGGAAAAAAGATACCTTCACTTACTGCCTTACCAGCTTCAGAATAAGGTACGTCTCCATAATTGTCGACAAGTCCCATAAATACCTGGGCCTTCCAAATACGGATCATACTCTTTAGGTTTGTTCTATCTGTCTCTTCTCCTAACAGTATCAAAGCCTGGTTCATATTCCTGATAACAGATGGAAAAGACTGATCCCATTTTGGGTTATTAACACCGTCAATATCAGCATTAAAGTTAAAACCTAAAGTAGCACCCTGGTTATAGGGATTAACATATTGCTGCACTATCGTATGTTCTGCCGCAAATGTCCCAAGGTGGCTGCGTTGAGCGCCGGCAAAAAGCAACGCCGGATCCACATCACTTACTGCATAAGGATTTGTGTTGATCTCCACAAAATCCTTGTCACATCCTGCCGAATACAGGATAACAACGATGAGAGTTATATATAGCTTTATCGTTTTCATGGCTCTAAAATTTAACATTTAAGGTGACATTATAATTTCGGGTGGTTGGCAATGAAGAGTTCTCATAACCCGCCCTAAAGTCACCGGATGACTGAATAGCTTCCGGATCCAATCCCGGAAGATCCTTATGTAAAATGGCCGCATTTCGGCAGGAAGCCGACAATGACAAACCTTTGACAAATTTCAATGCTGGCACTTTCTGCACCATACTGGTGAAATTATAGCTCACAGAGATATTTCTCAGCTTGATGAAATCTGACTTAAAAGTCAATGGGTCACCGATTTGAAGGTTTCGATAGTCTGCATAAAATGACTGCAAATCCGACACGGCTGTCGTATTAGGCTGGCCGTTGCTTTCATACACACTGTTTGGCACAATGATTCCGCTTTCGCCCTGGCGACGGCCTTCCAATGAAAGCTTGGAGTGACCCTGACGCAGCATATTTAAATGAGTAGATGATAATACAGTGCCACCAAATTTATAATCAATATGGATACCTAGTGAAAGGTTTTTATAGGTGAAATTATTTGTCCAACCACCGGTATGTTTTGGAATGGAACTTCCTACCGGAAGGAAACCATTTGTATTCTCTGCACCCGGTGTGTCGCTATTGGTAGCAAGTAATCGACCAGCATCGCTGACTAAGATTTGTCCCTGATCATTTCTCCTATAAGTCCTGGTATACATTTGATTCATTCCCAGACCTTCGGTATACCTTAACTCTCCAAGAAACTCATTACCTGTTCCGTTGAAGTATATCAGCAGGATAGTACCACTTTCATTGCCCACATCCAACACTTCAGTAGAAAGATAGGCATTGTTCCAGGAACTGGTCCAGGTAAAATCGTTGGTTTGGATTGGAACTACCTCGATAAACGATTCAAATCCACTATTGCGAAGTGAAGCAACATTTTGTTTCGAGTTGTCATATCCGGAGGTATTGGAAAAAGTAACGTCCAATATTTGGTCCGTTGTCACCTTATCAAATGCTGCCAGGTCTAGATGCAGTCTATTGTTAAACATTCTCATTTCCAACCCGATTTCTTTTTCATTTACCGTAAAAGGTCGCAAAAATGGGTTTGGTGCAAATGTTCCACTAACTCCAGCAGTGGTCTGACCGTTGAATGGTGAGTTTAATGAATAATTAAGAACTCCATCATATGGGTTTACACCATTAGCACTACCTACCTCAGCCCAAGAAGCTCTCAACTTACCATAGTTTAGCCAACTTTGCTCTCCCAAAACCTCGGAGAATATAAAACTACCTGACACAGAAGGATAAAACTCACTATTGTCCTGGGGATTCAGCACTGAGAACCAATCGGTTCTGCCAGTGAAGTTTACATAGAAGATTCCATTATACCCAAATTCGGCCCATCCATATAGCGAATTTACTCGACTTTTTGTGTACTGATAAGGTTGGAAATTTTGCAGGGCTGGATTACCTTCGTTCACCCAAGAGACCGTTCCATTTTTAAGTGTATAGAGGTCCGGAACTACAAACAGTCTCGAATAATGGGAATTTCGTTGCCACTCTGTTCTCCAGGTATTTCCACCAAAGCTGGCATCCACAGAGAACCTGCCAAATTCCTTGTTTCCACCTATCAGGAAATCCGCATTAATATCCGTCGTATTTGTCTCCTGGATGTCGTACCGACCGCGGTAAAAGCCATTGTCAATAATGGTTGTTGCTCCTTCACCGTTTAACTCATTCCACTCTCTAAAATTATGAGAACGGTCGTAGTTATATCTTCCCTGAACATACAGCCAGTCGGTTAGCTCATACCTTAAAGTAGCTGTTCCGAGCAGACGGTTTCTGTCGTCATTAAAATAATATCCCTTTTGCAATTGATAGTAAGGGTTATTAATCGTACCCAGGAAACCATTTGTTCTTAGCTCAGCCCCCGTCGCCGGATCTATTGCACTTTGTTCATATGCTTCGATTGGGGTAGAAAGCGCAGTCCGGTTGAAGAAGTTGACAGCTCCAGGTCCCTGTGTACCTATTTGTGGTGGATTCCTGTTTTCCTCATTAGAGTAGTTCACATTTAATTGCAGAGAGAGTTTCTCGAGGATATTATGGTTAACACCTACGTTGAATATCCGCTTGTTATACTCATTGGTAGGCTGAATCCCCGTAGCATCCATATTTGAGAAAGAAGCGCGGAAGCTTCCTTTGTCGCTACCTCCGGATAGACCAATGGTATTTGTCCAGGTTGATCCGTTTTGCAAAAAGTCATACAATTTTGCAGGGTGCGCTACATATGGTCTGGAAACGCCATCAAATCCAATAAACGGTTGCCCATCATGTCTATCACCAAAACTAAACTGTCCTGTACTTTGAGCTTCTCCCATGTCTTGTGGTCTCACACCCCCTCTTCCTTGTCCATACTCCGTCTGCTGAATTTCATCCAGGAAATTCAGAGGATGTAGGGAAGTATAACTGGAGGAAAAATCAACTCCAATACCCTGATTCTTTTTTCCGGTTTTTGTCGTGATGATAATGGCTCCATTGGCAGCACGGGCTCCATAGATCGCTGAAGCCGTTGATCCTTTTAATACGGTCATACTCTCAATATCATCCGGATTGAGGGCCTGCAAGTTGTCACCAAGGTCTCTTTGCTCACCTCGTCCATTCACACCCCGCGCCCCCTGATCGATGGGAAGGCCATTAATAACAAAAAGGGGTGAATTGCTTGCTCCCGCAAACGCTGCTTGTCCTCTTAAGCGGATCTGCATACTGGAGCCGGCGCCTGCAGCAGGAGGTGTTATATTCAGGCCTGCCACTCTACCTTCAAGCGACTCCATCACATTAGTCGTCCTGTTTTTTGTGAGCGACTCAGTTTCAACCGAAGTTACAGCATAACCGAGTTTCTTAGCATCCTTTTTTACACCAAGGGCAGTAACGACAACTTCTCCCAATGAGATTACATCCGGCTTCAATGCGATATCAATCACCGATCTTCCCGCTACAGAAACCTCATCAGTAATATAACCCACAAATGAGAATACCAAAACGGTGTTATCGTCCGGCACATCAATCGAATACCTGCCATCAACGTCAGTTGTGGTTCCCTGGGTAGTCCCTTTAATAACAATGGTCACACCTAAAAATGGTTGGCCATTTTCATCTGTGACCGTTCCGGTCACATTCACATCCTCACCGTCATTTACCTGGACGGGCTTCTTACTTGAGTTTGCATTAAAAACATCTCTTGCAGACGCAAATCCCTCATTTTCCTGGGCAGTTGCGCTTATGCTAAATGCCAATACCATGCAAACCAAAAGGTAACATTGTTTCATAGTAAAGTGTTTAGAAGTTAATAAATTGATTAATGTTGTTTAGTGGGTTTAATCAGTTATCCTTCTACGTTCACAAACTCAACAGCCTTCATCTATGAACGATTTGTGTACAAAACACTTTTTGATAAAGGTTTAAAATACTTTTATTAAAGTCTTCTATTAACAACCGCCGTTGATTTTTACACAACGTTATTATGAATTTTTTAAGCCCGGATACAGCCAATTATGATTGTGAAAATAGGAATCATGCACCTTCTCAATCAAAAGGGTGAAATGCAGCAGGCGTGCCTGTGAAACAATATTATTGTAGCAAGCGTTGGGTGGGTGTTATAATTTTATTATTCTCCCTGATTAAGGTTAGCCAGGTGTTCGAACGCGTCGCTCAACGAGATAGTAAGTTTTTCAAAAACTGAAAAATATTTTTGATACACTTCATGGTTTTGGCGCTGGGGGGCATAGGTGGTAGACATTACCACTGAACGGGCGGCTTCGTCCAGATCATTGTATAATCCCAAGTCGGTGGCACTTAACAAAAAGGCTCCATGTGCTATACTGTCGGGGTTTTTGCCAATACTGACCGGTTTATTAAAAATATCAGCCATCATTTGGGTGCAAAATGGAATAGAAGCAAAACTTCCATTGGTAGTAAGTGTATCAAAATCCCGGTGTTCTGCGAGTGTCTTTCCTATGCTGTATATCTCAAAAAGGATCCCTTCTATCGTAGCCCTCACAAAATGATGTCGCTCGTGTTTTATGTTTATTCCAACATAACTGCCCCGGGCATTTGCATTCCAGATAGGCGCCCTTTCACCCAGGAGATAGGGTAGAAACAGCAGACCCCCAGACCCAGCCTGGGCATTCATTGCTTCTTCTACCAGGTCTTCCATCACGTATTCTACATCAAAAGGACTTTTAAAGTCCCCAAATTGCTTGGCAAACCATTCAAAAACCACCCCACCATTATTAGTAGGCCCACCTGAAACAAAATATTTATCCGTGAGCCGGTAGTTAAACAGACGCTGCCTGGGATCTTTCAGGGGCTCTCGTCCCACCACTCTCACTGCCCCACTATCTTCCACCGTGATGGTAGCTTTCTTATCTTCCCAGATCCCTCCGCCCAGGGTTGCCAGGCATCCGTCGCTTGACCCCACTATAATCTTTACATTATCGGGTAATCCCAGGGACTTTTGATACTCACTTCTAAGCTTTCCCGGAGAATGAAATACAGGCACTAGTTCCGGAAGGAGGTCGGCAGTAATTCCTGCATACTGGAGGGCATCGTCCTCCCATGCGAGTTTATAAATGTTCAGCAAGCCAGTGGCCGATGCAAGGCTGTAGTCAAGCAAATAGCCTTTAGTGAGCTGCTGGATGATATAACTTTTTATGGAAAGAAACTTGTAGGTGGTTTTAAACCTTTCCGGGTCGTGACGTCTGAGCCAGGTAATCTTGACAAGTGGTGACATCGGATGTATGGGAGTACCGGTCAGATCATACATCTTATTTCCAAGCGACGAGTTTTTCAATTCCTGCGCTTCCTTTTTGCCCCGGTTGTCAGCCCAGGTAATCGCATTGCCCAGGGGTACCCCATTCTTATCAATCGGAAGAAGACTGTGCATAGAAGCGCTAAAACAAATGGATATAACTCTATGATTTTTTGGGTGGATTTTTTCATTCAAAAAATTCTTCAGGATATACAGCATAGTGATGAACATCTGGTCGGGATCCTGCTCGCTATAATCCGGCTTTATATGAAATGTGGGATAAGACCCTTTGGAAGACCCAAGGACTTTCCCTTCAGTATCAAATGCCATCACCCTTACGGCATTTGTTCCTATTTCAACTGTGATAATGCATTCCATTCTTCTTACAATTAATCTTTTTCAAATGAGATATTTTTTTTTCTGAACTCCCTGGGTGTATGCCCGGTTAACTTTTTAAATGTTGTTGAAAAATGTTGCGATGAATAAAAACCAGTGCTCAGGGCAATGTCCGTTATATTGGTTGTATTACTCTTCAGCAGTTTAATTGCCTCGGCTATCCTGATGTTTATCAAATAATGTAATGGCGAAAAACCGGTAAAGTTCTTTACTTTTTCAGTAAAAGTAGTGGTACCGAGTCCAACCAAGGCTGCCATTTCCTCCACTGACCACTGGTGTGTTAGATTTTTTCTAAGTGATTGCTCCAGCTTCATGAATGTCTGGGGGAAATCCCGCCTGGAGCTTGCCTGCCGGGTCGATTGCCGTGCGATGAGGATAAGTAGCGAATCCAGCAAATGGTTTACACGGGTCTGGTATCCGATTTCCTGATTAAAAATCTCATAGCGCATTTCACCGAAAATATAGCTAACATCTTTAGCTTTTAATACCGAGAGGTTGTTTAGTTTCAATATTCTTCCAAGCGTCAGGCATTCACTACTCGAAAGTTTGCTCCACTTACCCACATCCAGCCGACCCTCCAAATCAATAGGAGATATTAGCAACTTTAAACAGAAAAAAGCGCCGATACCATGGTATCCCTTAGCCCCTCCGATTTCCTGACCCGGCAAAACCAGCGCGGTGTCACCGGGATAAAGCGCACAATGCTGATGGTGAATGATCCACTCAAATTTTCCATCAATGATAAAATAAACCTGCATGCAGTCGGATGGCGCTACCTCAAAAGAGCCAAGCTGGATGGTATTGTTTTTCTTAAGCCCAAATTCAATGATCTGAGGAAAGAATTCCAATTCCTTCGAAGTCCCTTGCCGTAAATTGAACTGACTGTGTGGCATTAATGTAGTTTATTCAAGATGATTTCACCCCTCTCCTTCCCTATAGCTTCAACCCATTTCCGCGAGGCAACATTTCTGTTGGAAATCAGGCAAACCAAGAGCCCGGCAGGGGCAATTCAACTGCTAATAATTTTCGGAATGAGGTACGGGTTCATTCACGAGCCACCATAAATTTATAACATTAGCTCCCTGCCTGCATTAGGAAATGTTACGCGTTGTTTTCTCCATGTTACATCAGGCGTTGTACCTTGCAATAAAGCCTTCAATATTGGCATTTTGAGGGAAAATTTCGGTCGGGTAAAGCGATATTTAAAAGCATTTCTAGCTCGCCAGGTTTTTAAGATGGACTCGTAAACCCGGAGAGACAGGACCATTGAGCTAATTCTTTGAGCTAAATCTCAATACAGTCAATGAATAGGCTGGCGTCTGATACTCGAATCTGGATTTGGTCTTTATTTCGGAGGTAACAGGGTGTATGTTTTGTGGATGCTCAAAAGTGTTTTCTACTGTCGCATCGCCGGTTAAAATCGATTTTTCCACGGCATCGCCTATTTTTTTAAAACCTGACACATCAATGTGCATGGTTTTCTCTCCACTTCCTGTATTGACAAGCTTCAATATAATGTCACCGGATCGGCTGTCTTTAACGCATGACGCCGTAAGAGTAGAATCACTCTCATCGAAAGTTACAATCTTATCAAAGTACACATCACCCTGATTGGTCATAAACATTTTTTGAACATAATAATTCGGGGTTAGACAGATGTTGACATTGTCAAAAAAGATCATGTCCGTTTTCCATTGGGTGTGATGCCTTTTTGCCAACATTGGCGCGTATGATGCCATCGCCACTACATCGCCATTTCGCTCCAGCCCAATCATATAAGCAGCTTCTGCCAGGGCATTGTTTAAGGTATTGCCCCAGGAAGCATATTCGCCCAAATACACTTTAGTCTCAGTGCGATCATACGAATCGTAACGGCTGAGATTGGCCATCAGCCAGTCAGGCTCTTTATAGTAATGTTCGTCGATCAGCGCTAAATCCAGCTCTCCTGAAAATTTCCACCCTTCCGAAAAATCTTCCCCATCCGGGAACGGCCCGACGGTGCCAATGACAGTAATCTCTGGATGTTTTGCCTTTACTGCTTCATAAATCATTTTGAAACGTTCTTTAAATTCTGGCGTGATCTTGTCTTCATTCCCAATCCCGATGTATTCGAGGTTAAAAGGTTTGGGGTGCCCGGCTTCGGCACGCATTGCCCCCCATCCTGATTCTGCGGGTCCATTGGCCCATTCTATCAGATCCAATACCTCCCGGATATATTCCTCCATTTCATCCAGCGGAAGCGCCTTCTGCCCTGTCCCTCCTATCCGCCAGGTACCCCCGGAATTTTGACAGCTAACGGCCGCAGGTAAAACTGGCAGCGGCTTGGCCCCAACGTCTTCGCAAAAAAGAAAGTACTCATAGTATCCTAGCCCCGCCGTTTGATGATAGCCCCAAATATTTCGCTGCGCTACCCTTGACTCCAGCGGGCCAATTGTATTTTTCCAACGGTACATATTCCCCAAACCATCCCCGTGTACCAGACACCCTCCGGGGAAACGGATAAACCTTGGCCGCATGTCGGCTATTACCTGCGCGAGATCAGGACGCAACCCATTATCTCTGCCTTTAAATGTATTTTCCGGGAAAAGTGACACCATATCTATCGATAACTTCCCCGTTGTTTTCGCCAGTATTACCAATGATGCACTGTCAGTGCTGTAGTTAGCCGTCAGGGAAGCCGTATATTTGTTCCAGCCACCGGGCATCGTGATAATCGAGTCCTGTGCCAGTACCTCTCCCTTTGGGTTCTGTAGACTGACCCACACATTCATTGGAATGCCGGAGATCTGCCGGGCAAAAAAAGAAAAATTGTACTTTTCGTCCTTTCTCACGACCATTCCATCGAAACCCAGGTTTTTTAACCCTACTCCTGAGACACCTTTAAATTCTTTTTCGTGGCCCACATGCTCAATAGTGAGATCGATATAGTGCGGATTATTGGGATGAACGGGTTCGCCGGTTTCGACACTGATTTGTCCGTAGGAAAATCCGGGTGAAATATATTCCCAAAATGAAAAGGGATGCCATTCCTTGCGCTCAGTCGGATCGTACTCAAACGATCGGTTTTGAACCATTTCCGCGTACAAACCTCCATCGGCTGCATAATTGATATCCTCAAAAAATAACCCGAACAAATCCGGGCTTATATTCTTCCCATTTTCGGAAATTTGCGCCAATGCCTCTGACAGCACACAAATTGTCAAAATAATAAGGATGGTTAAACTTCTGGTATGTCTCGGGAAACTGTAAAGCGGTTTCATATGTTCTTTATTTCTTTTAAAATTAAATAAATCCAATCATCAACCTGAAAAATCAATTTCTTGATGATGAATGTATTCAAGGGGCTTGCTACAACAAACCAGGTAAAATTGACCTGGTAAACATGTAAGTCAAATCACTCGTCACGAAGTATCCTAACCGCATATACAGCCCCGGCGGCCGTATTCGCAAGCGCTTGAAATTTTACCCGCACGCTTGATTTTCCTTTAACCAACTCATCTGGTATCGGATAAATGACGTCTTTAAACATTGACTGGTTCCATCGCCCGGCAACATCTTCGGTCACTAATTTCTCATCATCAATGTATATATCAAACTTCCTGGCTCCCCATTCTGCCCCCCAGTACCTTACAAATAATTCCAGGCTTGTCTTTTTATTCGTAGCCAGATTGTAACTGAAATAACCCTCATTTCGCGCCTCCCGGAAGAATTCGTCCCGATTGTTGCCCGTATTTGAGTTTTCACTTTGCAGGGCATGGTCTGTTTCAGGTTGTTGCTCACCTGTAGCCACATAATCGATGGTTCGGCGTTCAATAGCCAATCTTTCTTTTTCAATTGATTCCAGTGAATCTATATAATCCTTATACCCCTCATTAGTTAAAGCCAGCCAGTACATCATGTATCGGGCGTCATGGATCTGGCTGAATGGTTCCAGGGTGAGTTCCTGCGAATTGATCATATCGACAGCCAGTTTAAAATTCAAAGGGTTCCCCTCAACGGGTTCCAACCTGGCGGCAATATTATCAAGGTCGTCGTCAATCAGGATCGGAGCTTTGTCAACCGGAAGATAGGTCCCGGCTGCGTATTGACTCCAGCGCCCGTCATCAGCTATCAAGCCTTTCAGGTCCTCGGTACCGGTTTTTGCACTCAATAAAATCGGTCCATGAAGAAAGGCCACATACTCAGGAACATTAGGCATGTGCTCAATATAATTGTGCATGGGCAGCTCAACGGTCACTTCATCGCCCTCCTCCCATTTTCTATTGATGCTGATAAAAGAAGTGGGTGGAGTGACATACTCTATTTCCTGACCGTTAACCTTAATTTGTAATTCACCCTCCTTAACCCAACCAGGATATCGAATGAGTAAGTCAAATTCCGCAGCTCCGTCGGTTACGGTCAGCTTTGTCTTTTCCTCATAGGGAAAGTTCGTTTCCTGTTTGACTTTTACTCCTTTATCTCTCCAATTTAATTCGGAGGCAATAAATAAATTGACATATAAGCCATCGTCGGTATGGGTGTAAATAAATGCATTATATTTTCCATGATTTTCCATCCCCGTTCCCACACAGCACCACATGGCTTCATTTGGCGCTGAATACACCCGATAGTGACGTGGTCTGGCAGGTGTGAAATACACATAGCCACCGTGTTCCGGATGCTGGGCTGAAAGGATGTGATTAAAGATCGTGCGCTCGTAGTAATCGATATATTTTGCCTCCGGGTGTGACCTGAACAAATCTTCCGTCAACTTCACCATATTATAGGAATTACATGATTCCGGTCCGTCGTTGACATTCACAAAATCAATACACGAAGCAACACTCGGGAAATGCTCCCTTCGGCTGTTCCCACCAAAGGCCAGGGACCTATTCTCAGTGACCGTTTCCCAAAAAAACACACTCGCATCCTCATATTTATGATCTCCAGAAAGCTCGGCTATTCGCTCAAAACCTATGAATTTTGGGATTTGCGTGTTGGCGTGTTTGTTATCCAGGTTATCTATTCTTTCAGACAAAGGATCCAGCAAGGCGCGATGAGAATAGCGCTTTGCAGCTTCGAGGTACTTTTCATCTCCCGATATCTGATAGGCGTCGGCAAAAGACTCATTGATACCTCCATGCTCCATGTTTAACATTTCCTGCATCTGCTCATCAGTGAGTTCGGCGGTGAGTTCAATACCCCAATCGCAGAAATGCAAGAACATTTTTTTTGCTTCCTCACTGCCTGTATAAATCCATGCATCCCTGAGGCCTGCTAACATTTTATGCAAATTGTAGAAGGGTGCCCATGATGAAAAATACACTTTAAAATCACCCTTCTTAAATGTTGACCAAAGCTCAGCACTATTTGGAAATCCTCCAACGTAGCCCATGCCCCATTCCGGATGATTGACAGCATTGGCTTCCTGGCATTCCTGCAATTCGGAAAGCATATATTCCATTCGCCTTTTGCATTCTTCATTTCCGGTAGCGGCGTAGTTCATCGCCATGGCGGAAAGGTAATGGCCACCCACGTGCCCGTCCAGGCCCGCCCAATTTGGATAGGGCTCTGCTTTTGGTTCAAGCCCGGCTTCTTTACAATACGGTGCCAGCAGGCGGTCAACATCGTATTCCAGCAGCACTTTAATGTTAAGATCGCGGGCATGTTTGAAAGGACCATCCAATAATTGAACATCCCCCAATTCGAATTGATCGTTATAAAAGTATTTTTGGGGATTATTTTTCGTACAGCCAACCAGTACCAGGAATGAAAGAAAGAGAAGAGAGAAGACCTTTTTCATTTTTTTTATGGTGAAAATTGCAAATTAATCAAACAGATGCAAGACTGAGTGATGAAATGCATCGCCCAAGAACCAGATAAAAAGGTCCCCTTCTTTTCAGATTATCGTTAGATCCTATTTTTTCTTAAAATAGGCATTCATCACATGCCAGGCCTTCTTTTTTTCCCCGTTTTCGGATATCAATCCCTTCCGGTTGTAGCCCTGCTGATAGATGGAATGCATACGCCCCAGTGACTTGTAATCAAACAAAAGCCAGGGACATACGCCCACTAAATTGGGCACGTTATTAAACATCTCCACCTGGTCGATATATATTTTTTCCTGGTACCCCTCGGTCCAATAGGCAGCCTCATCGGACGGACCATCACTTCCAAACAAGGCTTCACCGCCAAATTCGGAGATAAATACCGGTTTATCGGGGAATGCAATTTTCCATTTTGTTTCCGACGGTTTGCCCTGCCAGGGTATATACCAGCCGATATATTCATTGATACCAATCAAATCAGAGTGCTCGTAGAGGGGATCCCATACATTGAAAACATTGTCCTGGTAACTTTGTGTGTTCACCACATGTGAGATCAACCGCGTGGAATCCAAGTTCCTGCATTTTTGAGTCAGCTCAATGAGAGCGCCATTCCGGTTAGGTGTGCCGGGATAGGTTTCGTTTGAAAGGCTCCAGGTAACAACTCCGCAGCGGTTTTTATCCCTGCCGACCATTTCACGAAGCATTTGCTCCAGTTTCTTGGGGAGCAGGCTATCTGAAAACTGGATATGTTGATATACCGGAAGCTCGCTCCATACCATCAATCCCAATTTTTCCGCTTCCTTTACCATGGTTTCACTGTGCGGATAATGCACCAGGCGAACAAAGTTACATCCCAGCTCTTTAGCCGACTCCAATAATAACTTGGCATCCTCCTGTGAATAGGCCCTGGCCTTTTTATGCGGGTTTTCTTCGTGGATGTTTACTGCTTTCAGGAAAATCGGTTTTTTGTTTAACAAAACTTGATTTCCCTGCACCTCAATGCTCCTGAACCCGATATTGTCGATGATGGTATCGGTTGTGCTTTTTATGATTACGTTATAGAGTTTGGGGTTTTCCGGCGACCAAAGACTGAAATCCGCGTCAAACTCAATACGGGCAATGCCCTTTTCATTGGTTTTCGCTTTATAGCGAATTTTGAGTTCCGGAATTTCAATTCTGATATCTTGCTTTGTCTGGGTTCCATTAACCTGGACCCACCCCAAAACGGTTTTCAGACTTCCCTTTTTTAACTGGATAAAATAATCTTCGATAAAGGTGTCGTTCGTTTCAATCAGATCAACATCCCGCGTGATGCCTCCGTAGTTAAACCAGTCGTATCCTATGCCGGGCAATCCATTCTGAAGGCGATGGTTATCGACTTTGACAATCAGGGAATTTTCTCCCTCCTTCACCTTACCGGTAATTTCAAACTGGAAGGGTGTGAAACCACCTTCATGGCTTCCTATTTTTTCACTATTCAGGTATACGTCTGCCAGATAATTAACCGCCCCGAAATGAAGAAACAGCCTTTTCCCTGCTTTTTTGGAATAATTAAATTGCTTCTTGTACCAGACGACACCTTCGAAAAAGGTAAGTTCACACATTTGGGAGTTGAAGTCGCCCGGAACTTGCAATACGGGGGCGCCTCCGAAGGAATACTCAAAAAAATCTGTCTTTTTCTGAGGCTTTTTTTCCAACCACACCTGCCGATACTCCCCGCTCCCTGCTGGATCGATCAGGGCCTTCCAATCACCGTTCAGGCTAGTTACATCCCTGGATGGGACATTGATCATTGCGGTCTGGGCATGCAACCCCACCTCTAAAAGGACAACAGTCAGCAACGTCAATATCCATTTTTTTCCAACTAAATTTCTATAATTCTTCATCTATTAATTAATTAAGCACGATTTCAATTTTTAAATTTCCCACCAAAGTGCAAAGAAAAACACTAAGTGATTTTTCAATATTCCTATCATGGACACTTACTCCACTTTTAATGTAGCCGTTGCTACTGGTAGCGATCCGCTTTTTGCAGTGATGACTATTTCGCCCTTTTTATCTGTCGATTGCACGATGGCCAGGCATTTTCTTAAATAAGCTTCCATCCTGTTTCTTTTTTACGGTGTATCACTTTGCTGACTGCCATTGGTAATAGCTTCAGTTTCCTTCGCACTGTACATTAATTTCAATTATGTCGTTTACAAAATGCTGCTTTTGTTCGGATGATTTACACCAGAAAAGTAATCATTCATCCTCCTGGAAGCGGTAATTTATGTTTTAAATAAGGGCGGATGATGTTTTATCTTGCATTTTTCTCCGCCAAAACCACTGGATTAATATTGTGCATCTGTTGCGATCGCTGTGAAACCTATTAATTCGAGGTATACTCTCTAATCATTATTAAAACGAATGGGGATAGAGGCAATATCCCAAATAGCGGAAAAAGAAAAAAGACCCTCACTGTCCTATTCCAAGGAGAGCTGGATCTAAAACGCTAAGTGACAGGTTCGTTCGTACCTTCAAAACTTGTAAAGGGGACATATTTACCTTTTTTTGGCGCAAAAATTAACAATATTTTTGCAAATTGTGTTATCACTAGGTGCTGTGAAATACCAAACTATGAACTATATACGCTTTTTAGCGCTGGCGATTCACTTTTTGTTGCCTGTGTACCTGTATGCCCAATCTCCTCTCGTATTTAAAAACTTTACGATCAACGACGGCCTTTCGCACAATAATGCAAGAGGTATAATCCATGATTCCAGGGGGTTCGTCTGGATAGCCACCCTGGATGGTCTCAACAGGTTCGACGGATATTCCTTTAAGGAGTATAAAGCCAAACCCGGTGACACCAGGAGTTTGCCTACCAACAATATTATAGATGTGGCTGAGGACAAAAACGGTATGATATGGGTCGGCACTTGGGGTGGAGGCGTGTGCCTGTATGACCACAAAACGGATAGCTTCAGGCGAATTCCTTATACCGATGGCGAGCCAGACAGCACCATGACCTCCTCGGCCTTTATCCAGGAGTTGTTTGTTGATACCTTTGGCAACTTGTGGATTACCACCCAAAGCAGTGGGATTAGTGTAACAGACCCTGACAACCTACATTTTACCCACTACCAGCATAACCCACAGGACAGCACCAGTTTGAGCAATAATTCGACCTGGAGAATGAATCAGGGCGATAATGGTACATTGTGGATAGCCACTCAGGGGGGCGTAAACCAGTTTGACCCATCAACCGGAAAATTCAAACATTTCCGTCACGACCCATATGATCCGGAAAGCCTTAGCAGCGACTTTGTACACTTTGCCTATTTCGACAGCAAGAAAAGGTTATGGGTTGGGACAGGGGATAAGATACTCAACATGATGGAGGGTGAGAGCGGCAAATTTGTCCATTTCCAGAACAACCCACTCGATCCGAAAAGCATTCCGTCTACAGATGCCACTGCCGGCTTGGAAACACAGGATGGCCAAATATGGATCGCCACTCGCTGGGGTGTAGCCTTATATAATGAGACGGAATACAATTTTACTACCTACAGACATGTGCCTTTCGATAATAAAAGCCTCTCTGCCAATAACATCAAATCTATTTATGAAGACCAAAATGGGATCGTATGGCTCGGAACGTATACGGGAGGGGTTAACATCTTTGACAAGAGTTTTGTTCAGGTCGCTCATTATTACGCCACCCCCGATAAAACTTCCCTTTCTTACAACGATGTAAGTGCATTCTGTGAATTGAACGACAGCACTTTTTTGGTTGGCACTGATGGTGGGGGCTTAAATGTCTTTGATAAAAAGGCCGGAACATTTACACAATACAAAAATACCCCCCTGGATCGGCACAGCCTGAAGACGAATGTTATCAAATCCATCTTAAAAACGAGGGAAGGACGTGCCTTGATTGGTTTGTACGTAGGAGGAATCGACCTTTTTGATCCTGAAAAGAAAAGTTTCAGCCATCTTGGCAATAAAGAATGGGAAAATAAATGGAGCGAGGATGTCCGTATTAGTTGCCTTTCCCAAGACAAGGAGGGTTCTATATGGGCAGCCACCTGGGGGCAGGGCATTTTTAAGTTCAACCCCGACCTTTCTTCGTTCGAACAGTTCATCTTCAATCCCCAGGACCCGTCCAGCATTACCAACAACAATGCGTGGTCCATTATATGCGACAGCGAGGACAATATTTGGATAGGCACCAGCAATGGAATGTTGGAGTTATACGACAGGAAAAACAACGGCTTTATCCATTATGACCTGAGGGAGGCAGGAGAAGTCGCGGTGGTAGTGCTGGTCCTCTTCGAAGATTCCAAAGGAAGGCTGTGGATAGGCTCGGAAGGAGGAGGACTGAAACGTTTTAACAAAGAAGATGGAACCATGATAACCTATAGAAAGGAGGACGGGCTCGTGAGCGAGTATGTGGGCGCCATAGAGGAAGACAGAAATGGCAATCTATGGTTGGGCACCAACAACGGCATCATAAGTTTTGACCCTGAAAGAACAGTATTCCTCAATTATGGACTTAATTATGGACTTCAAAGTCTGCAGTTCAACCGAATATCCTCCCTCCGCCTTTCTTCCGGCGAAATGATGTTTGGCGGGATAAATGGTTTCAACGTATTCCACCCCGACAGCCTTTCAATAGAGCAAAACAACCTTCCCATTGTTTTTACTGATTTTCAAATCTTTAACAAGCGCGTACAAATTGGCGGAAAGAATTCTCCACTAATGGCGGATATCAACGAAACAGAATCCATAACCCTCTCACATCGGCAATCTGTATTTAGCATCGAATACGCAGGCCTTTATTATCCCAACCCGGAAAAAATTAAATACAAATACCGGTTGAAAGGCTTTGTGGACGAAAGTTGGCAGGATGCAAATAGGGAAAGGAAGGTAACTTATACCAATCTGAAACCGGGAAAGTATGTTTTTGAGGTTAATGTTGTGGGCAATACTGAAGATGCTTCCAGAGTTTTACACATCACCGTTACTCCGCCGTGGTGGCAAACCTGGTGGGCCAGGGCCTTTGCATTTCTTGCAGCCGTGTCAATTTTACTGCTTTTCTATAAATTACGGGTAAGGAGAATAGAACGCACCAATAAAAAGCTGGCCCTGGAAGTTGCCGAACGTACCGGTAGCCTGAGAAAAGCGAACGAAAAATTGTCTTATGCCTACGACCACATCAAGCTTAAAACCGAAGCTCTGAATGAAATCGCGATTATCATCGAATCGGACGCCACTGGACGCATTACTGACGTGAACCCTCAGTTCGTGACAGTAACGGGTTTTGAAAAGGAACAGATAGTAGGAAAAACCTATTTTGAGTTAAAAGACGTGCTTTTTTACAACGGAGATCAGGCACCTGATTTTTTCAAAATAATCGAGAACCCCCTTCCCATGGGCAAAGCCTGGAAGGGTGAAGTACATTCCCTTTCCCGGGAACGACAGCCGGTGTGGTTTTTGAAAAACATGATCCCCCTATACGACAAAGGAAGTTTCACCGGGTACTTTTCTTTTAGCTATGATATTACCCGGAAGAAAAAACAAGAAGAGGAGATTATTGAAGCAAAAAGAGTTGCAGAAGAAGCATCTGAGGCCAAAGAAAACTTTCTTTCGGTGATGAGCCACGAGATCCGTACGCCGTTAAATTCCGTAATAGGCATTTCCAGCCTCCTGCTGAGCAGATCTCCCCGCGAAGATCAGTTAGAGATAGTGAAGGTGCTGAAGAACTCTGGAGATAACCTGATGTATCTGATCAACAACATTCTGGATTACAACAAGATCAGGGCTGGCAAAATCGAGATTGAAAAGTTTTCATTCAACATCTATGAACAGATTAACCAGTTGCGATCCACCTATGAACCCTTAGCCGCTGACAAGGGGGTCAAATTTATGTTGGTCACTACACCAAATCTTCCACAGCAATTAGTGGGCGACTCCATGCGATTGAACCAGGTATTAAACAACTTGTTGCACAACGCCTTTAAATTTACGACAACTGGCTACATAAAACTGGCGGTTTCCAGCTTATCGTCCGATTATGACACGTGCCGATTATCGTTTACGGTGGAGGACACAGGCATAGGAATACCTGAAGAAAACCTGAAAACCATATTCGATCCCTTCCACCAATCGGAGAAGAGCATTTCCCGAAGGTTTGGGGGAACAGGTTTAGGGCTTTCAATTGTAAAAGATTTGGTAGAATTGCTCAAAGGCACCATCACGGTTACCAGCCAGATGGATAAAGGAAGCACCTTCAAAATTGTAGTTCCCTTTGGTTTAGATAACAATGAGGAGTCGATATTTTCTGATATAGTCGAAACTCTGGTGCCCGCTGCCCCATCGCTTGAGGGTTGCCGGATCTTGTACGTGGAAGACGTAGAATCTAACCAGGTGCTGTTGACTAATTTCCTTGGCGACCGCAACATCAAATGTGTTACAGTATCTTCGGGTGAAGCGGCTCTATTAAAAACGCAGCACGAACAGTTTGATGCCATACTCATGGACTTGCAAATGCCGGGTATGAACGGCTACGAAGCAGCGGATGCTATAAAAAAGCAGAAGGGTGGTAAAAACCACGATACACCCATTGTCGCCTTTACTGCCGAAAACTATTCCGAAACATTAAAAGCCAGGATAATGGAAGTAGGCATGCAGGATTTGATCACCAAACCCTTCCGGCTGGAAGTACTGTTGGAGAAATTGGCCAAAGCTCGCTGACCCTAAGCCACTAAAAAAACGAGGGGCATCTGGTTGCTAGAAGAAAATGTCTAAAACACATTCACAATTAATTGTGAAACACATCACCTTGTCTATTCATAACCCGTAACACATCGTTTTTTTAAATCGTACATTCTTCGCGAAATCCCTTAAATTAAAATCGCCTCCCTCCGCTGAGGTTATCTTCTTGCAATTAATCTTCACGTTTTCAAACGTTACACCGTTCACCGTCTCGTCTTTATTGCACTCTTCAATTTGAGAAAAGTGAACACCTGAACCATTGTAAGAATATTTTAAAATCAAATTATGCATTTGAATAAATGAGAGGAGGGCTCGAATTTTTTATAGAATTGTGCGGAAAACAAGAGAAAATCTTATTCCTGTTTTTTCGTCTGATTTACATCAACATTCTAAGAAATTAACATCAATTCATTACCAGTGATATTCGCTGGTCGAGAACCCTTGTGATACATAATCCTGATTAGTAACCCCTACTTTGTCATATTTACCCCTACCCTAAAAAGGAAAATAAAAATTCATCTCAATTTTCCCTTTAGACAAATGAAGGGCAAAAAAATGAGATGAATTTTTAATATGAAAATGTAGAGTTATTCCACCTTTAAGGTAGCGGTTGCCATAGGCAGAGATCCACTCCTGGCGGTGATGGTTATCTCGCCTTTTTGATTTGTTGACTGCACAATGGCCAGGCATTTCCCCAAATATGCCTCCATTCGATCTCCTTTCAAAGGAGTATGGCTTTGCTGATCGCCATTGCCCACAGCCAGGAGTTTTCCTGCTCCTTTCACGTCAAATACTATCATATCGTTAGCAAAAGGAACGGGCACATCATTGGCATCCAGCACCTGCAACGTTACATAACTCAAATCCTGCCCGTTTGCCTTTATTCTGTTACGATCGGTGGAAAGCATGATTTTGGCCGGCTCTCCTGCAGTTTGCACTGCAAATGAAACTGTTTTTCCATCCTCAGTTTTCCCTACCGCTTCCAGTTTGCCCGGTTCATAAGGTACTTCCCAAAACAGAAAGGCTTCCTTCTTCAGGTCCCATTTACGACTTCCCAAAGACTTTCCATTCAATTTCAGCTCTACATCCGGCACGTTGGTATACACATGCACAGCTAGCGTATCGCCCAGCGTTTCGTGGTTCCAATGTGCTTGCACCTTTGGCCAGTTCCAGAAGGAAGCCATGTCCCTGTTGCGCGCCGATGAATCGGTTTGCACGGCGACATACACCATGGGCTCATCATTCCACAAGGCCTTACGGAACCAATAGCCGGGTTTGGGAAAACCGCACATATCAATTACACCACAGTCTGCACCACGCCACGGCCAATTGGGCCAGATTTTCCAAAATTCGAACCCTGTACCTACATGCCCGATGCCGGCTTCGCCAAGATAGTCAAAGCCAGTCCACAGGAATTCACCCGCCACATAATCCTCCAACTGGCCATCTAGCCATTGCTGGTAAGAACGCATTTGCCATGCCTTGTGGTCATGATAGGGGTACATCACCGTTTCCGACCCAAAGATCACCCGATTAGGATATTTTTCATGATCTTCCTGGTAAAAAGCTTCCTGGTAATTGTAGCCTACGATATCAAGCAATTCGAGCACTCCGAAATCATTGAAGTTCACAATCTCGTTACAAGCTAACGTAAATGGGCGGGTCTCATCGTATTTGCGGGCAGCCTCTAGCAGCATTGGAATAATTTTCTGCGCGTTTTCTTTATTGTATTGCTCTCTTACTTCGTTTCCAATACTCCAGGCAATCACTGATGGATGATTCCTGTCTCGCCTGATCCAGTTTGCCACATCCCTTTCGTACCATTCCTCAAAATGTGGCGAATATCCTGCCGGGGTTTTCCCATCCATCCATTCATCGAAGATCTCATCGATCACCACAAATCCCAGGCTATCGGCATAGGCTAGCAATTCAGGAGATGGAGGATTATGGCTCATTCTAAGTGCATTACAGCCCATTTTCTTTAATATTTCCAACTGGCGTTTATGAGTATAGTCCAATACAGCGGCACCCAGAGGGCCGCCATCATGATGGTTATTTACTCCTTTCAGCTTCACATGCTTTCCGTTGAGGGAGAATCCTTCGTTCGGATCGAAACGGTAGGTTCTAATCCCAAAAGGTGAGACGTAACTATCCACCAATGTTGCTCCCTGCTTCACTTCCACTTGCAAACGATATAAATTTGGCTGTTCAATGGACCACAGTACCGGTTTGCTGATCCGGACATTCTGGTCGATCTTCTCAGACTGGCCCTGACCAAGCTCCACTTTCGATTCGGTTGTAGCTACCTCTTTTCCTTCGACATCAATAAGCCTGGCGATTACCGTACAGGATTGATCAGAATTAGTTTCGTTGTTTAATTCTATGGAAACTTCAACACTTGCCTCATCTTCGCTTGCAGCAACGGTGCGGGCAAAGACGCCCCATTGATCGATGTGCAGCTTGTCTTTCGTAATTAGCCATACATGCCTGTAAATACCAGAACCGGTATACCATCTTGAATTGGGCTGATCGGTAGTATTCACCTTTACAGCCATGATATTCTCCTCCCCTGTGGGATTTAAATAGGGTGTGAGCTCGTAGTAAAAAGAAGAATAACCGTAAGGCCTGACACCCAGATAATGACCGTTGATCCAGACTTCGCTATTGCGGTACACCCCATCGAACAGCACCGAAATTTTTTTGTCTGAAAAGTCCGGCTCTGTTTTAAAAGTTTTTCTGTACCAGCCAATACCACTGTAGGTATAGCCGCCGCCTGCCCCGGTAGCATTGGTAGAATCAAACGGATGTTCGATGCTGAAATCATGTGGCACGTCCAACAAACGCCATTCCGAATCATCAAAACCAGGCTGCTCCGCGTCCGGCTGGTCGTCCAGCGAAAATTTCCATCCGAAATCAAACGAAACCCTGGCATTATTAACAGGCTGTTCTTTTTCACATGCTGTAAACACCAGCAGAAGAAGTAACAGAGACAGTAGTGATAATTTATACATGTTTTAATTCATTTGTATCTTAAACACCACAGCGATATCATTAGAAGCCTTCTTTGGTTTTTGTATCACTAGCGATTCAGCAGATTGTTTCCATGAAAGTTTTTCCTTGCTACCCAGCATTTCAATCTTTTTGATCTTCACCGACCCGGAGTTTTTACCTAATGACTTAACAACGACATCTTCTACCGGATCTCCAAGGACTGTTGCATAAAGTACATTCCCTTTCTGGTTAAAGCGGATGTCTTTTTCCGATAATTGAACTTTACCTTCGTTGAAACCAGGTCCATTCATAGGATTTTTTTCTTCCGCCACCGGCCCCTCACCAAACACTTTCCATGGACGCGTGTCAAAAATGCTTTCTCTATTTACGTCCATCCAGGCTGCAATTCCTTCCAAAATGGCTACCTCCTTATCATCAATGGTACCATCTCCCCGAACAGGAATATCCAACAGCAGATTACCATTTTTACTCACTATGTCAATTAGAGTATGTATGACCGTTTTGGCTGATTTATAGCGATTGTCATCATAGACCGACCTGCTATAATGCCAATCGCCAATGCAGGTGCATGTTTGCCAGGCTTCAGCTTGTCCTTTGTCAGGTGCACCTCGCTCCACATCCCACACCATGCATTTCTTTTGCTCGTCGGTCAGCACCTTTCCAAACAAGACAGCTTCAAGCTTACCATCGTGGATTGACATATTAGAATTGTAATAATGGGCTGCCAGTTTCAACCCGGCATCGCTAACCGGCCAAAGGGGAAGGGCCGTATCGTCAAAATAAAGTAGGTCGGGATTGTACTTATTGATAAGGTCCATGGTACGGTTATAGAATCTCTCGCAGTACTTTTGATCAGGTATGGATGCGCCGTTTTCCCAATTCCACTGTCCCCACAAGGAGGTAATATCATCCTCGCTTCCCTTGCTAAACGGATGGTTTTGCGCATAAAGTTCCTGTGGATCCAGTCCTTCCCACCACGTGCCCTCACCATCTTCTTTAGTGAGTTTTCCATCATAAGGAACTCCTGCCAATGGCCCTTTCTTGTCAGAACGCTGAGAAGTTTCAAACCATGTCCAGGCATGAGAGGCGTGCACACTTATACCAAATGGTAATTCATATTTTTTAGCTGCCTCTGCCCATCCGGTCATAATATCTTTCTTCGGTCCTACACGAACAGAGTTCCAGTCCTGGTACTTGCTATCCCACAGGTCAAGGTTATCGTGGTGATTGGCCATAGCGAAAAAATATTGTGCGCCTACCCTTTTATAAAGGGCTACCAGCTTTTCCGGGTCCCAATTCTCCGCTTTCCAGTCACGGATCACTTCCTTAAAGCCTGCCTCCGAAGGATGACCATAATTTTCCACGTGCCATTTGTATTGGGTACTGCCTTCATCATACATGAATCTGCCGTACCAATCGCCTTGTTCCGGCTGACACTGCGGACCCCAGTGTGCCCAGATACCAAATTTCGCATTACGAAACCATTCCGGCACTTCATATTGCTGAAGCGACTCCCAGGTGGGCTCGAATTTTCCTTCCGCAATAGGTTCGTTTCCCTCACCTATAGGTGAAGGATAGTTTTCCTGGGCTATCAGCGTGTGACAGAACAGAATAGCAGTAGCGATAATTATTTTTGTTTTCATAATTCAGGGATTATAATTTCTTAAATCTAATAGCTGTACCTCCACCTTGGGCAAGATTGAGCTGCAAGGTGTCACTTGAATTTACTTCTTTTGTTGAAATGGATATTTTACTTGCGTTTGATTGCCATGTTATACCTTCAGAGTCTTGGTATATCTGTGCCTCATAACTTGTATTTGCATCAAGGAAAGACAATGGAATCTCAAAAGAACGGCTTTCTTCATTTGTGATACTTCCCAGGTACCAGTCATCACTGAATTTATCCTTGCGCACCGTGGTAATGTATTCGCCGATTTCAGCATTTACTACTTTTGTATCGTCCCAATCTACAGGTACATCCTGTAAAAATTTGAACGCAGGATTTCCGTCATAATTTTCCGGCAGATCTGCCAACATTTGGATTGGAGAGAATAGTACTACGTACAAGGCCAATTGCTTTGCCCCTGTAGTATGTATATCCCTGCCATCATAACCTTGCTCAATTTCAACATCCAAAACGCCGGGAGTAAAATCCATAGGGCCGGCAAGCATTCGCGTAAATGGTAATGTGGCCGTATGGCTAGGTGGGTTCCCCTCACTCCAGGCATTGTACTCCTGACCGCGGGCTCCTTCCCTGGCCATCATATTCGGATAAGTCCTTCGTTCCCCGGTATCTTTAATCGGTTCATGGAAATTTACCGTCAACTGATATTCAGCTGCCTTTTTCAAAACATTTCTGTAATAATTGACACCAAACTGTCCATGGTGCCACTCCTTCATGTTCAAACGGGAACCAACCTGACCTATTTTCACATCATGTATGCCCACTTCTTTGTAAAGCCCCATACCTGCGTCTATTTGTTTTAGATAGCTGATGATATTAGAGCCTGTTTCGTGATAACCAATAATCTGAACGTCATTTTCTCTGGCATAGTCTGTTACCTTTTTGAGGTCGAATCCATCCGCTTCTTTGGTGAAACTGAACTCATGCATCCGGTTTTCAAACCAGGCTGGAGTCCATCCCTTGTTCCATCCTTCGATCAATAAATGATCAATTCCGAATTTTTTGCAGTAGTCGATATATTCAAAGGCATGCTCATTTGTGGCTCCCTGGATAGGGCTCTCCCAAAAAGAGTACTTGCCAATGTGCATGCCCCACCAGATACCCAGGTATTTGCTTGGTTTTATCCACTCAGTATCCTCCAGGGTATTTGGGTCGTTAAGATTCAAAACCAGGTATGAGGTAATAAGCTCTCCCGGAGTTTCGGCAATTTGAAGGGTTCTCCAGGGGCTTGTGAAGCTACCATTTGTCTTTACCCTGTCACCATCTGCCCATGGTACTAAATCGGCTTTTAGCTCAGTGTTTTTTGCTCTTGCCAGTGTCATACTGGCAAAGTCCTTCAGGTTTGCTTCATGAAAGCTCAGTGCCAGTCCGTTTCCGCTTTTTATCGTCAAAGGGGTATGAACGGTATCCAGCGTACTGACCACTGATTTTGTGGTCAAATACTCATATCGGTTGTCACGGTAAGCAGGAATCCACCATGCGTCTCCATCGTCCTGCAAATTGAAAGTGGTTAGTTCATCCATGATAATTAAGCTGTCCTTCCCCTGCTGCGGATAAACATACCGAAAGGCAATACCATCGTCAAAGGCCCTAAATTGAATTTCCAATTTTCGCTCAGCCACTGATTTTTCCTGGAGGGTTACCGATAGCTGATTATAGTGGTTGCGTATTTGCTTCTTCTCTCCCCACACCTGATCCCAGGTTTCATCAAATGAAATTTGTTTAACGTCCTGTACTTCAAAATTGTCGCTCAAGGAATCCTGGTTCTTGAAAACAAACCCCAGGTTGGAGGTGTTTAGCACCACCTTTTCATCATGTGAGACTTGATAGGTGGGTATTCCCTCCTGCAATTGAAAGGTGATCCTGTTCTTGCCATCGGGCGACGATAATTGATATGATAAGCTTTGCTTTTCCTGCAAGGTACAGGAAGCCAACAGGGCAATCAGCGTTGCCATAAAAAATTGCTTAAACATGTGTAGTTCTATTAGTTGGTGATTTCAAAATTAGTTTTTCCAGGAACGGGATTATCCTTCAAAATGAATACTGAACCCTCTTTTTCCAGGATTAGCGGATGCAGTTCTGTATCCTCCGGCAGATACAATTTACCGACAGCTTGCATAGCATCCGCAGCATATATTTTGAGTTCTATCTGACTCCAATCCATATCCTTCGTCGATTGGGCCAATTTAATATGAGGAATCACGGCTCCATCTTTGACTAGCATGACGACAGGGATCTCCCCTGCTTCGATACTGTGCCACCCTTTTTCATAAACTTTACCTGTTTGGTAGTCGATCCATTTACCATGTGGCAGGTAAACTTCCCGGGCTTTTCCATTTTCAAACAAAGGGGCAACCAATATATCAGATCCAAACAGATACTGATCGTCGATTAACCAGGCACCGGGATCTTCCGGATATTCAACAAAAAGAGCCCGCACCATGGGCAAACCATTTTCACTCGAATGTTTGGCCTGGGCATAAATATAGGGCATCAGTTGATACCGCATGTTATCGGCTAATCTAAATGCATCCATAAAGTCCTCGCCAAATTCCCATGGTTCCGTAGGCGGTTCGCCATGACTTCTCACATGCGATGTTAACATCCCAAACGGTGTCCATCGACGGTACACATCTTCCGGCGTTGCAGTCACAAATCCTCCGATGTCGTGTGACCAGAAGGTGAATCCACTTAAACCTAGCGATAAACCACCTCTTAATGTAGATGCCATCGCTGAATTTGTAGTTGCAGGATCGCCGCCCCAATGTACCGGATATCTCTGGCTACCCGCCCAGGCACTTCGTGCCCAAATGAAAGGATGACCAGTAACCTCTTTTGTTATATCCGCAACTGCCTTATTATATCGTAAAGGGTAAAGATTGTGCTCATAAAAGCCTGTTTTGCCACTATGATATATGCCATTGGCCGGAGCGGCTTCTCCGAAATCGACCTTGATCACTGCAACCCCTTGGTCCAGTAGGCCCTTAATTTTATTCTGATACCAATCAACCATTTCCGGGTTTGAAAGATCCATGACTGCGTCTTCATAAGGTATGTTTCCCTTGGCATCTCTCACCACAAGATTTTTGTCGACCAGTTCCTTGAATAATGTGTTCTTTGGTGTAAAATAGGGAAGCTGCCACAGGCAAATCTTAAAACCCTGTTGTTCAAAATCCTTAATCATCTTTGGGGGATCCGGAAATCGATCGGAAGGAAAAGTATAATCACATCTCCAGTCAGTACCAAACCACCCTGTATCAAAATGAATTACATCAGACGGTATTTTATTTTTTCTCAGCTTTGCTGCTACCTTTTTTCCATCGGCTTCGGAAAAGTAAGTAATTCTACTCATCCAGAACCCAAAGGACCAGAGGGGTGGCATGGGCGCTTTTCCTGTCAGGTTCGTGTATTCATCAAGGATATCCTTAGGTTCGCCAATAAACACAAATAGGTCCAATTCGTCATCGCCTATCATCATGCTGTTTACTGCCCCATAATATTTACCAAAGTCGCAGGTGATCGGACTTGAATGGTGCATAAATATGCCGTATCCCCGGTTGCTCATATAAAATGGAACCGGCTTATACATGGTTTCATTTTGTACGCCATTTGCATCATCTGTCCACAAAACTACTTTTTGTCCTCGTTTGTTAAATGACTGGTAAGATTCACCACATCCGAAAATCTTTTCCCCGGGGGAAAGGCTAAAAACGGCATCCATACTTCTTGAATAATCAGATGATCGCCGTACGTAAGAAAAAGGCGTTACCGGAGTGAAGGTGTTACTGACGTCAGATTTATGAATGGTCTGTGTCAATAGTTTGCCATTGGAATCATAAATATAAATATGCCAGGGCTTTTCGGTGATGACCACCTTGCCAAATTCACTCTTATATTCATATCCGTTGGTCGTTTTAGAGTATTTCCAGGAATTTTTGTCCATGTTAACTTTACCATCCACCAGCATCAACGAGGGTTCATTTTTTGCATACTGCGGCCCGGAAGAAGCTTTAATGCGGAGAGTTCTTCCCGATACAAATTCAATAGAAAAAGGATGTTCCGGAGATGCATCATATTCAGTGGTAGGAAATTCATTGGCTGAAGCCGGAGCCAACACTAATAACATATTGTTAAATGCCTGCCGGGTGGCAAAGTTATTCCTGACAAATTTAATTGTTCCATGCCCTGTCTCCGGATTAAATGAGGTGAGTTCCTCGGCCAGGAACATCGTATTTTTCATGTCCCTAAAATCCTTACTTATATCAGGCGGTTCATTTAATATTTCGGCATTTTGCCGTTGTCCGAAACATGAGGCTGTTATTAGCGCAAAGAAAACCGGAAAGATTAACCCTATTCTTTTCATTTTATGATTTTTTTTAATATTTCAAATTCCCTTGAAATAGTTTGATAATTGGTTAGGTCCAAGATACAATAATGATCAAAATTCCGTCGCCTCAATAACATCGGTTATACCTGAAGGAAGCGATACTTTAACCCGGAAAAGACTTTCGCCTGTTAGAGTCCTTATCTCTTAAGGTTACAAGCACGGCATAAGATTGTGCAACGGCGGTCTTGATTGAAAAAATTAAAAAACTCCTTCTTCATTTTTGAAATGAAAGAAGGAGTTTTTATTAAAAAATGCTTAAGCTAAGCTTAATTAATAGATGTACCCTTTGCGCTTCAAGACGTAGATAATACCCCATCCTTCTCCACCACCACCGCCTCTTTGGCGAAGTGTCATTTCATTTTCGTTGAGCTTAATTATTTCAAACTTAAACGGATCGGGAAATTTGGAAGGATCGTCCAGTTTTTTGCCCATTGGGTAAAAAGGGAATGTAAGATAGCCTTCAATAGGATGTTCACTATCAATTTTCTTAATAGCATTATCGAGGATAAATTTACCAGACGTAGTAGATTCTATAGTGGTTTCATTCGACTTATCAACCAATGTAACACTGGTGTAGGTGAATTCCATTTCGTCATACAACTCAGCATCGCCAAGCTCTGCTGCATCACCTTTCCACCATTCCGGTCCTTGCATAAACTCACTGCCATTTCCAAATAACGCACTTGTACCATTATATCCCATGATAGGATTGCCCGTAGCCCATACCCAGGTTTTACCGCCATCCGCAGGGGCTCCACATAGAAATGTCCATTCAGGATCCAGCTCATAATCAACAACTGTTACTTCTAAAGTCTTACTGACCTTAACAAGTCCACCACTGCACATGGCAGTAAAACTGACTTCATAAGTTCCCGGGGGGACCACTACTTCTAATTCTGCATTTAATGAAGTGCCTAATCCATATTCCCATCTACCCGCTATTCCATCAAGATTGTTTTTCAGTACGATCTTGTTGTTACCTGGTTTCTCATTGGCAATGGTCAGGCCTTGCAAAACTTCGTCTTCTGTTAAGACACCTCCCAAACTTGGTTCTTCATCGGGAGAACAAGACATTACAATCAACGCCCATCCCAGTAAGAGCAAATATTTTGTATATTTCATTATATTCTCATTTAAGATTCGAAAAATTATTTCCATCCATCATTTTGCTGTAACACATCATTCGATAGCGTAATCTGCGAATTAGGAATCTGTGCATATCCTTGTGTCGCTTCGATCTTGCTAGCCGAAATAGTTTTGGTAGCGGATACACCACCGTTTAACACATTGGTGGTTTCACCGATGGTCGACGCAGCGACACTAACACCCTGGCGTAGTAAATCCCAGTAACGTATACCTTCAAAGGCAAATTCAAGTCTACGCTCGTTCATGATGTTTGTTTTGTTCACAGGAAGTGAAACGAAATCGCCCTGATACGCGCGCTTACGAACCTCGTCGAAATAAGTCTGAGCATTTGCACTTCCCAGCTCAGCCGCCATCAGCAGCACATCCGCGTAGCGAATCATAACGTAATCCTGGTACTGACCAATCATAAAACTCAAACCGCCTGCGGTTTCTGCCAGGCTCTTGCCATCCGCATCCGTCATAGGTGTGTATTTCTTAATGTAGTATCCGGTGTATTCACGCGCATCGGAATTATTAAAATCGATTCCTTCATCGGCAACAGAAATAATCGAAGCCGCTCTGCGTGTATCGGTATCACTATAAGCACTCCATAATTTCGGATTAACCGTTCCAAAACCCCAGCCCAGTCCATAGGGTGGATAATTATCACCGCGCATACCCAACATCACCAGCCAATGATTACCATCAAGGTCGCCTCCCCAACTGCTGGTATAGGTGAATTTAATATTAAAGATGTTTTCAGGGTTCCGTTCACCTGCATAGTCTGCACCGAGCGACACAGAAGCAGCAGGCCAAAGTGAAGCATAGTTTTGGACCAGCGAATGTCCACTGTTGCTAATCAGGTCTTCCAGATGATTTAACACTTCCTGTTTGGTAACCACCCCGGCAAGGTCTGGCTTTTCGTAACGACCGGTATAATATAGGTATGCACGAGCTAGTAATGCCTGTGCAGCCCATTTGGTGGCACGCCCATGATCAGTGGCAGCCTGATCGGTATAATTGAGATCAGAAAGATTGGCGATCGCAAACTTCAAATCTTCCGCAACAAGCTTGAAAACTTCTTCCGGACTAGACTGCGGAAGGCTTTCAGTCGAAGGTTCGGTAAGCACCACCACGTTGCCAAACAAACGCACCAAGTCGAAATAAGCGATGGCACGAATGAACCGTGCTTCAGCCGCATATTGATCTTTTAAAGCTTCCTTGTGGCCCCATGCAACGTCATCCAAATGCGACAGCAATACATTGCAACGGTAGATGCCTTTATAATAATCCGTCCACACACCCTGCAATATGTTAACATCAGCCGGAGAACGCTTCAGATCAAATTCATCCAAAAGTTGAGCACCAAAACCATCAGCATTTCCGGATCCACCAAAGGCGTTATCAGAACAAACTTCTGATACTGTTACCATGCTAAACCCTTGGCTATACATGCGCTGCAGCCCGTCATACACCCCCGCTAGTGCACTAAATGCTTCTTCAGGAGTTTTATAGAAATTTATATCTGAAAGCTGCGTATAGGGCTGACTGTCCAAAAAGCTTTCGCCACACGAGCCGAATGTCAGCAGCCCGATTACCATTATATATAGTTTAATCTTTTTCATACTACTTATCATTTTTAGAATTTAACATTTAATCCTACCATGTAGGTACGTGGGCGCGGATAATAACCCACATCAATGCCAGTACTCCATGAATTGTATCCGTGACCAATCTCCGGATCCATACCGTTGTATTTTGTAAACGTGAACAGGTTAAGAGCCGAAGTATAAAGTCTCAACTGGCTTATCCCTTTCGCATTAATCAACTTTGCAAAATCATAGCCCAACGTAACGTTGCTGATGCGAAGGAAATCACCCTTTTGCAGGTAAACATCTGAGAAATTAACCCAATTCTCACCAGTATCCGTTAAGCGAGGTAATTTGTTTGAGGTACCCGGGCCATGCCAACGATCCAAAATATATTTGGTGTAGTTAGACTGTAGTCCGGGATCGCGATACGATTGCGCTATGTAGTTGCCTTGCACGCCATTAGCCTGCACCGAAAAATCAAGTCCTTTAAAATCCAATTGAACGTTAAATCCAAAAGTATATTTAGGAATAGGGCTGCCCAGCATCACCTTATCATTAGCATCTAACACTCCATTCCCATCGGCGTCCACGTAACGAACGTCTCCGGGCTTAGCGTCGGGTTGAATAAGACTATTATTCTCCCCACTGCGATGGTTATTCACCTCTTCCTCGGTCTGGAAAATACCATCGGCTTTATAGCCCCAGAAATATCCCATTGGATAACCCGCTTGTACGCGGTTAAACTCACCTGCATTTACAAACAAAACATTTCCATCGCCATGTATTATTTCATCTTCATTGGGGATGTCGTTTACCTCGTTTTTATTATAAGCTCCGTTTGCTCCGAGGGTATAACGCAGGCTACCAATCTGCCCGGAGTACGAAAGCAAGAGCTCGACTCCCTGGTTGGTTACATTACCTCCATTGATTGTGGGGGCCTTAGCTCCCGCAGTTGCAAGTACGGGGGCAACCACTAACCAATCCCGCGAAATCTTCTTATACCAATCCGCCACAACGGTAAGTTTTCCATCAAACAAAAGTGCATCAAGCCCAAAGTTGGTTTGCTCCGATGTTTCCCATTTTAGGTTAGGATTAGCCAAACGGTCTTGATAGGCACCCGGTGTTAAGTTTCCTTCCCCGGTTCCAAACGGATAAGCACCACCGCTGTAAGTTACTGGTGCAATGTATTCGAAGAAATTAATGTTCATATTACCCACCTGACCCCAGCTAGCGCGCAGCTTGAGCTGGTTAAAGATATTGGTTAAGCCAGCCATGAAGTTTTCGTTGGTAAGCATCCACCCTGCCGAAACAGAGGGGAAGTAGCCCCATCGATGACCACGTGCAAAACGCGAAGAAGCATCAGCCCGGTAGGTGGCATTTAATAAATACTTTTCTCGGAAGTTGTAGTGTAATCGCCCGAAATAAGAGAAACGATTATCATCATTCCATGGTGCTCCTTCAATAGTCATCTCGATGGCTCTCGTCCTGTTAAGCGAGTTGTCAAGCCACGCATTTTCCAATGTATTGAAGGATAAGTTATAATTAGCACCGTACATGCTCACACCTCTTCCCTGGTAGGCTGAAGAACCTACCATCACATCAAAATGATGATCATCATTAGGCGTATATGAGTAGCTCACCTGATTATCCCAGATTAGCGTTCTTCCCTTACCCATGCTTTGACTTGCTCTTGTCGTATCATTAACTGCCCAGAATGACAACCTATACACCGGAGTGAACGTGTGACTTGCACTTGCGCTGTAGTCAATTCCGAGAGAAGTCCTGAATTTAAGATTCTTAATGGGCTGAACTTCCAGGTAAACATTGCCGAGCAAACGCTGATCATCGTTCCGGTTTTGATTGTTAATCACCATTTCGGCATATGGATTCGCTTCTTTGTTATTCCACTTTGAATTAGTGTTGTCCCAGAGATTACCCAGTGAATCAACCGGAGGTAAAAAGGGAGACGCCTTTAAGGCAGGAAGAACAGAGTTTCCGTATATGCCACCCGTTTGAATACCGTTTCTCTCGACATAAGCGAAGGTAAGGTTTTGACCAAAACGAACCACATCGCCATAAAGCTTGTGCTCAGAGTTGAAGCGGAAATTGTAACGTTCATAATAAGAGTAGTCTCTTCCTCCAACAATACCGGTTTGCGATTGATATGAAATCGCAGAAGAATAGGATGAGGTTTCCGATCCTCCTGTTAAACCCAGTACGTAGTTTTGCTGGGGAGCGTCTTTTACAAACATTTGATCGAGCCAGGTGGTACCACCCTTCATGGCTTTTATCTGGTCATTTCCAAGAAAGGGACTTTCCCAATTCGTTGCTCCGCTAGCAATGTTGGCTATCTCGTCACTCGTGAAATAAGGTTGTTTACCCGAGTTCACGGCTTGCTCATTCATAATGACAGCATACTCTTCAGCATTGAGCATCGGCATTTTACGAGCTACATTCTGCACTCCATAGAATGCATCGAAGGTGATTTGTGATTTGCCAGCACCTTTCCCCTTGCGGGTAGTGACAAGCACGACACCATTAGCCGCCTGCGAGCCATAGATGGCAGCGGAAGCAGCATCTTTCAATACATCAACAGACTCGATATCGGCTGGATTCAGATAACTGATATCACCGGTAAGTACACCATCGACCACGTACAACGGACTGGCACCAAGAGTTGATCCAATACCGCGAATAACAACGTTCATTCCTGATCCGGGTTGTCCTGAAGTGGAAGTAATCTGCACCCCTGCTGCCTGCCCTTGCAATGCCTGTAGGGCATTGGTTGTGCTGAGCTTTTGAAGGTCATCTCCTTTCACCTGGAGATTTGCTCCGGTGTTCAGAGCTTTCTTCTGTTCACCATACCCTACTACCACGATCTCTTCCAAAGCGGTAACATCCGGCATGAGAGCAATATCGACAACACTTTGATCTCCTACCTGGATCTCCTCCTGAATGTATCCCACGAAGCTGAAGATCAGCACAGCATCAGAGCCGGGCACATCTATGGAATAACTTCCGTTTACATCGGTCACCGTTCCATGTGTGGTGCCTTTAATAATAACATTTACGCCAGGTAATGGCTCATCCTCCGGACTAGATTTTACTACTCCGGATACTTTCATGTTTTGTCCAAATATGGGAATTACCCATAAGTTCATAAATAAAATAGCAAGGAGACTTTTACGTCTGATTCCAGGCCATTTAATGCGTGTACATGTTTTCATCATATGCATATTAGTTTAAAGATGATTTATAAAGTGATTTACTAACCACTCAATTAACTCGCTAATGTGTTACTTTCCCTTTTAAGATAGGGTCTGTTATGTTTCTGATAAGGTACGCTGACGTCTTATTTTTGCATTTATTCCAACAAGTTCGGTATTTTTGGAGTAAAATACACGGTTCTTTTTTAAAACTTCACAAACGATCTAAACCAATTACATTTAGCTCTATACTAAGCTATTTTATATCTATTGGGAGCGGTTAGAGAAGGTGGCTTTCTTAACGTTTTGAAAGACCTGGGACTGGTGAAATCTTACACAACGCTGCCGATGATTTTTCATTTGTAGGTCTTTTGCATGAACTTGAACTACAGCTATGTCCGGAGAATACAATAACACAAAAAACGGCAGGGTCATTTTCGTTTACCTTAGCAATATATTTATCGTAGCAACCTGCCGGAATCATCTGACCTCAACAAATGACCTGGCACTGATTTCGTGGTCCTTGAAAAGCTACCCATGAGAAAATTACTAAACAAATCAACTGATTATTCGTACTGTCCCCATTGGGATAGTCTGTATATGTTGCAAAATCGAGTTTTTCCGTTCGTCTTGCATCCGCCCAAGTGAGACAGCCTTGTAGTTGGTGGTGATGTACTGGTTTTCTAAAATATGTTTGCGCAATATGCCGACCTGAAGGTCTGGAAATTCCACCCACCTAGCCAATCAGCCAGATATCTTTTAAAATCAAGCAGGGCATGCAGGTTATTTCCCTACCATCCTACCAGATGGGTTGGAAAAGCCATATCTGTAGGTAATGCTGTTACCTACACAGGCCACTTTTATTTTTTGGGCAGATGCCTGAGTGGAAATAAACGATACCAGTATGAATGCCAATAACTTTAAAAAGTGAATTGATCGATTTTGTCCCTCGTATAGTTCTTTTAATCATTCTTCCTTATTTGATTTCAATTATTTAATCATCGCCCATCCACAATCAACATCAGTTATAGAATCTTCCCGGAACAAAAAGTGCAGGTTCTCTTTTTAGATTCCTCCACTGTCGATTTTGTACCGGTATCTAACATCGGAAAGGTCATTTTATTTATCTTGTCAAGATAGGGTACGCTAAGTTTTTAATAAAGGGAGATGAAGTTCTATTTTGATGTTTTAGATAACCTTTAAAAACCCAGCGGGCTGCTTACCTGCTATATCCTCGATTATCCAATAGGAATTTCGAGATTTAACATCAGGAACATCATAGCTTCCATTATCCCCTGTATAGTTGATATTATCCGCACATAAAGACTTCGGAATACTTTGTTGCTTCTCCAAAAATTGACCTGATGATTTTAATCGTCTGATTTATACTCTAAAATATCACCTGGCTGGCACTCCAGTGCCTTGCAAATAGCATCCAATGTAGAAAAGCGAATGGCCTTTGCCTTACCGTTTTTTAATATAGAAAGATTGGCTAAAGTGATACCCACTCTGTCTGCCAACTCTGATACTGATAGCTTTCTTCTTGCCAGCATTACGTCTACATTTACAATTATTGCCATGACTAAATAGTACCCTTATTTTCTTCTAATAACGCATTACCTTCTCTAAATACTTCAGATAGCGTGTAGCTAAGTAGCGACAGCAATAATGGCGTCCAATGAACATAGAGTCCGAACAGACCACTCTCTTTGAAGCTGGAATATTGCACTCCTGACAAAAGAAATACAATAAAAAGGTAGAGGCCAATCTTTTTGAAAGATCGAATGTTTTGGTAAACAAAAGTCTGAATTTTCCTGACCGACCTGATCACTTGTGTGAATTCCCGCAATGCCAATAACACCAGGGTTCCTACAGCCATCAATTGCAAGTACAATATGTAAAGTGAGCTGACCGATATGTTATTCAATGTTGCAACAGACTTGGTAATAGAGGTTCCTACAGCGGTGGAAGTCACCGATGCAAACTGAAGCGATGCATTACCCCCAAGAATCTGGATGGGAATGTATGAGTAAACCTCTCGGTCTATGTGCCAGTAGACCAGGCCGATTGTTAGAATGACCATTATTAACACTATCACTATCTGAAAAAAGTAACTTGTTAACACCATGATATCGAGCAGTTTGTTCTTGTTCATTTGATTGTCTTCATTTAAGTTTCAAATCTAATTTTAGAACCAAATCTAGCATCTTACCTGTTATAAAACAATAAAAAAACTACAATTATCAATATTTATTTATCGTTTATCAATAAATTAATTCAAATGCAAAAATTAGTACAACAGTCAATTCTTCCCCCGGATAGTTCTGCATCACGTTACATGTTTTTACTTCGAATGTTCTTGCCAACAAAGACATTGACAAAATAGATGCTTTGCTCAGAAAGGCCTTTTCAGCATCAAAGAAACTCACCGCGATAGGTGAAATCGTCGACTTCACCAGGTTACGAGTAAACTTTGACACGATCATACCCTTCCTGACAACAAAATATTACCCGGCTGTAGCAAAAACAGGAATGAAAAAAGCTGCCTATATCGTTTCTACAGACCATTTGAGCAGAAGGCTTGTGGAAAAAATCGCCAGGGAAACGACGAGCGTCGAGGTCAGGACTTTCACCTATTTTAACGAAGCCGAAATGTGGGTGACTTCGTAAAACCTACTTATTAAAGAGCTTGTAAATGCTAAAAAACAAGCGTAAAAAAAGCAGTCCGGCATAGGCTATTCCCGATGCTTTTAATATCAACATGGGGTCCTTATACCAGGTTTCAAACATCACCCCCACCAGCAATACCCCCACCAAAACCAATAGTGGCGCCAGGAAAATATAGGTGAGTTCGCGGGCCAGCCAGTTGTTCTTCTTTTTTGCCATCTGATGTTTTTTGTTAAATATTTTAAATCAATGTGTTAAATCCAAATCACGTTCTATTTGTACGGCTGGAAAATTTACCGACCAGCAAGGCAATAATCACCGTAAGATATAGCTGCCCTCCCAGGGTAGTAAGCAAAGCTATGGACCTGGCGTACGGCTCCACAGGAAGAAGATCACCATACCCCAGCGTAGACAATGTAACAAAGCCATAATAAATAATGTCATTAGGCCGATAGTCACCTGACATACTAAAACTAAACGACCTCTCGTCTATGATAATACTTAGTGTAATAAGAAGGGAAAATACTATGCCCAGCAGGAGGTAGCCATTGATGGCTTCAAAAATAACCCTTCCCGTCACTTCCCTGGCCCGGGCAATTTGTCTTATAAACAAACCTACCACTACAATAAAGAAAACGAGGTTTAAGATTTTGGAAGCGGCATGAAGTAATGGCAGGTCATATATCCGGGCTACCCATTCCAGAAGAATGGCCCCTGATGATATCCACAATATCGTATTTCTGTGCTTGTCCAGGTTTAATGCACAAGTAAAAAACAGAAGTGTGTACAAGGATGAATAAAGATAGTTTTGCCAATCTACCGGAAAGAACCCGACAACAAAGACAAAAACAAATACTTCGATCAGGAGCAACTGCGCCAAAAGCTTCTTTTTCCTCATACGTTTGGTAAAAATGGTCTTTTGCAAATATATGAGCTTGGGTGGGTTTTGAAATCGTGGATCCAAAATTTACGAATCAAATCAATTTCCTTGACTCCAATATTTTTTGAAATTCATGGATATTTATTGCGGAGATTCTTGGAAAGGATACCGTCTTAAGGATATCGAAATGAGCATCCTGGGTAACAATAAAGTCAACACTTGCCGCAAAGGCACAATCAACAAACTTATTGTCATCCACATCAGAGGAAATAAGGTTTAAGTATAATATATTGGTGTGAAAATCACATTTGGAAGTTCTGTTAGTGACCGGACAACGTTCACTCCTACTTCAGAACTCCAGTGGCTACTAATCGTTTCTTCATATTCAAGAAGAATTTCCTGAGTAACTGCCAATTTAAATTTCCCATGTAGCAATGCCTGATAAAGCCAATGGTATTTAGAACGACTTGAAATTGATACGAGTAAGATATTTGTGTCGATAACAAATAACAAACTCTCAGGACTTTTCATTTAACCACTTGTCCATATCTTCATCTGTCAATCCTTTCTTGTTCCAAACATCATCAGCAGCATTGACAGCCTTATCCGCATAAAACCTCGATAATAGTGCCTTGAGCTCCTCGAGTTCCTTTTCTGATAAATCTGTGCTAAACAGTTTCATCAACTCCATTTGGGCATTGTTTAATGGATATTTTAATATACTCATACCAATAATTTATGTCATAACCAAAATACTAATTTAATCGACTTATTTGAAATTTTGTTCTAAAAGAGACGGAATACAAACCGGTTTTCCAATGTTTTAATGCCACCAACCCAGATAGGTTTCATACAACAACGCACGATAAACTACACACCGTTTCATTCTTATGAATTTTCATAAACTAATTTTTTTAGTTTTTTAGTAAAAATTTTACTAAAAAGATTAGTTTGATTATCTTTGACGTATCAAGTTTAAAACTTCATGGTGTCGTCAAAAGCAAATATTATTAAAGATTTACAAGCCGATATTCTCCGCTTACAAGGCTTTAAATCAACTCATAATGCTTCGCTGGATTTGGGCCTGAATACCATGAACGACTGCTTCCCAAATAATTCCTTTCCCATTGGGGCGGTGCATGAATTTTTACCTGCACAGGCAAAAGAAACCAGCCCTGTCAGCGGTTTTATTGCCGGGCTGCTCTCATCCCTTATGGGAGAAAACGGAACGGCGCTATGGGTCAGCGCCACCCGAACGCTTTTTCCCCCGGCGCTGAAAAGTTTTGGCCTGGAACCTGACCATATCATTTTCATTGATTTAAAAAAAGAAAAGAATGTGCTGTGGGTAATGGAAGAAGCCTTGAAATGCAGTGCCCTCTCTGCCGTGGTTGGCGAGGTGCGAAATATTGACTTCACAGCTTCCCGGCGCCTGCAATTGGCTGTCGAGCATAGCCATGTCACTGGATTCATCATTCGTGACAATCCTCAAAACCTGAATACTACCGCATGTGTTTCACGCTGGTCGATTACTTCACTTCCGAGCGAAACAATTGATGGGCTACCCGGGGTGGGCTATCCAAAATGGAAGATACAACTCCTGAGAATGCGAAATGGCAAGCCAGGCTCCTGGGAAGTACAATGGATAAACCAGGAATTCAGGTATTTACAGAACACTTTACCGCTCCGAAAATCATTATCCGACAAGCCGGAAGGTAAACATGTACACACATTGCATTGGGACAAAAAGAATGTAGGATGATAAGATGGTCAGGCGTTATGTTTCCATATGGTTTCGTCATCTGAATACAGACTGGTTTGCACTCCGTCACCCACACCTTCATGATATACCCTTTGTTCTGCGAAGTCCTTCTCACGGAAGAATGATCGTGACGGCTGTAAATGCTGCGGCTGAAAAAATGGATATCAACAAAGGAATGGTATTAACTGATGCCCGGGCAGTTTTACCAAATCTGGAGGTGATGGACGACATACCGGAGCTTCCTGAAAAATTATTGAAACGCCTTGCTGAGTGGTGTATCCGTTTCACACCGATAGTGGCTGTCGATCTTCCTGACGGACTCATACTGGATGCTACCGGTTGCTCCCACCTTTGGGGAGGTGATCACCCCTACCTTTCCCATATCATTAAGAAATTAAATGCCCGGGGATATGATATATGCGCAGCAATGGCAGATACCATTGGAGTTGCCTGGGGAGTAGCCCGTTTTGAAAAAAGCCCGCAGATCATTCCCGCGGGTCGACACGTCAAAGCGCTCATGGGCTTGCCTCCCGAAGCCCTACGCCTTGATCCCGACACGATTGAACGCCTGCACAAGCTCGGTCTTCACCAAATCCGGCAATTTATCAAAATTCCCCATCCATCCCTTAGAAGGAGGTTTGGGCCGCATTTCATGATGCGCCTGGATATGGCCCTGGGTCAGGAAATGGAAATGCTCAAGCCGGTTATTCCCATCGAACCATACCAGGAAAGATTGCCTTGCCTGGAGCCGATTGTAACAGCACCGGGCATTGAAATCGCACTAAAGCAATTACTGGAGACCCTTTGCTCCCGCCTCCAACAGGAACAAAAGGGGCTGCGAACAGCCATTTTCAAAGGCTACCGTGTCGATGGAAATGTGGAGCAAATCGCCATTGGAACCAATCAGCCTTCACACAACGCGGATCATCTGTATAAACTATTCGAAACCAAACTACCAAGCATTGAACCGGCGCTGGGTATCGAACTGTTTACCCTTGAAGCACCCAAGGTAGATGATCATTTCGCTAAACAGGAGAAGATACTGGAAAATTCAGGTGGACTGGAGGACGTGCAATTAGCAGAGCTTCTGGACCGGATCGCCAGCAAGGTAGGGATGCAGGCCATTCACCGCTATCTTCCCGATG
>JBNLGG010000025.1:0-52280 GCA_050305935.1 Cyclobacteriaceae bacterium | reverse complement strand
CCCGCCTGGACACATTTAAAACCAGAAACAGAAACGGAAATGGGCGTGCCATCATATCTCCTTTTGCCTTTGCGTTTGGAAAAGAGTCATTAAGAAGTTTTTTAGACAGCCTTGATGTAATCAATGCCGACATCAACCCTCAGACATCCGAAGATTCAATACAAGGAGTCAGGGTTTATCTTGTGAGCGGTAAAGCTAAAAAACACAAAGGCATTGACCTTGTATTTGTACCAGCACTAGGAAACGGAAAAGATTATTATCAAATAGACCCAGACTCCTTAGAGTTTTTAACTGACACCCCTCTTTACAACACCTCCTCCCCTTGCCCAAATATGTGTAACTAATAAATCGTCGATGACTTTATTTGATTATGTGATTTGGTATGGTTCAGTTTTTTCCCCGGCGGTACCGCTGCTGTTTACCTGGAAAAGACTGAACCATTTTGAGCGAATCATCGCCCTATCCATTGGTGTTTCTTTTTTCAGCGATTTGTTCACCACCTTCGTTCTCACCGGGTATAACTACTCCTTCCTTCATATTTACGGACTGATAGAGGCTATCATCTTACTTAAATTTTTCCACACTACGCTAAAAAGTCAAAAACTCATCCTGATACTGGGAATCGTTTTTATCACCCTCTACCTACTCGATTCATTTCTCCTGGAGTGGAATAGCTTCAATAGAATTGGTCGATCTTTTGAAGCCGCTACATTTATATGCCTGTCTTTACTTTTATTTTACCAGTTCTACAAAGAGGAAAAAATTGTGTTCATAGAAAACACTTCCATCTTTTGGTTCAATGTAGCCATACTTACTTACTTTTCAGGGGCCTTTTTTTCCTTTCTATTAAGTAATGAAATTTTATCGGGAATGATCCCGAGCTGGATCTTACACAACTTATCAAACATTTTGAAAAACATCCTTTTTGCAATTGGATTATGGAAAGCCAATACCAAACAAATTACTTCCTAATCCTCATCATCGGTACCATGGGGATGCTGCTGCTCACCACAGCCATAGCGGTATTCGTCTACCTCTACCAACGCAAGCTCATCAAGCGTAAAATTGCCTACAAGGAAATTGAAGACCTTCTACGAAAACAGGAATTGCAATCGGCCTACTCCCTGCTGAAAGGCCAGGAAAATGAGCGCAAACGCATCGCCCGTGAGTTGCATGACAACCTGGGCAGCATCCTCGTCACCCTAAACCTCTTTTCTGATACCCTTCAATCCACCAATGATCCGAATAAAAAACAGGAAATGGCCAGGAAGATCAGTGACATGGCCCTGAAAGCCAATGAAGCCACCCGCACCATCTCCCATCACCTGTTAACAGGTAGCCTCATTCATTTTGGGTTGACCACTGCCCTGAACGAGCTGGTAAGTGCTATTCAGGGGATCAACTCCACGCGGGTACATTCGTCGATTGACATTACTTCAGAATTAGCTACCGAGGTTACCCTGAACATTTACCGCATCATCCAGGAGCTGATCAACAATACATTAAAACATGCCCATGCCAAAAAAATTAACCTGGAAGTGACCGAAGTGAACAAAGAGTACCTGAGCATCATCTATTCCGATGATGGCATCGGGATGGATTCAAAGCCCGAAGCCACAGAGGGAATTGGATTAACCAATATCCGGACACGTATCGACAAACTTAACGGAACGCTTGACCTGGAAACCACAAAACAGAAAGGAACGACCTTTATCATAGAAATACCCATAACCCCCATCGAAGATGAAAACGATCAAAGTATTACTGGCTGACGACCACACCATCGTCATGGAAGGACTCAGAGCCGTGTTGGATCTGCATGATGACATTCAGGTAATCGGTGAAGCTGCCAACGGACAGGAAGTGTTGGATTTCGTCGCCCAACACGCAACACATGTGGTTGTTTTGGACATCAATATGCCGGTAATGGACGGGCTCACCTGCGCCCGTAAGCTTAAGGCCAGTCACCCTCAAATTAAGGTAATAGTGCTGACGATGTATGCCCAGCAATCCTTCATCGAAGAGATCATCCGCACAGGAATAGATGGATGCCTGCTGAAAAACAATTCTGGCAAGGAACTCAAAGAAGCGATTATTCGTGTGATGGAAGGCAAGAACTATTACGACCTTATCCACACCTTTCAATCGGATAAAAATGAAGTGGTCAGCTACAAGTTGGGTGAGCGCGAAATCGAGATCATCAAATTGCTGGCAGAAGGCCTCACCAGCCATCAAATTTCAGAAAAGTTATTCATATCCGAGCATACGGTAAAAACCCACCGCAAAAACATCCTCCGCAAAACGGGGTTGAACAACACCTCTCAGTTGATCCAATTTGCTCTGAATAACGGGGTGATATGAATTTCTGCGGAGTGCCATTTAAAACGGCAGATTTATTACGCCCCCTTGGGGCTTAACTCGAATTCGTCGATAGCTCAGGGCTCCACCCTGAGCTACTTGATTACGCTCCTTTGGAGCTTAAAATGCTTACCGGCTCCTACCGCCCAGGCTGGTGTCTCCACCAGACACCTCTCGTTCGTCCTATCCTCCTTCTTCCGCCGTCCGAGTGTCGCTATAGCTTTTCTTGAGCGCTGAAGCTACTCAGTGGTGACGGGAGCGAAAGTGGCTTACTCCTTTTTACTTTACCTCATTCTCCTTGATCCCTGCTACTTTTTCAGTTCTCCTTCCAATTCCCCAATAAAAAAAGCCCCCTCCCGGACGCTCTTTCCCATTTAAACTATCACAATGATCAACATACATCTTACCAAAAAGAATTTTTTACGTAAATCCACCCCGCCCTGGCTGGTGTCTCCACCAGACAGCTCAAGGTCGTCACTACCTACTGTCTTGTCCTGAAATAGATTTACATAAACTGTAAACTAAAAAATGGACAAAACTAAGAAACGACATGTCAGAACAGGAGGCTCATTAAGCTGGGAAGAACGAGAAGCTATGATCAAAGAGTACCTGACGGGTAATTACACGAAAGTAGCGTTATGGGAAAAATACACTGGCCAGGACGAAGAACATGGTCAATTACTTCGATGGATGCGAGTTTTAGGTTATGTTTCTAATGAAAATTCAAGTGAAAGGAAAAAGAAATTCCTACTTTGGCGGTCACAATCCCCAGAAACATTGAATAGCGAGAATAACGATAAAAACCCTGTAGAGCTTCAAAAACGTGTCAAAGAGCTGGAAAAGCAGTTGGAGGCAGCTCAATTAAAAGCTGAAGGCTATGAACTAATGATTGAGATTGCCGAGAAAGAGCTCAAAATACCCATCAGAAAAAAGTCCAATACCAAGTAATTACGACCTTAAAGGAAAGGCATAGACGATACGCCTTAGGTCGTTTATGCTTATTATTTGGGATATCCACTAGTGCGCGGTGTCCCGTGAAGCGTTGAACGGCGAAGAAGTTCTTTGAGATAGACAACGCTACCAGCAATTGCTGGTAAACTGTAATTGAGATGAGGGCAGGCCCCTCGGAGGCGCTGTACAGGCGGGGCTATGCTATACCCCTTCTGTTGGTGGTTGGGCAGAAAGGAATGAATCCACCGGCAGGGTCTGGATATCTACAGCTAACTCCACTGAGATCGAGGTACAACCGAGAGGGGAAGATCAGAAGCAATCCTCGGGGCGGAGCGGGATAGATGGTTTAGAGTTTCTTGAAAACTTCCACGGTGTGAATATTTATATAAGTGAGGGAATAATTTCTGAGTGGTCAGCTGGTACTGCACCGCCTATTGGAATATTCATAGATAGGAAATACTATAATGATTAAAAAAGAGTCCAAAAGGACTCACAAAATTGAAACAACATGAGTTTGGTCACGTGCTACAATATGCCAAGTACGGGGGTGCGGCCTATTGGGGATTAATTGCTCCATTCAGTATGCTAAGTATTCAATTTGCAGATGAGCACAGGGATTCAGCTTCTGAGAGAGGAGCCAATACATTGGCTAATGAATTTTTTGGTACAGAATCGTTATTAGGGGGACCGGATTATCCACTTAATAGACCACCAAATGCGACAGAACTGTATATGAGATTTGGAGGGTTACATTAAAATGTTTTATGTTAATGAAAAACACATTAATACTTTTATTTTGCTCGATTTTGATAGGCTGTGATTCTGCTGATTGTAGGTTGAAATTGGTTAATCACAGTGATAAAGTGATCTTTACGGAATTGTTGGAAAGTGATCCTGTAGTTGTACGAGAATGGCTTGAGTCTAATAAAGTTCTCTTTTCAGGGGAGTCACAAAGGTTTGAATTAAAAAATAGTGTAGTAAGTCCAAACGATACTTTGAAGTTTACTACTATTGGTAGTTGGGAGAAGATTTTAAAAGATACTTCTAAATACGTAAATATTTGTATAATAGACACTGCCACATTAAGCAGTTACTTTTGTGATTCTTATGAAGGTGATGTATCTATTGAAAATGTTCCAAGTATAATAAGAGTTAATCTAACGGACATAAAAAAGCGAAATTGGAAAATTATCTATGATGGATCAGAGTAGCTAATTTATGGCGAAAAAGAGTGTGAAGACTTGCTGGGATGTGTTTTGCAGGAAGATTTGCATACGGGTTATATGAAATGACAAAATAAGATGATTAACTACTATTACATTTTCTACAATGCTTATTGGGCATCTTTCGATTTGGGAGAAAGAACAATTCCAAGACAAAATGCAGGATTTTACATGTTTTTTTTCCCGCTCTTCGGAGTCTTCAGATTTCGAAGCGAAATGAGCATAAAAGCCACCCCTGCTCTCGGTAGAGTGTGCTGTTTGTAGCCCCACTAGTGCGCGCCAGTAACCAAGGATAGATGAAAATTGAATAGATCCTGCTCGTCCTCATTTAAGCGCAGCGGAAATAAGGATGCAGAATTAAAAAGCATTTGCAATGCGAAGAAGCTAAAAAGAGAAGTAGCAAAAAGAAGACAAAAAAAGCCTGCCACCGAGCAGGCTTTTTTTATTTTTTTGTGATTTGGATTAAACCTTCTATTCCATCATTACTCTAAGTGTTAAAAATTGAGTTAAACTAAATTTTAAGATGATGAAACGATTTAATATGTATGTGGTGATGATGGTCTTTGCAGGTTTTCTTTTTTCATGTGAGCAAGACCCGGCACTAGAAAGTGTCCAGGATGCCGAGGAGCTGGAATCCGTAGAAAGCGAAGCGGCCATGGATGAGGCGACCGAAGAAATTGATGAAATTGCTTACTTCGGCAGCGAATTTTTTGCTGAAAACGGAAGGGTGGCGGATGATGAAAAGAGTCCCATTTTTTGCGCCGAACGGATTCATGACAAGGAAAACAAAACAATCATTATCGATTACGGTGATGAAGGATGCAATGACTGGCATGGGAGAAGTCGTAGAGGTAAAATAATAATTACTTACACAGATCACCTGTATGTGCCTGGGGCCGTGCTTACCATAACATTTGAAAACTTTTACTTCAGAGGTGTAAAAATTGATGGGCAGCGGATTATTAAAAATATTTCAGAGTCGTTCGATGACAATCTGATGTTTGATATCACATTTGAAGGAACGTTTACCAGGGCAGACGCATCAGTAAGCACCCGGCAGGCACACTGGCTGGTGGAAAGGATCAGGACCCCCAATCCTATCAATGATGAAAAACACGTAGATGGCGAGGCATCTGGCACCACTAAGGAGGGAGTAGAATACAGTGTGGAAATCACCGAAACGATAGTATTTAAGAGATCATGTGGGCCATTTCAGGTGTTCATCCCCGTGCAAGGTGTCAAAGTTATAACCTGGGGTGACTCTGAAAAGATAATAGACTATGGAGACGGCGAATGCGACAGGATAGTAACCATAAGCGTTGACGGAACGATTGAGGAAGTAGAATTGCAGGGAAGGTTTAAACTTGGAAAGGGTTGATAGATTTCGGTTGGGATTTAAAAACCGGTTCTTAATTGGACCGGTTTTTTTGATATTTCTTCACTTCCAATTCGTCCTTACAGTTTCTTAGTAAATCATTTATTGGCAGGCAAAGCAAAGGGTGTTCTTCTTCCCCGGCAATCTCAGCAAGTGGCACCAGCGTGAATAATCGGTTTTGAATTTCAGGGTGGGGGAGGGTCAAATCAGGTGAATCAATGATTTCATCTCTGTAAAAAAGTATGTCGATATCAATGATCCTGGCATACCATTTTTCGTACCTGATCCTACCCATTTTTTTCTCAATGCTGTGAATGCCTTGGAGTAATTGAAAAGGATCAAGAAGCGTGTCGATTTTAATGACCTGGTTCAGATAATTGGGTTCGCTCTCCACACCCCAGGCAGCGGTTTCAAAAACAGAGGAAGATTCGACTACAGTTCCAATCTCATCCTTTATGTGTGATACTGCCTGTTGTAGATTATCTTCTTTCTCACCAAGGTTAGTGCCTAAAAGCAGAAATATTCCATTCATGACGAAAAAAAATCAAAAATAGAAATAGTGTTTTAAAACACCGCCATATGGAGTATAATTATCGGTAATTGAGAAAAGGCAGTTCAATGGCTTATATTTGCCGGATATGTAAAAAATAAAACACCCGATTAAATGGCTTGTTTAATCAAAAAGTAATATCAAACCAATAAACCTGTAGAATTATGAAATTTTTTCAAACTGTATTGGCTGTCATTGTTGGCATTTTAATTATTGCAATGATCAGTACTGTTTTTTTCTTTGTCCTCCTGATTTCAGCTTCCGGTAAGCCACCCATAGTAGTGAAGGATAACACTATTTTACACCTCCAGCTTACAGGCCCGATTGATGAAAGGGAAATAGAAGATCCTTTTGCAAAATTATTATCGGGAGTGGATCAGCAGCCTACCGGGCTCATAGAGCTACGGAGGGCTTTACAGCATGCAGCCGACGATAAAAACATAAAGGCGATTTTTTTGGAAGCGCCCTACCTTCAGGCGGGAGTCTCCACCGCGGCAGAAGTCAGGCAAATGATCCGGGATTTTAAGTCATCGGGAAAACCTGTCATCGCGTATGGCGAATTTTTCACAGAAGGGGGTTATTATCTTTCGTCTGTGGCCGATGAGATTTATATGGCACCGGATTTCAGTGAGCTGGAATTTAATGGAATGAACGCCGAACACATTTATTTCAAAGGGGCATTGAACAAGCTGGGAGTCAAGCCGGTGGTTTTTCGAGCAGGAAAATATAAAAATGCTGCGGAATCCTTTGTTGAATCAGAGATGAGCGAGACCGAGAGGGTCCAGGTTTCTGAATACATCAATTCCATTTACACATACATTCTTACGGAAATTTCAGAGTCCCGGAATATTCCAATTGGAGATTTGCGACAGATTGCTGATGAAATGAAAATCAGGACAGAAGAGGACGCCGTTGAGTATCGATTAATAGATGGCCTGGCCTATAAGGACGAAGTGATTGCAAAAATCAAGGAACAGATTGGTGTAGACACAGATAAGAAAATACCTTTTATGAGCCATTCCAATTATAACGGTTCTTTTGACACAGAAAATTCATCTGACAATACCATTGCAGTCGTAATTGCCAAGGGAACGATTATTCCCGGCAAGGCATCCCGGGATTACATTGCTTCCGATGACTTTATTGAAGAATTAAAAAAGGTAAGGGAAAGTGATCGCGTAAAGGCTGTAGTGTTACGAGTGAATTCTCCCGGGGGTTCTGCGCTGGCTTCAGACCTGATCTGGCACGAGATAAAGCTAACAGCAGAAAAAAAACCTGTCATCGCCTCGATGTCTGACGTAGCGGCATCAGGAGGTTATTATTTGTCAATGGCGGCAGATACCATTGTTGCCCACCCAACAACTGTAACCGGCTCAATTGGGGTTATAGGCACCTATTTTAACTTTAATGAACTATTGGAAAATAAGCTTGGGATTACGTCTGACAATTATAAAACAGGTAAGTATTCTGACTTGCTCAATGTCACAAGACCGGTAAGTGAGGAAGAAGTTGACATTCTCCAAACGATGGTGAACAAATCCTACCACTCGTTTGTTCAAAAAGCAGCCGATGACCGGGGTTTTACCTATGCGGATATGGACAGCCTGGCGCAAGGCCGGGTTTGGATAGGCGAAGCGGCCATTCAAAACAAATTAATTGATGTCTTTGGGGATTTAGAATATGCCATTCAACTGGCTTCTGAAAAGGCTGGAATTGCAGATGATTATAAGGTAAAATACTACCCCAGAGAAAAAACATTGATTGAGCAATTGTTGGCAGACCTGGGTATGCAAACAAAGTTAAACCTATTTGAAAACCATTCGACTGAGTTAGACACTTATCTCAAATTGTTGAAGGAATTGGACAATAGAAAAGGCGTCCAGGCCAGGTTGCCTTATGATTTGCAAATAAGCTTTTAAAAAAAAAAGAGGCAGTGGGCCAACTACTGCCTCCCAAAAAATAACTGCTTTTACAATCGAAAAAAAATATTTTAGGTTGAAATTAACCCCTGCTCTCCATCATCTTCCGGGCATTGGGATATCTCCCACTTCTATATAGGGGTTTTAATATGGCGTACGATTTCCTCATAGAAAATTGATCGGGCGATCTAATAACTTTAAATCGAAGTATAAATGATATAAATCAAAAAAGGCACCCAAAATAGGTGCCTTTTCCTTACAAAGAATTAAAAACATTAATATCTATAATATTCAGGCTTAAATGGACCTTGCGGGTCGACGCCAATGTAATCTGCTTGTTCCTGGGTCAATTCTTCCAGTTCCACGCCGATTTTTGCTAAATGCAATAGCGCAACCTTTTCATCCAAATGCTTAGGCAATGTGTAAACAGCGTTGTCATATTTGTCAGAATACAGCCACAATTCAATTTGTGCCAGGGTCTGATTTGAGAAAGAGTTCGACATTACAAACGAAGGGTGGCCTGTAGCACAACCCAGGTTAACTAACCGGCCTTCAGCTAATACTATAATTTCATTGCCATCCACATTGTAAATATCTACTTGCGGCTTGATATTGTCTTTGGTATTGCCATAATTCTTAATTAACCAAGCCATATCTATTTCATTGTCAAAGTGGCCAATGTTACAAACAATCGTCTTGTCTTTCATTAATTTAAAATGCTCGCCAGTAACAATGTCTTTGTTTCCGGTAGCTGTAACCACAATGTCTGCTCTCGGAACGGCATTGACCATCTTTTTCACTTCAAATCCATCCATTGCAGCCTGTAATGCACAAATCGGGTCAATCTCAGTTACTATTACCCTCACACCAGCACCTCTTAAAGATTGCGCAGAACCTTTTCCTACGTCTCCATATCCTGCTACCACAGCTACTTTTCCGGCAAGCATTACATCTGTTGCTCTTCTGATAGAGTCAACCAATGATTCCTTACATCCGTATTTGTTGTCAAATTTTGATTTTGTCACAGAATCGTTCACATTGATAGCAGGAAGCGGAAGGGTGCCTTTTTTCATCCTCTCATAAAGTCGGTGAACACCCGTAGTGGTTTCCTCACTCAAGCCTTTTATGCCTGGAACCAACTCAGGAAAATCATCAAGGACCATGTTTGTTAAATCGCCACCGTCGTCAAGGATCATGTTGAGTGGTTTTCCGTCTTTGAAAGCGAAAAGGGTCTCCTTGATACACCAGTTAAATTCTTCCTCATTCATTCCTTTCCAGGCAAATACAGGAACCCCAGTTTCCGCAATGGCTGCTGCTGCGTGGTCTTGAGTGGAAAAAATGTTGCAGGATGACCAGGTGACTTCAGCGCCAAGTTCAATTAATGTTTCTATCAGTACGGCAGTCTGGATGGTCATATGAAGGCAGCCGGCAATTCTTGCACCTTTTAAAGGCTGCTCTTTTTTGTACTCTTCCCTTATCGCCATTAAACCAGGCATTTCCGCCTCGGCTAGTTTAATCTCTTTTCGGCCCCAAGCGGCTAAGTTGATGTCTTTGACTTTGTAATTTTCTGTTTTTATCATTGTTTTAAAGTATTACAAATTAGAATATCATGTAAAATTAGTGGCTATATGTTAAAAGAAAAAACAAATACCGGCTAATCATTTTATAAACTCAACTTCCTTGAAATCAAATAATTTGTCTCCTTCTTCTAACTCGATGTGCAACTTTCCTGTTTTGCTTATGCCAATGATTCTTCCATTAAATAATTGATCTTTCGATTTAAACACGTGGATCTCCTCTTTCCAATACAAGGCTGACAAGTATTCTTTCATCTGGTTTTTCGCCCCCTGTTTTTTTAGCTGAATAAACCGTGTTTCCAGTCGGTTAAAGATGTGCTCCAAAAGATCTATGCGATCTATTTCCTGATTGCAAATGAGCGACAGGGAAATGGCCTTTGGAATGGAAAAGGTGCGTTGGTTTACATTGAGCCCAATTCCAATGATTGAATGCTGAATACTGTTTCTTTTGATATAGTTTTCGATCAACATTCCGGATAGCTTTTTGTTTTCGTAAAAGATATCGTTTGGCCACTTAACTTTTAAACCTTCTCCGGTGTATTCCTGCAAGACATCAATAAGAGCGAGCGATGTGATTATATTTAAATCAAAACATTCGGAAGGATCTAAAAAAGAGGCCTCAAGAATGGTGGAAAAGAGCAGGTTTTTTCCGTTTTCAGATTCCCATGAATTGCCTCTTTGCCCTCTTCCTGTTTCCTGAAAATCGGTCATAATCACATGTCCGTTTACAATTTCACCAGAGTTAATTAATTGAGATGCAATCGAATTTGTGGAAGTACAGTTTGGCAGGTATTTTACCTTTTTGCCTATAAATAATGTATTTGTAAATATTTTGTGCAACTATTTTTTGTAGCTTTACGATTCAGACTAAAAGATGCTAATGATCAAAAGCAAAGATAGAGTAACTTCCCAAAATATCGTTGATTTTTCAGTAAAAGGAATACAGGAGAAGAAGGGTACAGACATCGTAGTTATCAATCTAAAAAAAATAGGAAATGCCGTTGCGAGCTACTTCGTTATTTGTACTGGTAGTTCGGATACCCAGCTTCAGGCAATTGCGGAGTCAGTAGAAAAAGAAGTTTACCTAAATTGCGAAGAAAATCCCTGGCATAAGGAGGGCTTTCAAAATAGGGAATGGATACTTATCGATTATGTAGATGTTGTTATCCATATTTTTAAAAGGGAAGTGCGGGAGTATTATGGAATAGAGGATTTGTGGGGCGACGCTGAAATAGAGTGGATCGAGGAAGCTGTTGCAAAACAAAAAGTATCAAAATAGAGTCTGTAAGATAGTATTAAGAAAATAAACAGAGAGGATGCCTGAAATTCAGAACCAGAAAAAGAAGAGTCCGATTCAGAAGCCTAATCCAAAGCCAAATTACCAGGTTTGGATTATCATTTCTTTAGTGATTCTGATTTTATCATTTTTTTGGCTGCAGGATAATAATGCTGCTAAGGAGACAAACTTGTATAAGTTTGAAGAAATGTATAAAAATGGTGAGATTAAATCCCTTACCATTGTTACCAATCAGAAAATAGTAGAAATCTACCTGACCGATGAGGTAATAAAAAGTGGAAAGTATACCAATATCAAACCAAACGAAGAAGCATGGTCATTGTCTTCGCAAAGCCCACACTTTATCATTAAGATTTCTGATCCGGGCGATTTTGAATCAACTACTCTTAAGGATTTAAACAGTGAATTGCCGGAGGGGGCAAATAAACCTCCATACAATGTGGAAGAACGACCAAGCTTCACACAAATATTTTTCAACTGGGGTTTCCTGATTGTGATCGTCGTTGTCTTTTGGCTACTGATGAGACGGATGACCGGTGGCGCTGGTCCGGGTGGACAGATATTTAACATAGGCAAATCAAGGGCGGCGCTGTTTGACGCAGAAAACAAAGTAAAGGTGACATTTTCGGATGTTGCAGGACTGGACGAAGCCAAAGAAGAAGTCAAAGAAATAGTAGAGTTTTTAAAGGATCCTACCAAATTCACAAAATTAGGGGGTAAAATCCCAAAAGGCGCTTTATTAGTAGGTCCTCCGGGTACGGGTAAAACACTCTTGGCGAAAGCAGTGGCAGGAGAGGCTGCTGTTCCATTTTTCTCACTTTCAGGGTCTGATTTCGTCGAAATGTTTGTGGGTGTCGGAGCAGCAAGGGTCAGGGATTTGTTCAAGCAAGCTAAGGAAAAAGCCCCCTGCATTGTGTTTATTGATGAGATAGATGCCATTGGCCGTTCAAGAGGCAAGGGGCAAATGCCTGGCTCAAATGACGAAAGGGAAAATACACTGAACTCACTCTTAGTTGAAATGGATGGTTTCTCAACTGATTCAGGTGTAATTATCCTGGCTGCAAGTAACCGCCCGGATGTGTTGGACGCTGCTTTGTTGAGGCCGGGTAGGTTTGACAGGCAGATCAGTGTGGATAAGCCAGATATTGTAGGGAGGGAAGCTATTTTTAAAGTACATATAAAACCACTAAAGCTCAATAAGGAAGTCGACCCTAAAAAGCTTTCGGCATCGACACCTGGTTTTGCCGGAGCTGAAATTGCAAACGTTTGTAATGAGGCAGCTTTAATTGCGGCCAGAAAAAATAAGAAGTCGGTAGATATGGATGACTTTCATGATGCTATCGACAGGGTGATTGGAGGACTTGAAAAGAAAAACAAAATTATTTCTCCGGAAGAGAAAAAAATTGTCGCACATCATGAAGCCGGTCATGCGGTTTGTGGATGGTTCCTGGAGCATGCAGATCCATTGGTTAAGGTAAGCATTGTTCCGCGCGGCGTTGCAGCTTTAGGATATGCACAGTATTTGCCAAAAGAGCAATTCCTGTATCAAACAGAGCAGCTTTTGGATGAAATGTGTATGACGCTTGGTGGCAGGGCTGCAGAAGAGATCATCTTTAATAAAATTTCTACGGGCGCACTGAGTGACCTGGAAAGAGTCACCAAAATGGCCTATAGCATTGTGACCATTTATGGAATGAATGAAAAGATAGGAAACCTGTCTTTTTACGATTCAAAGCAATCTGATTACAGCTTTACAAAGCCTTATTCTGAATCGACAGCGGAAACAATAGACAAGGAAGTAAGGTCGATTGTAGAGGCTCAATTTGCGCGTTCAAAAAAGCTTCTTTTGCAGAAAAGAACCGAACTTGAAATTGTTGCGAATGAACTGCTTAAGAAAGAAATAATATTCCAGTCTGATTTGGAGCGATTAATAGGGAAAAGGCCATTTGCCAAACCAACCACCTATGAAGCGTTTACTAACGGAAAGGAAGAGGATAAAAAGGAAAATGATGTGGTGGATGCGGCCGAAAGTGCAGTGGCACCAGGAGAGGAAGCCAAGAAAGTAGATACCGAAAAAGCAGAAGATTCTAAATAGTAAAAAAATTATTAAGATATTTAAAGCCGGGCTGTTAACGCAGTTCGGCTTTGTTTTTTTAGCATGAACAAAAAAGTTATAACCCTGGAGAAGGGTAAAAGCATATACTTTGCGTCGGATTTTCATCTGGGTGCGCCCGACTATAATTCAAGTAGGGCTAGGGAGGAAAAAATCGTAAAGTGGCTTGAAGAAATAAAGGATTCTGCCCAGGAGGTATTTATTTTAGGCGATGTGTTTGATTTTTGGTTTGAATATAAATACCTCGCACCAAAAGGCTTTGTTCGGTTCTTAGGGAAAATCGCTGAATTGGCTGATGGTGGAATTCCGGTTTCTTTTTTCAAGGGAAATCACGATATGTGGATGAAAGCATACCTGGAGAAGGAGATTGGTGTAAAAATCTATGACAACACGTTCGATCTCTCGATCAATGGATTTGAAATGCAGATTGGTCATGGTGATGGGCTTGGTCCTGGTGATCATACATATAAGTTTTTAAGGAAAATATTTAGGAGCGGTTGGGCGAAGTGGCTTTTTACCCGTTTGCACCCGAATTTCTCTTTTTGGATCGCCACTACATGGTCGGGCCACAGCAGGTTGCATAATGATGAGGATAAAGAGCACCTGGGGGCTAAGGAATTCCTATACCAATATTGCCAGCAACAGCAGGTATTTAAACGACGGGATTTATATGTTTTCGGACACAGACATCTACCGATGGAAGTAGATCTGGACAAGGAAGGAAAATATGTAAATCTCGGTGAGTGGATAAATTATTTCACATACGGCGTTTTTGATGGCAACTCATTTTCGCTGAAGAAGTATGAAGGCTAGTTTCTGTTTTGTTTTTCTTTTGTTTACCGTAATTCAGTTCGTCAACGGACAATCACTGATTTTAGAAGACTCTGCAAAAGCCATTAAAACAGATTTAATTACTGTTGATCAAAAAGGAAATCTGTTTTTAGTCGATATTAAAGGTAATATTTTCCAATATTCACCTGACTTAAAACTCGTCAGGAACTATTCACCACCCAAACCATTTAAAGTATATCAACTAGATGCCTGGCAGGGATTGAGAATATTCTGTTTTTACAGGGATATTCAGGAGTTTTCCCTGCTAGATCGCTTTTTGACATCTACAGAAAACTATCAGTTTGAGTTGCCCAATAACGGCTTTATATCCCATGCGACGCTTTCATTTGATAACAACCTTTGGCTCCTGGATCAGCCTTCCATGAAGCTGGTAAAGTACAATATCAACCAGCGAAACACGGAGTTTGATATCCCATTGAACAACATCATTCCAGTTTCTATTTTCAATGTTGTCCTGTTTAAGGAATACCAAAATAAAATATACATCGTGGATGAGGTAAATGGAATTATTGTTTTCGACAATCTGGGTAATTTGCTTAGCATCAGGAAGGCTAGGATTGGGAAGGGAGTGGGCTTTTTTGGAGAGTATTTATATTACCTGGAGAATGATAAAATGATTTGGCATCATCTGTATCGCGATGAAATTACATCAATCCAGTTACCTTTAAACAGAACAATCGATAAGGTAATTGCTTACCAAAATTTGATTTATGTATTGGAAGGAGATATGATTTATAAGTATAGCAAAAAGTAAAAAGCCCCGGAATCGGGGCTTTCGTTGGTCAAAAACTTTTACGGTTTGGATAAATGATAAAATCCACAAAAACAACGGTTCAATATATAAATTAATTTCTGAATAATCCTATCTTTTTTAAATTTTTATTAAAAAACTGTTAAATAAGCTCCCCAATATTATCATTTTTGAAATGTTCCATGTTACGTGGTAATTGATAGTTTTTAGTTAAATTGTGTTCGAATTCGGACGAGTAGCTGTCCAAAGTTGTTCGCTTGAGGCAACTGAATGTTCGAATTTGAATGCCTAAGCCAATTGGCAATGTTTTGGCACAAAGCAAATTGAGTTTTTTAAACTAAAAATTTCTCCTGTGGATAAAGAAATCGGAAAGATCCTCATAATTGATGACGATGAGGACGTGTTATTGGCGGCAAAGATGCTTTTAAAAAAGCATGCGCATGAAGTGATCATTGAAAAAAACCCAAACAAAATTCCTTTCCTGCTTAATAATGACAGCTATGATGTCATTTTGCTGGACATGAACTTTAGCCAGGATACGACGAGTGGAAAAGAAGGATTTTATTGGTTGAATCAGATCATCGAAAGGGAGCCGAACGCTGTGGTGATCATGATCACCGCTTTCGGGGATGTAGAGATGGCCGTAAAAGCTCTTCGGGAAGGCGCGACAGATTTTGTGCTAAAGCCCTGGCAAAATGAGAAGCTCGTTGCCACTATTTCGGCAGCTTTAAAATTGAAGCGGACTTACAAAGAGGTGGACAGTTTGAAAAGCGCCAGCAGGCAGCTTCAGGAAGATATCAACCAGCCGTTTAAAGAAATCATCGGCGAAAGCAGGGCTATCAAGGATGTATTTCAGATAATTGACAAAGTAGCGAAGACGGATGCAAACGTGTTGATCCTTGGGGAAAATGGTACTGGAAAAGAGTTAGTGTCGAGAGCGCTCCATCAGCGGTCTTCCAGGAAAGATAACGTATTTATCGGTGTCGATATGGGAGCTATTACGGAGTCCCTTTTTGAGAGTGAATTATTTGGTCATAAAAGGGGCTCTTTTACTGATGCAAAGGAAGACCGGGCAGGAAGATTTGAGATCGCTAACAAAGGCACACTTTTCCTTGATGAGATTGGAAATCTTAGCCTGCCGCTACAGTCAAAGTTATTGACCGTTTTACAGAATCGACAAGTGACGCGTATCGGTGCCAATAAGCCGGTAGATATCGATATCCGGTTGGTTTGCGCGACGAATATGCCCATTTATGAGATGGTAAAAGAGAATAAATTCAGACAAGACCTTCTCTATCGAATAAATACCGTTGAAATACATCTTCCACCATTGCGTGAGAGGCTCGATGATATTCAGCTCCTTGCTGATCATTTTGTGAAAATGTATTGCCAGAAATACAGGAAAGATCCAAAGATAATTTCTCCAAATGCACATAAGAGATTGCAGAAATATCGTTGGCCTGGAAATATCAGGGAACTACAGCATGCCATCGAGCGGGCGGTGATCATGAGTGAAAGTGACACATTGGGGCCGGACGACTTTTTCTTTCTGATGAGTGGGCCGCAGGACAGTGATATTCAAACTGACAATTATAACCTGGATGAAGTAGAAAAATCTATCATCCAAAAGGCCATCAATAAACACCAGGGCAATATTTCAAAAGCCGCTAAGGAATTGGGTCTGACCAGGGCTTCACTATATCGTCGGTTGGAAAAACATGGACTTTAATAATTTAAAGATTCAGACCATCGTCAGGGTGGTAGCAATTACTCTGACCATGTTGTTAATGTTTCACCTTGCCTACACGGGGGCTTTTGGATTGACCGTTTTGCTCATTTTAGTTTTGATTGCGGTACAGGTGTATTCATTGATTGGCTACCTGAATAAAACCAACCAGGAGATCGTTGATTTTTTTGAGGCAATAAAAAACAATGACTTCAATGACCCTTACCAGGGAAAGGAAAAGGGAACTTATAATGAATTTCTTAGAGAGCAATTTGCATTCGTTATAAGCCGCCTAAAGAAATCAAAGTTGGCGCGCGACGAGCGATTACAATATCTAAATACCATTGTGCAGCATGTCGGCATTGGGTTGATCACATTTAATGAAGCCGGAGATGTGCAGATCATTAATATTGCTGCTAAGAGATTGCTGAAAATTGAGAATCTCAAGAATATTCAAGATCTAACGCCCATCAGCCTGCAATTGGTGGAAACCTTTGGCATGTTGAAAACCGGTGGTAGCGATCTGATAAAGATTGATCTTGGAGGTGATATCAGGCAGCTTTCTGTGTACGCCATTGAGTTGTCCTTAGGCAAAGAGCATTTTAAATTGATTTCCCTCCAGAATATTCAATCGGAATTAGAGGAAAACGAAATGGAGGCCTGGCAAAAACTGGTTAGGGTGCTGACCCATGAAATTATGAATTCTGTGACGCCCATTTCCTCCTTAGCTACTACCGTTGAGTCTGATATTATTAATCGACTGGATCACTCAGAAGAGGTCTGTGAAATACCAAAAGATGATATGGAAGATATCCACCTGGCATTACAGACGATCCAGCGAAGAAGCGAGGGTCTGATCCGCTTTGTCAGTGATTTCAGAAGCCTCACCCATACACCTCAGCCAAAACTCGAGATGGTGAGCATCGCTGAGTTGTTCCGGCAAATCAGTATGCTGATGAAAAAGGACTTGGAAGAAAACAAAGTGAAGTTTTCATCAAACGTTGTTCCGCAAAATATGGCAACCCACCTTGATTCTGAATTGATCCAGCAGGTGCTTATTAACCTGATAAAAAATGCAGTTCAGGCGTTGGAATCTGTAGAAAGGGAAAAAATTATCGAGATGAATGGCTTTCAGGACGACAAAAACAGGGTTGTGATTTCTGTGAAAGATAATGGATCAGGCATCGATGAAGAGGCACAGAGTAAAATTTTCATTCCATTTTTTACTACAAAGAAAAAAGGATCAGGGATAGGGTTGAGCCTTTCACGTCAGATCATGCGACAACACAAAGGGAGCATCAGTGTTAAATCTAAAGTAAATGAAGGGACGGAGTTTGTTTTAAAATTCTGATTTTTTATGATTTCGACCTTTTCTTATTTTCTAAAAACAAATCTTTATTTAGCTTAGCACCATCGAAATGAGTAACCGCCAAATGGAAGAGATCCAAAATAAAATCACACAAATTCTGGTAGAAAAATTGGGGATAAAGGAAACCGAGGTCACCCCGGATGCCAACCTCATCAAAGACCTTGGAATTGATTCTTTAGACTACGCTGAACTGGTAATGGAATTCGAGCAGGTGTTTAATATCCGCATTCCGGATACAGATTCTGAAAGGCTCATTACGATCAGCGATGCTGTCAAATACATATCCGAAAAGAAAAACGGAATCAGTTAAACTTACGATTCGCTGAACTAATGAGTGATGAAAAATTGAAGGTCATTTTTTTAGTTCAGGCAGAGGGCAGGGGCCACATGACCCAGGCCATTACCCTCTCCTCACTTCTCAGGAAAAACGGTCATCAGCTTGTTTGCACCTTTATTGGCAAAAGCAAAAGGAGGCATTTGCCCGACTTTTTCATTGATGGAATTGGTTCCGAAATCATTGAGATCGACAGCCCCAATTTTGTAACGGACAAAAACAACAAATCCATTGATCTGTTTAAATCCATTACCCACAATATTCCATTTTTAAGCAAATATTTAAAAAGCCTGAAAAAAATTCACCGCAAGGTAAATGAAACCAAGCCGGATCTCATCATAAATTTTTATGATTTACTCGGTGGGTTTTATTTCAGATTGTATAAAACAAAAACAAAACACGTGTGCATTGGTCACCAGTTTCTGGTCAACATTGAGGGTTTTCCCTTTATCGAGGGAAGAAAACTGGAGAAGAGCTTGTTTTTAAACAATAATTGGATTGTAAGCCAAAAGTCCGCGCTCAACCTGGCGCTCTCATTTCGTCCTTATGATCAGATGAAAAACGGTAAGACAGTCGTCGTGCCGCCAATGCTGAGAAAAGAGATTCTGGAGTTGAAGCCAGAAAATGGAGGTTTTATTTTGGGATACATGGTAAATGACGGTTACGGAGACGAAATCATTGCCTGGCATCAATCGCATTCTGAAATCAAGGTAGAATGTTTTTGGGACCGGAAAGGAGTAGAAAATCCTTATGTTCCGCATGACAATATTGCTTTCCACCAATTGAACGGCGAGCTTTTCAAGGAGAAAATGAGAACTTGTAAGGGCTACGTGAGTACTGCGGGTTTCGAATCTATTTGTGAAGCTATGTATTTGGATAAACCTGTTCTCATGATTCCGGTAGAAGGCCAATACGAGCAAGCATGTAATGCCAAGGATGCCGGTATCGCCCATGCCGGAATATCTAGTGACCGCTTCGATATCCAATTGTTATTGGATTACATACCGAAACATAAGTCACCGGGAATCTGGTTTAAAGAATGGGTAAATAGTGCGGAACAGCGGATTTTGAAGGAGCTCACCTCCCTAAAAACTGACTAATATCAATACGGATCCGTATTTTAAATTCTATTTTTACATTCACATTGAGAAGTAATCATGGCCATTATCAGTAAAAAGAAGCGGATTTATCCGGTTGAAACTCCTTTGAGAAAATACCTCAAGAATCAAAACAGGGAGATTCAATTGCCTATTTCGTATGATGATTTGCATCGATATGGTTCATCTATTGCGCTGATTGACAAGAGTGGAAGGGACACACTGTGGGAAACCATTTTATATTCTCAATCAGAAATGGATTACATTCACCACAGCCTGAAAAAAATCTATGCTCAGTTGAAATCTGCGGGAGACGTTTCTGTGATAGAACACCTTTATATTGACAGGATTGACCTTTGTATTTACGGAAATACCAAGCCGTTTAGGGTAAGGATCGTCAATAAGATCAATGATTTGTTTGATTATTTCTATATAAAAATCGCAGATGCCAGCCGGATTTACGGACTGGAGCTTGAGCACCTGATATCACCTAATAAGATCAACTTTTTAGTTCATAAAAACACCCTGGTAGAAGAGCATATCCAGGGTATACCTGGTGACGATTTTATTAAAAATCACCTGAAAGATAAGACCCTCAATCCTATGCGTCTGGCTAAGGAGTTTGTCAAGTTTAATGAACGATGCCTGGTGAGATTATTGGGTGACATGCACTCTAGTAATTTTGTGGTGGAGATCATTCCTGACTTTGATGAGATTCACTACCGACTACGGGCCATTGATTTTGACCAACAGGCATTTGAGGGAAGATCTGCTATTTATATGCCTCAATATTATAAACAGAATAATCCGATCATCAATCTGGGATTAAAAATGATGCCTCCTGAGCTGGAGATGCAATATCAAAAGGAAGAACGGACACTCATTGGCGCCAGACTAAAATCAAAGTCATCGGGTCCGGCCATAAAGAATTTGCTGGTTGCCATGATGAGTGATAATATTGCACCACACGAAAATGAAATTGCCTTGCGTGAAGATCTGGCTCGATTATATGAGGAGGATTCTTTTTTAAAGTGCAAGAATATGGGGGAAATTCTATCAAATAGCCTTAAACTGGTGATAAGAAAGCCAATTCGAAGAAAATATTCATTTATAAATGTATAAGCATGTTTACAGGAATTGTAGAAGCGACCGCAAAAGTGGTCAATATCGATATTGAGGGAACCAATAAAACTTTTACGCTGGAGGCGGACCTTGCCAATGAGTTAAAAGTAGACCAAAGTCTTTCGCACAATGGGGTATGCCTTACAGTCACTGAAATTAAAGACAACACATACAAGGTAACTGCTGTGGATGAGACCCTGAAAAAGTCCAATCTCGGTTTATTAAAAACAGGTAGCCTGGTAAACCTGGAAAGAAGCATGTCAACTAACAATAGATTTGATGGGCATATCGTACAGGGACACGTAGATCAAACCGCTGTTTGTAAAAAAGTGCAAAAGCTAGAGGGGAGCTGGCTGTTTGATTTTGAATATGATTACGAAGTCACCGGGAATTTCACAGTCGAGAAAGGGTCGGTTTGCATCAATGGTGTGAGCCTGACGGTTTTTAATTGCACAAAGAGTAGCTTTCGGGTGACGATCATACCCTATACATTTGAGCATACCAATTTTAAAGAGATCAAAGAAGGAACAATCGTAAACCTGGAGTTTGACATTTTAGGAAAGTACATTCAAAAAATGTTTGAATCAGGATACAGCGATTATATAACTTCCAAGCTTAAACAGGGCTAATCATTATACTGGTTCATGGTTCTGTCTATGCCAATGGTACAGAATCCATGGATCATATCGATCGCTTTGTCCATAAGTGCAGGTAGTTTATCAAACTCCTCCTGGGTAAACCTTCCCAGTACATAATCGATCTGTTGGCCTTTATGAAAATTGTCGCCAATTCCGAATCTTAGGCGAGGGTATGATGAGGTTCCCAGCGATTGCTCTATATTCTTCAATCCGTTATGACCAGCATCAGAACCTTTTTTTCGCATGCGTAATTTTCCGAGCGGAAGGGCTAAATCGTCCGTAACTACCAATGAATTTTCTATTGGGATTTTTAACTGCTGAAGCCAATAATTGATTGCCTTTCCACTGAGGTTCATATAAGTGGAAGGTTTTAGAAGAACAATGTTTCTGCCTTTATATTTATATTCACATATGAATCCCTGACGATCCTGTTTGAAGCTTAAGTCGGATTTGTCTGCCAGTCGGTCCATCGTCAAAAAACCAATGTTATGCCTGGTCAGCTCATACTCAGCTCCTATATTTCCAAGTCCTGTAACTAAAAATTTCATGTAACAACTGATTGACGAAAAACAACAAAACTGCTTGAATTAGTAGCGCAAAAGTAATTTTTATTTTTTAGTATGCATGGAAATGTACATCTAAATGAAGGCAGACAATTCTTTTTTTAATGATGTTTGGGAGGTCGCAAAGCTGATTCCATATGGCAGGGTGACAAGCTATGGTGCCATCGCAAAGTATCTTGGGTTAAAGGGTTCGGCAAGGATGGTAGGTTGGGCAATGAATGGTGTGCCAGAGAGCGAAAATGTACCGGCACACAGGGTGCTTAACAGAAATGGGTTATTGACAGGAAAAATGCATTTTCATCCGCCAGAATTAATGCAGCAGAAGTTAGAACTGGAAGGAATTGAAGTAAAGAATGATCAGGTAGTCAATTTTAAGGAACACTTTTGGGACCCCTTAAAGGAATTGTTGTGAACCTAGCGTTGTTCGAGTTCCCTTTTTGCCGCTGTCGCTTTTTTTAAGAGAGATGAAATCGGGAGAATAAAAATAAGGGCAACACCCGCAGGTATTAATTGTACCATCAGGGGTTGTTTTCCAAATGCCCCCAAAGCTACAGAAGTTAAAATAAGCCCGATGCCGATAGCAAGAAGGACAAAAAACTGGATAAAATATACCTGCACATTTTTCCTTAACTCGTCTTTACTTAATATTTTCAGTTTCTCCTTTGTCATAAAGATAGTCGTTTGATAGTAGATAAATATCGGACTATTTGCTTGTGAAAAGTCTGATAGAAATCAACAAATATATTAAAAAAATTCAGTGAAAGTGATTTGATTAGTTCCCTGAATTGATTTAAAGTGGTTAATTAAAGTACATGTCGATCGTTAATATTTGCTTCTTATTTGTAAACAACTTATTTTTAATTGCATTTATATAATATTTTTTTGAACTAAATAATTAGGCCCACCTCCTTGAAATTGTATCCTTAAACTTAATTCTCTGTAGAAATGAAAAAGTTATTAGCAATTCTATTGGTTTCTATTCCCCTGTTGTCGCGCGCCGAGCTAAATGAAGAAGATAGTATTTCAGTAATGGTGGAGGAATATCTGCAATATCTCCAATATGTAGATAGCATCCATCAGACATTTGAATTCCAGAAAGGAACGATAACCTTAGGAGAAGATCTGGCGACTATCGAGGTGCCAGATGGATTTAAATATCTTGATCCTGTTCAAAGCAATCGAGTGTTATCCGAATTATGGGGCAATCCACAGTCTGAAAATCTGGGAATGCTCTTTCCTGATAGCATCATGCCACTGAGTGAGAATTTCACCTATGCCGTAGAGATCAGTTATGAAGAGGAGGGGTATATAGAAGATGATGACGCCGAGGACATCGACTATGCAGACCTTTTAAAGGAAATGCAGGATGATACAAAAGCGAGTAATAAGGAACGGCAGAGTTTGGGTTATCAAACCTGTGAATTGGTGGGTTGGGCACAGCAACCTTATTATGATTCAAATACAAAGAAACTTTATTGGGCAAAAGAGGTGAAGTTTGAAGATGAAGAAGAAAGTACGTTGAACTACAACTTCCGGATATTGGGAAGGAAAGGATTCCTGGTCCTGAATGCAATTGGGGATATTGATGTCTTGCCATTGGTCAATGAAGATTCGAAAAAGATTCTGGCAAGCGTTTCATTCAATGAAGGCAATAAATATTCTGATTTTAATCCTAAACTTGACAAGGTGGCTGCCTATGGAATAGGAGGACTGGTAGCTGGAAAGGTGCTTGCAAAAACCGGACTTATAGCTATTCTGGCTAAATTCGGAAAATTCATTTTTGTCGGAATTGCCGGAGTTTTCGCTATGTTAAGGAAAAAAATATTTGGTGGAGGAACCGACCACCAAGCATAGTCTGCCCTATCAACCCTAATCAATTTAACTACCGGTCATTTTAAATGACCAGTTGCCAGAAAGGAAATAATTTCAGATTATTTCCTTTCGTTTTTTGTAACAGTTTTAAGCAAAAGAAAATTCTTTTAGTTTTGTTCACAAACACAGATAAGATGGACAAAGCATTTTTCACCGATAAGGTTCTCCCACATGTAATAGCGATAGCTGTTTTTTTCATCGTGACCATTGCGTTTTTTCACCCTATTTTTTTTAATGGAAAAACATTGGATCAAAATGATGTGAATCAAGGAAAGGGTAGTGCAGCGGAAATAGTGGAATATAGAGAAGAAACAGGTGAAGAAGCGCTTTGGACGAATAGTATGTTCGGGGGCATGCCAGCCTACCTGATAAATCTTTACTGGAGTGGCGAGGTGGTATCTAAAACCATTGAAAAAGTGTATTCACTTTTCCTTCAACCATCTTTAAAGGAGACTTTTATCGCATTTCTTTCATTTTATATTCTGTTGCTGGCATTTGGTGTCAGGCAGAAATTGGCAGTCATAGGAGCACTTGCGTATGGGTTAAACACCTTTTTTATTATTAGTCTGTTTGCGGGCCATCTTTGGAAAGTTCGTGCCATTGCCTATATGCCGCTTGTGATAGCAGGGATCCATCTGGCTTTTAATAGAAAATTGCTGCTGGCTCTATTAACTACATCGGTGGGGTTGACATTGGAGTTACTATCTAATCACTTTCAGATAACTTACTACCTGTTTTTGGTTGTATTAGTGTATGGTATCGTCGAGCTGATATATCATGTTAAAGAAGGTAAAATAGTAGAATTTGGCAGAGCGACTGGCATTTTGGTTTTGGCTGTGGTAATCGCTGTGGGTGCAAATATGGGGCGCGTGTGGACGACTTACGAATATGGAAAATACTCGACCCGCGGACCGTCCGAATTAACCGTAAAGGGTGATCATCCAAAATCGGGTCTGGATCGAGAATATGCCTTTCATTGGAGTAGCGGGAAATGGGAATCATTGACATTGCTTGTGCCACATTTACTTGGAGGTGCAAGTGGCCAGTATGAAGGCAGCAATTCGGAATTAGCGGATGTCTTAAGGCAAAACAATGTGCCCCGAAACCAGATCGAACAATACGAAAGAGGATTGCTTGGTTACTGGGGTAGCCAGCCGGGTACTGCGGGACCTGTTTATTCGGGAGTGATTGTGGCTTTTTTATTTGTGTTGGGGATTTTCTTTGCTGACCGAAAAATCAAAATATGGCTTGTTTCTGCCTTTATAATTGGGGTTGTACTTTCCTGGGGCAAGAATTTTCCTTCTTTAAATAACCTAATGTTTGACCTTTTTCCTGGTTATAACAAGTTCAGGTCGGTCTCGATGACAGTCGTCATGTCAACCTTTGCCATGTGTCTGTTGGGATTTGTAGGACTGGAATCGTTCTTGAAATCAAAAAGATCAGAGAAGGATATTAAGAATTTTTTTATTTCCTCAGGCATTGTCATCGGTCTGCTGTTGTTGATTGCTATCTTTGTAGATCCTGCCAGTCTGGAAGGAGACCAAATACCAAAGGCGATCAAAGAAGCTGTGCATAGTGACCGTTTATCTATTGTCAGAACCGACGTATTCCGGTCAGTGTTTTATGTGGTCGCTGCGGTTGCTATCATTTTCTTTTTTATCAAATCCAAGCTAAAGGAACTAGCTTTTTCCCTTCTTTTAGGGGTACTTGTTTTGTTGGATCTGTGGCTGGTGGATACGAGGTATGTGGGTGAAGAAAATTACATTAGTCCTTCAAAAGTTGCGTTTTTCCAGCCTTCACCGGCCGATGAAAGAGTAAATCAGGATAAGTCGATTTATCGGGTACTGAATTTAAGGAATCCCTTTAATGATGCCAGTACCTCCAATTTTCATTTTTCGATCGGTGGTTACCATGGCGCGAAGATGAAAAGGTACGCCGACTTAATAGAACACCAGCTACAACATGAGATTCAGGGAATTGTGCAGAGCAGAGGACTGAATGAGCAAAATACTAATATGCTATCAGCGCTAAATACTAAATACCTAATCTCGGACGCACAGGAAAATGGGGTAATAGAAAACCCCTATGCAAACGGAAATGCCTGGTTTGTTAAAGAAGTATTTCTGGTTAATTCACCTGATGAGGAAATTGAGGCCTTAGATATGGTAGGTCTTGACAGTGTGGCTGTGGTTGATAGAAGTAAATTTGATGTAGAGAATAGGGGAGGAATAGAAACCGGGTCCATAAATCTTATCGATTATCAACCGAATGAGCTCACCTACAAAAGCAGCAATTCAGGAGATGGTTTGGCAGTGTTTTCTGAAATATACTATCCCAAAGGATGGAGTGCTACTATCGATGGTTCACCCGTTGATATCTTACGAGCTGATTACGTTTTGAGAGCCCTACAAATACCGAAAGGAGATCATGAGATAGTATTCAAGTTTGTACCAGCATCTTATTTTGTAGGTAATAAGATCGTATTGGTTGCTAATCTTCTACTGTTAATTGTTATTGGATCTGTGGGATATTTGGTGATCAAAAAGCAGTTATCTCCTACCGTTAATTAGCAGGATGGATCCGCAAGTTTCAATTATTGTTTGTACTTATAATCGTGGAAAATACCTGCAAAGGTGCCTGGAACATTTAACCAGGCAAACCATTGATAAGAATTTTTTCGAAGTGATAATTATAAACAATAATAGTACGGATAACACTGAACATATTTGTAAGGATTTTCTAAGCACTCCTGAAAGGACAAATTTCCGGTATTTTGTAGAAAAAAATCAAGGGCATTCACATTCCAGAAATAGAGGTATTAATGAAAGCAAAGCACCATTAATAAATTTCATTGACGATGATGCTTTTGTTTATCCTGAATTCGCTGAAAACATAGTTAAGTTTTTCAAAAACAATAATGAAGTAATGGCGATTGGAGGGAAAATAAATCCTGTGTTCGAAGATGAAATTCCCAGGTGGATGTCTTCCCACTTGATGCCTTTGGTCTCTGCATTGGATATGGGAGAAAGGGAGCAACCGTTTAAGGGAAGAAAGTTTCCAATCGGAGCTAATATGACATTTCGCAGGTCGGTTTTCGAGAAATACGGATTGTTCAACGTAAACCTCGGACGAAAAGGAAGTGGTCTTGAAGGGGGTGATGAAAAGGAAGTGTTTTTAAGAATGAAAAGTGAGCATGAAAGCATTTATTATGTGCCATCTGTGCAGGTTGATCATGTTATACCTAAAAACAGAGTTGAGCTATCGTATATTAGAGGGCTTGCTACCGGTGTTGGCACAAGCGAGCGAAAAAGGATTCTGGAAAAAGGGATGATTGAAGTGGTGAAGAAAATAGGCGAAGAATTTTTTAAGTCTGTTGCGTCGGCGGTGTTGTTTGTAACCTTTTTATTTAGTGGGAAGATTTCAAGAGGATGGATGCTTTTAAAATTTCGTTTTTGGGTACAAAAAGGCTTAATTTTTAATCGATGAAATCTCCAATCCAGTCTTTTTTCGAGAATTGTTTTTATTCCATACTTTCATTTTTGAAAATACTGATTCAGTCGAGGAGAGGTACCCGTATTAAGTGGGAGGAATACAAGTCAGGAGACGACATAATAATTTTAGGAAACGGCCCTTCATTAACAAGATTTTTGGCTTCAGGTTATTTAACTCGAAACAACACTGATACGCTTTGTGTGAATTTTTTTGCTCGTACTGAAGAATACCAAAAAGTAAAGCCCAAATTCTACGTAATCACTAGTCCGGAATATTTTGTTGGTGAAGAAAAGGAAAGCTGGAGGCAAGACCGAAACCTCACGTTTACAAAGATTGCCGAAGATACGAATTGGCAAATGGCACTACTTGTGCCAGTTTTAGCTCGTAAAAATAGGGTCTGGGACAAGGAAATAAGGAAAAACCAAAAAGTTACTATATCCTACTTTAATACGACTCCGATAGAAGGTTTTAAAAGTTTGAACTATTTTTGGTATGGTTTAAGATTAGGGATGCCAAGGCCTCATAATGTGTTGATCCCATCGATTTTCATAGCATTGCATGCAAAGTATAAGAGGATATTCCTGGTGGGTGCGGATCATAACTGGACAAGGGAAATGATGGTGACGAATGACAACAGGGTTTTACTTTCTCAAAAACATTTTTATGATGATCAGCAGGACAACTCTGAAAATAAGAATTCCTCTACGCCTAAACCGATGTACAAGGGAGGTTCGGGCGAGGAGCGAAAAATCCATGAGGTTTTAACTAAGTTTGTCTATGCATTTCAAGCCTATTGGGAAATAAAAGAATATGTGGAAAAGAGGAAAGCAAGCGAAATCATAAATATTACGCCAGGGTCATTTATTGATGCATTTAAAAAGGAGAAACTGTATGACTAACCAGCAATTACGAAAGCATCTGAAACCAAACTTCTTTACCTGGTGGCGTTATCAAAAAAATAAATGGCGATTGAAAAAAGTGGGTAAAAATGTTTTTTTTGAAGTAAACTCAAAGATTTTCAGATACCCTAAGAATGTAGAAATTGAGGATAATTGCGTGATTAAAGAGGGGGCGAGAATTTGTGCATGTAATGGATCTGCAAGCATCTACATTGGTCAAAATACAACAATCGGTTATCACACCTTTATATTTGCTTCAGAAAGAATTGAAATTGCCAATGACTGTCTAATAGCTCCCTTTGTTTACATTGTGGATAGTGACCATGGTATTGAGAAAAATATCCCGATTAACCAACAAGCCAATGAAACTGCTGCAATAAAAATCGAGGAAGATGTATGGATAGGAACCGGTGCCAAAATTCTTAAAGGTGTGACGATCAAAAAAGGATCGATTATAGCAGCCGGATCTGTCGTAAATGCCGACACTGTGGAGTTTGGTATATACGGTGGCACTCCTGCGAAGAAAATCGGAGAACGCCCATGAACGCCGGTATTCTCATTTTATGCAGGTATTCTTCCAGTCGTTTACCAGGAAAAATTTTAAAGAAAATTAATGGGAAGCCTATTTTAGGTCACATCGTTGATCGGCTTAGGAGATCAAGTCATAACCCTAAAATCGTTGTTACTACTTCAAATGATCCGTCGGACGATGTGATAGCGGCTTTTTGCTTGGATAATGAAATTGAATGCTTCCGGGGAGATTTAAAAAATGTTGCCAGACGTTTTTTGGAGTGCGCGGAGCATTATAAGTTAGATTATGCAGTTCGTGTGAATGGAGATAATTTATTGATTGAAATCTCTCTATTGGATGAAATGCTGAGGGCCGCGGAGAACTCTCAATTTGATTTCGTTACAAATGTGCCTGGAAGAACTTTTCCCTTTGGGATGAGCATTGAGATATTAAAAGTGGTTTTCTATAAAAAAATCATCAATTTGTTTTCTGAAGAAAGATTTAACGAACATGTGACATTATATCTTTATGAAAATGAATCAATTGGTAGTAGATTTGTTTTTTTGAACGAGAAAAATCCGGAGGCCAAGGGTTTAAAACTGGCTGTCGACACCGAAGAAGATTTTCTTGCTTTGTCAAAAATGTACGAATTATTACCAGATCCGCTTGATTACTCATTGGAGGATATACTTAATGTTTACAATTCAATAAAATAAAATGGGAATGACATTTATTGCCGAGATCGGCATGAACTATAACGGGCATTTAGGCCTCGCATTTGAATTAATAAAGCAGGCTAAATTGTGTGGGGCTGATATTGCTAAATTCCAGCTTGGATGGCGTGATGGTGAGGGGGAGATCAATCAACTGGATGCAGAAAAAATAGCTCAATTAAAAAAGTGTGCGGAATACAATGGTATTGAGTTAATGTTTTCCATTATCAGTGAGAAAGCGTTTGAGTTGATCAAACCGTTCAACGTAAATCGCTATAAAGTAGCTTCCAGAACTGTCAAGGACAAAATTGATTTGGTAGAGAAGATAATTGCCGAGGGAAAGAACACCATCATTTCGTTGGGAATGTGGGAAGGGAAAGGCTTGCCATTTGAGCCCAATGAGAAGATCAGCTATCTCTGGTGTAAATCGGAATACCCGACTATGCCCTGGCAAATGTTAGACTTTCCTAAGGAATTTTCCCGGGATAAATATACTGGCTACAGTGATCATACCTTGGGTATTGATACAGTATTGATGGCTATTTCAAGAGGCGCCAAGATTATTGAAAAACACTTCACGTTAGATAAATCAGATACAACCATTCGTGACCACGCTCTGAGCGCCACGCCCCAGGAATTTGAATTAATGGTAAAACTTGGACACGAGATAGAAAAGAAAGTAGAACTGGGTATTTGATACAGATTAATTAAAAATTTAAGCAATGCAGTGGAATAGAAAAACTTCAATGTCCATTCCTTCAAAGGCCAATCGTGAAATATGGACACGAGAAAATGGCAGTCGGTCGGAAGAATTCGAAGTCGATATTTATTTGGGTAAAAAAACCAATTTGTTAGCACTAAAAAAGGACATTGTAAGCAGTATAAAGAAGCAGTTAAAATACTACAAAGATTCCAGGGAAAAACTTTTTACGGAAAGTGAACTTGAATATGTGGCCACATGCCCGGTGACTGGAATATCAACGGAAGAAACCGATCATGTCGCTACAATCTACGGCGGTGAATATGTTCAAACGCCGGACACTGGGCATGTCTATTTGAGAAAGCGACCGACAAAAAAAGCGATCCATAATTTTTATCTAAATGATGTAAACTACGCAACGACCTATACGAACAGGGAAGGGGCGGAATTCAGACTTCAAAGTATCGCGGTGCCATGGAAAAACTGGGTGAAAGAAGTTTACTTTAAAGAATATGGTTCGTATCCCAAAAAGGTATTGGATATTGGATCTGGTGCAGGGCATTTTGTCGAAGCTTGCCGACGTGATGGAATAGTGGCAAATGGTATTGAGCTTAGTGAAAGCAGCCGTAATTTTGCCAGGGAAATTTGGGAAATTGATATGGATGGAAGGGATTTCCTGGAAACTGGCGATGACTATAAAGGCTATGATGTGATAACTTTTTGGGGACTATTGGAGCATACTCCCAATCCTGGGGCCTTATTGGATAAGACTTTTGAATTGTTGAAGGAAAATCCAAAAGCGATGGTTATTGCCAAGTTGCCCAGGTGGAATTCTCTGAGTTCAGCTTCACAGATACTCAATCCGGGCACCGTCATTCGCCATATCGATCCTATGGGTCATATTATGCTGTTTTCAGATGCCTCAGCCGCTGAACTTTTTTATCGACACCATTTTAAGCCACATGCTGCATGGTATTATGGCATGGATGTGTATGAATGCCTGATGCAGTTAGGGAATAAGACTGGAACTTATACGCATTTTACCGAGAGTGGTGATTTTCAAATGGAATTGCAACAGTTTATAGACGATATTCGCTTTTCTGATGGTTTAACATTAGTCGCCACTCCAAATGACAGAAGTTAAGCCACTTGTTACAGTCTATATCACTAATCATAACTATGGCCGGTTTATTGAAAAATCAATTCAATCCGTACTAAAGCAGTCTCTTCAGGATTTCGAATTGATAATTATAGATGATGGGTCGACAGACGATTCTATTGGCATTATTGAAACATATAAAAGCCTTGAAAATGTCAGCATCATTTATCAAAAGAATAAAGGGCTTAATATTACCAATAACATTGCGCTCAGAGTCTCAAAAGGCAAGTATATAGTCCGCTTGGACGCAGATGATTATTTTGATGAAAACGCATTGTTGCTTTTAAGCAATGAAATGGAAAGAAATGAGGAAATAGGCCTAGTATTCCCTGACTATTACCTGATTGACGAGAATGACAATGTGATTGGTCTTGAAAGAAGACATCAGTTTGAAGAAGATGTAATTCTTTTTGACCAGCCGGCACACGGTGCCTGCACGATGATCCGGAAAAATTATCTTCAGGAGTTAGGAGGCTACGATGAGAGTTTTACCTGTCAGGATGGCTATGATCTTTGGCTGAAATTCATTAACCAACATAAAGTTAAGAATATTAACACTCCCTTATTTTACTACAGGCAGCATGGTAGTAATCTCACCAAAAACGAAAAGAGGATCTTAAGCACCAGGCAAAAAATAAAAGAAAATCATTTTCAGAAGCTTGATTTAAAATGCGAAAAAGCCTTGGCAATTATTCCGGTTAGGGGATCTAAATCCAGTCAATTCCAAATCGCATTTGAAAAAATCAATGGAGAATATTTAATAGATCAAAAAATTAAATATGCCCTGGATTCAGTATTGGTGGAAAAGGTAATTGTCACTACTCCTGATCACCAATTGATAGAATACTTAATGAAAAAGTATGGGGATGAAAACAGGGTGTTAGTGCATACGAGGGATGTGGAGTTATCAAGGCAAAATGTGAGCCTGGTGAGCACCATTGATGAGATTTTAAAATTGGATAAAATACAGGAAGCTGTTTTTAAATGGGTAATATTATTGGCACCTGAGTTCCCGTTTATTACCCCCAAGGAGATAAATGACGCCATTTATACAATAAAAATTTTTGGTGCAGAAAGCCTGATCAGTGTACGGCAGGAAAATTCAATTTTTTTCCAGCACGACGGCTCGGGAATGAAACCAATATTGAACCAGGAAAAATTTACTAAGTTGGAAAGGGAGTCGCTTTACCGAAATACGGGAGGTATAATTGTTACAGATTTGGAATATTTTAAAAAAGCCAGGAAATTAATTGGGGGCAAAGTGGGGCATATCATTGTTGATCAAAAAGCGGCACATGGGATATTCTCCGATTTTGACTTAAAGTTGGCAAAACTTCTTACTGGAATATAACTTTTTTGATTTGGGTATCTTAATCAAACAGTCAATCAGTTCTACCATTTTTATCTACGTGGGAGCAGTATTAGGATTTATTAATACTACCCTTTTATATCCCAAATTTTTAACAGAATCGCAGATTGGCGCCTTGAACCTAATTGTCACTTATGCCATCATATTTGGGATGTTAGGGTCGCTGGGTTTCACCCGGGCTATCACTAAATTTTTTCCTTACTACCGGAATAGGACCGAAAAGCATCGTGGTTTCCTTTTTTTAATCGTAATGGTGGGAATGACGGGCTTCGGGGTGTTTTGCTTGTTTTTTATTCCTATGCAGGATTGGCTGGCAGAACAAAACCTGAGCAAGTCAGCTAATTTTGCCCAATATATCTACCTGATTATTCCACTCACTTTTATCCATATTTTCTGGAATTTATTGGATACTTATAATTCCATGCTCTATCGGACTATTTATGGGATTTCCCTAAAAGAGTTTTGGTTGCGATTAATTTTCTTTTTTGGGCTTATTTTATTGGTGTTTAACCTGATTGATTTTGATGGATATATTAAGATATATTCATTTGGCTTTGTCATTATACTCTTTGCACTCGTCCTGCATCTGATTTTTTTCAAAGATTTTAATTTAAAACCCGATTTAAGCCAATACCGCAAGTCTTACCTGCGGGAAATGCTTTCGTGGAGTTCCTATGGTCTGGTGACTGGATTGGGTGGGTTTGCCGCGTTGAAGATAGATACCATCATGATCAACTATTATTTGGGAGAACTTTCAACCGGGATTTATGTAACGGTATTTAACTTTACCACACTGATTTTAATGCCCAACAGGGGTATGTCAAGAATTGCTACGACCATTATTTCTGATGCTTTTAAAGTCAAGGATTTTGAGAAGGTGGAAGACATGTATCGACGAACCTGCCTCACCCAAGCGATGATTGCCTTATTGATCTTTTTGGGATTGGTAGTAAATATAGATAATATCTTCAGGATTTTGCCGGAGTCCTATTCGCTCGGCTTTTGGGTGATCATTATTATTGGTCTGGCAAATGTACTCAGGATGGTGGCGGGTGTAAGCGAAAACATAATTGCCCTGTCCAGATATTATCGCTACCAGACGTATTATATCCTTTTTTATCTGATAGCAATTGTGCTCACTAATTTAATTCTCATACCACGTTATGGCATCATTGGAGCGGCTATCGCATCGGCGATTTCAATTTTTGCCTACTTTCTTGTCAGGTTTGTTTTCCTTTATCAGAAATACAGGTATCAGCCTTATTCTTATAAATTTATCATCCTCTTTGTTTTATCGATATTGATATTTTTCAGCCTGAAATTAATACCGTACGTCGATAATCTGGTCATAGATATAGCTTTAAGAAGCACGCTCACTATCGTATTTTTTGTGCTTCCGATTTATTATCTAAGGCTATCAAATGATGTAAATGAATTAATTGAAACTTTTTTCAGGATGGTGAAGGATAAATTTAGATCTTCCTCCAAGAATATTTGAACTATATTTTTTTGAAATAGAAAATTAATTTTACCTTTGTACCTCCAAAATTTGAGGGTGTTTTTTGAGGTTTGATGAATTCAAAGTAAGCAACACTGACATCCTTGATATTTGTATTAATGCCCGATGGTGTAACTGGCAACACGTCTGATTTTGGTTCAGAAGAGTCTAGGTTCGAGCCCTAGTCGGGCAACATTAAATCCCGGATTTTAATTCGGGAATTTTTATTTAAATCCTCTTTGTGGAGATGTCGAAAGTAAAAATATTTTCAAGTACAGAATCTCTCTATCTCGCAGAAAAAATTGCACTGGAGTATGGTAAGCCGCTGGGCGCCATGGTCATACAGAAATTTAGCGATGGGGAAATAGTACCATTTTACAAGGAGTCGGTGAGGGGGCATGATATTTTTCTTATCGGGTCCATGTTTGGCGAGGGAGATAATATCATTGAGCTCTTGCTAATGATTGACGCTGCAAAAAGAGCCAGTGCCAAGTATGTTACCGTCGTTGTTCCCTATTTCGGATATGCCAGGCAGGATAGGAAAGACCGGCCAAGAATTGCCATAGCGGCAAAACTGATGGCTAATCTTTTAACGGCTGCAGGTGCTGATAGGGTTATGACGTGCGACTTGCATGCAGGCCAAATCCAGGGATTCTTTGACATTCCAGTTGATCACTTGTATGGGTCCTATATTTTTATACCTTATATTCAGAAAATGGACGTAAGCAACTTGCTGTTTGCATCTCCGGATGTGGGAGGTACAAAACGGGTAAGGGCCTATGCTTCACATTTTAATGCCGAAATGGTCATCTGTGATAAATACAGAAATCGGCCCAATGAAATTGGCGACATGAGGATCATAGGATCGGTGGAAGGAAAAGATGTCATTCTGGTGGATGATATTATTGATACAGGCGGAACGCTTTCAAGGGCAGCCGATATCATTATGCAGGAAGGGGCGAAATCAGTGAGAGCTATTTGCACCCACCCGATACTTTCGGGCAAAGCTTACGAAAATATTGAAAAATCAGCCCTGGAGAAATTAGTGACGTCTGACACCATCCCCTTAAAGCGAAAAAGTGAAAAGATAGAGGTACTGAGTGTGGCGCAAATGTTTGCCACTTGCATCAGAAAAACTCATAAACACGAATCAATTAATTCATTATTCATACAAATTTAATTAGAATGAAAACAGTAGAGGTTATAGGGTATAAAAGAGCAAATCTCGGAAAATCCAATTCTAAGCAATTAAGGGCGGAAGGAAACGCACCCTGCGTATTGTACGGTGGAAAAGAACAGATCCATTTTTATTCGCCAATGTATCTTTTCAAGGAAATCGTGTATTCTCCTGAAGTTGCTTTTGTCAAGCTAAATATCGAGGGTGAAATTTACAATGCCATCCTTCAGGATGTTCATTTTCATCCGGTTAGTGAAATGATCCTTCACGCAGACTTTATCCAGCTTTTTGATGACAAGCCAATTAAGATGGACATCCCTGTTAAGTTTACAGGAAAATCTCCCGGTATCCAGGCTGGTGGTAAGTTGGTGCAAAAGTTAAGAAAGGTTACTCTGAGGGCTTTACCAGCTAATATGCCAGATGAGATTGTGGTCTCAATTCAAGGTTTAAGACTTGGAAAGTCGATTAAAGTGGCTGATATCAAGGAGGAAAACTTTGAAATCCTGAACAGTAAATTAGTATCTCTGGCAACGATAGCGATACCAAGAGCTCTACGTGGCGTAGGAGACGCTATCGAAGAAGAGGAAGCAGGAGTTGAGGCCGAAGGAGGTGATGCATCAGAAGCTGAAAAAGAAGAAGCTTCAGAATAAAATCGAATTGCAATTCATAGAATAAAAGGCCGGTAATATCCGGCCTTTTTTCGTTCAACACAAGCAACAGATATGAAATGATTCTGAACGATAAAATCAATGAACTGTTTCCCGGCGCAAAGGGTTTAATCTTCGATTTAGACGGAACCCTGATCGATTCTATGCCTGTTCATAAAATTGCCTGGCAGGAAATATGCGCTTTAAAAGGCTTCGAATTTACAGACGAAATTTTTTATGGGTATGCGGGAGTTCCCTCTGACAAGATTTTTGAATTGATCAATAAAGAGTTTGATACTGATTTCGACCCAATTTACCACAGCAAGTTGAAGGAAGAAGCATACCGAAAAAATATGCACAGAGTGACAACTATTCCGATTGTTTTGGAAGTCGTTCATCAGTTTTACAAAAAAATACCCCTATCAATTGGAACAGGAAGTCCCAAGTCACATTCTGAGGAGATATTAGATTTATTAGATTTAGATTCCTATTTTGAGGTACTCGTGACGAAGGATGATGTAAAGCATGGCAAGCCAGCCCCTGATACGTTTTTGAAATGTGCTGAATTGATGAAGGTACCGGCTAAGGATTGTGTGGTATTTGAAGATGGTGACCCTGGAGTGATCGCGGCGAAGGAGGCTGGAATGGGTGTAATCGATGTAAGAAAATATTTATAGTGTTTATGCTGCCAAAACAACCGTATGATAGAACTTATTAATATTCCTCATGGAAATGCCTATCCCTTGGGCGCTACCTGCTACCCTCAGGGAGTGAATTTTTGCCTTTTTTCGAAGCACGCTGAGCATGTTGAATTATGGTTGTTTGATCAGGAAGGGGATGCTAAACCCTCCAGGACATTTTCCTTATGTGCTGAGAAAAACCGAACTTTTTATTATTGGCACATCTTTGTCGAGGGGCTGGGGCCGGGACAACTCTATGGCTATAAAGTGTTTGGCGAAAACAACCCAAACGAAGGATTGTTGTTTGACTCTGACAAACTGTTGTTGGATCCATATACCAGGTCGGTTGCTAATTTAAAAAATTACAGTCGCGAGCGGGCGATAGCGCCTGGGGATAATACAGACTGCGCACTGAAGTCTGTGGTGATCGACCCAACGACATTTGACTGGGAGAATGATCAACCCCTCAAACGGCCGTATGCTACCACCATCATTTATGAGATGCATGTGAGGGGAATGACCGCGCACCCAAATTCCGGTGTGGAGGAACATCTGAAAGGGACTTATTTAGGATTGATTGATAAGATACCCTATTTGAGATCACTGGGTATCACGTGTGTGGAATTTATGCCGGTTTTGCTATTCGATCCGCAAGACGCTATGTCAGGAAAGCAAAATTATTGGGGGTATAGCCCGATTGCCTTTTTTGCACCTCACATTGGATATAGCAGTACGTCGGATCCGGTAGGGGCCTGTGATGAATTCAGGCATTTGGTAAAAGCTTTTCACAAAGAAGGGATAGAGGTTGTTCTGGATGTGGTGTTTAATCATACTGCTGAAGGAGACCATACAGGGCCTGTTTTGTCGCTTAAAGGAATTGAAAATAAAGCCTATTACATTCTTGAAAGAAACCGATCTAAGTATAAAAACTACACTGGTTGCGGGAACACGCTCAACGCAAATCACAGCATCGTGAGAAGAATGATCGGAGATTGTTTACGAAGCTGGGTTACTGAATATCATATCGACGGATTTCGATTTGACCTGGCTTCCGTACTTTCGCGGGATGAAAATGGTGAGCCTCTGCAAAACCCACCCGTCCTGTGGGAGATAGAATCTGACCCAGTACTCGCTGGAACCAAGATCATCGCCGAGGCATGGGATGCTGCAGGATTATACCAAGTAGGAAGTTTCATAGGTGATCGATGGGCCGAGTGGAATGGGAAATACAGGGATCAGGTACGCTCTTTCATTAAGGGCGATAAAGGGCATGTCTACGATCTGGCAAGCCGGATAATGGGAAGTCCTGATATCTATAAGACTCCAAACAGGGAACCAAACAGAAGCATTCATTTTGTCGCGTGCCATGATGGATTTACGCTATATGACCTTGTTTCCTACAATGAAAAACATAATGAGGACAATGGTGAGCACAATAGGGACGGGGCAAATGATAACTATAGCTGGAATTGCGGGATAGAAGGCGATACTACTGATGAAGCAATTAACAAATTAAGAAGGAGGCAAATCAGAAACTTTCTGACACTTACTTTTGTGTCGCAGGGAACACCCATGCTATTGATGGGCGATGAAGTGGCGAGGACGCAAAAAGGAAACAACAATGCGTATTGCCAGGATAACGAATTGTCATGGTTCGACTGGGACTTGGTGGACAAAAACAGGGAACTTTTGGGATTTACAAAGCAGATTATTGATTTCACCCAGAGAAAAGAAATTTTCAAGATCGAAAAGCTTTTGTGGACGGACAAAAACCCAAACCATCCCTATATCACATGGCATGGAGTTCAAAGGAACAAACCGGATTGGTCAAAGAATTCACACACCCTGGCATTTACTTTATTACATCCTTCTTCTGAAGAAAAAATACATATAATAATTAATGCCTATTGGGAAGACCTGGTATTTGAATTGCCAATTTTGGAAAGCAAAAGAAAATGGTATATGCTTTTTGATACGTTTGAAGAAAACGTCATTAATGAACCAAAATTAGTCACCGGAAAGTCGATGTCCGTGCGAGACCGATCAATCATCGTACTGGAAGCTAGATAGCGATATTGGCTTTCTTGTTTGATTTCTTTTGGGAGTTTTTGATCACATATTCTACTGGAAATTGGACGGTAAATTTTGAGTATTGACCTCTTTCGCTTTCCAGGTAGATAAGACCATTCAGCTTTTCGGCAGCTTTCTTGACAAGGTATAGTCCAAGGCCTGATCCCTCGGAAAGATCTGAAGCACGGTAAAACATATCAAAGATTTTATGTTGGTTCTCTTTTGGGATACCAATACCATTATCCTCAAATACAATCTTTAACGTTTTATCATCTGTAAATTCCTTTATTATTAGCTTGCTTTCAATGGGCTGCTTAAACGTAAGAGCATTTTCGATGATATTGCTGAAAATAATTTGTATCAACTTTTCATCACCATTAATAGTCAATCCTTTTTTTATTTTGTTGACCACGGTGTAACGTGATTTTTTATAAGGGTTGATTTTATTGACTATTTCATCGATAAAATCAGCTACCAGAATATCTGACAATTCAAGTTCGGATTTATTTATGAAATGAATATCTGTCAGTTTATTAAGAACGTTATTAAGCTGTTCCGCACCCAGTTCTATCTTATCAATATAATTGGCCGTGTTGTCCGGCAGGTCGTCAAGCTTCGCAATTTTTGTTAACCCAAGTAAGCTGGCTATTGGTCCCTTAAGGTCATGTGACGCCCGATAAATGAACAGGTCCAATTCATTATTTGCCTTGATTAGGTTTTCGTAGGCGGCACGTAATTTTTCAGTTCTTTCGAGCACGATTGATTCAAGGTTTGAATTGATCGTCTTTAGTTCCTCGTTGGCAGCATCGATTTGTTGTTTGGCATCCAGAAGATCCCTGTTGTTTTTCATCAGCAGGTTTTTCTGGTTTTCAATTTCATTTTTCTGCCACATGATTTCAGCATGGGCTTTTTCCACCCTGGCCTTTTCCTCGCTTAGCTGCTTCGTTCTGGCCTTGACGACTTCACGTAATAGCGTTTTCGTTTTTTGCAGATTGTTGATCCTGATTACCACGAACAGATACGCGCCAATTAATATCGAAACAAACACCAACAGGTAAAACCACCAGGTTTTGTAGAAAGGAGGGCTTATAAAAATCCGTAAGGAAACTCCTTCATCGTTCCATATTCCATCATTATTTGATGCTTTGACCCTGAAGGTGTAGTCCCCTGGGGGAAGGTTTGTATAGTTAGCAAACCGCCTGTTGCCTACAAAATTCCATTTTTTCTCAAACCCTTCCAGGATATAGGCATATTCGTTCTTTTCAGAATTGGTATAGTTTAAAGCCACGAATTCAAAAGAAATGGCTTTATCCTTGTAGCTAAGGTGAATTTCTTTTAACTCTGAAATGTGTCTTGGCAGAGGAGATTTCTCTGTGCCAATTTTTACCGGCTCACCTAATATTTTAAAATCGGTAAGGATGACGTCAGGTTTGTAATTGTTATCTTTAATATTCTTGGGGAAGAAGGAATTAAATCCATTGATTCCCCCAAATAACATCTCGCCACGACGTGTTTTGTAAAATGCGCCTGGATTAAATTCATTTCCCTGGAGTCCATCCAGTCGATCGTAGTTCTTGGATAGCTCTTCCTTAATGTTAAATTTCGAAATTCCTTTATTAGTGCTGATCCAAAGGTTGTTTTCGTCATCGCCTATGATACCGTAGATAAAATTGGAAGGTAGATTGTTGTGAATAGTGTAGTGGTAGATGGAATCATTTTCGGTGTTTAGCATGTTTAATCCATCATTTGTCCCTATCCATAGCCTACTTGATTCATCCAGGAAAAGACAGTAGATAGAGTTGCTACTTATTCCTTTATTGAATTCCTGATTAGTATATCGTTTGAAAAAACCAGACTTGCGATCCAACTTGTTTAAACCACCTCCAAAAGTTCCAACCCAGATATTGCCTTCTTTGTCCTCTGTAATGGATGTAACATTGTTACTGCTAAGACTCAATACGTCATTTTGATCATGGACGTATCGGGTAAACTTTTTGTAGTCGAATTCATGAAGTCCTCCGTCAGTCCCTATCCAAAGTTTGCCGCTGGAGTCCTGAAAAATCGTATTGATTACATCGCTGCTTAGGCTATCAGGGTTTTCCTTCTTAGCCCGATAGACGATAATTTTACCATTAACTACATCTAATTTGTTAAGGCCACCTCCGCCGGTACCTATCCACAGAGTCCGGCTAAAATCTCGGTGCAATGCTAGTATCCGATTGTTGCTCAAGTGGCTCCGTTTGTCATCATACCTTCTTGATTTCTTTCGGTTTTTGTTAAGTATTTTGCGATGTTCTTCGAGGCTCATCCCCCCCTCGATGACGTCATCTTCCAGGTAGATAGTATATTGGCCTGTGGACGGATTGTATTTATTTAATCCTCCATCAAAAGTCCCAACCCAAAGGATGCCGTTATTTTCTTTATAGATGGCTTGCACATTATTACTGCTCCATGTATTTTCTTTTCCTGGCTTTCTGGTGTGCAATTCAAATCTTTCTCCCTGGCGGTCAATTTTATTTATACCTGCATTGGTACCAATCCACAATATTTCGCTTCGGTCGTCTAATACCGCTGTGATTTTATTTCCTAATAATCCATTCTGGTTATTAGGGTCAAACTGATAATTCTTGAAATATTCGGCGCTTTTGTTAAAACTGGAAAGCCCTCCATTATCCGTGCCTATCCACAGGAGGCCAGAAGCGCCCTGGTAGATAGAAAGTATGGACTTGCCCCCGATTGAATTTCTTTTCGGTTCAAAAAGATATTGATAAACGAAATCCCTCGATTCAAAATTTCGTCCGTTTTTTTGTGGAGTGAATTTATTCAGTCCGTTGCCGGTACCTATCCATAAATCACCGTCATTGTCTTCATAGATTGTGTTTACCTGGTTGTCAGATATGATCTTTTCGTTGTCCTCGCTTTTAACGTATCGTAAACATTTTCCCGAAATGGGGTCCATCATATTGACACCCTCGTCATAAGTACCTACCCATATAAACCCAAACATGTCTACAGCGAGAGAGGAAATCCGGTTTGAGCTGACACTGTAGGGATTTTGGATGTTGTATTGATACACCGTAAACGATTTAGATAAAGTGTCATACCGGTTTAATCCACCACCATTGGTACCGATCCAATAGTATCCCAAAGTATCCTGAACAACAGAGGTTATGATATTACTGGAGAGGCTTTTTGGGTTATTTACATTGGTCTTAAAAATTTCAAATTTGTCGCGGGTAGGATCATAAACATTTAATCCGTTCTGTGTACCTATCCAAAGTAGGCCGTTTTTGTCTTCGAAGATGCAATTAATGATGTTGTTTGAAATGGAAGTGGAGTCGTAAATGTCATGTAAGAAAATTTTGAATTCACTTCCGTCAAAGCGGTTAAGTCCACCATTCGTTCCAAACCAGATAAATCCGGTTTTGTCCTGTTTTATACAATTGATGTGACTTTGTGATAATCCTCTATCCAAAGTGATTCGATCGAATTTTTGAGCAAAACCCGAGTAGGCACATAAAAAAAGTGCTAAAAACGCAAATAGAATAGACTTTTTAGAACTCACACAAATCAAATAAAAAGTGATAAAAAATATTGTAATTGTACAATCAACTGATACTTCAAACAAACAGTTTTATTTCTTGAATTACTAATTAATTATGGGCAAATTTCCCCATAGTAACGCTCTTGTAATATTTTATTGCAAAAGCCTAAAAAATAAGATTGTTAATTCGGAAATCAATGGAAATCAAGGAGATGTTAAAAGAAAATGCACTTATTGACAAATCTATCATCGTCACCGGGGGTGGTAGTGGGCTTGGGTATGCCATGGCTACTTATTTTCTAAAACTTGGTGCCAAGGTATTGATAACAGGAAGGACAAAAGATAAGCTTGAACAAGCTTGCGGGAAATTAAATGAAGGTGCAAAGGGTAAAGTGGAATACTGCGTGGCTGACGTGCGGGATTACAGTCAGGTGGAGGAAACATTGGCTTGTGCAATAGAAAAATTCGGCAACGTCAATGTGTTGGTGAATAATGCGGCGGGCAATTTTATCAGTCCCACGGAGCGCCTTTCCTACCGGGCTTTCGATGCGGTGATCGACATCGTTCTTAAGGGCACCATCAATAACACTTTGACTCTTGGGAAATATTGGATTGAGAATAAAATTCCTGCTACTGTATTAAATGTTGTGACCACTTATGCCTGGACCGGTTCGGGGTATGTGGTTCCATCGGCATGTGCAAAGGCGGGGGTACTGGCCATGACCAGGTCGCTTGCGGTGGAGTGGGCTAAATATAATATTCGCACAAATGCCATTGCGCCAGGCCCGTTTCCTACGGAAGGTGCATGGAGTAGATTATTACCTGGCGATCTAAAGGAAAAGTTTGACATTAGAAAGCAAATACCATTGCGAAGGGTTGGAGAGCATCAGGAGTTGGCTAATCTTGCCGCCTATCTCGTATCTGATTATTCTGGTTTTATTAATGGCGAGGTGGTGACCATAGACGGTGGGGAGTGGCTTCAGGGGGCTGGGGAGTTTAATATGATGGAACAGCTACCAATTGAGCTATGGGATCAATTGGAAGCCGCCAGGAAAAAGAAATAAGATATACTAACTTACCTTTTTTCTTTCGTGTTCCTTCAGGTAAATTTTTCTTAGCCGGATGGATTGTGGTGTCGTTTCCAGATATTCATCTTTGTGAATATATTCTAAGGCCTCTTCTAATGAAAAACTTCTTTTAGGAGCAATTTTCGTATTATCATCTGAACCCGAAGCACGCATGTTGGTAAGTTTTTTGCCTTTCGTCACGTTGATGACGAGATCATTTGATCGGATGTGTTCACCAATTACCTGGCCCTCGTAGATTTCATCTCCCGGATCAATGAAGAAAACACCCCGGTCTTGCAATTTATCGATAGCATAGGCAGTACTACCACCGGTTTCCATGGAAATGAGCGATCCATTATTTCTAACAGAAATCTCACCTTTGAAAGGCTGGTACTCAAGAAAGCGGTGGTTTATCACTGCTTCACCTGCTGATAAGGTCAAAAGGTTATTCCTAAGTCCCATAATACCTCTTGATGGAATTTCAAATTCAAGGTGCTGGACATCGCCTTTTGGCTCAATCACTTTTAATTCTCCTTTTCTTTTTGTTACAGCTTCAATTATTTTCCCACTGTAGTCCTGGGGTACATCGACAACAAATAGTTCAATGGGCTCATTTTTTTGACCGTCTATTTCCTTGAAGATTACTTGAGGTTGTCCCACCTGCAGCTCATAACCCTCTCTTCTCATTGTTTCGATAAGGACTGATAAATGTAAAATACCCCTACCAAACACCAAAAATTTATCCTCTGAGTCAGTTTCCTCCACTTTTAATGCAAGGTTTTTTTCCGTTTCCTTAAAGAGTCGGTCTCTTAGATGCCGAGACGTAACGAACTTTCCTTCTTTTCCAAAGAAGGGTGAATTATTGATGGTAAAAAGCATATTGATGGTAGGTTCATCAATCGCAATTCGTTTCATAGGTTCCGGATTATCAAAATCGCAGATGGTGTCTCCTAATTCAAACTCTTCGATACCAACTAGTGCGCAAATATCCCCGCATTTGACGTTTTTAACTTTTACTCTTCCAAGTCCATCAAACACGTGGATTTCCTTCAATTTAAATTTAGCCTTGCTGTTATCTTTTTTGATTATACCAAGTGTTTGACCCTCATTGAGTTCGCCTTTGAATACCCTCCCAATAGCGATCCTACCCACAAATGATGAATAGTCGAGCGAAGTAATTTGGAATTGTGGATTGCCCTCAACGTATGGTGCCGGAGGAATAATGTCTATAATTGTATCAAGTAATGGGGTTATGTCATTGGTTTTTTCTTTCCAATCAAAGCTGAACCAATTTTCTTTGGCTGAGCCATAAACCGTAGTAAAATCTAATTGTTCTTCAGTGGCGTCCAGATGAAACATAAGATCAAATACCTGCTCATGGACTTCATCCGGGCGGCAGTTTAATTTGTCAACTTTATTTATGACTACGATCGGCTTCAAGCCTAAATTAATGGCTTTGCTCAATACAAAACGCGTTTGGGGCATTGGACCTTCAAAGGCATCCACCAACAGTAATACCCCATCGGCCATTTTTAGCACACGCTCCACTTCGCCACCAAAATCCGCGTGACCTGGTGTGTCGATAATGTTGATTTTGGTATCCTTGTAGGTTACGGAAACGTTTTTGGACGTAATGGTAATTCCTCTTTCTTTTTCCAGGTCATTGTTGTCAAGGATTAATTCCTGTTTTTCCTTATGGGGAGAAAGAATATTTGTCGCGTAGATGATTTTATCTACAAGGGTGGTCTTGCCATGATCAACGTGTGCGATAATGGCAACATTTCTGATACTTTGCATTGAATAAAATTTGAAGCCGCAAAGGTAGTAAGAAAAGACGATAAAAAAACCCCGCGACTAAGCTGGGTTTATATTTTTCACGGGTTATGATATTTTCAGATTGAGTTTCGTAAATCCCGCCAGTAAAATTCTATTTGGTATTGAAATAATGCAATTAATATAAAAACCTTGATCTCTTTTTTTGAAAGTATAATTTTTTTAATATTTTTATACCCTTCTAAAAGAGAAAACTAAATGTGTTTTTTGATTTTTGGTGTATTGACTAGTCCCTTGTTAATATAGGTCTGGTCATCCCATTATCGTTCTGATCTCTCGATGCTTGAACTGTGTTATCACTGGAAGGTGCAATTTCTTCATCTGCACATGAAACAAATCCTAATGTTAAAAATCCGAAAAGAGCGAGTGTTAATAATTTAGTTTTCATCTTAGTTTGATTTAAATAGCCTACAATAATTCTTTAAAATCTTGTTCAAACATAGCAATTTGAAAGCTAAATATCAAAATAATTATATAAAAAATTAGTAAAGTGCAATTAATAATTGTTTAAATACATTTTATAAAAATTGTTATATTTCGGTCGGAAAAAATTATAAACACTTGAAATATTTCAATTTCTTGTATTTAAAGTAATACTTTAAGTATCTTGGTTTTTGAATATTTTGATATTATTGTGTATTTTTCCTTTTTCTAACCACAGCTCAGAATTTTATTTAGATTTTTTATAGCTTTTAAATTTTATACTGACACAATGCTGCAAACGTCTGGGCACTTCTTTAAAATTGTATTATTCAAATATTTTATATTTTTATACCTGTCCATAGTTACCCACCTATTTGCCAATGCTCAGCAAAAAAATGCAACTTTAAGAGCAGTGGTCAAGGAGAATGTACTGGAAAAAGAGGGGCAGGAAAAGATTAATTTGATTTATGATTTAGTTGATAATTTTTACCTGGCTGATATTGATAGTAGTATTTTTTACTATAAGATGGCCTTGAATGAGGCTTTGAAAACCAAAGACACTACTAATCAAATTCGATGTTTAGTTGATATAGGGTACTCATACCTGGATATATTCGACCCTACGAATTCAAAGCCTTATTTTAAAGAGGCGATCAGGCTTTCCAAAGCTTCCGGAAACGATGAATACTTATATAAGTGCTATACCGCGTTAGGCAATTACTTTCATGACTTGTTAATATATGACAGTTCCTTATATTATTTTCATGAGTCGCTAAAGATAAAAATTAAGCTGGGAATTGAAACTGGATTCGCTAATTCATATAATAATATTGGAGTTACATACTATGAAGTAAAAGATTTTGAGAATGCTTTGCTTTATCTAAGAAAAGCGCTGGAAATAAAGTTACAGCAAAATGACACTGTCAATTTAAATATTGAGTATCACAACATCGGATTATGTTACAGGTCTGTAATGCAAAACACCAAAGCCATTGAATACTTTGAAAAAGCAATTGAAATTGCAAAGAGAAACAATGACTATGACTTACCTCTAATATATGGAGGGATTGGGGAGATATACAGTTCGATGGGTGTATACGAGAAGGCCGAAGAGTTTTTTAAAAAGTCCATGGAAATAAATGAGCAATTCAATATTAAACCACAGCAAGCTTCCAATTATTATAATTTGGCTTTGATTGAGACGGAGAAGGCGAACTACAGCCAGGCTAAAAGATATATATCTGAAAGTAAGAAAGTTGCAGATGGAATTGGTGATATTAAGGGGAACTATCAACTTTATAAGTTATTGGCAAAGATATATGACCGGGAAAAAAAATATGACAGCGCTTATTATTATCAAAAGCTATATACAGAATTAGCTGATAGCATTTTCAATGAGGAGTTGGCGAAAAACCTGGCCAACGTCCAGCTTTTTCACCAGGCAGAAGCATCACAATTGGTTATAGCGCAAAAGGAAGAAGATATTAATCAGCGAACTAATTTAAGTCGGCTGTTAGCCACTGTTTTAGTGCTAAGTATTCTGTTGATCATTATCGTTACCAGAAACTACATCCAGACCAACCGGATAAATAAAAAGCTCAGTATCAGCAATTTCAAAATTGAAAAGCAAAAGGAAGTCCTCGAGAGCCGAAATAAGCAGTTGGCGGAGGCACAGGAAACTATCAAGCATCAAAATGAATTGTTAAAAAATGTGAATACCGGGCTGGAAAAAGCAGTCAGAGCCCGTACCAAAGAATTGGGCTATACAAATAAAAGGTTAGAAAAAGCGGTAAAAGACCTTGACGATTTTATTTATAAAACAAGCCATGACCTAAGGGGGCCAATCGCCACCATGCAGGGAATTATCAAAGTGGGCGCGATGGAATCGCAGGATGATTCGGCATTAAAATATTTTGATATCCTGGAAGGGATTTCGAACCGGGCTAACAGGATATTGAACAAGCTGATCGAAGTGCACGATACTTATCAAAAAGAACCTGAAATAGAGTTGATTGACATTGAAAGAAGTATAAGTGCCGGGGTTGCACTTTCTAAAAAGTCCGAGCTGGCCAGCGCCGTAAAAGTAAATTTAATACTGAATATTAAAGGGAATTGGAGGAGCGATAGAGCGGTTTTCGTCTCAATAATCGAAAACATGTTGAACAATGCTTTCTTGTTTTCTGCTAATAAGGAGGCTTTTGTCAACCTGATTGTTCAGGGCAACAAGGATAAGTCGCTGAAAATCATTTTTGAAGACAATGGTTTTGGGATCCTGGACGCAGATGTTAATAAGGTCTTTGATGTGTTTTTTAAGGGATCGCCGAGAAGAAGTGGTACGGGCCTTGAAATTTATGCAGCAAGAGTGGGTGTCGAAAAGTTAAAAGGCTCTATCGAATTAAAAAAACAGAGGGACAACACCATTTTTGAGATCAACCTACCCACTTTCTAAAATTACGTATCAAATTCCTGTAGCTTCCTTTATCTTTCTATCTTTGCCAAAAATTTAAAAAAATGCCTGAAAAGAAATATAAAAGACATACAATTACTTCTGCCTTACCATACGCTAATGGACCTTTGCATATTGGACATCTGGCTGGCGTTTATGTGCCTGCCGATATTTATGTGCGATATCTGAGAAAAAAGGGAGAGGATGTGGCTTTTATATGTGGTTCTGATGAGCATGGGGTTCCTATTACCCTCAGAGCAAAAAAGGAGGGGATTTCGCCACAGCAAGTAGCGGATAAGTATAATGAGCTGATTAAATCATCGTTCGAAAAATTCGGTATTAGCTTCGATATTTATTCAAGGACCACGAGTAAGACTCATTATCAAACAGCATCTGATTTTTTCTCTACCCTTTATGAGAAGGGTATTTTTAAGGAAATATTGTCAAATCAATATTATGATGATGAGGCGAAAACATTTTTAGCTGACCGGTATATTAAGGGAACTTGTCCGAAATGCGGCTTCGAAGAGGCGTACGGAGACCAATGTGAAAAGTGTGGCACTACCCTTAGCCCATCAGAATTAAATAACCCGAGGTCAATGCTTAGCGGCTCCAAGCCCGTTCTTAAGGAGACGAAACATTGGTACCTCCCGCTGGATGAACACGAAAACTGGCTGAGGGAGTGGATCTTAGACGGGCATAAAGAATGGAAAACCAACGTATATGGGCAGTGTAAGTCGTGGATAGACCAAGGCCTCCAGCCAAGGGCGGTGACCAGAGACCTTGATTGGGGAGTACCGGTTCCGTTAAAAGATACAGAAGGGAAAGTATTATATGTATGGTTTGATGCACCTATAGGTTACATTTCAGCGACGAAGGACTGGGCTACAGAAAAAGGCAAAAACTGGAAGGACTACTGGCAGTCGGAAGATACTCGTCTGATTCACTTCATCGGTAAAGATAATATTGTTTTTCACTGTATTATTTTCCCTACCATGTTAAAAACTCATGGAGAGTTCATTGTTCCGGACAATGTTCCGGCAAACGAATTTTTAAACCTTGAGGGTGATAAGATCTCCACTTCCAGAAACTGGGCGGTGTGGCTGCATGAGTACCTGGACGAATTTCCGGGAAAGGAAGATGTCTTGCGATATACATTGGCCTCCAACACTCCTGAAACGAAGGACAATGACTTTACCTGGAAGGATTTTCAGGCCAAAAACAATAATGAATTGGTGGCGATCATTGGCAATTTCATTAACAGAGCCGCGGTCCTTACACATAAATTTTTTGATGGAAAGGTGCCTCTGAGAAATGAATTGTTTCCGGTAGACCAACAATTAATTGACACCCTGAAGGAGAGCTCAAAGAAAATATCTGAATCACTTGACCAATTTAGATTCAGGGAGGCTCTTAACTCATTTGTTGATCTTGCCCGAACCGGGAATAAATATTTGGCAGATAATGAACCCTGGAAGCTGATCAAAACGGATGAGCCAAGGGTCTCCACCATATTAAATTTATCGCTGCAAGTAGTAGCAACGATTGGGGCATTGAGCGAAATATTTCTTCCGTTTACAGCTAAAAAAATTAATCATTTGCTGGACAGTGAGCCTGCTGATTGGGATAAAATAGGAACACATGATTTATTGCCTGAAAATAAAGTGTTAAATCAGCCCGAATTGCTTTTTGAGAAAATTGAAGATGACATTATTGAAAAACAGGTTCAAAAACTATTGAATACTAAAAAGATGAATTTAGAAACCAATGCCCAGGAAGACAAGGTAGTACCAGCAGCTAAAGAAATCTGCACCTACGATGATTTTGTAAAAATGGACCTGCGCATCGGGAAAATCCTGGAGGCTGAAAGGGTGGAAAAATCAAATAAACTTCTGAAACTCAAAGTGGACACCGGGCTGGATGTGAGAACCATTGTAAGTGGTATCGCAAAAAGTTTTACCCCGGAAGAGGTAGTAAATAAGCAGGTAACAGTATTGGTCAATCTGGCGCCGCGAAAAATTATGGGAATCGAATCACAAGGAATGATCTTACTTGCAGAGGATGAAACTGGCAAGCTAATTTTTATCACACCGGATTCGGCATTGCGTAACGGAAGCGTTATTAGTTAACCGGAAATACAATATCTATTGGCTTTCTCTGTTTTCACCAAAAAGTGTTATGCAAAAATCTATTTATTTACTTTTTATTTTATTGGGCATAGGTACGATTTCTTTTGCCCAATCAGACAATAAAAAAAAAGAAAAATCAGCAGACCGGGGAGCCACTTATGGACAGGATTACAAAGGGTCCGGTTATAAGGACAAAAAGAAGGTGACGTACAACAACCTGGATTTTGACAAAAAGGTGGAGGAATATGAAGTAAGAATGGAGGCGAATGTCAAAAAGCAGAAGAAAATAGCCAAAGAGATGGAAAAGCCGCAATATTCTGATCCAAGCTATTTTGGGCACAAAAAGAAACCAAAAAAGCGCAAACCCGGAAAGAGGAAATTTTGCAAGGAATGTGAGTTAGTCCATTAGCGAGTTGAATTTACTTTATAATTTTGCAGCGGTCAAAACCAAATAAATTTTTTTAGGTCAAGCCGTCATTCAACCTGGTATTTTTTTAAATTAACGGCAAACAATGTATAAAATAAACCGATTTATTGAGCATACTCTCTTAAAGCAAGATTGTACGGAAAGTGATATTATGAACCTGATAGATGAGGCGCATGAACATGATTTTCTGGGAATCTGTATACCTCCATTTTGGGTAAAAAAAGCAGCGCAGGAGCTGTCCAAGTCGTCGATTCAGCTCGTCACAGTGGTTGGTTTTCCACTTGGATATCATCTAAGCGATGTTAAATTGTCAGAAATCAATCTGGCGATAGAACACGGTGCGAATGAACTGGATATTGTCATGAATATTTCTGCTTTTAAGTCAAATCATTCATGGACTAAAATTGAGTTGGCTAAGTGCGCTAAATTGATTCACGACAAAGGGACTTTGATGAAAGTGATCATAGAAACCGCCCTTTTAAACGAGGAAGAAATAGTGGATGCATGTCAAATTTGCCTGGAGGCTGGAACTGATTTTGTAAAGTCTTCCACGGGATTTGCGAGTGAGGGAGCCGTGCCTTCTAAAATCAGGCTTATGAGAAAAAACCTACCTCAGAACGTGGGTATTAAAGCCAGCGGAGGAATTAAGAGTTACAAGAGTGCCGTGGAAATGATCGAGTGTGGTGCAGACAGAATAGGTACTTCTGCGGGTGTTCGAATAATGAGAGAAGCATCGGGATTTCAACACAGTTAAATTGATTGCAAAGCAGATTATAGTGACAGGCAGGGTACAAGGCGTAGGTTTCAGATACTTTGTTGCCCAGCACGCCGGTCAGTTGGATGTAAATGGGATTGTTAAAAATTTACCCGACGGGACTGTTTATATCGAGGTTGAGGGCAATCCGGAAAGAGTAGAACTTCTCATCAATGAGTGTTACAAAGGACCGATGTGGGCGAAAGTCACCAACGTGGATGTTCAAGAAATTGGCCTAAAAGGATATAAAGAATTTAAGATTGTTCGCTGATTAATCTTCCGGGTAAGGGATGAATAAAAAGTTGGTGAACTCCTGGTCAATAACAAATAAACAGCAGAATTCATCCGGGTTTTTGTAAATGGACTTGAAATCATCTGCTTTTTCCTTCTTGATTATTTTTTGCTGAACAAAATCCTCCAGATAAGTCACATAATAATTCCACTCCAGGCCAAGATCTTCTTTTTTGTACAGTAAACTTCCGATAATAGTTCCTTCCTTCGAAATCGGAAAAACCGGAAAATCAGAAAACCCTCTTTTCCTTATTTGATAGGAAGCTTCTTTGATGTACTCGGATATTTTGACGAAATCGCTTGAAATGGTGCCAAGATATTTTCCGTTTAATTCCGGGTCATTTTCAAATGTGCTCATATGCTTTTCTTAATTTCAAGGAAACAATATTTTCTACGTGATGGGTGTGAGGAAACATATCGACCGGCTGGACTTGGTCTACCAAATATTTTTCATCCAGTAATGCCAGGTCTCTTGCTTGGGTAGCCGGATTGCAACTGACGTACACTATCTTTTTTGGCTCTGTGGCCAATATTATATCTATCACATCCTTGTGCATGCCTGCCCTTGGGGGATCGGTGATCAGCACCTCGGGCTTTCCGTATTTTGAAAACAATTCAGGATTAAAAAGGTCTTTTGCATCGCCTTCGATAAAAACGGTATTGTTTATTCCGTTTATTTCGGCATTGATTTTTGCATCCGTAATGGCCTGGCCAATGGTTTCAATTCCTACCACCACTTTCGCTTTCCTGGCAATAAAATTGGC
>JBNLGG010000024.1:0-53178 GCA_050305935.1 Cyclobacteriaceae bacterium | reverse complement strand
AAAAGATTTCCATCTTCAGGAAAAAAGGTTTTCTGACTACGTGTCCGGCCAGAAAGGGTATAAAAAAAACCGGTACAAAATCTCAAAAAGGGAGTATGAAAATGTCAGCGCAAGGTGGGGAAAATATTTAACGCGGTGGAAATATACTCTCCCCAAAGATATTGAAGTAATCTAGAGAAGGTCTTATATTTAATAGTGATTACTCGGCACACTACCATGAAGCATGCTTTACTCTTTTCTGTTGTTACCTTCCTTTCGTTACAATTGTCTGCCCAAACCATCATCTTCGGATCTATTCAAGACAAGGAGCAGAACAGGCCTCTTTTCGGGGTGAATATTTCCATTAAAGACAAATTAATCGGAACCATTAGCGATCTCGAAGGGAATTTTAAGCTAAGCACGCAACTGGCCCCTCCCTTCACACTGGTGATTTCTTCAGTGGGCTACACTCCGCAGGAGTATGAAATTACAGACAAGGAAACCGAGCTTCGTGTGGATATGGTTGATGATTATTTACTTGGCCAGGAGATCATCATTTCGGCTGATCGCGTGGAAGATAAAGTAATGAATTCCTCTTTGACCGTCGAAAAAATAGGTCTCAGAGAATTGCAACAAACTGCTGCTGCAAACTTCTTTGATGAACTGTACAAAATCAAAGGGGTGGACATGAATGTGCAAAGCCTCAATTTCAAATTCCCAAACGCCAGAGGGTTTAACGGCGAAACCAACCCTCGCCTAAACCAATTAGTGGATGGCGTGAATAACAACTCACCGGGGCTAAGTTTTGCTGCCGGTAATTTGTTTGGCTTATCACAATTGGATCTTGAGAGCGTGGAGTACATCGTCGGAGCTTCCTCGGCGATCTATGGCCCCGGAGGGCTGAATGGCACACTCATGATGACCAGCAAAAATCCTTTCGACTATCAAGGCTTAAGCGCTTCATTGCAGCTTGGTGCCATGCATTTTGGGGCAAGGCATGATAAAGGCCCTCAGCCAATGTTTGATGCCAATATCCGGTATGCCAAAGTCATAAATGACAAATGGGCATTTAAAGTCACTGCCGGATACACGGCGGCATTAGATTGGTACGCTGCTGATTACCGTGATAAAAATGATCTGAACAACCCAAACCTGGACAGGAAAACAAACCCGGGATACGATGGTGTAAATGTATATGGCGACGATGTGATTGCCGAGGTCAACCTACAGGATTTTGGCCCGATCGTTTTTCAGGGTTTGGTAGACACTTTAGGATTGGTGCCAGGTACACCACAATACAATAGCACCCAAAACGCCATTCTAACTAATTTTAGTGATCAACTCGTCACTCGAACGGGCTGGAAAGAAGAAGATATTGCTGACTATGATACCTACAACCTCCGCTCATCTGCATCCCTGTACTACAAAGTTACCGAAAACGTACAGGCCATTGCCCAGGTAGGTTATGGAAGTGGAACAGCCGTCTACACCGCTCAAAACCGTTTTGCATTCAGGGACTTTAGTTTGGTCAATGGAAAAGTGGAAATCAAAAGCCCTGACTTTTACCTGAGAGGATTCGGTGTTTGGGAAAATTCTGGTGACAGCTATGATGCCGGAGGAGTAGGAAACCTAATGAATGAAGCCTGGAAACCCAGCGAGAAATGGTACCCCGATTACATCAATGAATTCACCCGACAAATATTATTTTTGACCCCAAATGAATTAGCCCACAGGATCGCGCGCCAGACAGCAGATAACCGCAACGAACAAGGAGGTATCATCCGCCCGGGAGAACCTGCCTGGCCGTTGCCCGGATCAAATGACTTTAACATTATAAAAGACAGCTTATCCAACAAACCGGTAGATGCCGGCGGGGCGGAAGTGATTGACAGGAGCCGATTGTATGCTATGGAAGGCATGTACAATCTCGGAAAACACATCAGCGGGCTGGGTATGTTTGTGGGAGCCAATTTCAGACAATATGTGATCAATAGCGAAGGGACTGTATTCACAGATGAGCCGGGAAGCCCTAAGATAATCTCCGAATACGGATTTTTCACCCAACTTGACAAAGCCATTTTAAACAAAAGATTGGAGCTTACCGCTTCCGCTCGCTATGACAAAAACCAAAACTTTGACGGACGGTTTACCCCGAGATTGTCAGCAGTTTACTCCGCAGGCCCCGATAGGGAACACAAATTCCGCAGTTCACTGCAAACAGCATTTCGTTTCCCAACGATCTCGGATCAAATAGTCGACATAAATGTAGGCCAGTATGTCATCCTCGGTGGCTTTCCGGAAACTCAGGCCAGGTATGGTTTTGACAATAATCCGGTGTATCCTCTGGACGGCAGGAATGCACTTGTAGGTGTGCCCATTTTAGATAATGGCCCTTATAAAATCCCACCTTTTGTACCTGAAGAAGTTACTGCATTTGAAGTAGGGTACCGTGGCCTTTATTTAGAAAAGAAGCTGTTCGTTGATGCCTATTTCTTTCAAAATACTTACAATGGCTTCCTGGCACAGCAAAACCTGGTAATGAACCCCGGCGAAAAGAATGAACAAAGATTTCAGACCACAATCAGTCTGGATAAGCCAATTACCTCATACGGCTGGGCGATCGGTGCCGACTTTTCGGCAGGCAAAGGATATATCCTCAGAGGAAATATTGCTTATAACGGCATTGAAGAAATTGACGAAGAACAGCGCGGATTTGAAACAAGGTTTAACACACCTGACTACCGGCTTAACCTGGGAATAAGCAATCGCAACGCCTATAATAATATTGGCTTCAGTGCCAACTGGAGGTGGCAAAATAGTTTCTACTGGCAGTCAGCTTTTGGAAACGCTAAAATCCCCTCTTTTTCCACACTCGATATGCAGGTTTCTTACAAAGTCACATCGCTTAAGTCACTGTTCAAGCTGGGTGGGTCAAACATTTTAAACCAATATTACACGACCAGCTTCGGGGCCTCCCAAGTAGGTGGATTGTACTACGTATCCTGGACATTCGACCAGTTCTTAAACTAATCTAACTTTGTTAACTTATCTTTTATGCCCCGGTTCTTTGTCCTCACTAACCGGATGGTCTAATAGAATGGCTCTTGAAGACATCTGTCTACAGGCAGACAAGCCTGGGCGGTAGGGTCGATTGCTAAACTTGACAAAGTAGGACGCCAAAGCTACCTAAAAAAAAACGTCGAGGAGCAGCAATAACAGGCATTAGTCTCTATTACTCGCGGTCGTAGTAAAACCCTAACAGAATAGGTGAATTAATTGGACTTTAAAGTGGTACCTGACCGCACAACTACACTAAAACATTCAAACCGATATCGCTTTGAAATACTCCCTACACTTCGGATTTGATCACCCAACCATCAAAATCCCCAGATAGGTTTCCGAAAGTTTCGAACTTTCGGAAATTTATATTGGAAATCTATTGTGTATGTCATTATCTATTCCCCATGATTTCCAGATCAATACATTCAATTCTTAAATAGAATTGCTCTAAATAATTTATTTTCCCTTAATTTTGCACTCTGGAAATTCGTGAGTTTACCAATGGAAAAGAGAAAAGTGGAGTTGATGGCTCCAGCAGGTTCATTTGAATCACTAATGGCTGCCATTAATGCAGGTGCGGATTCGGTTTATTTTGGTATTGAGCAGTTAAACATGCGTGCCAGGTCTTCTATTAATTTCACACTGGAGGACCTGGAAGAAATCGCTACGATCTGCAATAAACACCAGGTCAAGACCTATATCACATTAAACACGATCATCTATGATCACGATCTAAGCCTCATAAAAACCATTGTAAATAAAGCGAAGGAAAGTGGTATCACAGCAATTATTGCCGCCGACCAGGCTGTTATTTCCTACGCCCGCCAGGTAAATATGGAGGTGCATATCTCCACCCAGGTGAATGTCACTAACGTGGAAACCGTTCGGTTTTACTCCCTTTTTGCGGATGTCATGGTGCTGGCCAGGGAGTTGAGTATTATCCAGATGAAGCATATCGTCGAAGAGGTAAACCGGGAAAACATCTGCGGACCTTCCGGAAAACCTGTGGAAATAGAAGTATTTGCCCACGGAGCCCTCTGCATGGCAGTTTCTGGAAAATGTTATTTAAGTCTTCATACCACGAATTCTTCTGCAAACCGAGGCGCATGCATTCAAAATTGCCGACGTACTTATAAGGTAGTAGATACAGAAGACGGCCACGAATTTGAAATAGACAATGAGTACATTATGTCACCGAAAGACCTGTGTACCATTGATTTTATGGACCAACTTCTTGACACAGGAATCAGCGTGTTAAAAATAGAGGGACGAGGCAGGGCGCCGGAGTACGTCAAAACCGTCATCGAGTGTTACAGAGAAGCAATTGATTCAGTTTTTGATGGTACCTACTCCAAAGAAAAAATTGCCAACTGGATGGGTCGTCTGGAAACAGTTTATAACCGGGGATTTTGGAGTGGCTATTACCTGGGTCAAAAATTAGGAGAATGGACCGATGGACACGGGTCGAAGGCAACACAGAAAAAAGTGTACATTGGCAAAGGTGTACACTACTATGACAATTTAGGAGTAGCCTCGTTTAAGATAGAATCCCATCAGTTAAAAGTTGGAGATAAAATCATGATTACCGGTAGGACCACCGGTGTGATCGAAACAGAGGTCAATGAAATTCAAATGGAAGGCCAGTCAATTGAAAAGGCCAAAAAAGGCGAAACCATTGCCATTAAAACCAACGAAAAAATCCGACCCTCAGACAAACTCTATAAACTGGTAGAGGCCTGATGGTGGTTATCACTCAGCAAAGAACGAAATGCATAGGCTGCAACTATTGCGTGGAATTTGCCTATGAATATTGGCGAATGTCAAAAAAAGATGGCAAGAGCACACTGCTCGGCGCTAAAGACAAAAAAGGCTTCCATACGGTGAAATTGGAAGAGGATGCTTATGACGCCAATAAAAAAGCTGCCGACGCCTGCCCGGTAAAAATTATTAGTGTAAAAAGGATTTAATGAATTTGCATGGTTTTTGAGTAGCTTCGAAAAAATTAAACTACTTAACCAAAAATCATGAAAACCAACCTGATCTTTGCTTTGCTGATTGCTACACTCAGTTCGTGCACCAGTTATGTTTCGGTGCAAAAAACATTACCCCCTGAAATTATTATTCCCGACAACGAGGGTGACTTTTTATTTGTTAACCGCTTTGTCTATACAGATCTCGATTACAACAATGAAAACAAAAAAGAGGTCTTTTCTATGGGTCAAAAAAGCTTCGTAGAGGGCCTGAAAGCTGGCTTTGACACTTCTCAATATTATCACCTCACATTAGGAGACACCATCATAAAAGCGCACTCGGCACATGAGCCTGCCGCTAACCTTTCCCCCACCGATGTATTGACTCTTTGTGAACAATTTAACCAGGAATACCTGCTGACATTGGATAACTACGACCTCTATTTTTTTCAGGATGTAGAGGTAGTAGAAGATGAAGATGGCTCTAAATCGCGAACAGCTTATTATGACCTGGTTGTGAACACCTATGTCACCATCTATTCAAAAGACGGCTTGATCATTGATAAGATCAAGGACGAACTTCGCATTTTTCATGATAAAAGAGGGGTGATAAGTGGATTGCTGGCAGTAGGGCCGTCAATGGGAAAGGCAGATAAAAACGCCATTCTGATCTCGGATGAATTGGGAAGGAAGTTTATCCAAAAGTTCTACCCCATGAACATTATGGAAGAAAGGCTGTTTTATACTTCAAAGGAATTTTCCAGGGCGTATAATAATTACCTTATGCAAAACTGGGTTAGTGTGGAGTCAGACCTTCAGCAAATTGCAGAAAACCCCGATAAAAAGACCTCAGGAAGGGCAGCCTATAACCTTGCAGTCTTTTACGAAAACAGGAATAAACCTGACCTGATGAAATATTGGTATAATATTGCCAAACAAAAACTGGGCTCGGATATACCAAGACTACCCATCCCTGAATAATGGTATTTTCTTTTAAAAGATTGGTTATCTTAGTCACCTAAACCAATTTTAGAATACCATGAGCAAATTTCTCTACGGGCTGCTATTTTTTAGTGCAGCCTTGATGATCTCCTGCCAGGAAAAAAAACAAACGGGAGAGGAAACGGAAGAAAACACAACCGCAAAAAATGAATTTGTCTTAGTATCAGACTCATCTTTTTTTGACATCATAGGAACTTCTGCCACATTGGAAACAGTAGCTGAAGGATTTGAATGGAGCGAAGGCCCGGTCTGGGTACCCCAAATAAATTCAGTCCTTTTTTCCGATGTGTTAACCAACCAGATCTTCAAATGGAATGAAATAGATAGCCTTACAGAATATTTAAACCCCAGCGGTTACACTGGTGAGGTGGAAAGGGGCGCTGAACTTGGCTCGAATGGTCTGACGCTTGACCTGGACGGAAACCTGGTGCTTTGCCAGCATGGTGACAGACGAGTGGCGCGAATGGCCTCTTCCGTGGATATCCCCGCATCTGAATTTGAAACCATCGCCGATAACTGGGAGGGCAAAAAGTTTAATAGCCCAAACGACCTTTGTTTCGCAAGCAACGGAAACCTGTACTTTACCGATCCGCCTTACGGGCTGGTACAACAGGAAAATGACCCCGCACGAGAGATTAGCTTTCAGGGTGTATACCTTGCAAAACCCAATGGGGAGGTGGCTGTTGTAGTTGACTCGCTTACCCGACCCAATGGCATTGCGCTGACCCCGGATGAATCTCAAATTGTCATTGCAAACTCAGACCCGGAGAAAGTAAAATGGTATATCTATGACGTGAATGAAGATGGTACCTTAGGAAACGGATCCGAGCTTTTTGATGCTGGAATATATGCTAAAGACTACCCAGGCCTGCCTGACGGATTAAAAATTGACAGCCAAGGAAATATTTTTGCCTCAGGCCCCGGCGGCATCCATGTTTTCGACAATGAACACCATCACCTGGGCATCATTCTCACTAGTCAGGCGACCGCAAACTGCTCGTTTGGCTCAGATGAAAAAACGCTTTTTATTACCGCTGATATGTACCTGATGAAACTTCAAATGAACCCATAGTGGAGTTAAATCAACTATGAACCTGACCAAAATATCAATAGAGAGACCTACCCTGGCTGTAGTTATTTTCTCTCTATTGATATTTCTGGGAATCTTAAGCTACTCATTCCTTTCGTACGAGCTTGTTCCAAAATTTACCCCTCCGGTAATTACCGTAACGACCATTTATCCCGGCGCCTCACCTGAGGAAGTGGAGAAAAATGTTACCATTCCGATTGAAGATGCAGTTTCTTCCCTTCAGAATATTGAAAATATAAGCTCCACTTCTGTAGAAAACTTTTCGCTCGTCAAACTTGAGCTGACTTCAGGAACAGATGTGGACAAAGGACTAAGTGAGGTAGAGCGGAAACTGGCCGCCGCCACAAGCATCCTTCCGCTAAATGCAGAAAAACCTGTTCTCAAAAGATTTGATTTTGATGATCTGCCTGTTATGAGGATCGCCGCTTTTTCTGATCAGGATCCTTACCAGTTTTCTGACCTGATCCGGGAACACATCCTACCCCAACTGCAACAAATAGAGGGTATAGCACAAGTCGATATTCTTGGTCAACAGGAAAAAGAAATTCAGATAAACGTAAATCCGGATAAACTGGCTGTTTACAGGGTAAGTATCCTGCAAGTACTCCAAACCGTAAAACAGGCAAATCTTAACGTCCCGGTAGGGACAATTGAGCACAACAACCGACAGCGCTTCATCAGACTAATTGGAAAGATTGATGATCTGGAAGAGTTAAAATCGCTCATTATTTCCAATCGCTACGGTAGAAAAATAAGAATAGAAGACATAGCTGTGGTTGTTGTAGCCGATAAAGATCAAAAAATCATTAGCAGGATCAACGGTAAAACATCTGTCGGTATTGATATTAAAAAACAGGGAGAGGCAAATGCTGTAATCATTAGTGACCTGGTAAAAGAAAAGCTTACATCCTTTGAAGAAGAATATAAAGCAACCGGCCTCCGATTCGATATCGCCCAGGATAGCTCCGAATTTACACTAGCCGCTGCCAATGCGGTGATCACTGATCTCGTTCTGGCTGTTATCCTCGTGGCACTTGTCATGCTTTTATTTTTGCACAGTATAAGGAACTCATTAATTGTACTTGTATCCATCCCCACGTCGATTATCTCGACATTTATTGTGATGTACCTGATGGGGTACACACTCAATTTACTCTCACTGTTAGGGCTTTCATTAGCGATCGGGATCCTGGTGGACGACTCGATTGTAGTTATTGAAAACATTTACAGGCATTTTGAAATGCGCAAAGAAAAGGCCCGTGCATCATACGAAGGCAGGATGGAGATCGGATTCACAGCCATATCCATTACCCTGATCGATGTAGTGGTTTTTTTACCAATAGTATTCGCATCGGGGATGGTAGCTGATCTTCTTCGACAGTTTTCGGTAGTGATCATCACCTCAACATTAATGAGTTTGTTTGTTTCATTTACGCTCGTCCCGCTGCTCGCTTCAAGGTTTGGAAAACTGGAACGGCTTAGCGACGCTACTATTGCCGGAAAAATTGTGATCCGTTTCGAGCGATTCATTGATCTGGTGATCGATAAAATTGAAGGCCTGTTGAGATGGGCTTTTGCACATAAATTTGTCACCTTGTTGATGGCAGTGACCCTGTTGGCTTCTTCCGGGCTATTGATATTTTTTGGTTTTATTGGCATTGAATTTACCAAGGCGGGAGACCGGTCAGAATTCGTAGTAGAAATTGAATTACCAAATGGCACACCGATTTCCCAAACCAATGAAGCGACAAAACAGATTGAAGAATACCTTCTTGGGATACAGGATGTGGAATCAGTTTTCACAACAGTCGGCATTACGAGCAAGGGTGTTATTCAACTAAACACATCCAATCTGGCTGAAATCAGCGTTCGCTTGATTGATAAAAGAAAAAGGGACTATTCATCCAGCGAATTTGCCAGGCTACTGAAATATGAAATTGAAAGCCGGATACCGGATGTGATCGTCAGGCCTGTGGGCATTAACATCCTGGGAATCAGAGACGATGATGCCGTTGAGGTGACACTTTTGGGTAACGACGAGCCACTACTTTTTCAAACTTCCAAAGAGGTGTTGAATCTCCTTCAAGATACACCAGGCGCCATTGAAGCCACAACGACGCTGACCGAAAGCTCCGATGAAGTACAAATTTTATCCGATCACGAAAAAATTGCTGCCTTTGGACTAAATCAGGGCCAAATCGGGATGGGACTACGAACTGCCTATTCCGGCGATCAAAGCGGCTCCCTAAATTACCAAGATGAAAAATATGATCTCAATATCCGGTTTGATAAAGAACTATTAAAAAACCGATCCAAACTTGACCACCTTTCTTTTCTTAATTCCAAGGGTGAACTTATCTATCTAAATCAAATAGCAAAAGTCATAGAAGGATCGGGACCTACCAGTCTCGAAAGAACGAACCGAACACCATCGGTCACCATGAAATCCCAGGTGATTGGCAAGCCGGCGGGTTCCGTTGGCAATGATCTTAAAAGCAGATTAAAGAAGATGAAAATCCCCGAAGAAATCAGGTATATCTTTGGTGGGCAAACCAAACGAACCCAAGACGGTCTAAAAACCATGGGTATCGCTTTTGCCATCTCCATTCTCCTTGTGTATTTTATCCTGGTGGCTTTGTATGATTCTTACCACTATCCTTTTGTGGTGTTATTCTCCATTCCCCTGGCAGTTATTGGCGCTTTATTGGCACTGGCATTGACCCAACAGGCGCTAAGTATTTTTTCCATTCTGGGAATGATCATGCTGGTGGGACTGGTGGGCAAAAATGCGATACTTGTAGTCGATTTTACGAATGCCCTACGAGAAAAAGGGAAGGAACTAAAAGAAGCATTATTTGAGGCGACCCGTCTACGTTTCAGACCAATTCTTATGACCAATATTACGATGGTAATTGGGCTTCTTCCGATCGCTCTGGCAGGCGGAGCAGGTAGCGAATGGAAAAACGGTCTCGCCTGGGCGCTCATCGGCGGATTGAGCAGCTCGATGTTTCTCACCCTGATTATCGTACCTGTGGTTTACTATCTATTTGAAAGAGGTTTAGAAAGAATTGGGGTTAAGAAGAGGCGGAGGGTAATAATCGACTAAATCTCTAAATAAAGTTACTGTCTTTGAACAAAAAAAACTTAGACCGGACTGGCTCCCATCTTCTTCATCATGTTCACATGCGACCATAGAGCCCCAAAAAATGTCTTGTTTTCTAAAAAGGGGAGATTAAACTCTTTTGCAGTCTCCTCCACAATGGGTGAAATCTTTGAATAGTGTATGTGACAAATCTTTGGAAACAGGTGATGTTCCACCTGGAAATTCAACCCGCCAAAAAAGAAATTAACGAGAGGATTTTTTCTACCGAAGTCGAGTGTCGTAAACAATTGATGCTCCGCCCAGGTACGTTCCATCTTGCCCCCTGCACCCGGCTCCGGGTAGGATGTTCCTTCGAAGACATGGGCTAGCTGGAAAATAAAACTTAGGCTGGCGCCTTCTACCAGGTGCATTACTATGAATCCCAGCAAAATATAATACCATGCTAAATCCATCACAGTAAATGGGATGACGATATAGATGATGTAGTAAATGACTTTGTAAAAAAACAGCCTGAACATTTCTTTTCGCGGATGTTTTTTATTCTGAATGTTGCCAATCTTTATGGCAAAAAACTTCTGGTAATCTTTGATGAAAACCCAGGATAGCGAGCTTAAGGGATAAAGGAAGAAAAGGTATATGTGCTGAAACCGGTGAATCTTCATCCACTTTTGGTTCGGCTCCATCCGAAGTATTTTAGCCTGATTTATATCGTCATCATGCTCGGGGATATTGGTATAGGTATGATGGAGCACATTGTGTTTGATCTTCCATACATAGTCGTTTGCCCCCACAATATTGAACAATATGCCCAGCAGGTGGTTTACTTTTCGATTGCTTGAATAGGATCCGTGCAAGGCATCATGGGCAATATTTAAGCCAATCAATGCAGTGAAAAAACCCAATAATACGGCAAAAATGAGGAGTATCCAGGGATTAAAAATTTCCAGGACTATGACAAAGTAGGAGGCAACTGTGCCAAAAATTATAAACAGTGTCTTCGCCACCATCGCAGTGTTTGCGTACCGGGATATTCCATTCGACTCGAAATATTCATTAATTCGTTCCTTTAGAACTGTATAAAACTCGCTCTGGCTATTTTGAATGAATGTTATTTTCTCCTGCCCCATAAAAATGTGTGTCTAAGTAAAAGGGTTTTTAATTGTCCGTCAAGTGTTTTGATTAATGCAAGATGGCAACTTTTTAAACCTATTAAAAAATTCTTAACTATCGATTTTGGTTTGTCCGTAATTCTTAAAGGTAAATAAAAAATGAGGAATTTAACTTTTTATTGTAATTATTAGGTGAAGATTTAATTTTCCTACCCAATGAAGAATGCGGCTCCCAGGTCAATTTTTTCTTTTAAAAAGAATTTCTTCGTGCAGTTTGGAGCTTATCATGGAGTAAAATTGCCGGACGTTATTGTATTGAATGGCAGGCAATTCGAGTGTTCTTATTTCAAACCTGATGTCTATTTCAATGGTGCGGTAATTGGTATCAACCTGATAGGCAAACTCTCCAAGTTGATTAGGCAAATATACGCGCTCACTTTCAGGAGCCCTCAATAACGTAAACCTGTCAGGGATACCGATAGTTACATGATAATACAACACTTGTGTAAAAGGAAATTGAACTGGAAAATTCCTGGTATTGTTGACAAAAGGATTATCGGTCAGGAAATCCAGTACATAAGGCCTGATATTGACAAAATCAGATCGGTCATTGGCAAAAGGATTTAGCCTCACTTTTCCTTCAAATGAGAGTTTCTCCTCCGGATGCAAAAGATTATTGACAACGGGAATGCTATGCTTGTCGTGCTGATAATACGGCACATGGTCTGAAAACCACCGTTCCTTTCCATTCCTGAATAGTTCTCTCCTCGCTTCCAATGCAAGATATTCATCCAGGGAAATATTGAAATCCCCTGACAAATTTTCCATGTCAAGCTTGCCATCAAAATACATGGATGAAGGTGCAGGCTTAGGCAATGTCCACCAGCGAGGATCGCTTTTTTTTAATATAAAACCTTCGTCTACCAATGATTCAATGGCCGGCAATGTAAAGGGCCGGAAAGAATCCGTAGCATCCAGCAAAAACTCCTCGCTATCAATGGTGGCATACACCGCCACATGGTTAAACTGCGATAAAAAGGGGTGTTCTTTTACATATTGCCCCTTAGACCTTGTGGCCAATAAAACCGGATATGATTCGATACCGGCTTCATTCAGGAGCAAGCATAGAAATAAATTTATTTCAGCGTCATTACCTTCTTTCCCATTATGAAAATCCACGAACCTCTGATAGGTGTACCGTCTATACTTGCCATCCCACTGATAGTTCCGGGCAACGTGGGCGTAAACATCTGCCAACTTCTCCTTATGGTTTCTTCCCTGAAGGTGGATCAATTTTAGCTCTTCCCTGGCAGTCACTGTTTTGTTTAAGTAGCTTCTGAAACGATACGATTCAAGTACTTCCCCAGCCAGCTCCTCCCAGGTTTTCCTCAATGATTTTTGTTCCACGACACCATATTCATGCGGCAATTGATACTCTACCAATTGAAATTTCAACTTTTCCAGGTGGTCTGTTTTATTGAAAACAAAGGGTTCATCCTTTGCCGATGGCAGGTTTTCCAGTACCCAATAGTTTGTGTTTACATCCCTGTATTTTTTTAGGAGCCTGTTTCCGCGAAGCATCACCTGATACCGGAGAGCGGATGGTATTTTTACAGTCAGGTCAGAAAACAAAACCGGTATTTCGTGTTGAAAAACCCAATCATCAAGGTAGATTAAATTGTCAGAAACCTCTGTATATTCATACTCGATGATGGAACCAGGCTTCACTTTTGGAAATGTGAATCTCAGTTCCTTCCAGCCATCAGTAAGGTCAATGTGGTAGAAATCATCTGAATCCAATTTAACAAACTCAGGTTCGCCTTGCCGGGTGGTATTAATAGTTTGGGCCCTTACATTCGCTACCTTTTCAAACTGTTCAAAATTATAGTAGGGAATTCTAATGTCGGCAAAATCAAGCCCTTTCTCACTCAACACCTTGATGCGTACAAGCCTTTTAATATATACTTTTGACCGCAGCAGTTTAATCTCACCGGAATAGCGAAGGATCACAGCAGGCGCCTCCTTTTCATATTCGCATTGCTGAAACGAAAGCTCATTTTCGCTAATCACCCCAAACAATACGGGATCGCCCGCCCGTAAGCTTGGTCCAATTGACAGAAAAAATAAAGCTAACAGTACTCCCTTCAAATTGGTTTAAATTTAACCTGAATTATGCAATTCAGGAGTGAATGGTTATTGGCTAATAAGTCATTGAGGTTTGCACCAGTTACGAATAGGAAAATCTACTCTTAAAAAAGTGACCTAATGGGCAACAGAATTGTTCATCAGCATCCTCTCAAAATAATGAACTTAATAACTCAATAACTAATTTTCAAATAGCAACCATTCCCAATTTACGAAAGTCTGTTTTTATAATCAGAATAAGAGAAAGACCTTAGTAATTTGAAATTCTTATCGGAGGACCAGATGCCAATCGACGGATGTTTGACACCATTAAAAAATGTGGTCTTTACCATGGTATAATGGATCATATCGTCGATGATCAGCTGATCGCCTGGTCTTAATTCTATATCAAAAGAGTAATAACCGACAAAATCTCCCGCGAGACATGTCTGGCCACCCATTCTGTAGACATGCTTTCCGCTAATGACCTCGGAATCGCCCCCCCAAATCATCGGCTGGTACGGCATTTCCAAACAATCCGGCATGTGAGCCGAAAAAGAAACATCCAGCAATGCAGTCTTTATTCCATTTGCTTCGATAATGTCTTCCACTGTGGTCACCAGGTATCCCGTTTGCCAGCCTACTGCTTCACCGGGCTCAAGGAAGACTTCCAAATTATACTTCTTCTTAAAATTGATCAGGGTATCCACCAGCAGGTCAATGTCATAATCAGCCCGGGTAATGTGGTGTCCCCCACCAAAATTTATCCATTTTAGTTGCGGGAGAAATGCACCAAACTTTTCTTCCACATTCCTCAGCACATTGACCAGCGAATCGGCATTCTGCTCACAAAGCGCATGAAAATGCAAACCGGTTATCCCATCCGGTAAGTTATCGCCAAATTGCTCCGCTGTCACACCCAGTCGGCTACCAGGCATGCAGGGATTATAAAGTGCTGTGCCTACTTCAGAATACTCCGGGTTAATGCGGATGGCCAATTCTATTCCACTGTCAATCACCCTGTCTTTGAACCGCTCAAATTGGCGGATTGAATTAAATGTAATGTGGGAGCTAATGGATTTGATCTCTTCGAATTCATCCTCCAGGTATACCGGACAGCAGGTATGGGATTTTGTGCCCATCTCCTCGTAGATGAGCCTGGCTTCATTCAAAGAACTGGCAGTACCACCCTCCAAATACTCCTGCACCAAAGGAAAGACGCTCCACATGGAAAAGCCTTTTAAAGCGCACAATATTTTAGCGCCTGACCTTTGTGAAACTGATTGTAAAAGCCTCAGGTTTTTAATGAGCAGTTCCTCCTCTAAAACAAAACAAGGTGAAGGGATCTGATCCAGGTCAATCCCCGGGTAATTTCGCTTATTTATAGTCATTGAACGCCAGCTTGTATCCTACCTCCTCATGCCATGGTAGCCCGTAGATATTCAGGTCCGCCAAAAACGGATCCGGGTCAAATTCCTCTACATTGTATACTCCCGGTTTCATCCATTTTCCTTCCATCATCATTTTGGCGCCGATCATTGCCGGAACTCCTGTCGTGTAAGCCACGCCCTGCCCTTTCACATCATTGTAAGCATCCTGATGTTTGCAATTGTTCCAAATGAAATAAGACTGATCTTTTCCATTTCTTTTTCCTTTGATCTGGCAGCCAATGGAGGTTTCGCCAGTGTAGTTTTCACCCAGGGTGCTTGGCTCAGGAAGAAGTGCTTTTAAAAATTCCAGGGGAACGACGTCCATTCCCTTATATTTTATAGGCTCAATACCCGTCATTCCCACATTCTGCAATACCTGTAGGTGATTGATATAATTCTGCGAAAAGGTCATCCAAAAACGGGCACGTTTGATTCCCGGTATATTTTTGGCTAAAGATTCCAGCTCTTCATGGTACAGCAGGTAGGATTCTTTAGGCCCTACATTTGGGTAGTCAATGGGCATGTGGATGGACATCGGATCGATCTCAATCCACTTGCCCCCTTCAAAATATTTCCCTTTCTGGGTGATTTCCCGAATATTGATCTCCGGATTGAAATTGGTTGCAAAAGCATGGCCGTGGTCACCGGCATTGCAGTCGACGATGTCCAGGTAATTGATTTCGTCAAAATGATGCTTTAGCGCATAAGCTGTAAAAACACCTGTTACACCAGGATCAAATCCACAGCCAAGTAAAGCCATTATACCAGCCTCCCTAAATCGATCCTGGTAGGCCCATTGCCAGCTATATTCAAATTTCGCCACATCCTTGGGTTCATAATTAGCAGTGTCCAGGTAGTGAACCCCAGTTTCGAGACATGCATCCATAATAGCCAGGTCCTGGTAAGGCAAGGCTACATTGATGACCATTTCAGGTTTAAAGTCCTGTATCAGAGCAGCTACTTCTGTAGCATGGTCTGCATCGACCCCGGCTGTCAGAACCTTTTGCTCCGATATTTCTGATGCAATCGCATCACATTTTGACTTGGTTCTGCTTGCCAATAAAATTTCTGAGAAAACCGATTTTTCCCTGGCGCATTTTTTTGCGACCACATTTCCGACGCCACCTGCGCCGATGATTAATACTTTACCCATTTACTGTGAAATTTTTTTTGCTTTTAGATCTAATGATTCTGTGGACAAAACTACCATTTTTTCAATACTGAAACTCCATTTTTTGAAGGTAGAATCCTTTTAAACCCGTACCCGAAGACAATACGCGTTTATCTTTAACAATTCTGGATTTTTCTGAAATATTAAATTTTTTGTTGCGCCTTAGTTCTTTAGACAATCTCATGGTTCGTTTATGGTTTGGGATAGAAAAATAATATACAAAAATATTAAGACACTTATTTCTTAACCGGTGGAATGTTCAGGGCAAACGCATTTAATAAAGAAACTTCGTCATTCCGGAATCAATTCAAGGTCATTTTATAGATTCCAGACAAATTTTGTTCTTTAAAATAAAATTAGAACAAAATTTTCTGGAATGACGGTAAATGCGTTTGCCCCGGTGGAAAGTTAGTCAGCATTGTCGTAATAGCCTGGTGATCGATCTTTTGACCTTGCGTGCTATTTCCTGACAATCTAATCTCTGCTTTTGCCTCCCAAATTTTCTTCTGCATGCCGGTATCATACATTCTAATAAGCAGGTTTCCGTCCACCAAAAAGGTCATCTTTTATAATTCGTTTTGCCAATTCAAAATTCTCAGGGTTCATATTCCCGATTTTTTAATATAAGGGTGAAAATTAAAGGCATTTATACCTTCGAAAGAAAAATTCCCATTTATATCTAAAGTGTACTTTACAAACGAGTGTCCCGCCACCAGGAGAAACAATAGTAAACATGAGATCGTTTGGCGCAACATGGTCATCAATTGAATTAAGGATTAAAATAAAGTATTTTATCGATCAAAATTCCAAACCATTAAAAAATATACAGTGATATTTTTTAATGGTTTGGACTAGCTTCATTGGTGGATATTGAATAAAAGCCGAAAATAAAAAATGGGCTTTAAGAGCTCCTTTTTGAGCGTAACGTCATCGAGCATACCCGACAGAAGCTTTCTTAGTGCCGGGTTTTTCTGTGCCTTACCAATGACAAAATTAAATAACGCGGGATAATAGAGCAGCTTTTGAATCCTTCCGCTTAGTCTTAGCTCTCTCCACATTTTTTTAAAAACAAAACGATCGTACTTTTTGTTGAAGTGGGCAGAAAACCGGTTTTGCTCAAAACATTTAATGGCATGTTCGGCTGCATAGCGCCCGCTTCGGAGGGCATTACCTATCCCCTCTCCTGTAAAAGGATCGATTAATCCTGCGGCATCTCCTGCCAGCAGAAACCGCTCGCCAGAAAGTCGCCTCTTTTTAGAACCCAGAGGCAAGCCAAAGCCCTTGATATCCCCCACCATTTCGGCACTGGCAAACCTTTTGGATATCTCCGGGTGAAAATCAATTATTTCATTCAAGATTTCCCTCAGGTTAATTTTTCGATGGGAAATCTCCTCGGAAAGTATTCCTACACCTACATTGGCAGTATTATCGGTCAATGGGAAAATCCAAAAATAACCGGGCAGTATATCCTTCAAAAAGTGTAGCTCGATGCTTTTCTTTTCAGATATTCCTTTCACATTTTTCATATATGCCCGTACCCCTGCACAATGATGCTTTCTTTCTATGCCCGTCCCAAAAAAAGTCCTCCGCACCACACTATTTGACCCATCACAACCTATGATCATCTTTCCATTAAATACACCAAGGTCGGTTTGCACCTCAATACCATCACTATTTCTTTTGATTTTCTGAATTTCGGCTCCCTGTCTGATCGTAATCCTCTCATTTTTGCCAGACATCAATTTTTCGAACAAGAAATGATCAAAATCCCTTCTTCTGCAGATATAGCCAGGCGCATCACCACTTTCTGACCTAAACTCAATTTCTATTGATTGCTCATTGGGTGCAAAAAATTTAACGCCATACGAGGGCTGAATGACGCTGAGTTCTTTAAAATCATTGTAAGCCGCGGGAAAAAACTTCCTAAGTTGCTTGACCACATCGGCGCTCAGGGCATCTCCGCACACCTTGTCCCGTGGAAACTGGTGTTTCTCAAGCAATAACACAGACAACCCGCTGTCTAAGAGTGAGAAAGTACAGGCAATACCCGCCGGGCCCGCACCTACGACTATTACATCAAACAAATTCAATTCCTGGCAATTAGGTTTTAGTAACTGGTTTTAAGAAAACAAATAAATCTAAAAAGGCTATCAAGCATTATATAAGTATAATAAGAAATTTTACTTCTGAAGAAGTCTGAGCTCATTATTTCAGCACAGGACCTTTTGTAGTCCACCACCAAGACCTTATTTCCGTTGTCAACACACCCGCCTTAATGGCGGGATCGGCGGCTTCCAACTCTTGGGCTTCCTCAATGGTCAGCACATGAAATACTGCTTCATAACATACGTAGTATCGCCCTATTTCATCTCAAATGTTTGTTGCCCATATGAACTGGCAGTCGATAGAACCAGAATTAAAACAGACATACGTAAACTATTTCCCATAAGCCTTTTAAAAGAAAAATGGCGAAAAAACTCCTATAAAAAAAGTCAGCCTGCCAAGTCGCCTTTTACAATTCGAAAAACTAAGCAAAAATCAATCTCTAAAACAAAAAACCTAACCGGACAAAAAATGCCGACTCTCCGGTATTTGACCAGGAGTAGTCGCTGCTGATAACCGCTTTTTCAAATGGGGCTAAGAATGCCCCTAAACCATATCCACGGTGCCAAAGTGTGGACTCACCGCTTTCAACTGATGGATCTTCTTTCATCCAAATTCTCCCAACATCATGAAAGACCAGCAGGCCGAAGTCTCCGGGCAATAAGATTGATTTAAAATTAAACAGCCTTATCCGCAATTCTGTATTCTGGAAAACGGTCCGGTCGCCGGCAAAGCGCTGTTTACGATAACCACGCAAATTGCTCGTACCTCCCAGTTTATTGGCCTGGTAAATTTCATAGCTTCCTTCATTCACATGTGATCCAATGCGCAATGCCAGGGTGGTTTTATACGTGTTCCCAAAACTGTAATATCCTGACAGCGAGGTATGCGTGTATCCGTAGTTGACTGCGAGGGATTTACGGTCGATGTCCCTGTTGTACCCTGACCTGATATTAAAATGAAGTCCTGATTGTGGATACAATTCGCTGTTTCTCGTATCAAACGTGTATTGCGCGTACAAGCCCGCATAATGACGCTCCTCGTCAAACAATTGGTGATCAAGACCATTGGCATATTGGATGATATACCGGTCTCTTTCTCCAAATTCATTTAGCTCGCTGCGAATGTTAATTTCCTGGTAGGAGACCCCTGCTAAAAAAGTATGTTTCCCGTTCCCGGTTTTTCGAAACAGTTCGGGATTAAAGTAGATTTGCCTGAACCTCACGGCATAATGCCTTTTATCGTCATCTAAAATTTCCTTGTCTAGCCGGGTCTCATTGCCATAACCATAAAAGAAATCACTGAAACTGGGATAGAAAATCGCGGCTTTTAAGTTTATGCTCCATTTGGAGATCACTTCGTTAAAGGTGCCGCTGTAGGCCACATTGAACGATCCTGATTTAGGTGCCACCGTCCCTACCAAAAAATGGCTGGTCTTAAATGGCTCCTTCCTGAATCCATGTGTTTGAAAAGCCCCTCCAAAGCCAAGAAAAATCCCGTCATCCGGATTAAACCCTCCATAGAGCAGCGGGGCGGCGAGATTGTATTTAAATGCCTTTCTATTGTAGGAGTTAACCAAGGGATCCTTGTCAGAAGTCCTGTTTTTAAATCCTACTCCTTCAGCAATATCTGTTTTCGATTTGGTATCATACACCAGGGTTTTTGCCGGGAGATGATGTGATGACTTCGTAGTAAATACATCTTTTCCGGTCCCTCCTATTAGTCTGATTTTGATCTTGCTTCTCGCCTCGCCGGATATCACAAATGTGTCTTCGTCGGCCAGCCCGTAGATCCTTACCTCTTTTGTTTCTGATGACCTAAATATACGATGGTAAAACCGGTATTTTTCTTTTCCCTCTTTTGTTAACCTGTATGCTGTCACTTCAATCTCATTGTCATTCAAGCAATTAACTTCAAACCGATCACGCTTTGAGGTACCAGGAATGTCTACTTCTTTAGCCAGGAATTCATAATACTCTTGTGCATAAGTTGATAGATCGTCCCTTCTCTCCTTCAGTTTGTCAATAATTTCCTCTCCATGAATTTTATAAATCTCGGGTGGAAACCGGCGGATGGCATTTTCAATTACCTCATCGGTAACATTTTCCTTGATTTCTTCACTGGCCTTCATCCAATCGTCCAGTGAAGGTTCGTTCATGAATGTCCGGTCAAAATACCTTGCATTAAAACAAAATCCCTCGACATCCCTTATTTCATGATGAAAGCCCTGAAATTTCGGCATGCCCCATCTATGGGAAATTAATTTCATTAACCATCCATCCGACCAGAAAAACGCCTGGTCGCGATCCCTCGGAATAGGTCTGTATAATTTTATATCGTCTTTTTCCTTAAACTTTGCCCATCGCCATTGATCATCATGCCGGTCCCAGTCGCCAATCAGTATGTCAAAGAGCCTGGACTTTACCACAAAATATTGGTCGACTAAATGGTCGCCATCTTTTCTGATCTTACCAATGACCTTGTCGGTACTCATGATCTCTTTTGAATAGCCAAAACTTTTTTCATCACTCCAGTCATAATTCGGTCGTTCCTCGTAAAGAAATAAACCACCTCCAAAATTTTTTCTGTATATCCCCAGCCGGGGGTCATCGGGAAGATAAACGAGGGACGGGTTGGTATGATAAATACCTGCTGCATCGGCCATCGGTGGCACCGCAAATGCGGCATAGGGATGCGAGGATGAAATTTGCTCAGCAATTAAATTCTCTGCAAACGTGCCTCGAAGTTCCATAGGCACTGCGTTTTCCGGGTATTTTTTTACAGAACGAAGAACATATTGCTTTTCATTAGAAGCCTCAAGGCGAAGAGAGCGGGTTTGCATGCCGCCTCCCTTTTTTATGATCTTCAAGCCTCCTCGCTCGTTTTTAAGGTCAAAATAGGGAATGCCCTTCACTTCTGTTTCCCATTCATCCCGATAGTTATATCCAAATGCTCCAGGTCTTTTTGACTCCTTCGAATACCTTTTTGTGATGAAAGTGGTAATGGTGCTATCAGAATAATTTAAGTCCGAAATTTCCTCCTCGAATTTTTCCTCCACAAATGGTGTCTTATTGAACAACAATTTCTCATAAACCGGTGTATCAATTGCCGATTCTGCACTGTAAAACCTTAGCCACACATCCCCATTTTCATAAAAATCCAGCTTCCCAAATCCGACATTCGAAGATGCAAAAACTGTTTTCTTTGAATTTACCGCCTGACCAACGGAAAAGGAACCGCTATTGATGGAATGGAAATCTTTGATTGACTTATACTCCAGGGATAACTCATGACCCGACACATAAACGAGGTTGGGGTGTGTGCTAAAAATCTCCTCAAAAGAGTGCACCATTCTCCTATAAACATGGTTATTCACGTCCTGGGATTCCCCCATTAAATGCCTTGATCCTAAATAAAGGCTTCCTGCGACGGGCAACGGGATGTATAGTTTTTCATTTGTCAGGGTGAATGGGAACACATGTGATTTTGCCGAAAAAAAACCTCCATACTTTCCTGAGGAATGCAAGCTATGGTGGCCTGCTACGATGATCTTCTTATTGTAATTTCTTTTGACTGCATCATTAAGATTATCTAAAAAAGCAATTTCATTTTCCACGCTGCAACCATCTTCTATACCTGGCCTTTCCCAATTATGCAGCCACCATTGGGTATTGATCAGCAACAATACAATATCGTCAGAAAGGTGGATTTCCTCCGGCCCGGGACAGCCATTGTCAGGAAGGTAGATATTTCCAAAGTCCAGCACCTCTTCTACGTACGCCTCCAGTAGGTTATTCGTAAACATGCCATCCTTTCTTCCTTTGTTCCATTCCTGCGGGCCGGGGACAAAGAACCTTTTGCCTTTGAAGGAGCCAAAGAATTCATATTTTTCCTTTAATAATTCGTTAAGCTCCTTTTTATTCAATAAAGATGAAGTGTCCGGCGTACCGGTTTTGACGGAATTATTTCCCAGCATTAACACAACACTTACCCCTCCTGGTGCTTTTGATTGTAGTTCGCTGAAAACTCGGGCCGACCTAAACGGAGGCTTGGTCTGCAGGTCGGTGTTTGCAATGAGGTAAACCGAATGAACAGGATTGGCCTGGACGGAGGTGGTTTTTTGTGGCAAATCTACTTTTAGAGTTGCGCACGAAAAACATACAACTGATAAAAAGATTAATAATAACCGTTTAGACCTACGTAGCAACTTTATTGATCAATTGAATACCGTTCTTTAAAAAATCTAATATAATTCTTTCTTCCAAGTATTCATTTTCCAATACAAAATCATTCATCAATAAGACCAGCCCCTGCCATCCATTCAGTTGCCATTGCCCCACGATCGGTTTAATTCCTGACAGCCTGGATTCTTCTGTTTTTGGCCAGATCGAAATGTAAAAATAAGGCGAGGAGATATGTTGATCGCCAGGCGAAAATCCAACTGTCAAATGTGAGTCGTTCCTACCTCGCATGGAAAACGCCATATCAAAGTGATGCGGCCAGATATTTACTTGAGCATGCGTAAAATTTCTAGCCTCAATCACTTTTTTTAAAGCAAGCTGACTGTTGTGGTAAAGGGAAGTGAGTAAAATTTGATCATCCTGGTTATTTGCATGATATTCATGTTCTTTATCGAAATTGATCGCTTCCAGTTGGTAGGGCAGTTCGTCAGAATAATTGTCCGTTTTGATCTGTAAACCATTGAGTTTGTAAATAATCCACTCCTGGATAAATTCCGCTGTTTTTCCGGTTAACATTACCGAATCAAAAAGCAAATCCTCCACCAATAACTCTATTTGAAATTGCCGGATATTAAGCCCCAATTGCACATTTTTCATGGGGCCGAAATACTTGGTTTTCATCAGTAGATTATTTGTGTCCCACTGCAAGACCGCATTGGTGTCTTCTTCAATGGCCGGTAGAAAACTTCTTGAAAAACTTGCTATTATTTGTGCCGCGTGATGGGCTTCATCCCTGATAATCGCTAAACCCGACTGATCAGCTTTTGAAAATTTTTTCCACATAACTCCCTGTTTCAATTATAAATTTATTCACGATGTAATGAACGAATTCGGCTTGGGGAGTAATCTATGAAGACCTGTAAATATTAATGCAAGAGTCATAATGTCATAATTTTTCTGGTATTCCGAGATAATCCGGTCATTATGACTTGAAGATTGAATAAATAATGCAATAATGTCTTTAAATAATGCGGTGGAATAGAAATTGAAATGTAGTGTTCAGAATTAAAATTATTTTAAAAACATAAACACGGAGGATATTATGACACTAGTAAAAAGATCAAACAATTTGTTCCCTTCATTCTTCGACGATTTCTTGACAAGGGACTTATTTGAATGGCCAAAGACAACAGTTGGACAATCAGTTCCAGCCGTCAACATTAAAGAAGTCAATGACAAATACGAGGTGGAAATTGCTGCTCCAGGTTTGTCAAAAGACGACTTTAACGTAGAATTAAAAAACAATGTATTGACAATCTCTTCTCACAAAGAGGAAAGGAACGAAGAAAAAGATGAAACTACCGGCTACTCAAGACGGGAGTTCAGCTATTCATCTTTTGAAAGATCATTTAGTTTACCTGAAAATGTGGTGGACGTTGACAAAATCAACGCCAAATACAAAGATGGTGTCTTGCATTTAGATCTTCCTAAAAAAGAAGAAGCTAAACCAAAACCCATCAGAACGATCAAAATATCATAAGTAGAAACACATTATGAGGGACGGGCAGATGCCCGTCTTTTTTTTGCTTTACCACTACTGATTCATTAATATTTTTAGTTAATTGCTATATTATTTAGTAATTATGAAAGGTAGAGGAGCTAATAGCAATCAATCAAATCCATATCTCTCTCATCATTATGATTATGAAAATGAGCACTTTATGGATGAACCAAAATATGAAAAGGCTCCTAAGACCCAATATATAGTTGCCCACCCAAAAAATATTTTAAGTAAGAACAGCAGCCCCGACATACCTTTTACCTATTCAATCAATCCATACCAGGGATGTGAACATGGATGTTCTTACTGTTATGCGAGAAATTCGCACAACTACTGGGGTTATGGTTCCGGGCTTGATTTCGAATCCAAAATCCTCGTTAAGAAAAATGCGGCACAGCTATTGGAAAAAGCATTTCTGAAACCATCCTGGACGCCTCAAACGGTTGTGCTGAGCGGCAACACCGACTGTTATCAGCCCACCGAGTCGATATTTAAAATCACCCAAAGTCTTTTGAAGGTATTCCTGAAATTTGGAAACCCAGTAGGCATCATAACAAAAAATCCCCTGATAGCACGAGACAAAGACATCCTGAAGGAATTAGCCAAAGAAAATCTCGTGAAGGTCTTATTTAGTATCACTACCTTAAACAACAGGCTTCGCAACAAATTGGAACCCAGGACAGGCACCGCGACGGGAAAGCTGAAGGCTATTTCAACATTAAGCGAGGCAAATATCCCAACCGGGGTAATGGTGGGCCCCATCATTCCTGGATTGACAGATCATGAGATAGAACCAATTTTAAAGGCAGCCTCTGATGCCGGGGCAAAGGAGGCCAGTTTTACCATGATAAGACTAAATGGACAAATAGCACAAATTTTTGAGGACTGGCTCGCTACATATTACCCGGATCGCAAGGAAAAAATATTGAATAAAATCAAAGAAGCACACGACGGAAAATTGAATGATTCTAAGTGGGGAAGAAGAATGCGCGGTGAAGGCAACACCGCAGAAATCATCACCAAATTTTTTAAGATCTACCAAAAAAAATATTTTGGAAGCAAATCTACACCACCTTTAACTACGCAGAGATTCAGAAGAAATGGAAACCTCTCCCTCTTTTAATTCGCTGTACGGCTCCGAATTGATTTGAATTATGCATTTTGATTTTCTAAATTAAAATGAACTTTTACATACTATATGCCAACATACATTCTTGCCCTTGACGCCGGCACCACCAGTTCGAGAGCTATTCTTTACAATTTAAAGACGGAAATCATTGCGAAGGCTCAGTACGAGTTTAAACAGCATTTTCCCAAACCTGGATGGGTGGAGCATAGCCCACAAGATATATGGAAGAGCCAATTAAAGGCAGCCAGGAATTGCCTGAAAAAATCTGGTGTAAATATAAATGATATAGCCGCTGTCGGAATCACCAATCAAAGGGAAACCACACTCATCTGGGACCGAAAAACCGGCGAACCTGTTTACAACGCCATCGTATGGCAGGATAGGCGGACCACCTATTTCTGCGAGAAATTAAAAAACTCGAAGGATGGCGAGTTGATCAAAAAAAAGACCGGCCTCATTCCCGATGCATATTTCAGTGCCACTAAGATCAAGTGGATATTGGAAAAAGATAAATCACTGATGAAAAAGGCCCAAAACGGCGAGCTATGTTTTGGGACGGTGGATAGCTGGCTTGTGTGGAAGCTGACTGGTGGAAAATCACACATCACTGACATCACGAATGCCAGCCGAACCATGCTTTACAATATCATCGATAAAAAATGGGACCAAGAGCTTCTGGACATATTCAATATCCCACCAAATGTACTGCCCGAGGTTCGTCCCAGTTCTGAAGTATATGGCAAGACTCTCAAAAAGTTTTTTGGAAAGAAAATACCCATTGCTGGGATATTGGGCGACCAGCAGGCCGCTCTTTTCGGGCAACTGTGTTTATCCCCGGGTAGTGTCAAATCAACTTTTGGCACCGGGAGTTTTATAGTAATGAATACAGGCGACAAAGTCGTTCAATCGAATAATGGGCTATTAACTACCATCGCCTGGGAAATAAACGGAAAGCTAAATTATGCACTGGAGGGAAGCGTTTTTATTAGTGGCGCCACCGTGCAATGGCTGCGGGATGAATTAAAAATTATAAAACAAGCGGATGAAATTGAAAGGCTGGCAGAAACCGAAGCAGACAATGGTGGCGTCTATTTTGTCCCGGCATTTACCGGCCTCGGTGCCCCTCATTGGAATCAGGACGCTCGGGGAGCTTTCTTTGGATTGACGAGAGGAGTAAGTCGCGGGCACATCGCCCGGGCAACACTGGAAGCAATTGCTTTTCAGAACAATGATGTAATAAAGACAATGGAAGAAGATTCCGGCATTCCCATTTCTTCGATCAGAGTTGATGGTGGTGCCAGTGCAAATAACCTTTTGATGCAATTACAGGCAGACATTCTCCAGGCCAAGGTAATCAGGCCTGAAAATATTGAGTCAACCACATTAGGGGTAACATTTGCAGCAGGGCTGGCCACCGGGATTTGGAAAAACATAAAAGAAATTCAGACCAATATCTCTAATGATAAAATTTTCCATCCGAAAAAATCTCACCGTATGGATAAAGAAAAGCAAATGTGGAAAAAGGCGATTGAAAGAGTAAAAGATTGGGAAGATAGCATATGAAAAGATCACTTTCGCTGGCAGCAATCCGTGCCAAAAAAGATCCCTGGGATATCGTCGTCATCGGAGGCGGAGCGACCGGACTTGGCATCGCTGTTGATGCAGCGACCAGAAACTTTTCTGTACTGCTTTTAGAACAATATGATTTCGCAAAAGGAACTTCCAGCCGAAGTACAAAGCTGATCCATGGAGGTGTCAGGTATCTGCAGCAGGGCGATGTCTCGCTGGTCTTTGAAGCATTGAGAGAGCGGGGAATACTCCGGCAAAATGCCCCACACCTAATTCATAACCTTTCATTTGTAATACCTACTTATGACTGGTGGGGTGGTCCTTTTTATACCATCGGCTTGAAGGTTTATGACCTTATGGCTGGCAAGCTGGGGCTGGGTCCTTCGGAACATCTATCCAGAGAAGAAGTGATTTCGGTCATTCCTACGGTCGAACAAAAAGGACTACGCGGAGGAGTTATTTATCATGATGGGCAGTTCGACGATGCCCGGATGGCCATTAGCCTCGCACAGACAGCAACGGATTATGGAGGAACAGTGATTAATTATTTTAAGGTAACGGGTCTTATTAAAGAATCAGGAATTATATGCGGGGTAAGTGCGGAAGACAATGCATCAGGTGAGCAATTTGAAATAAAAGCAAAGGCAGTGGTGAATGCCACCGGGGTTTTTTCCAATTCCATTTTAAAAATGGACCAGCCCAATTCGAAGGACCTTATCAAACCAAGCCAAGGCGTACATTTGATTGTTGATAAGAAATTTTTGCCCGGCAAACACGCTATTCTCATTCCCCAGACAAGCGATGGCAGGGTTTTATTCGCGGTACCTTGGTACGATAGGGTTATACTGGGAACTACTGATACAGTAATGGAGAAACCAGTCTTGGAACCGGAAGCTACGGAAAAAGAAATAAACTTCATCCTGGAAAATGCCTCCCAATATTTAACCGAAAAACCAACGCGTAAAGACGTAAAGAGTGTTTTCGCCGGGCTACGCCCATTGGCTGCTCCGGAGGAGGGAGGTGTTCCCACCAAGGAAATCTCCAGGCATCACAAGGTCTTGATTTCAACTACCGGGCTAGTTACCATTACCGGTGGAAAATGGACAACCTATCGAAAAATGGCCGAAGACACAGTTGATAAAGCGATCCTCGTTGGCGGCCTTGATGAAGTGCCATGTCTTAGCGAAAAGATTTTAATCCACGGTTATACCAAAAAAGTAGACTACAAAGACCCAATGCATGTATATGGTACTGACAGCCTGCATCTTCAGGAAATTGAACAATCGAAAAAAAAATATGCCGGGTTTTTAAGTGAATCATTGCGAATAAAGAAATCGCAGGTCGTCTGGGCTGTGCGGGAAGAAATGGCCCAAACCCTGGAGGATGTGCTCGCGAGAAGAACGAGGGCTTTGTTCCTTGATGCCAGGGAGGCCATTCGAATTGCCGAAGAAACAGCAAAAATTATGGCTGAAATATTAAAGCGCGACGAGAGTTGGGTGCAAAAAGAATTAAAGGTTTTCTATGAATTGGCTAAAAAATATTTAACACAACCTTAATTCCGTTCCACGAAATAACCAGTAAATTACCCTTTGTAATCTTCGACAAAAACTACCAACCATGAAACTTAGAGTTGCAACATTCAACGTGGAAAACCTGGACAACACGGGTTCAAAACCGTCCCTTCAGGAAAGAAAAAAAGTACTTACCCCAATGATCATTCGACTGAACGCGGATATCATTTGCTTTCAGGAGGTACACGGCCAGGAAATTCCCGGTGGCAAAAGAGAACTCCTGGCGTTAAAGGAGCTTTTAAAGGACACTCAATATGAAAATTATCATTTTTCCACCACCACGGTTCAAAATGGTGACAATGTATATGACAAAAGAAACCTGGTGACAATCAGTAGATTTCCTATTTCAGATTTCAAACAATACAAAAACGACTTCCTTCCACCTCCGGTTTACAAAACAGTAACTGAAATACCTACTCCGGTAGAGGCTGAAAAAATTGGTTTGGAAAGGCCTTTTTTGTATTCAAAAATACAGGTAAATAATTCTGATTTCCATATTATAAATGTCCATCTCAAGTCACGGCTACCCACGCCAATTAAAGGTCAGTCCCAAAGCAATCAGTATTCCACGAAATGGAACAGTGCGGCAGCCTGGGCGGAAGGTTCATTTATTTCGTCGATGAAGCGGGTGGGTCAGGCGCTGGAGGTGCGAATGTTCCTTGACACATTGTTTAAGGCCGATGAAAATGCAAAAATCATTGTTTGTGGGGATTTTAATGCGCACCCGGAAGAAGTACCTGTCCAGGCGATTTGTGGGAACGTGGCCGACCACAGAAACATTGATTTGAAGCATATGGAAATGATCCCCTGCGAAAATACGATTCCAGATTCATCAAGGTATACCTACCTCCATCACGGCAATAAACGATTGCTCGACCACCTGCTCATCTCCAGGAATTTATTGGCTTTTTATCGCAAAAGTGAAATTTATAATGAAATTCTTTCCGACGAATCGATTGCGGGGGCATACGACACGAAATTTCCGGAATCAGACCATGCACCGTTTATTTCAGAATTTGAGATTTAATTCATCAAAACGAAGAGATAAAAGATATAAGAAAAATAGATCAGCAGCAGAAGAGCGCCGTTTAGCTTTCTCATCAGCGGCGAAAGGAGAAATCCGAGCAGTAGGGTGCTAACAATTAAATGCACGATGAGGTCTTGCTGGATACCTGCATTGACCCTGATCGGGTAAATCAACGCGGAAACCCCAAGCACAAATAGTCCATTAAACACGGTTGAGCCAACCAGATTACCAAAGATTATTTCTGTATTTCCTTTTCGAATGGCTATGATGGCTGTCGCCAATTCCGGCAGGGAGGTGCCAATCGAAATAAAGACCAGCGCTACAATCCTTTCGGAAATATTCAAATAGTCTGCTAGATTTTGTGCGGAATAAATGATCAATTGTGCCCCGGCAATCAGCAGACCCAATCCCATCAATAATTTGATCAATTCCCTGGTTTTTGAAATCGAACGATCAACCGGTTCTGAAGTATCTTTTTTGACAACGACACGCATCAAAATAACGAGGAATGTCAAAAACAACCCCAGCAATGCAACTCCTTCCCACCTGGAAATGACGTTGAATTGATTATGCAATATTCTCTTGTCATTTGAAATGAAAAGAAGGACAATACCTATAAGAAAAACCGAAATGGTTTCAAACCTGACCGCCCTGGTCTTTATAATTAATGTCGAGACGAGAGCAACCGTCGTCAGCACAAAGGAAATGTTGAAGATATTACTCCCTAATACATTACCGGTCGTTATAAAATTATCGTGCTTAATGGCTGCTATAATATTGACGGTCATTTCGGGAGATGATGTGCCAAATGCCACGACGGTTAGGCCTACAAAAAAATTCGTCACCCTTGTTCTCTTAACTAGCTTGGCACTACTATCCACCAACAAATTAGCCCCCCAAAAAAGAGGAACAGACCCTACTAAAAGGCTAAAAATATCAAACATACTGATCTAAATCTCAAGGCGGTATTCACCCAGGTTTAATTTTTTAAAAAGTTATAAAAAGCCAATACAAAGGATTCTTCATTTTTCAATAAACTTTAATCACAAAATATTAGACTTAAAAAAAAGCTATGCAGCATAAAAACTACATAGCCAAATTTGATTTAGGTTTGCAAAAGTCTTATCTGAACATTTCGTCAAACATGATCGAAATATAATAAATTCCTCCTACGGAAGGGCTGCCATAGTTAGTAATGTAGTACTGGTTAGTGAGATTTGATGCCCCGAGTTTCACAATCGACTTCAATGATGCAACCGTGTAGCTAAGCTGTGCATCCAAAATACTAACCGACGGAACCGGCCCTCTCGCAAAAGAAGACTGCCAGTCAAATGCTGATTGCCATCTCCAGGCAATATTGAATCCAAGGTTGTCGACAACCTTACGGTTTGACAGGCTCAGGTTGACTGTGTGTTCCGGGGTATTGTAATCATTGATGAACTCACCTGAAAGGTCATCTTCATTGAGCTTATTCCAACTGTAATTTCCACTTAGCTTATACCCTTTGCTGAATAGATAGTCCAGACCCAACGCTGCTCCCTGTGAACGAACTGTCTCAGAATTGTTGGTATATATCTGGAAAGTATTGGTGGCATCTCCCGAAAGCAAAGAAAAAGGTGAATCCTGCGCAGGAACAGACACCAATTGATTAGTCGTAGTATCTAAAGCTTGCGATTGCCTTACTCTTACTTGGGTTATAAAATCATTATAAATATTCCGGTAGTAGGAGATATCGTACATTAATTTCTCATTGATTATGCCTCTATAACCTATTTCAATAACTTGCACCTTTTCTGGCTTCACAGGCTCCCAGAAATCAAATGGCACTAATAAACTGACATTTGGTAAGTAGTTCGGGTTCGCCTGACTCTTTTCAATGTAATCATTAGTATAGTTTTCTACGGACAAATACGAATATGTATTATCAAGAACACGGTACTTTTCTGTAAATTGAGGCAAGCCTCCCAGCAACCTGGCCGATACTACATCAAGGTCGATGTACTGCCCTTGCGTAGTTGGATTTCTAAATCCCGTCTGGTAGGAAGCACGGATGGCATGATGTTTATTGGCATTAAAAACCCCCGAAAACCTGGGGCTATACTGCCCGTCAAAATTTTCATTTTTATCATATCGAAGGGAAGCCCTCAAATGAAACTTTTCATTGGCAATTTTTTTACCCGCCTGCACATATGCACCGTATTCATTGATTTGAATACCGTCACCTTCATTGTCGGGAAAAATTGTCCCATTCGACCTCAAATCAAACTGTCGCCATTGACCTCCCACCATTAATTCAAATGCAGTAATTTGCTTAGAGAAATTATATTGACCATCTATCTGATAGAACCTTGTATTGTCGTCGAATTTCGCTCCGTTTGGAATGACAGCACTATTTATTGCCTCATTAGCCGCCTCAAACAGAGGGGACCCCGGTTGATACCTTATCCCATTTTCGAGGTTGTTGCGGGCACTATTGTGTAAAGCAGTTCTATTATTGGGGTCGTTAAGAATTCCATCGATAACTGATTGATCAAACATCGGATTACCTTGATTTGCTATTACCGTTTTAGTGATATAATCTAAAACAATCCCACCAGCATATTGGCCAAACCATTGTGAATTTTCCAGGTAGGTGTTATTTATAGCGTATCCGGTAAAATCAGCTATGTAGGAATCACCAGATTGTTCGATCGTAGTATATCCTCTAACAACGAAGTTATCGCCTTCCAGCTCCAGCTTGTGTTGCTGGATGTTAAAGTTTACCAAAGAATAACGTTGTGCTCCTGTGTAAACAGACGTTCCATATCCATAGTTCAAAGTGTAGGAAGCCTCGAGATTGTCTTTTAGTTTATAATTAAGACCTACACCTAGTTTTAAGTTTTCAGCCCCATAATCCACCAAATACCTTTCCTGATAACCTGTTCTATTCACATTATCTGCCGGTAAGCTCCCCACATACATGGCAGCTTGTTGATTTGCTGTATTCTCATCCAAACCAAATTTGGCCTGCAAACCAGCAGACACGTTCCCAATTAATAGCTGATTACGCCTTAACAAACCCAGATTGATCCCACCATCATCACCAAACATGTGTACACCGTCAAAGGATGGGTTTGCCGCCAAGTCTCGCTGTTGGGATTTATTTTTATCATCGTAATTCAGGCCATACCAGTCCTCAGCCTTCATATAGCTTAAATTCACCTTAAAGGCAAATTTCCCAATCGCTTTAGCATACCTGACCGAAGCTTCATAGAGAGGCTTAGGTGTATCCGGCGCACCAGCTTCTGCGTCGTCCGCAATATGGTTAACCCCAATCTTTGCGAAAGCGCTTAACCCCTGGTATTCAAACGGATTTTTGCTGGTCACGAGAAGAATGCCATTGAAGGCATTGGGTCCATAAAGAGCGGAAGCAGCTCCCGGAATAAACTCCACACTTTCCACATCGAGGAGAGACGGGCCGTTTAGGTTACCAATCGGAAAATTCAGTGCCGGTGCCTGGGTGTCCATCATGTCTGTCAGCTGTACAAACCGGGTGTTTCCTGTTGAGCCAAACCCTCTTGAATTCAGGATTTGAAAATTGATCGAACTGGTAGAAACATCCACCCCCTTTAGACCGGCGATGGCCTTGTAATAATCATCTGATGCAGTATTTTTAATATCGGCGATTCCCATCTTTTCGATTGAAACCGGCGAATCCATGATACTCTGCTCCATACGCGAAGCCGACACCACAACTTCTTCCCCCAAGATCACCTGGTCACTCATCACAACTATAATGCTGGAGCTATTGCTGTTAGTCACTTCGATTTCCTGCGGGGAGTACCCTACATAAGTAAACATCAAGGTGAGCGGCAAGGGAATATCTGTTTCTAACCTGAAATCCCCTTTGTAATCCGTAATAGTTCCTACTACCCTTCCCTTGATTACTACATTTACTCCAACCAGTCCCTCACCAGTATTTTTATCCTTAACATTGCCAGATAAGATGGTGCTTTCTTGTGCGTTTACATTTCCTATTGAAATCAAAAACACCAAAAGCAAAAAAAATGTGTCTCGGGTAAAGCTCCTTAACATATTATTCATGATTTAAAATTCCAGACATAGGGTTAATGTAATTATTATTTTTATAATAATCTGTCAGAATTAACAAAAATTATCAAGGGAAGACTCATTAGATCAAGGCGTTTTGTCGAATTATTAATCAGCCTTCATCTGTCAATAAGTTTGTATTAGAAGTTACTTTATTTGCCTTCCTCTCTTTTGAGGTATTCCACAAATTTCTCACAGAGGTTATTCATTTCCGTTGACATGAACTCATCGCCCGTGGCACTTAGCGCGCTTTGAGCTAATCCACCAATGCAATCCACGTAAAATCGTTTCATTTCGTCTACTGTCATATCTTTTGTCCATAGATCGATCCTCAAAGTATTTAATTGGTCGTGGTCCCACAGGGAAACGCTTATTGATCTAGTCTCTGTCATTTTCTCCCCGGCAGGATTATCGCTGGCCGACCAGATGATTTTTTCTGGTATATCGTTTTGATCCAGCTCTATGTCAAAAACTATTTTACTCTTTTTCATCTTTCGCATTTTTTAAAATTTCCCTTATATCTGTTCTGTCCTTATTTAACTGAAAAACCAGTTCCTCAAGGCTGTTGAATTTCACTTCCTCCCTGGTCTTTTTGACAAACTCCAACGTGATCACTTCCCCATATAAATCATCATCAAAATCAAAGATGTTTACTTCGATCACCTTCTTCTTTCCGTCAACCGTCGGCCGGTAGCCAATATTTAACATACCGCCATAGATCTGTTTATTTCGTAGAACTTTTACCGCATAAATACCATCCGCCGGGATTAGTTTCAGTTCAAACAAAGGGTTGATATTTGCAGTAGGAAACCCAATATTCCGACCGATTCCACTTCCTTTGACCACAATACCTGAAACCTGATAATTCCTTCCCAGATACCTATTCGCTGTTTGGATGTCCCCTTCTTCCAGCGCCGTTCTGATCTTTGTGCTGCTCACCGCTATATGATCCACGTCTTGTTCAGGTATTTCTTCGACCTCAAAACCAAATAAATGACCGTCTTCCTTCAACTCTTTGAAACTCCCCATTCGATCCTTGCCAAATCGATGATCATATCCTATGACCAGCTTTTTAGTGCCAATTTTTTCTACCAGAATTTGTCTGACAAAATCCTCGCTGGAAAGGTTGGAAAATTCCCTTGTGAAGGGAATAATGATCAGATGGTCTACGTGATATTTTTCCAATAGGGCAGCCCTTTCCTCTATTGATGTCAGCAAATGAAATCTATTTCCGTTCGGGTAGAGTACAAAACGGGGGTGTGGCCAGAAAGTAATTAAGACCGTGCTTCCGTCAATCAATTTCGCTATTTCCCGTAACCTCCCCAGAATTTTCTGATGACCTATGTGAACACCATCGAATGTACCAATCGTTACTACGGCATTCTTTATTGGGGCAATATCTGATAAGCCCTGATAGATTTTCATTGCCCGGTTTTGTTCATGTTATCTTCAAATTCCCTGATGGTCAAGGCATTTTCTACGGAAAATTGTCCTATGTTTTCCCTTCTTAAATACTTTAAATACGCCCCGACGCCCAACTTTTTTCCAAAATCATTTGCCAAACTTCTCACATAAAATCCCTTCGAGCAAACTAATTTAAAATACACTTCCGATTTTTCAATTTTTGTGATCTCAAATGACTCTACTCTGACTTCTTTTGGCTCAATTTTTACGTCTTCCCCTTTTCTCGCAAATTTATATGCTCTTTTTCCGTCAATTTTTATAGCCGAATAAACGGGGGGGTATTGCGTCTGGATTCCTAAAAACTGTTTTGCTATCTGGTGTATTTGATCGGGTGTGATATGAGCGTAATCCTTTGAACTATCAAATTCCGTTTCCAAATCGTAAGAAGGTGTGGTTTTACCGATTTCAATAATTCCGGTGTAGGTCTTGTCCATTCCCTGGAACTCGTTAATCGACTTTGTCTTCTTACCAGCACAGATGATCAACAGCCCCGTAGCCAATGGATCCAGTGTACCGGCATGGCCTATTTTTTTCACCCCAAGTATTCCCCGAAGTTTCTTTACCACATCAAAGGACGTCCAGTTTTGCTCTTTGTCAATTAAGATCACTAAACCCTCATCGGGCACTCTTCCACTATTACCCATTCAACAACGTAAAGATGACAGTCACCAGCCCAATGATAAAACAGTAGTAAGCAAAATAGATCAGCTTCCCTTTTTTAACTATTTTGATCATCTGGGTACAAGCAAATAATCCTGAGAGAAAAGCTGCCAGAAAACCAATAAGCAATGCAAGGGATGATATGGTTTTTTCACCCACCGGGGTTTCAAAATAATCTGTTAATTTTAAAAGATTTCCGCCGACAATGGGAGCTAAGACCATTAGGAAAGAAAATTTCGTCGCCTTTTCCTTATCGACGCCAAGCAACAATGCAGTTGAAATTGTTGCCCCGGACCGGGAAATACCTGGCAAAATCGCAATGGCCTGTGATATCCCTATCACCAGGGAATCAATGTAATTAACCTCTTTTATCCCCGACTTCTTGAAGTAGGTAAAAGTCAGAAGGATCCCCGTAACAATCAGCATCCCACCTACCAACAGAAGTTGCCCGTTGAACAGCACGTCAATCTGATCATTAAATAGTTTGTAGAAAATAAACACCGGGACCATCGAAATGACAACCTTTAGGGCATATTGGGTTTCCTGATTCCATTTAAATTTTATCACCCCTGATACAATTTCCCAAATTTCTTTCCTGAAAATTATGATAGTGCTAAGTGAGGTAGCGCCATGAACAACCACTGAAAAAATGAGATTGTCCTTTACATCTACACCCAGCAAAACCTTTCCAATCTCTATGTGTCCTGAACTGCTAACCGGCAAAAATTCAGTCAATCCCTGGATAATTCCAAGGATGATTGCCTCTATGAAACTCATTCCTTATTGTTTTCTTTAGGTTTATAAAAAATGGCAACAAACTCAATAACAAATCCAAAAAATACAATTATTGGCCCCAGTGTAATGCCAAGAAATCCAAAGCCATAGGGTTCTCCATCCAGTGTCATTATGTAAAATCCAATAATCAATGCAGCAATGCCAACCAGCATTATGATGTAATTCATCTTACCAAAAGGAAGGTTTTTGTTTTCACTCATATTAATACAGTTCGTCTAATGAAAGTTTGAGATATCTATTTACTGCCCCGTAAGTGCTCAATGCTGCTAAAAGAACTCCCGCAACGACCAAAAACAGAAACAATACGATGAAAAGATCCGGGTTAATTAGAATCATCAAATCGGGAATCCTATCCACAAGATAATAGAGCAAGCCTCCCAGTACCACGGACGCCAAAATAGCGGATATTATCCCATGAAAAAATGACCTTGATACAAATGGCCAAATTATAAAACTTGCCTTTGCGCCAACAAGCTGCATACTCCTTATTAGAAACCGCTGAGAGAACAGGGCAAGTTTTATTGTATTGTTTATTAATACAACAATTGCAAAAACAAGAATGATGGCCGTGGCCAGAATCACAAACCCTATTTTACCTAAATTCGAATTAACTGAATTGATCAGGTCTTCTACATAAGTTATTTCGTAGATTCCCCGGATCGAGAGTAATTGTTGTTTTACTTTTGACAGGCTATCCACATGCTGAAATTGAGGGGAGACGACGATAGTGAATGCGTCTCTTAGCGGATTATCACCCAAAAACTCCGTGAAATCCTCACCAGTCTCGTTGACAAAAATTTCCGCTGCTTTTTCTTTTGAAATAAATTCCAAAAGGGGCTTATCATCTTCCTTTTTCACAAATTCCTTATCGGAGATTTGCTTCTGTATCTTTATCCTTTCAGTTTCAGTGACAGCTTTGTCCAGAAATATTTGCATTTGCACATTTCCACGGATGCTCTGTGACAATTCATTTGAAAAAATCAACAACATACCAAACAAACCCATCGCACATAGCGCAACAGTTATGCTAAAAATTACACTTGCGAAAGGGTAGCTACCCAGCTTCTTTTTCTTCTTGAACTTTTCCAACCGAAAAAATTTTCGCTAAGGTAAAAAATTAATTATGGATAATAAAAAAGGCCTGCTCAAGTGAACAGGCCTACTAAAAGTTTTTAGCTCTTTTATTTTCTCAGTTGATTCAATTCTGAAACCAATTCTTCATTTTCTATCTCCCTAAGCACAGTGGTTTTCATTTGATTACTATTGAGTTCGTAATACTTCCCTTCATAATAAAGATAGAAAAGCTTCACACCGCTGGCATTGTATTCCAGGATTTCATAAGGCGTTTTATCAAAGTCACCGTACAAATAAAGCTTCTTATTATAAAACTGGTAATGGAAATTCTTCTTATTGTCTGAGATGGTTTCTACTTCCACCTTGTTTTCCATTACGTCTTTGATGTTATTTAAGGAGTTATTGCTTATTTCGAAGGAGTCATCTTTTTGCTCGATTTTTGCATCAGCAATTACTTCGACTGATTCAGGCTTCACGATGTCAGGAGAAGGAATATTATCAGAAGCAGTCTTGGTATCTGCGGTCAATTCATCATTTTCAGATTCCTTTTTTACCTTTTTACCACTCTTATCTTCTACTTTTCTTTTGTCAATAACTATTTCCTCTGACTTAATTTCCTCTTCGATCACCGGAGCAGGCATCTCAGGTAAGTTTGGCGTTACTTCAAAATCAGTAGCTTCATTCAGAGTTACAATATTTTCCTTCGCTAACTCACCCCTTTCATTAAAAAAAGTATAGTAAGCTCCAAATCCGATCATCGTGGTAATCGTGATAAGGGCGGCCACTTTTAGTCCGATATATTGGTAAATGCTGGATGATGATACTGGTATTTGGTCAAGCCTGGCTTTTAGTTCAGCCTTTCTGTTTTCTCTTATCCCTTCGATGACATCATTCTGAAATTGGAATTCTTCCTGAATGTTAGAGTTGTTTGCCAACTGATTCTCGAAATTGATTTTTTCAAGATCAGTCATCTCCCCTTCCAAATACTTCCCTACCAGTTCCTCGATGTTTTGGTTCTTATTCATAATATTAATCTAAAAAATCACTTTTAGAATACTTTGATTTAACTAATTCAAACAATCTCTGTTTACATTTGTATTTCTTTGTCTTAGCCGTATCTGTGTTTGCATATCCCAGCTTTTCCGCAATGTCCTGCATCGACAAACCATCAAAATAATGATAGTTTAATATCTTCCTACAGGTATCCCCAAGTTCATTGATACAGGCGTGGATGATCTTCGCCTTTTCACCCTGTTCATCATCCATGAACTCGATCCCATCTTTTTCTTCACTGGAATAGCGACTTTTTCGCTCTAGTTCTTTTCTCCATAAATTGAGGCAGATACTATAAATAAATGTGCTAATTTTAGATGTTAGCACTAAGTTACCACTTGCAGCTTTTCGCCAAAAGACTACAAGTGCTTCCTGATAAATATCCTTTGCCTCCTCTTCAGTACCACTGTTCTTCATCACCAGATTGGTCATCATCCTGTAGTACTTCTTGTAGAGAAAATCGAGGGCTGTTTCATCGCCACGGGTTATTTTTTCTAAAACCTCACTGTCTTTCATTTACCCTCGGTGTTTAATACATTAAAAATATTTATAGTAACCAATGTAGTAATTTCTTCGCTGGTTTTTTTATTTCATGCTAAACGCTGGCTTGTACGGGACAACCTGATCGTCTGCAATTAAATATACCAAATCTCCAAATTTAAATGAAATCTTATAATTACCAGTGAAATTCCCAAAGGAGGGTAACACAGCATAATTTTCAGAAAAATAAAAACAAGGTAAGGTCAATTTTTGCCTTCCTTTGCCATTTATTGAAATCGAGGGGTGTATGTGCCCGCTAATCACATACTTCCCAACTGCCTCCGAAACAGGACTGTGTACAAAAAAAAATGGCCCCATTTCCAACTCATCAAAACAGTGTAATGTTTCCTCATAAAAGTGTTCCTGCAAAATGTCGTGATTGCCCTTGATCAAAAAGAAGTCAATTCGACGGTTTGATCTAACAAAATCTATGAAAACATTCCAGTCTTGATTATAAACGCTGTGGAAGAGGTCGCCAACAATAATGACTTTTGAGGGTAAAAATTTGTCTACCAGGTAATTGAGATGAAAGAAATCTTCGTCATGAACACGGGAGGAAATGGGAATTCCATTCTTTCTGAAATGGGCTGCTTTGCCGAGGTGCAGGTCAGATAAAATGAGCGCAGCTTCTTCCTTCCAAAATACTGCGCAGTATGCATGCAGAATAAGCGTTTGCGACTTTATTTTAATTGACTGATATTTCAATTCAGTATTCTTAAAAAGATTTAAATTCAAAAATATGAAGATTCAATCGTCTGCACCCACAATTTTCTTAATAGTTTTTAGCCTCATGTCTGTTTGCAAACTCTTCGCGCAAGAACGTCCTGACGATATTATTGGCCTTTGGTTTAATGAAGAAAAAACCGGAAAAATACAGATCACAAAAAAAGAAGATCAATATGTTGGCACGTTAAACTGGGTGAAAATAGAGCCCGGTGATAACGGGCTGGATGATGAAAACCCTAACCCTAAATTGCGCACTAAACCCCTGGTAGGTTTAAACATTCTAAAGAATTTCACATTCGAAGATGGCGAATATTCAGATGGAACCATTTATGACCCAAAAAATGGAAAAACTTATAGTTGTATTATGAAACTGGAATCCATGGACAGATTATATGTGCGGGGATATATGGGATTTTCGATTATCGGCCGTACAACCTATTGGACGAGAGTGGAATAAAAAAATCGCCAGTGTGTCCTGACGATTTTTTTACTAACCCGAAATAAAATATTACCAACCGATCACTTAACCTTCCCCTCAATTCATTCAACATGTAATGCCAGTCGGATTGGTCGCTCTGGCTATCTATTCAACTGATGGTCATAGTCAATATCAATATCACCTAATGTTACCTGTTTGAAAATTTCGTCTCTCTGAATAAGGTTCTATGAGAATAAAGCGAGCAAACGCTTATCGTTTGCTCGCCTCAACCACAATTATTTTAACCCTAAAACCTTAATACCTGATACTAATTAAATATCAAATATTCTAGTCAGGAAAATTTTTAGCCAAACCACATTAATTCAAAGCTAAACGACATAAATAAGCGTCAATTGTTAAATTAAACTGATTTCCGGGTCTTACCTGGAATCCCGCACGTGGCTTGAAAAGCCTGGAGCACAAAACTGGAGATGAAAATAAAAAATGGGTTGTTTTATTGGAGAAAAACAAAATATATGTAAATAATGATAATAATAAGGACGAATAATAATAAAGATTTAAATGAAATTGCCACAAGATTTACTAACATTGGGATACCTGAAAACCCAGCGAAAAATATGTGTAGGATTTCCTGATACTGATTACTTTTATATATTATATTAAAAATCGCCCTAGAGAAATGATCAAGTGTTTAATAGTGGACGATGAGCCATTAGGGATTAAAGTAATAGAAAACCATTTAAGTAAATCAGAAGGCTTTATTGTCGTAAAAACTTTTGAGAATGCCCTGGAAGCTTCTGATTTTCTGCGTAATAATCAAGTGGACATTCTGTTTCTCGATATAAATATGCCACAATTAAGCGGAATGGAAATGTTAAAAATCCTGGAATCTCCCCCATTTGTAGTGATTACCACGGCACATCAGGAATATGCCATCGATAGTTTTGAGTTTAACGTGATCGACTACCTGGTCAAACCGGTAAGCTTCCCGCGATTTATGAAAACCATTAGTAAAATTCACAAATTATTTAGTGCAAAGACACCACTTGATGTTGAGAAAAATGGCATCGGTCTGGCTGAAACGGACGACATAATCTTTTTAAAGGTTGATAAGAAAATTATTAAGGTCTTTTTCTGTGATATTCTTTATATAGAAAGCCTGAAAGACTATGTGCGTGTATTTACCACGCATGGCAACTATATCACCCACATGAACCTGAATAAAATCACTACCTCTCTTCCGGAATCCAAGTTTCTACGGATTCACCGCTCATACACCATCTCCCTCGCCAATATTAAGGCCCTGGATGGGAACAGCGTAGAAATCGCCAATAAATCATTGCCCATTGGTCGAAATTACCTGAAGGAGGCAAAAGAGAAAATTCTAAATCTCGGAATTTACAAGCCGGATTAGAAGAATAGTTTTAGCCAAACAATATTCTCAGTAGCTCATTTTGTTTTCTCCACAAATTCCAATAATCCTGAAAGTTTTTTACCTTTGCAGGCCGAAACTTGCTGAGACGGGGAAGTTTCCGAATATTATTGACAATTAAATTTTTAAGACGTTGGCAGGCAAAACATTATTCGATAAAGTTTGGGATGCGCATGTGGTTTCTGAAATAGAAGGCGGCCCAAGTGTCTTGTACATTGACAAACATTTAATCCACGAGGTAACAAGCCCGCAGGCTTTTGCGGGTATTGACAAGAGAGGGCTCAAGGTGTTCAGGCCACAAAATACTGTGGCTACCCCTGATCACAATGTACCTACGGTTGATCAGCACCTACCTATTAAAGACCAACTGTCGGCATTTCAGGTCAACAAACTGACTGAAAACTGCAATAATCACGGAGTGACTTTGTATGGATTAAACCATCCTTCGCAAGGGATTGTCCACGTAATTGGCCCTCAACTTGGAATCACCCAACCAGGAATGACAATGGTGTGCGGTGATAGCCACACATCAACGCACGGTGCGTTCGGTAGTGTTGCCTTTGGTATTGGAACAAGTGAAGTGGAAATGGTACTGGCGACTCAGTGTATCCTACAGCCTAAGCCAAAGAAAATGAGGATTACTGTCGATGGTGAGCTGGGCAAAGGAGTAACTGCCAAAGATGTAGTGCTCTACATCATTTCTAAAGTCTCGGCGAGTGGTGGTACGGGTTACTTCATCGAATTTGCCGGTTCGGCTATCAGGAGCCTTTCCATGGAAGGTAGGATGACCGTTTGTAATATGAGTATCGAAATGGGCGCAAGAGGCGGCCTAATTGCTCCTGACCAAACCACATTTGACTACATTAAAGGCCGTGAGCTTGCTCCAAAAGGAGATGATTTTGATAAAGCCGTAGAAAAATGGAAGCAGCTTTATTCTGATGAAGACGCCGTATTTGATCTGGAAATTAAATACGATGCTTCCGACATTGAACCAATGATCACCTATGGAACCAACCCTGGAATGGGGACAAAAGTGAGAGGTTCCATTCCATCAAATGGAGAGATTGAAAAAAGCTCTCAAAATTCCTTCCTGAAGAGTTTGGAATATATGAAATTCAGCCCCGGTGATAAACTAGAAGGAAAAGAAGTCGATTTTGTTTTTGTGGGTAGTTGTACCAATGGGCGAATCGAAGATTTAAGGGAAGTTGCCAATTTTGTGAAAGGTAAAAAGAAGGCTGACAACATTACAGCCTGGATTGTTCCGGGTTCAAAGTCGGTAGAAAAGCAAGCCAATGAAGAGGGAATCACTCAAATTCTAGAAGAGGCTGGCTTTAAACTTCGTCAACCCGGCTGCTCTGCCTGTTTGGCAATGAACGACGATAAAATTCCCGAGGGAAAATTGGCCGTATCGACTTCCAACAGAAATTTTGAAGGAAGGCAAGGCCCGGGTGCAAGGACGATGCTCGCCAGCCCCTTAACCGCAGCAGCCGTAGCTGTAACTGGAAAAATAATTGATCCGCGTACATTACTTTAAAGAAATCCATCATGGCAATAGAAAAATTTGTAAAAATAGAATCATCAGCCGTTCCGATTAAAATAGAAAATGTCGATACCGACCAGATCATTCCCGCCCGCTTTTTAAAAGCAACCACCAGGGAGGGCTTTGGCGACAATCTGTTCCGGGACTGGCGATATGACAAGGAAAATAACCCGAAACCAGGTTTCCCTTTGAACGATCCTACCTACAGCGGTAAGATCCTGGTAGCCGGTAAAAACTTTGGTAGCGGTTCCAGCAGGGAGCATGCCGCCTGGGCAGTACATGATTACGGCTTCAAAGTAGTTGTTTCAAGTTTTTTCGCTGATATATTTAAAAACAATTCCCTGAATAATGGTCTTTTGCCTGTACAGGTAAGCGAAGGCTTTTTACAGCAAATGTTTGATGAAATTGACAAGGATCCGAAAGCTGAGTTTATTGTAGACCTGGAAGACCAGACAATTACTATCAAGGCAACGGGAGCATCTGAAGGATTCGAGATCAACGCATACAAAAAGGAATGCCTACTAAATGGCTATGATGACATCGATTACCTTCTGAACCTGAAGGGAAAAATCGAAGAATTTGAGGCGAAAAGGGCCTAATACTTCTCCAATGAAAATATCAGTACTAGACACAACACTCAGGGATGGCGAGCAAACTTCCGGCGTTTCGTTTTCTGAAAATGAAAAGCTGAATATTGCCAAACTACTTTTAGAGGAATTAAAAGTAGACAGGCTGGAAATTGCTTCAGCCAGGGTTTCTGAAGGGGAGTTTAATGCTGCAAAAAAAATACTGACCTGGGCCAATAAAAATGGATTTGGCGACCGTGTCGAGATCCTTGGTTTTGTCGATGGTGACACTTCGCTCCAGTGGATTGAAAAAGCTGGCGGCAAGATCATCAACCTTCTTTGTAAAGGATCGCTGAAACATTGCACCCAGCAGTTGAGAAAAACACCTGAGGAACATCTGGCTGATATCAAAGACGTGATCAGGAAAGCAGTGGAGATGGGTATTACTGTCCATGTTTACCTGGAAGATTGGTCAAACGGAATGAGACACTCCCCTGAATATGTGTTTAATTTTATTGACGCATTACAGGAAGAACCGATCTCCCATTTCATGCTACCTGATACACTCGGAATTCTAAATCACGATGAAGCCTACAATTTTTGCAAGCAAGTTGTTGATAGGTATCCCAATTGTACCTTTGATTTTCATGCACACAATGACTATGACCTGGCTACAGCCAATGTCTTTGCTGCCATAAAAGCAGGGATTACCAATATCCACACCACAGTGAACGGTCTCGGCGAACGAGCAGGAAATGTTCCACTAAGTAGTGTCATTGGCATCGTAAAAGATCATTTCAACTACGAAATGTCAGTCGATGAAAAGAAACTCTATTTTGTCAGCAAATTGGTCGAATCATTTAGCGGGGTTAGGATTCCTCAAAACAAACCTTTGATCGGGGAATTTGTTTTTACCCAAACCAGCGGAATTCACGCAGACGGGGACAATAAAAACGACCTCTACCACAACGACCTGAAGCCAGAACGATTTGATCGCAAAAGGGAATACGCCCTTGGCAAAATGTCTGGCAAAGCCAATATCAAGAAAAACCTGGAAGAATTAGGAATAGAGCTTGATGCCAAATCAATGAAAATCGTGACTGAAAAAATCATTGAGCTTGGCGACAAAAAAGAAGTTGTCACCCAGGAAGACCTACCCTACATCATATCGGATGTGCTCAAAAGCCAGCAGATAAAACAAAATATTGTTATCAAGAATTACAACCTCTCTGTGGCAGCTGGGCTAAGGTCAGTAGCAACCTTGAGCATAGAGATTGATGGCAAAGTGTATCAGGAAACGGCTTCGGGTGATGGCCAGTATGACGCTTTCATGAATGCCTTGTGGAGAATCTATGACCGACTTGGGAAGCATCACCCTACCCTAGTGGATTACAATGTGTCGATCCCGCCAGGCGGAAAAACGGATGCCCTTTGTCAGACCACTATTACCTGGGATTTAAACAACCGGCAATTCAAAACAAAAGGGCTTGATTCTGACCAGGCAATCGCCGCCATTAAAGCCACTATTAAAATGCTGAACCTCATTGAAAACAATAATTAATAGATAAAAGATTTTTTAACGAATGAAACCGAGCATTACGTAAACGGTACGCAGATCGATAACTATGATATGCGAGGTTCCATATGTGTCATTAAAAACAGACAAAGTAAACATATGAAATATAAAATAGCCACCCTTCCGGGAGATGGAATAGGACCGGAAATCGTTGACCAGGCCATCAAAGTTTTAAAAGCAGTAGGCAATAAGTTCGGGCACGATTTTGACTTTCAGTTTGGTATCACCGGGGCAGCCGCCATCGACAAAGTGGGAGACCCATATCCTGAGGATACACACCAGCTTTGTGTGGATTCTGATGCAGTCCTTTTTGGCGCTATTGGCGATCCAAAATTTGACAATGATCCAAAAGCAAAGGTACGACCGGAGCAAGGCCTTCTTGCCATGAGAAAGAAATTGGGCCTTTATGCGAATATCCGGCCTGTGGCCACTTTTCCCTCATTGATTGAGAAAAGCCCGCTGAGAACCCACATTGTTGAAGGAGCAGATTTGGTGGTAGTCAGGGAACTCACAGGAGGCATTTATTTTGGGGAGAAAGGACGATCTGAAGATTTAAGGAAGGCCTTTGATACTTGTACCTACACCGTAGAGGAAATTGAGCGGATTTTAGAGCTTGCTTTTTCGTACGCCGGCAAGAGAAATAAAAGGTTGACCGTTGTTGATAAAGCCAACGTACTGGCAACTTCAAGGCTTTGGAGAGAAACCGCTCAGGGCATGGAAGCCAATCACAAGGACATTGAAGTTGACTACATGTTTGTAGACAACGCGGCGATGCAGCTTATACAGTGGCCAAAGAAGTTTGATGTGATCGTGACCGAAAATATGTTTGGTGATATCATTTCCGACGAGGCGAGTGTCATTACGGGATCACTTGGCTTATTGCCTTCAGCGTCCATTGGTTTATTGACTTCAGTTTTTGAACCGATCCACGGAAGCTACCCACAAGCGGCCGGAAAAGACATTGCGAACCCCATCGCCACTGTTCTATCTGCGGCAATGCTATTGGAATCACTAAATTTATTAGAAGAAGCCCAGGCAATTAAGGATGTGGTAAATGCTTCACTCGAAAATGGTGTGGTGACAGAAGATATTTCAAAAGAAAAGCCATATAAAACTTCTGAAGTAGGTGATTGGCTCGCTGCCAATATCTGATTCGGATTCTGAAAAAAAGCCCGGAAGTGCATATCTTCCGGGCTTTTTTTACAACAAAATTCTCGTCTCCGAATTCTTTAGCCATCCGGTCAAGCTCATTCGCTCCCTGTAGGAAGGAAGTACTTCGTGTTCAATCTTCTGGCTTTCAAAGAAAACAAGTGTTCCTCCCTTTGGTAAGATTGTAACGGTTTCGTTTCCCAGGTATAAAACTAGTTGCCCACCATCCTTTTCACCCCAATTTTCATTTAAATAAAAAATCATGGTATACCGGCGACTGTCATCATTGGAAAACTGATCTAAATGCCTCTTGTAAAACGACCCCTTGGGATAGATGGCATAATGAAACTCAAAGGACAATATTCCTGTAAAGCAGGTGCGGTTGAGGTAATCAACAAAATCCTGCACCAGCTCAATTAGATGCCGTTCAGTCGGTTCTTCAGACCGATTGTTTAACCAATGGATGTAATCATTCCTGATTTCTGTGTTCTTCTGGAAATTGTTCCATTTGCCAATTCCAGCCCGCTTAAATTCCCCGTCATCAAATTGGGACTGCAAATTATATCGCAATCCTCTGATTGTTTCTTCATCGACAAAATCCTCGATGATGGCATATCCCGTATCCACTAATCCGGTAATCGCCTGCTCGTATAAAGCATTCATTATTTCAAAAAAGCCGACAAAAGTATTAAATAAGGAGAGAACTATTTAGCAACACCAGTTATTAATTTCAGAGCGGATTGATTCACAAGATTTCAAAAAATCAGACCGGCGAACCGCATTAAATGCTAAATTCGACCTTTTGAAAAATGCTTCCCTTTATTTATTATGGTGATTCTTTTCCTTTTTAAATTTGAGCTATGAATGAGCAGCTTTTAAAAGCCATCACACGACTTTTTGCCATTGTTGCCAAGGAAAGGGTAACCGAAATTGAAAAAATTAAGATCCAGGAATTTTTACTGGACCACATCGATGCCGAAGATATTGACGATTACCTTAGTGTATTTGACGAATACTATCAATCCGAAGAAAGGATAAAGCAGGATACGGAGCTTATGAATGCGTCCACAGCCGATTTTGTGGAAGAATGGGCCAACATCGTCCTGATCTGCAAGCACATCAATATGGAGCTTACTGAATATCAAAAAACAGTACTCCTGCTAAAAATCATTGAATTACTCCTGGCCGACGGATTCCTTTCTGAAAGGCAAACCAACCTGCTATACTATATTTCGCAGCTTGTCAAATTTGATTTCAGGCAGGTAAATTCGATCAAAGATTTTGTGCTAAACAATGAAATTGATTCCCTGATCAAAGACAAAAATGTGCTGATCATAGATGATGGTGAAGGGAGCGAAACCTATGAATGTAAGCACCTTGTCGTCCCCAGGCTTTCGGGCTTGATAGGAGTATTGTACCTACCAAAAACCGAAACCTATCTGGTGAAACACGTGGGGCTGTCCAGCATCCGGCTGAATGGTGTCCCGATGAAAAGTAGGTCGGTGAGTGTCTTTCCCCCGGGGAGTAACATCCGGGGAGATAAATTCAATCCTATTTTTTACAGTGACATCGTTACCGCATTTAAGGACATCGAGTCCCACCTCAAACTAACCCTGCGGGCAGAAAATGTTTCGCTGAGATTTGGCACCGGAGTTATCGGCTTGCGGAACATTAATATCTGTGAAGAATCAGGAAAGTTAATAGGTGTGATGGGTGCGAGTGGCTCGGGAAAGTCTACTCTTCTGGAAGTCCTTAATGGGAAGAGAAAACCCATCCTCGGGAAAGTCACTATCAATGGGATTGATATACATAAAAATCCGGAGGATGTTGAAGGGATCATCGGGTACGTACCGCAGGACGACATGCTCATTGAGGATCTTACCGTGTATCAAAACCTTTATTACGCGGCATTATTTAGCTATGCCGATTACAACGAGGTAGAAATAAATGACATCGTCAGGAGGACGCTTATAAATCTTGGATTGTTTGACATTAAGGAATTAAAGGTGGGCAATCCCCTCAACAAAACCATCAGCGGTGGCCAGAGAAAGCGACTTAACATCGCATTGGAGTTGATCCGTGAGCCAGACATTCTATTCCTTGACGAGCCGACTTCCGGATTATCATCACGTGATTCGGAAAACATCATGGATCTTTTAAAGGAATTAGCCTTAAAGGGGAAATTGGTATTTAGCATAATTCACCAGCCTTCTTCCGATATTTTTAAAATGTTTGATAACCTGATCATACTTGATATTGGGGGTTATCAGATTTACTATGGTAACCCAACGGAAGCGCTCGTCTATTTTAAGGATGTGATCAATATGGTCAACCGCGACCAGGGGGTTTGCATTACCTGCGGCAACCTGAAGGTAGAACAGATATTTAACATTATCGAAACCCGCGTAGTGGATGAATACGGTAGGATTACAGAACGTCGAAAAATATCTGCCCCAGAATGGAACCGTTTTTTCTTAAAGAAATTTCAGCGACCCGAAGTAGTTGAAAGCAAGGAGATACCAACTGCCAAAAACTATAAAATTCCGAACCGAAAAAACCAGTTTAAAATATATACAAACCGGGATCTGCTTACAAAAATAAGCAACCGCCAATATTTGCTGATCAATCTTTTGGAAGCACCGCTTCTTGCTTTTATCCTGTCATATTTTATCAGGTATTACAATCAGAATGAAAATGGAGGGGGCTATACATTTTACGACAATCCCAATATCCCGGCTTATTTTTTTATGAGCATCATCGTGGCACTTTTCATGGGATTGACTGTAAGCGCCGAGGAGATCATAAAGGACAGAAAACTACTCGAAAGAGAGAAATTCCTGAATTTAAGTCGGTTTAGCTACCTGTTTTCAAAGCTCACCATCCTCTTTTCCATCTCGGCGGTACAAACGTTTACATTCATCATCATTGGAAACCTGATTCTGGAATTCCAGGGGATGTATTTTCAATACTGGTTGATTTTATTCACCTGCTCGTGCATGAGCAATGCCATTGGCTTAAACATCTCCTCCGCTTTTAACTCAGCGATCACGATTTACATTCTTATCCCGATTATTTTAATCCCACAGCTCATATTCAGTGGTGTAGTTTTTCCATTTGAAAAACTAAACCCCGATTTAAGCGCCCCTGACCGGGTGCCAATTTACGGCGAAGTGATGGCTTCCCGCTGGGCGTATGAAGCCGCCATGGTACGGCAATTTAAATCAAATCCATACGAAAGATTGTTTTACGAGTTCGATAAAGAAATCACTGGCGCAGAATATAAGGCAACTTATTTTGTGCCGGAATTGTTGATTCGCCTGGAGAGAATTCGCAGCAAATCGGATTCACCAGAAAGGATGAATTCAAATTTTAAGCTTTTAAGCAATGAGATCAAGAAAGAGCTGCATATCACCGGCGAAGATAAATTTCCGGAGATTGACAAATTGAACTCCCTGGATTTTGATTCGACTGTTTACAGGTCATGCAAAAAATATCTTGAAACCCTTCAGAACATGTATATCAACCGGAAAAACAAGGCGATTCAAAAAAAGGACGTTTTGTTGGCTGAATATACCGGCGATGAGAGCTCAAAAAGGCAACTGCTAAAACTGAGACGAGACTATAAAAATGACAACATCAATCAGCTTGTGAAAGGGTTAAACGAAAAAACAAGGATTATTGAGTACAAGGACAGGCTTGTTAGAAAAATCTATCCTATTTATTATAACCCCGTGGTTCCTGCAAGCAAGTTTAATTTCAGGACACACTTTTACGCGCCAAGGAAATACTTTGCGGGATTCTATTTCGAAACATTGGTCTTTAATCTGATTGTAATTTGGATGATGACAATAGCGTTGGTGATACTTCTATACTTCGATGTGTTACGAGCGATTGTGCGAATGATCGAAAGCCTGTCGTCTAGGCCCATTCCATATTATATGAGAAAAAACAAAAACTACATCAAGAAAAGGATGCAGCAACGGAGGTTGTCAAGGTTTATGAAGAATAAGTAACAGGAAAGAAAATGGTGGTGGGACTATTTTTTCAGCAGGTTTAATAAATTCTTTTGTGCTTCCTCCATTGACCTGAAATAACTATCACGTGATTTATCATCAAATATTTTTTCAACTGATGATTTTTCCGAGTATGACTTGTAATTGATAGGGTAAGTAGCCAGATGTTTATTCTTCATTTTAAAAGCTTTTTCTTAATGACACTTTAAACGCCAAAAAGGTTTCGAAATCGACTGGATTTTTTAAATTATCTTTTAAAGTTCCTAAAGGAATCGCACAAATGTAAACAATTTGTTAACGATTAACCACTTTTTTTATTTGAGAGAAAAGGAAAATCCTGGTCTTTACTTGAGTAGGCTGACGATCCCTTTATAAGATTTGTTGGAAAAAATGAGTGTATAATAATACACACCATTCGTATGGCCTTGTCCATCCCATCTAAACTCCCTGTCAGTAGATCGGAAAACCTCCTGCCCCCACCTATTAAGGATAATGATCTCTTCAAACACATTTTCGCAATTATCCTGTGGAAGATTGGGAATGTAGAATTCAGGATTTAAATCATCGTCCTCATTGGGTGTGAAAACATTGGGTGGCAAGAAATCCTTGTTGTGGTATTTGTCTTTAATTACAATAACAAAATTGTGAAAAGTCGAATCTGGCACTAAACATTTGTCGTCTATGGCCAATAGCTTTAAGGGATAAGTTCCATCCTTGTACCCCGGAGCTAAATATTGACACTCCGCATACCAGCTAAAAGTGCCTGAAGATGAAGGCCCTCCCGTACCGGTCGAGAAGTTAATGCCAAAATTATCGTTGAGAGAGTCTTCGTCCAGCAGGTACAAAATTGTTTGATCGCCATCAGGATCCACTGAGTAAAAGAAAAGGCTTATGTTTTGACCAACAATAAACTCCAAGGTATCATTATCTTTTTCCGAACCGTCAATTGTAATTACCGGAGGATTATTGTCCGGTGGCAGCAATTTCACATAAAGACGAAGGGTATCTCCACTCTTTGCCTTGCATTTATCAAAATCTTCTCCGATAAATAAAATTTCTAGTGTATCAGGTAAAACGAACCCAACGTAGTCACAATTAACCTGGAATTTGAAAGTCTGCCCTATTGATTGGGTTCCCATAATCTCGTTAAACACCAGGCCATAGTCAGATAAGTTGAAACCAAATCCCTTTGCAGTCAATGACAAGCTATCTGTCACGTCGGCGTCTTCCAAGGTGACAATAAAATTCCTCAATTCTTCAATTTTTATCTGCGTTACCAGATCAGACTCCGAACCGTTGACCTTTAACACGGGACGCTCATTTGACGGCAATTCAATCCTGACCGTATAAAAAGTGGTGTCGGCATTTACCTTGAGGCACTCATCAAAATCCTCGGCGATTAGCATGAATTCAAATTCATTCTTGTCAGAAAAATCGTATGCTTCGCAGTCGGCATCCCATAAAATATTGTAGTCTACCTCTCCCGGAGTATTATTAATCTCAACCAGCGATAGCCCATAGTCCAAGGGATCAAAATCAACCGGTAAAATAGAAACAGACAACTCATCATTGTCAGCGTCCGTCGCTTTGACAGGAATGCTATATAACCCTCCTTCTGACAGCGCAAAAGTTGTGTCCGGTTTGACAGGCAAGGTAAATACCGGGTCACTATTTGGCGGTTGATTGATATAGGCATTAATACGCAATGTGTCTATCAAAGACTGAGGGCAACGGTTATCATACACAAATAAATCGATCATAGCAGGGCTATAACTTCCGTCATTGATGCAATGTGACAAGCAAAATTTAACCTTTAACGTATCATTCGGATCATTAATTAATCCGAAGTCAAAGTCAAGCCTTTCTTGAAGGGAATCCTGAAAATTAACCGGTACCGCCTTGATTCGAATGGTCTCTCCCCCGTCCTTGTCATTCACGATAATATCAAAACAAGTATCGTCGCCATAGTTCAGCACAACGGTGGAAATATCCGCTTTGTACTCTGTAGAACCCGGTGCTTTTGCTTTGATCTCGGGCTTGTTTCCTGGTGGCGGGCAGTCCACCACAAAAAGCTGGAAGTCTCTTCGCACTTCTCCTATCTTTTCCCCATTCCTAAACTCTTCGCACTTCACAGAAAAGACAAATAAACCTTCCCGATCAGGAATTACCCTCAATATCCCATCTTTAGTGATATTAAGAGGCTCCGGTCCGGTGACCTGAACATTTTCACTGTATCCTATCGCCCAATTGATATTGGAATGCGGTTTCGGTTTCGGATCAGGCAGAGGATTTGGCTGAGGATTGGTATTAGTCTCAGAACTATTAAGCGGGGTCACCAGCGAATATACCAATGAATCGCCGTCCTGATCAAAGCCTTTAAAATCAGCATAATAAAACTGGTTGACACATGCGTAGTCTTGCAATGGTGGGAATAAAGTGGGTGTTGAATTAACAAATGGCTCACCATTCTTTATAAGGGGGGGGAACTCAATATAGAATGTCTGGCCTGTGTTGCCCGGATTGACTATATTGGAAATCACTTCATTGCGACAACATCTTTCCCAAACCATATAATATCCTTCGGGGTCATCAAAATCCTCGGGGTTAAGTGTCAAGGTGGTTTCGTACACAAGGCGTTTTGTAGAAATCGTATTGTCCGTACAGCTCGGGTTTGAGTACTTTATCAGTTTATCTTCTACCTGAAACATCAATACGTTTCGGACATAAGCATCATCGCTCATTCTGAATATGGATGCTGAAATAGAAGCGTCTTCCGCGTCAGGATTTCCGTTGATAGCGTCAAAATATTGGATTTGCCGGAACAAGTACCTGTTTTCACCTAAATGAACGATTTCAAACTCCCCCCCCACAATGTGCGTTGCG
>JBNLGG010000023.1:0-54857 GCA_050305935.1 Cyclobacteriaceae bacterium | reverse complement strand
CTGGTCCGCTTTGATATAGTGGTAAATGGTTCATCAGTGGCAAGAACTGAATTTATCAATGGAATCGCAGGTGGAGTTTTTCATTCGGATGTAACTGTACAATTGACTGCAGGGGATGTTGTATATGTTCAGTATTACCAAAACTCAGGTGCCAGTACTTCGATTAGAGGATTTGATAATACCACATTTTTTGAAGGCTATCTACTCTTTAAAAACTAATGACTATATGAAAAAGTATCTATTCATATTATTTATTGCGGCATTTTCGATGAGTATTAATCTTTCTTTTGCTCAAATCACATTTTATAATAACGCTACCCTTCATATTGCCAATAACTCGATTCTTACCGTTGATGATTTTATCAATGTCAATTCAATAGAAAATAATGGTGAGATAATTGTGTATGGAAACTGGAGTAATTCAGGAAATTACAATAGTACCTCGGGTACAGTTACCTTTAATTCCAGTTCGGAACAAAACATCAATCACAACAATGGCACTTTTCAAAACATCATAATTGATGGTGGAGGCAGCAAAGTTCTAAATAGCCCCATTTCAATATCGAATTCGATTGTTTTTAACGATGGGTTGGTATTTTCCACCGAACAAAATTCCATTCATCTCAGTCAAACCGCACAAAACCCGTCTGGAAATAATAATAGCCACATAGTTGGCCCTTTCTTTAGTGCCGTCAATGACAATGAGTTGATTTTTCCTGTCGGAAACGGCGATGAATATATGCCACTAAAGTTTTTTGATGTTTCAGCATTTACCGGAGAAATTGGCGTCGAAGTAAGAAATGAATCAGTCAATGGAATTGTTAACGATTCCCTAATCTATATTTCTAATGACAGATACTGGAAAATTACCAATGACAATATTCCATTAGCCAAAGTTTCGCTGCCCTTCCTAAATGAAACTATTCCATTTGAAGGAGATAACGAAAAACTTGTGGTCGCTCAAGGCAACACATCAGGGAGCAATTTCCAGAGCTTAGGTGGTGTAATAAATGGAGGCTTTGTCGATTCGGATAATTTAGTATCACAATCTCATTTTGCCATCGGGAGGGAGAGGCTCTTCGAGCTACTAATTCGAAACTTTATCTCTAAAAACTCTGATGGCATCAATGACATTTTGGAAATTACGAACATTGATAAAATTGAGGGTGCAGAAATAATCATTATTAATCAACTTGGTATTCAAGTCTTAAAAATCTCTGTGGATGACCTTTCCAATGGAAATCTGGAAACCCTGTCAAAAGGGAACTATATCTGTATCATTAAACTCAGCGGGAAAGAATTGGCAAGAGAGATAGTCACCTTCATCAACTAGCGTCTATGAAATACCTTTTACTCCTACTCTTTCTATTTTTCTTCAACCTGGGAAATTGTCAATTGGGTTATCCGATTTTTCAACAAAAAACAATCAATACCTTTATTTATAACCCCGCCTTAGCTGGTGCCAATGGTGGAAATTTTACCCTGCTGTATAAATCAGTTCCTGTTTTGGAGGAAAGTTCATTTAATACAACTTATCTGCATGCTCACCTTCCGATAATTAATAATTCTGGTGGGGTAGGCATCAATTTTTATTCTGATAAATATGGCTTAACGAATTCGATCTATGGATCAATTGGGGGTTCTTATCACATCAATTTTTCAAGCCTCAATCGACTCTCCATTGGCCTTTCGGGAAATTTTAACAGAATGCAGTTAAACGAAGACCGGTTAAACGATAATGTAGATCTTTCGGACATACTTCTCTTTGATTATAACTCAAACTTCAACTATGATTTTTCTTTTGGTTTGGCATACAAATCCAAATATTTTTCAATTGGAGGAGCGGTTAATCAGTTCAACTCCTTATTAAAACTCTATGAAAACCAAACGGAAGTAAATGCATTTTACAATGCATATATGGGCATTCATCTACCTGTATTTAATGGCCGTGACAGGCTTGAACCTCTAATTAGCTATAGGGTGTTGTCTTCTGTGGAAGGCGACCTTCTTGCAAATGGACGTTACGATATTGGAGCATATTATACATTCAAAGACCTTTTTACACTAGGTGGTTCCTATGGCAACAATGGACTTCTCGGAGTAATAGTGGGGTTTAATTACAAAAATATTTACCTGGAGTACGACTTCGAGGATATTGGCGGCAACAACTTCAGCCAAAAGAGTACAGCCAATTCATTCATTTTAAGATACAATTTCAAACAAATAAGTAATCGCGAAAGATTTACGGAAAGTCGACCTCTAAACAGGGATATTATTACCAGCCAAAAGAAATCTTATAAATCCATCAATGGAAACATAAGGTTTTCTAAAAAGCCAAATTTTAATACCAAATCACTTTTTAGAGACTCAAAAAAGAAACCTGAACCGACAAATAAAAAGCTCAGTATTTCAAAAAACCTAAATTCCTTTAACACGGTGAAAAGCAGTAAAAAGCAGCGAAAGAAAAGTGAAAAGAGGAAAAGGAAGCAATACCGTTTTAAGCGTTAGCTGAAACAATTTACTCACCCCCTGCGCTGATAATAAAATCAACACCCTCTAAAAAGCTATTTGGAGACTGGGCCGCCGCATTAAATTTTTGGGATAATTTAGGTACCTCAGACAGCAAAAAGAGATCCAGTTCCTTCACAGAAATTTTGTTATCCTTCGTGAGAATATCTGCTTTACCATCAAGGGCTTCCAGGATTGAATAAGTGAAAACTCCATGACCAAGGTCTTCAAATTCAGTGGCAAACTGTTTCGACCCGGCGGCAGAAATAATAGTAACACCAAGTTTGTTTTTTAACTGCCTTAACTTTTTTTCCTTTTCACCGACGCTTCGACTTACTGCCAGGTATTCTATGGCACTACCCGATTGACAAGCATCAAGAAGAATCAACTGATTTGAACAATTGATCGCTGTCAAATTATCCACTAACTCACTGGTCGATATTCCATTAGTGGTTAAATTTTGTTTGTCATCATAAAAACTTGTCACATCATGAGGAACTAAAAAATACTCGCTTTCATAATTTTCATTTTCCCTTAGCTGTCCATGCCCGGCATAATAAAATATAAAAACATCGTTCGGTTTAGTTTGCTCAGAAACGGCCTTAAAAGCCTCGTTTATTTTTTCCTTTGTAGCATCCTCATCATAGAGAGATACGATATTAACATTATTATAAAGCACCTTGTCATTCTGCTTTATTTTCTCAACGAAAGAAGCCGCGTCTGAATGCGCATAATTTAGATTTAGAGCTTCATTTTCATATTTATTTATTCCAACAGTAATCACATGCAAATCTGAAGTAAGAATAGGTGGCCCAGTATAATTGATCGGTACAGAGTATCGCTTTGATTCTACTTTACCAAAATTCACAGCAGAAACTGAGAAAAAGTTTTTCCCATTTTCTAAATCTACCTCAACATATATTTTATCAGAACCCTCCTTATTGACTTTCTCCAAACTGGAGTCGCTAATAGTGGTAATTAGCTTATTATTACGATAAATATTTAATTCCTTAACACCACTTCCCTTGTGATATGTGTAGACCTTAAGTTTTATTTTTTCCTTTTTGGTGGAGTACCTTCCATATTCATGCTCAATACCCTCGTCTTCGTCCGCCATGTCCAAAATTTGAATCCTTGCAAAAGACGGTTCTTCCAGTTTGGAAAAATCAAACGGCCTTTGTCCAGTCTGTCGCATGATTTCATTGATTCTAACGCCTGTTTCAAAGCTCTTTTGTATTAAAGTAGGTTTGAAAAGGATATCAAAATATTGCCTTGCCGGATAAAAGCTTGCCAGCTTATCCATTCCATTATTAAAATGCCAACCAAAATATTGATCCCCTCTATCAGAACAATGAAAATAGCCTTCGTTGTCCCAACAAACCCATTCATTATCCGAGCTGATAAAAAGGGTCATGAAGGGAAAGGCAACTTCATATAAATCATTGTACAGGTTATTCAAGTCTTTATAGAAGTCATTTTTCTGATATCTCAATTCTGAAATAACCGTTTCCCACGCCTCAGTACCAGGTGCAAATAGGACGGAATCCATTTTATAATTTTCCTTAAGAAAATTTATAACTATATCTTTCTCCTCTACGTTACGTTCCAGGGCCTCTGCAATACTGGGCACTCCTAGTTTTTCCTCAAGGTTCCAAATTTTAATTGTCTGATCTTCACAACTGGAAAATAAATATTTGCCATTTGGTGAGACTGCCAGAGCCCTCACACCTCCGGAGTGTCCCCGGAATTCCTTCAACACAGAATTATTTTGCCCAAAAAGCTTTAAGGAAAAACTGGAGCCAACAACAACATTACCGTAATTGTCTGCAACGAAACTTAGGATTCTCCCATCTATAAAGGGGTCAACCCGTATCATTTTACTATTCGACAGCAACAGCTCATAGTCATTAATTTGCCTGATTCCCAACTTTGAGTAGGAACTAATCTGGTCGTTGGAAAGCTTATCATCATTCCCGACAGCAAAATTTTCAAAGTCAAAAGACATGTTTGGCGTACCTCCATCGGAGGAAAAATATAAGTGATTATTCAGCCCGTAAACGAGGCGATTTAAAACCATCCCTTTGCCTTTAATCTCGACCTGATCTGTACCGCTGATAGTACTCCAAATTGACAAGTGATTGTTTATGAAATTTGACGAGGCAATTATATAATCCCTCCCATTGGCGGACTTTGGACTAAACTCCAAAGCAGACACCGGCTCGTCATATTTACGGTAAACATCCTCAAGCTGAATGCCGTAACTACTTAGCTCATAAATTTGTACTTGCCCGGAGCTAGAGGAAGACACCGCAAGGAACTTATCGTCATAAGAGAATGAAACATCACTAATAGGGAATCCAAGAGGAATCTGTACAATCATCTCCCCATTCGAATTCCACAATATCATTTCAGAAGATTTATACATTTCATCATTAGCTGCGGAAAGGAGGTAGCCGTTTTTTGGAGAGAATGTCAATAATTCTACCTGATGTTTATGTTTTTTCAACTGCCTGACCAGTGCCCGGTTTAAATTTCCGGAAACAATTTGTGACAAAGAAAAAATATTGACTTCAGAGCTCCCGTTACAGATCACTACCCAATCCTTATCCTTGTGAAATGCTATGTCCTTTATACCGCCTCCAAGGTTAAACGAACTGGTATTGCTGAACCTTCCTCCTCCAGTGATATTCCATAAAAATACCGCACCAGATTCATCTCCGGAAACCAGCATTTTTGAATCAGGGGAAAAACACAAGGATGAAATTGTTTCTGTATGACCTACCGCAGTACCATATTGTACACCATTCTTAAGGTCGATAATAATAACATAATTTTCAGGGTATTGACCCGGTGCTATTCCCCCAGCGGCTAAAAAACGTTCATCTGGCGATATCGCTGAGGTATAAAAAACTCCCTCAAATCCCTCACCTATTTCCGCCTCAAACTTATTTAAAATTTCACCTGTGTGGGTATCCCACACCCTGATCGTCTTGTCATTAGACACAGAAATCAACTTGTCACCATTGTCAATAAAATGTAGCTTTTCGATTTTGGCCGTGTGACCGAGCGGATCAACCACAATGAGAGGCTGGGAATTCTGAGAAAAAGAATTCGAAATTGTGATTAAAAAAACAAAAACTAATCCTCTCAGTTTCGTCATATTAGGTTGCGCTAAAAAGAAACAATTCCCTAATATAACTCTAATTAAGGTATTTTCTAAGCCTCTGCTTTCACATTTCTCACAATCGTCTGCGATCTGTTGGGTCCCAGGCTAACAATTGAAATCGGGGTGGCGAGCTTCTGCTCGAGATAATTGATGTAGTTTTTAAGTGGCTCCGGGAATTGAGCTTCATCCGAAATACTAGCCGTGGAAACATTCCATCCTTCCAATGATTCATAAACCGGTGTAATTTCCTCCTCGCAGAGGTCATAGGGGAACTGATCTGTAACTTCACCGCTTTTCAATTGATATGCGGTGCAAACCTTTATTTCTTTGAAGATATTTAGCACATCTGCTTTGGTCATGATCAATTGGGTAACTCCATTGATCATAATGGCATATTTTAATGCAGGCAGGTCCAGCCAGCCACATCTCCTGGGTCTGCCAGTCGTGGCGCCAAACTCGTGACCTTCTTTGCGCAGCAATTCGCCGGTTTCATTTTCCAACTCAGTGGGAAATGGCCCGCTTCCGACGCGGGTACAATAGGCTTTAAATATGCCAAATACCTCCCCAATCTTTGATGGAGCGATTCCTAAACCTGTGCAAACACCCGGGGTGGTGGTATTGGAGCTGGTAACAAATGGATAACTACCAAAATCTATGTCCAGTAGTGAACCCTGCGCACCTTCTGCTAAAACCGACTCATTTCGATTCAAACAATCATTAATTAAATAGGCTGAATCGACCAACTCGAACGATCTTAAGAAATCCAGCGCATCAAAAAATTCTTTCTCCAGGGGTGCCAGGTCGTACTCAAAGTTGTACAACTCAAGTATTTCCTTGTGCTTGTCAACAAGTTTTTCGTATCTCTTTTGAAAATTATCTAAAAGTATGTCGCCCACTCTCAACCCAAGCCTTGCTATTTTATCCTGATAAGTTGGTCCTATTCCCTTTAAGGTAGAGCCAATCTTCTCTTCACCTTTTGCTGCCTCGTAGGCTGCGTCAAGGAGTCTGTGCGAAGGAAGGATTAATTGAGCCTTTTTTGAAATAAAAAGGTTTTTCCTTGGGTCAAAGTTGAATTTCGATAGGCCATTAACTTCCTTTCTGAAAATAACGGGGTCAAGTACCAGCCCGCTACCGATCACATTTTTAGTGTTGTCACGGAATATCCCTGAAGGGATCTGATGTAAGACGTGCTTTATATTGTCAAACTCTAAGGTGTGACCGGCGTTTGGGCCTCCCTGAAATCTTGCAATTACGTCATATTTGGGCGCTAAAACATCAACGATCTTACCCTTGCCTTCATCACCCCACTGAAGACCTAATATTACATCAACTTTCATTTGAAAAACATTTTTATCGTGTGCTGCCTGAAATTAAACTGGCAAAAAAGCCCATTAGATAAAGTCACAGATTCGTTCATGAATGATCTAATGGTTTAAAGATGGATTATTTTAATATGGAAACGGCCTCATCTACCGATTCAGCAACCTGGAAAATGGAACTCAATTTGGTGATAAGCAACAGCTTTTCCACAGTCTTGGACGGTTTAACTAAGATAACCTCCCCTTCTTTGTTTCGAAATTTTGTAAGCAAAGTGATCAGGACACCTATTCCACTGCTATTGATATACCTCACGTTTGATATGTCGATGACACAGTTATTGATTTCATCATTGATGTGATCATTGGCGAGCGAAACAAGCTCAGGGCCATGATTTTCGCCAATTAAATCACCCTCAAAGGTCAATACCAATACATTATCTTTAATATTATGCGAATATTTCATCCGGCTTTTGTTTGAATCTGGTAATTGTTACAGATGTAGTTGGGCGTCAATGAATACCCAACCACTTTTGAAGCCCTTTAAAAAAAAGCGTTACAAAGTTAGGTGTTGGTAAATTAAATCAAAGTACTTGTCAAATCTAATTGTGATAACAACTAATTCTCTTCCACTCTAAACACCTGCTCCAGCCCTTCCACTTCTGATAATTTTGCAATTAACGTGTCCAAGTGTTCTGTGTTTTGAATATATAATTTTAAATCCCCTTCAAAGATCCCATCATTGGTCTCAATGGCTACCGATTTCATATTTACCTTTAGTTCATTGGAGATAATCCTTGTCACGTCATTAACAATGCCTACCCGGTCAGTGCCGCGTAATTTTAAACTAACCAAAAAATAGCCGATCCGCTGCGACGCCCACCTTGCCTTTACTACCCTATGGCCGTGTTTTGACATCAATTCTATCGCGTTGGGACAATTAGTTCTATGGATCTTAATTCCCTCCTGTGAGGTAACAAAGCCAAAAACATCATCACCTTCGATGGGGTTACAGCATTTGGCAAGGGTATAGTCTACAAGGTCCATGTCCTCGCCTATTAAAAGAATATCCCGCGATTTACCGGTAACTTTACTGATCTGCTTTTCGAAGGATTTTGCATCGGAAAGGTTTACTATTCTTTTCTTAGGTCTTGGCTCATAATCTTTAATCTTCTTAATCAGACCGGTGTCAATAATCCCCTTCCCAATTTTGTAGTACAGGTCAAGTGTATTTTTCTCCTTAAAATAAGCCAGCAGCCTTTCTATGGATTGATTATTGATTTCCATTTTAATCTGCTTCAGCTTTCTCTGTAGAATTTCCTTCCCATCAGCCGCAGCTTCCTTCTTCTGCTCTTTCAGCACATCTTTGATCTTGCCCTTTGCTTTCGAGCTAATAACAAAATTTAACCAGTCTTCACTGGGCTTTTGTTTATTTGAAGTAAGAATCTCTATCTGGTCACCTGTCTTTAATTTATGGGTAATAGGTACCAGCTTTTGATTCACCTTGGCCCCAATACATTTTGCCCCCACTTCAGAGTGGATATCAAAGGCAAAATCCAAGGCAGTGGCGCCCGAAGGTAGTTTTTTCAAATCGCCTTTCGGGGTAAACACAAAAATCTCTTCGCTGAAGAGGTTCTGCCTGAAATCGTCAACAAACTCAAGGGCCGAAGAATCATTCTTCTCCAGCATGTCCCTTACTTTCTCAATCCATACCTCCAGGTTGGATTCGCTTGAACCTCTGTCTGTTTTATATTTCCAATGCGCAGCATAGCCCTTTTCGGCAATATCGTCCATTCGCCGGGTCCTGATTTGCACCTCCACCCAGGTACCCGTTTTGCTCATCACGGTGGTGTGAAGTGATTCATATCCATTGGATTTTGGAGTACTTATCCAATCTCTTAACCTGTCCGGATTAGGCTGGTAAAAATCTGTCACAATGCTATACACCTGCCAGCAAGCCGCTTTTTCGTCCTCCGGCTTCGTGTCGAGAATAATTCTTATTGCAAACAGATCATAAACTTGCTCGAAAGGAATATCCTGTTTATTCATCTTTTGGTAGATGGAAAAAACCGATTTTGGCCTCCCTTTTATTTCAAATTTATACCCCCTCTTTTTTAATTCATTTTGAATGGGGTTTATAAAATTGCGGATAAAGCGGTTCCTTGAGGTTTTCGTGCGACTGACCTTATCTACTATCGAATCATAAGTTTCCGCTTTTTGATATTTCAAATGGAGGTCTTCGAGTTCGGATTTTATAGCGTACAGCCCCAATCTATGGGCCAGAGGTGCATATAAAAACATGGTCTCTGAGGCAATTTTCAATTGCTTGTGGCGCGGCATACTATCTAGCGTCCGCATATTGTGCAGGCGATCTGCCAGCTTTACCAGGATCACACGTACATCTTCCGCTAGTGTTAACAGCATTTTCCGGAAATTCTCTACCTGGATGGTACTCGCATCCCCCTGATCTACAAATCCCGATATTTTCGTCAGGCCATCTACTATTCTTGCGACCTTTTTGCCAAACGGCCTCTCGATATCCTCAATTTCAAACTCCGTATCCTCCACAACATCGTGTAGCAGTGCCGAAATGATGGACGTGGTGCCGAGGCCAATTTCTTCTACACAAATCTGTGCAACGGAAAGCGGGTGAAAAACATATGGTTCGCCAGATCGACGCCGCATGTTTTTATGAGCGTCGTTTGACATATTAAAAGCCTTTTTAATCTGCTTGGCATCATCATCCTTCAGGAAAGGTTTGGCATGCCGCAATAGTCGGCGGTACCTGCGAATAATCTCCTTTTTTTCTTCCTCTAATTCTTGCTTCGTCATTGATCAATACTACTTAATTACAAAGAAAAAAAGAATAGCTAAATAATTGTAAAATTAAAGTAAATACCTACCTTTGCATTCCATTTTTGAAGACGCGGGTGTGGTGTCATTGTTTTTTGTTTCATAAACAGATTAAATACATACCATAAACGATCTTTTTTAAAGCGGATGTGGCGAAATTGGTAGACGCACTAGACTTAGGATCTAGCGCCGCGAGGCATGGGGGTTCGAGTCCCTCCATCCGCACAATTGAAAACCCCCTGTCGCGATACATTATTTTGTCGATTGGGGGTTTTTTAATTTATGTTTCATACTAAATATTCACGTCTTGGATATCACATTAGACAAAAGCACCAGTACCGAGGGCCTAATTAAAATTAAATTAAAGGAAGCTGATTATCAAAAGAATTTTGAAGAAAAGCTTAAGGAATACAGCAAAAAGGCCAGCATCAAGGGCTTTAGGCCCGGGAAAGTTCCCAGTGGCCTGATCAAAAAACTTTACGGTAAATCAATTCTGGCCGAGGAGATAAACAACCTTCTTTCAAAGTCGCTTACTGACTACATCAAGGAAAACGATATCAAGATCATAGGGGATCCCCTCCCCAGCGAATCGGAGGCTGAAATTGACTGGGACAATCAGAAAGAGTTTGAATTCGAATACAATATCGGATTGGTTGATAACTTCACCTACACCACAGATTTTAAACTCAACAAGTACAACATCCAGTTAACCGACAAGGAGTTTGAAGAAAACCTTGACCATCTTAAAAAGCAGTATGGCAAGATGACCAATCCTGAAACCAGCGTGGAAGGCGACACCATTTTTGGAGCCTTGGAATCTGAAGAAAACGAATTTTCAAAAGACTCGGTACTTTACATTGAAAAAGTAGCCAAGAAGAACAGGAAAAAATTTATCGGGGTGAAATCCGACGACAAAATCGAGGTGGAGCTAAAATCACTGTTTGAAGATGAAATCGACCTGGAGGTTTTTACCAACAAATCAAAAGAAGAGCTGAAAAGCCTGAAAGGAAAATTTACTTTCACGGTCAAAAATATCAACCACGTAGAATTGGCTGAGCTAAACCAGGAATTTTTTGACAAAATCTTTGGGAAGGATGTGGTAAAAACTGAAGAAGAGTTTATCAAAAAATACAAGGATATCATCGAAGAAAACCTCAACAGGGAATCGGACTATTTTCTTTCACAACAAATCCAGAAACAGCTTACCGAAAAAACGAAAATGGATATCCCCCAGGATTTTTATAAAAAATGGATCCTGAAAACACAGGAGAATGTATCCGCCGATGAGCTGGAAAAAGATTTTGAGCATTATGTCAGGGATTTGAAATGGAATCTAATCAAAAACAAAATCGCCGATGACAATGAATTAAAGGTAGAGCACACCGATGTGATCGAAAAGACAAAGAGCCTTTTCAGGGAGCAGTTTGGAGGAGCAATGAATGAAGAAATGGAGAAAAACCTGGACGTTTTTGCTAATAACTACCTCAATCAAAATAACGGGGAAAATTATTATAACCTTTACAATCAGGCCCGGACAGAGAAAATCATGAGTTTCTTAAAAGAAAAGGTGAAATCAACTGAAAAGAAAGTTTCCAGGGCTGAATTTGAGAAAAAGGTACAAGAATAGGCAACAAAGCACATAAAATAAAAGTCCTTTTAACGAAGGGCTTTTTTTTTATTTTTGTATCCTTTCAAATATCCATAAATTTATAGACCATGATAAACGAACAAGAGTTTAGAAAATATGCAATAAAAGGACAGGGCTTAAGTGGCACATTGGTAGATGATTACACCAGCGCTGTAAAAAACATGACCCAATATGTCATCGAAGAAAGACCAGGAAATTTCAGGGCGATAGATGTGTTTACCAGATTAATTTCTGACAGGATTATTTTCCTGGGCATGCCTGTAGACGACCAAATTGCGAATATCATCATTGCGCAATTACTTTTCCTTCAATCTGCCGATCCCAAAAAAGACATCATCATGTACATTAATAGCCCTGGGGGTTCTGTTTATGCAGGTCTGGGTATATATGATACCATGCAATATGTCAATCCTGATGTCGCTACCGTGTGTACTGGGTTGGCTGCCTCGATGGCTGCCGTTTTACTTTGTGCCGGTGCAGACGGAAAAAGGACTTCCCTTCCGCATTCCAGGATCATGATCCACCAACCGATGAGTGGTATGCAAGGTCAGGCTTCAGACATGGAGATTTCTTTGAAACAAACTCTTTCGGTTAAAAAAGATCTGTATAATATATTATCAAAACATTCCGGCCAGAAATATGAGAAAATAGAGAAGGATTCTGATCGGGATTACTGGATGACAGCCGATGAGGCAAAAGAATATAAAATTATTGACGAAGTATTAGTACATAAAAGATAAATCATGTCGCAGATCACCTGTTCATTTTGTGGGAGAAGGAAGAAAGATGTCGACCTGATGGTTTCAGGCATCCATGCACATATTTGTAATTTGTGCATTGACCAGGCTTATCAAATCCTGCAAGAGGAACAAAAAACCAAAGAACAAAACGATAAGCCTTCATTTAACCTGGTTAAACCCATCGATATGAAGAAATACCTCGATGAGTACGTAGTTGGCCAGGATGAAGCCAAAAAAGTGATCTGCGTATCGGTGTACAATCACTACAAGCGATTGATGCAAAAGAAAAGTGTTGATGATGAAATCCAGATAGAAAAATCCAACATCATGATGGTGGGCGAAACAGGAACAGGTAAAACTTATCTTGCCAGGACACTCGCCAACATGCTGCAGGTGCCCTTCTGCATTGCCGATGCTACCGTACTTACAGAAGCTGGATACGTAGGCGAAGATGTCGAAAGCATCCTGACACGCCTGCTTCAGGCTGCCAACTATGAAGTGGAGGCAGCAGAACGTGGTATAGTCTACATCGACGAAATCGATAAAATCGCCAGGAAATCTGACAATCCTTCGATAACCCGGGATGTAAGCGGCGAAGGTGTGCAACAAGCGCTCTTGAAACTATTAGAAGGGACAGCGGTAAATGTTCCCCCACAGGGCGGAAGGAAGCATCCGGATCAAAAAATGATCACCGTAAATACCCAAAACATTCTGTTTATCTGTGGTGGTGCTTTTGATGGAATCGAGAGGATTATCAGCAAGCGGTTAAATACTACACCGCTTGGTTTTACAAACTCGGAAGAGCTGCGCGAATTAAACAACCTCGACAACAGCAACTTCCTTCAATACGTCAATGCCCACGATCTTAAAATGTTTGGATTGATCCCTGAATTAATTGGTCGGGTCCCTGTGCTTACCTATCTAAACCCTCTTGACAAGGAAACTCTAAAAATGATCCTTACCGAACCAAAAAATGCGTTGACAAAACAATACGTCAAGCTTTTCGAGATGGAGGGAATCAAGCTGAAATTTGATAAAAAAGCGCTGGATTACATCGTTGACATGGCTGTAGAGTTTAAGCTCGGGGCACGTGGACTGCGATCCATTTGTGAGGCAATCATGACTGATGCGATGTTTGAACTTCCATCAACGAAAGATGTGAAGGAACTGACGATTACTAAAAACTATGCGACGGAGAAATTTGAGAAATCAAAACACAAAAAGCTTCGCGTCGCATAAAAATTCTTATTTGAGGTATTTTAGAATAAGATCGGCAGTTTTGTCCGAAGTGTTCTCGTTGCCAAGAATCTTCTTGATTTCCTGATATTCCTCTTTTATCCAGTTACTGTGATTAGCATCCAATAATCTGGACAATGCCTTGCTGAGGGTTTCAAAATTGCAGTTCTCCTGTAGCAATTCCTGTACTACATCTTTCCCGGCAATGAGGTTGACCAATGAAAAATGCTCAACTTCCACCAACCTGCTTCCAATAAAATAGGTAATCGGCGAGGTTATGTAAGTCACCACCTGTGGGACATCAAACAGCGCTGTCTCCAGGGTTGCTGTTCCAGAAGTAACTATAGCAGCCTTTGCATGGGTTAGTACATTATAATTTTCTTCGAATATGAGGTGGATATTCGGCTTATCCCGGCAAACCAAATAAACTTCCTGCGGGAGATTATTGACACCGGCTACTACAAATTGCTCGTCGTCAAAAATATCTGCCACCTCGACCATCAGCGGTAAAATCCTTGTAACCTCCTGTTTCCGGCTACCCGGCAAAAGGGCAATATAGTTTTCAGGCAAATGATTTTCCTCTAAAAACCCATTGGATGGTAAGAAGGCTCCCACAGCATCTCTCACCGGATTGCCAACATAGTCTACTTCCATATCAAATTTTTGATAGAACTCTTTTTCGAAGGGAAGTATGCAATACATCTTGTCGATGTATTTTTTTATCTTTTTGGCCCGCGAAGTATTCCAAGCCCATATTTTTGGCGAAATGTAATAGTGAACGGGGATATTACTGGATTGTAGTTTTTTAGCCATCCTTAGGTTAAAACCACCAAAATCGATCAAAATGACCACATCAGGTTGATACAGAAGGATGTCTCTATGGCATTGCTTCAGATATCGAAGGATCGTGAACAGCTTCATCAATACTTCCCACAAGCCCATGACTGCCATCTCCCGGTAGTGAGTTCTTAGCGTCGCCCCCGCCTTCTCCATTTCGTCTCCGCCCCAGCACCAGAAATCCGCCTCCGGATCTTTTCTTTTTAAGGCTTTGATGAGATTAGACCCATGCAAATCTCCCGATCGCTCACCTGCTATAAGAAAGTATTTCATGGGGGTTATTCGCCGTAGTATTCAGCGTAATTATTTTTGGTTTCTTTCAATTTAATGCAGTGCAACTTAACTCTTTGTTCGGTAAGGGTGGCGATTTTAGGAGCCAGTATCTTCCAGAATTCCATTACCAAGGTCTCACAACTGGCCATTTTCCCCTGTAAAAAATCAACATCCAGATTAAGGTTTTTGTGATCAACCTTATCCAATACCTCCTCCTTTATCAACTTATTCAATTCCTTGAAATTCATCACAAACCCGGTGTCTGGATCTGTATCGCCTTTCACCGTCACGGTCATATCAAAATTATGCCCATGCCAGTTTTCATTGGCACACGGGCCAAAAATCTCCTTGTTTTTTTCTTCACTCCACTTGGGGTTATATAATTTGTGGGCTGCACAAAAATGACTATCCCTGCTTATGTAAACCATACCTCTGACTTTTGCGCCGCAAAGATACAAAGAATTACCAGCAGAAGTAATTTATCTGGCTTTAAACTATGGTTTTACTGCCTTAAAATTTGAAAAAACGTATCTTGCGCACAAAAAAAAAGAAATGATCGTAGTAACGGGCGCAGCAGGTTTTATTGGTAGTTGTCTGGTTCAAAAATTGAACTCGGAAAATTTCAACAACATCATCGCCGTGGATGATTTTTCCAACGAGCAGAAAAACCGCAACCTGGAAGGCAAGCAGATCTTTCAGCGGGTTCACCGAGATGATTTCCTTGCATGGATAGATGAAAATGAAAAGGAAATTGAATTTATTTTTCACCTTGGCGCCCGCACCGACACTACTGAATTTGACAAAAACCTGCTTTGGAAATTAAATACCGATTACTCAAAAGCCGTTTGGAGCAAGTGTACGGAATATCAAATACCTCTCGTCTACGCGTCCTCTGCCGCCACTTACGGCGGTGGCGAGTTTGGCTATGATGACAACGTAAAGAACATCGAAAAACTTCAGCCACTCAATCCCTATGGCGAATCCAAAAATGAATTTGACAAGTGGATGTTGACACAAGAGAAAAAGCCCTTCTTTTGGGCCGGGTTGAAGTTTTTTAATGTGTATGGACCGAATGAATACCATAAAGGCCGGATGGCATCTGTGATTTTCCATTCATTCAATCAAATCAAAGTCACGGGTGGCATGAAACTATTCCGGTCGCATCATCCGGATTTTAAAGATGGTGAGCAACAAAGGGATTTTGTTTCGGTGAAAGACGTAACAGATGTTTGCTATTTTCTAATGCACCACAGAAAAGACTCTGACATTTACAATCTTGGAAGCGGCAAAGCACGCACCTTCCTTGATCTGACTAAGGCAGTATTCAGGGCAATGGGTTTGAAGGAAAACATTAGTTTCATTGACACTCCGGAAGACATTCGCGATAAGTACCAATATTTTACGGAAGCAAACATGAGTAAATTAAAATCGATAGGTTATGAAAACGAATTTACCAGCCTGGAAGCGGGGGTGGAAGATTATGTAAAAAACTACCTCGATGGACATAACTACTATTGATCCTCATCAAAATCAAAGTAGTCGTCGTCTTCAACAATGATCACATCCTGCTCGGTTTTGCCTTTGTTTTGGAAGACTTCTTTTAATTCCTTGCCTTCTTTTTTAATATCATCAGCTATTTTTTGCTTCAGCTCCTGCTTGTCATATTTGATCTGGTAATCGCTGGTTGTCCCAAAAATTCTGAGCAAAAGATGGCTACCATCAGAACGTTCTTCAATCTCCCGGTCTGTTAGTTTTCTCAATCTCAAAAAACTCCTTAAGGGTACCGCCACATGATAATCAATGCGTTGATCAAAGTGGTGCGTACCACTTACCTGGATATTGGTGACGCTAGAGCTGACCAGCATTCTGGGAATATAAATGGTTTTGTTTTTTATAATGATTTCATTCCTGACTTCTGAAAACTTCAAATGCGCCAGGCTTTCTTCCTCAACAAAGCGCGACAGCTTTTGCATCGGTTCAAAGTTTAGCAATTCCCCATTTTTTATGGATGCACCGATGGTCGCACTAAAATCATTCGAATAAAATCGCAAATGATTGTCTAATAATATATAGGTACTCACATCGGAATTTAACTGGCCTCTAAGGTTTTTATCCACCAGCCATGTTTGATCAAAATTGTGGAAAACATAAAATACGCTATCGATATAAATGCCACTCAGATTAGCATCGCAGGATATCTCTACCACACTACTTAACTTGTTATTCACCGAAGCATCCACCCGGAGTCTTCCGCCCATCGTGTTTAACCCCAGTTCATTAAGTGTGGCAATTTGATTGAGCACCCGCAGGTTTCCCGTGATGGCCGATGAATAAAATCGTTTAAACCGCAGTTTTTTTATATCGCAATTGAAATTAAGGTCGATGTCAGGCGAAATGTTGAAATTATACTTGTGACCACCCGTGTTTAACGTATCCTGGGAAGCAAAATTGGTTTTGAGCAATTCGTCAAAATCTAAATAATTTGACTTAAGATCGGCCTCTATCTTCACCTTGTTATGCGCTTTCTTAAAAAAGGAAGTGATGTTTTTGAAAAAGCCATTGACCAGAAAGTCGCTCTTCCCCACCATGCCCGAAAAATCAGAAATGGCCAGATCATTTTCCCTGAAAATAAACGATCCATTGAATTTGTTAAAAGGCAGTCGCTCACCTTTCAGGATGAAGCTGACGTTCTGAAGCTCCACTTCGCCATCTGCATTAAAGGCCTTGATTCCCGAAGCTGATTTGGGGAATCCTTTAAACCGAATATCGGTCCGCATTTTTCCGTATGCACTTTCAATCTTGCTGTCGGGAAAAACCTGCACCATTGCATCAAGACTGAAAGTTCCCTTCAGCTCCGAATTAATCCACGGCTCTTTAAAATCCTTTATTTCCAGGCGACCAGCAATTGGGTATTCGTCCAGTTCAAGCTTTACGTCAATCAGTTGAAGGTAAGCGCCAGAAAAATCTTTCCTTATTCCTGTCTCCAGCTTTCCTGCGAGCGCAATATTTTTTAATTCTTTCTTGTAATCCGGATGAAAAAACGAAGCATCGCTCGCTCCGAAATGGAGGATCGTGTTGGGATAATAATTTTCGGTAAATTCTCCTTTCACCGTTCCATTGAAATAGACCTCTCCTTTGCTTCGATAACTTTTGATCGGATTGGCATAAGCGTCAGGTAGCAAGCTGATGACGGTCTGGGCATTGGTTTTGATCCCGGTTATGGCAAGGTCCACTTTCATCGGAGAATTGTAAGACACGTCCCCGATCACCGTAAAGTCACCCTTACCTATTTTCAGGTCGCCTTTCTCAATGGTCAGAAACCGCATCTCATCATCTATATTCAGAAAGGTGGCCACCTCCACTTCTTTATCTTTAAAATAGGTCAACTCATCCAAACTGATGTGCGAAACGAGCACATCGCCGTCGATATTTGCTTTGTAATTCCTCCGAAAAATGGCAACGGTGGATTTAACTTTTTCGAGCAGAAAACCGAAATCCTTATTAGACCGCTGATCGATGTAATTGAGATGCACTCCATTGGCCAAAATTTTTATAGTCGACTCAACGGGCCCTGCTTGCTCACCTCGCTTTTTCACAATCTGGTAGTTGGCATTTCCAACCGCATTAATTTCCAGGTTTACCTCTCCCCCTTCGACGATAAACTCGTCGATTTCATACTTCCCACGCATGACCTTAAATGGATTAAGCGTCAGATAGGCTTTTGGCACTTTCGCCAGGTACTCCGTTTTAAATTCATCGGTTGATTTAATGGTGATTTGTTCCAATACAATACTGGTAGCGGGGAACTGCCGAAAGACTGAAACATCGATCTTCCCAATATCTACCGGAACGATCAGACGTTCATTGGCCCTCTCGACAAAATAGGCGATGATCTTATCCTTATAATTGTAAGAAAAAATGCCGCCCCCCACCAGCAAAATGATCAGCAAGGTCAAAAGGACATAGCCTGTAATTTTGAGGTATTTAAGCAGTTTTTGGGTCATTATCGACAGCATACGGGGACTAAATTCTGACATGCCAACCTCAATTCAAATAGATAAAGGGATAAAAATCTTTTTCATCATACCAGGTGCGAAAAGGGCACAAATTATGCCAGTAACATTTTTAGAAAAATAGTTTGCAGAAAACAAATCTTATCCTACATTTGCAGTCCCAAAACGGCGATGGTTTAACGAAATCATTGAAAAAAACATTTCCGGGCGCTTAGCTCAGCTGGTTCAGAGCACCTCGTTTACACCGAGGGGGTCGGGGGTTCGAATCCCTCAGCGCCCACTTCAAAAGACTTCTTCGGAAGTCTTTTTTGTTTTACCCCTACCTAACGCAGGATTTCCAAACATATGACCCCTGTGAAAACCCGGATACCCTCCGGAAAAATCTATTTTTGTAATGCAACTGTATTTTATTCGTTTAAATTTACCTACAGGTATTTTTCAAAAAATGAAGATTCTTTTTTCAACTCTAATACTCGTATTTTTTCTATTAAATATTTCCACATCGCTTGCCCAAAATAAAGTCCAGAGAGAGTTAAAGCCAGCAAACAAAAACTCTGCAAATTATAAAGAGGCTAGGAGGCTTTATAAAAAAGTGAGATATGAAGCTGGATACTTTGTGATGGACTATAAAAAGGCTAAGAAGCTCTTTAAAGGTAAAAGCGGTATCGCCATTGAAACCATCGCAACAGATGAACTGTTATCGTTGCCCGCTGGTATTTCAGAAACTTATAGAAAGAAACAGGATGAAGATCAACTAACAGGCACCATCACTTCCATCACCAATAAACACGAGCTGTTTAAAGAATCAAAGGATCTGACTTCAGAAATGATAGCAATCAAAATATTGAAGGATAAGATCCAAATTCCCCTTCGTCCAAAATACTTCGTTTTTAAGGTCGACAAAGACACCAAAGATACCATTAAAAACCTGATCATTTACCGTAAGAGTGCTATTTGCAAAATCCAGCCCTTTACGCCCTTCACCGGTGAACTTTACACTACTCCCTTTCCTTCTATCCCTTTGCAATTCAGTCGACCTTTCAGGGAATTTAAGGATGTAATTGGCAGAGAACATATTTCTGACACAATTGTTTTTCGCTTGTATTACGAACGAGGAAAATTCGAGCTGGACGAGACAAAGATTGAACTGATCAAATCCCAGTTTCCGGAATCAGAAAAAATCAAGCACATCGATATCATCGGTTTTGCCAGTATTGAAGGAAATATCGAGGTCAACCAGGATCTTTATCAGCGTCGGGTAAACGAAGTAATGAATTTTATTAAAACCCAAACAGGCGACGGTTTCACATCTCGAACACATTCTATGGAAAACTGGTCGATGTTCAGGAATCAGATAGAACGAACTGACGATGAATTCCTGAGTGTATGGGACAGGGATAAAGTAAGGGCTTATGTCAACAAACACTACCAGGAAGAGGGTTTCGAAGAAATGCTGGATGAGCAACGATATGTGGAAGTTAAGGTCGCGATAGAGCAGGTAGTCGATGCGGCACAGGTACCGGTGTCACCCAAAAGCTATTATGAAAAAATTCTCGCGGAAATAAAAGCCTCAAATTTCCGGGCAGGCCAGAATAAGCTCAACCTTCTAGAGGATATTCAGGTACACCTTTACACTAAAACACTGGAAGATAGAAGCGTGACCGCCAAAAAAATGGAGTTGGAAATACCTGATCATCCATCAATGAAAGCCCTGCTGTTTAACCAGATGGTTTATGACTATCTGGGAAGGTTTTCCGATCATTCCGCAAAATGGTATTTTGATCTGTGGATTGAGATGGGCAACCAGCGCCAAACCCCCTACCAATTAAAAAGTGCCATCCGCTTTAATACCCAGTTATTTCTTTTTAAGGCAGTGGAAGACTATGCTCTGTCTTACTATATTCAGGATGATCTCCTACCAGAAAAAGCTTATCGCGATTACATTTTCCACCTGAGAAGCAAACCTTCCAAATCGGTGTCCAAGGAACCATATGACCGATTGGTGCTTGCTTATTTACCGAGGTTTATCAACGATTTCCAGGCTACCCGCCTCAATGATGAGCAAGTGGAAGACTTGTACAGATTTTACCACAGCCGGATGAACAGCTCCTATTACTGGAATTTCTACCCGGAAACCAAAGCAAAAGCAGAGAGGCATCTACGTGACACATTTTTTTGCTTTTCTGACGCTAAAATCAGGAACGACAAAGAAAGGCTGAGAATAAGCTTGCTCTATGGGCTTTTTCAGAAATGGGAAAAAGCCATCCAAACACTGGAACCATTGCTGGAAGTACCGGAGTACAAAATAATCGCCAAGCAGCTTACCCTTTGCTACCTTCAAAATCTGGTGAAATATGAGGACATGATTAATATCATTCTTGAATCAGGGCAATTTCTGGGCTTTGCTGACTGGGCTGCTATGTTTGAGAGACCCGATATCCTGGGGCCAAGGTATTTTGACAATGCTAAAATCAGAAAGGTTTACTTGACAGGAAAGTTTACATTGTAAATAGAGAGTTGTGCATCATAAGCTTTCCAGACCTTCGACAGAGCTTAGGTCAAAGGTTAACCCATCACAAAACATTCATCAAAAGAATCACCAGCCCAATTACCGTAGCAACAGCTACCACCAGAATAATCTCCCTTTTTAATTCTGCTTTCCTTTGTTTTTCGGCTTCTTCCCTGATTTTCTCCAGACCTTTTTTTGACGACTTTTTAAATGAAAATTTAGTGCTGGTCTCCAGGTAATTTATTTCATCTTTCTTCCCCTTGACATTTTGAGTGCGGTTCAAAAAATCGCGATTGGTCTTTTGAAGGCTCTGACCCATTTTAGTGAAACCTAATCCGCCGGTCATTTTTGATTGATTTTGGTGAAATTAAAAAGTGATTGTAACCTACTTTAACAATTCAATTCAAATGAACCGGCTTTCAAAGGTTTGAAAAACCTGCCAAAGGGTAGTCAGGACACTTGTTGCCAAAAAGTCCTATGCATTAAGACAAAATACCCGCACATTTAATTATTCTTTATGACATATTTTTTCAATATTTACCTATGCAATCGAACAAAAAAATGTCAACTAAACTTCTATGATCAAAAGAAACCTCCTAACCAGACTTCACGAATGGAAAGATTCCTCTACCAGCTTGCCGCTAATTCTTAGAGGTGCCAGACAGGTAGGAAAGACTACATTAATTAACGAGTTCGGAAAATCATTTGATCAATACCTTTATTTTAATCTTGAAAAAAATGAAGACGCTATCCTTTTCCGGGACACAAGTAGCATAAATCGGCTGGTTCAGTTATTGTTATTGTCAAAAGGACGAGAGTTACACCCTGAACACTCCACGCTAATTTTTATCGATGAGGTTCAGGAAAAGCCTGAGATTATAGAATCTCTACGATATTTTAAAGAGGATTTTCCATATCTATACGTCATTGTCACAGGATCATTGTTGGAATTTGGATTAAGTAAACTATCTAAAATCCCGGTTGGGAGGGTGGAGTTTCTGGAAATGCACCCTTTAAATTTCAAAGAATATTTAATAGGATTAAAACAGGAATCACTCGTAAAAGCTTTATCAGAACCTCCTATTGATAACAATATTCTTCCTGTCTTATTCAATCACTTTCATGATTTTGCCATGATCGGAGGGATGCCCGGAATAACTTCCACTTATATTAAGGATAAAAATCTCACCAGATTAAAAGGTTTATTTGCGGGTATTATTGAATCGTACAAGGAAGATGTTGAAAAGTACGCAAAATCCGATACCAATCGCCGGGTGATAAGGCATATAATGGAGACCGCTCCCTTCGAAATTGACAATAGAATTAAACTAAATCATTTTGGCGCTTCTGATTATCGAACACGAGAGGTTAAGGAAGCCATGCTATCGTTGACGAGAGCACGGCTACTAGAACTAATTTATCCTACCACTCAAACTTCCCCTCCACTTGTATCTGACTTAAAGAAAAGCCCACGACTTCACTTTCTGGACATTGGGCTGGTAAATTACCAGCTCGGTCTTCACCAGGAATTACTCACAATTCACGATCTCTATCAAAGTTCAAGAGGAAAGCTAGTACAACAAATAGTTAATCAAGAAATCAAATCTTTAGATTATTTGCCTGGGAGTAAACGGGCGTTTTGGGTGAGAGACGAACGAGGAACATCCTCTGAGGTAGACATTCTTTATCCTTACAAAAACATGTTGATACCAATTGAAGTAAAATCCGGAGCAACCGGAACACTAAGATCTCTCCATGAATTTATGGATCGATGCCCCCACGATTATGCCGTGAGAATGTACAGTGGAAGCCTTCGTGTGGATGATCTTAGCACAATCAAAGGCAAAAAATATAAGCTTTTGAATTTGCCATATTTTCTTAGTGCATGGATTCGTGAGTACCTGCACTGGTTTTGCAATTTGTAGAGGTTTAAACGTCATGCTTTCTTACAAAACAAACTCAATCCGCTCCACCACCTTCGCCTCTTTAATTAACAAAAGTGTATTCACCGGCACGGGTTCCCAGCCGGGGTCCTGGGAGAGGGGTTCGGAGCTTACAATGACTGCTTTTTCATATTCACCGGGGTCTTTCATGTAACAGTAACCCTCCTCACAAACGTACTTCCGACCGAGGTTTATGTACAACGAATCTGCCCGCTCCGGTTTATCGGTGGTGATCCGGGCGACAATCGCCGAATGCCCATCACTCAGTACCATGTTCAAATAAGAATGGGTAGAGACGGAATGCGCTTTGCATACATTCAGCACCCTGCGTACCGTACGCTCCATGATAAAGGGAAGCTTTTGGGAAACGTTTTCCTCCTTTTCCTTTAAAACTTCATCAATCAGCACTGCAAAAAAATGTTCCGAATCGGTGGTGCCTTTTATTTGATTATAGGCTTCGTCGCCCAGCGTATTTATTAAAGCTCTTTTGATCTTTGAAAATCCAGCCACATCCCCGTTATGCATAAAGGCCATATTTTTCCATTTAAAGGGATGGCAATTTGTTTCCGTCACATTCAATCCCTGTGTCGCCGCTCGCACGTGCGCCATGATGCAGGGCGACTCAATGATCCGGCTTAGTTCCTGTAAATTATTGTTGCTCCAGGCAGGAGAAATTGACTTGAACAAACCTGGTTGGTCTGACATGGAGGGATTATACCACGCCAGCCCGAATCCATCCCCGTTGAGGGGCTCATCCCGTTCTTTTGACTTAAAACTCTGATAGATCAGCGCATGCTTGGGGTCGGTAATCAGGGAGCCAAGTCTGATTGGCCTGCCCTGGTAAAAGACAAATCGACACATAACCATGGAAGTTAAATAAAATTACTGTCTGGTGGTCGAAATGCCATATGGAACTTCACAGTCAATGGATATTGCTCGTCTTCAGGGTGTGGCCGAATTTTCTCAGGATTTTGTGCGGATAACCCTGAGGGTGGTTAATATCCCAAGACCACAAATTCAATTCTCGAAATGAACGAAGATTAGCTCTTACCTAGATCGGTTTTTTTTACGAAAAACCTACAGATCAAATCAACATTAGTTATAAGCAAATATCCAACAATCACGTTTATTAATGACATCCAAAAATAAAATGTGTCTTCAAAACTCAAAAAACCATGATTATTCACATTGTCCCTAAAAGCATTGTAGGCATTTATAAGGAACGTAGGCAAATTTTTAACGATCATTAACCCGCCGATGATAAGACAAGATATTTTAATAATCGATTCCGATCTAAGATTTCCAAAATCTATTCTCTCGTCGTCAAATGATTGATCAAGTTTTAAAAACTTAACAATACCAGGCGCCTTAAAAATCAAAATCAGGAAAAAGCCCCCGAGCATCAGAGTAATGCCTACGATAATGGAATATGAAAAAAATTCCTCGCGATAAGTAAGATAAGAAAAGTACTGCGGTAACACAGTAAACAAAGAAGTGACCAGTGAAAAGAGTCCAAATAGTTTAATAATCAGAATAAAAAAGTCTCGCTTTGTCATAATTTACAAGTTATGGTTTCTAAAGATCATCTTTCAAAAATAACACAAAAACTGCATCAGCAATAAATCTAACTCCTTCCAATAAGAAAAACCTATCTGAACCACACCAAGTCGTCACATGTACTCGCAGCAAAATAGATATATGTTTGTGATAGTCGGGACAATTCTGGCCATACCAATCACAGCCATCCTGCTAATCATCCTTGCGCAGTTCCCCGAATTAGAAAACCATGTCATTTCACTTTCATAAAAAGGGGACATGCTGTGGCAATATTATTCTTGCGAGCGACACTTAACCTTAAAAGATTTCTACATTTGTCATTTAATCCAATTAAAACATGAAATCCATTTCAGAGTCACTGACCAAGATCATAGCCACGATCGGCCCGGCCTGTAACAACAAAACGGTGCTGGAGGAAATGATAAAAGAAGGTCTTGATGTCTGCCGATTAAACTTTTCCCATGGCACTCATGAAGATCACAAAAAAGCCATACAGTTAATCCACCAGCTTAATGACGAGTTGGGCACGAATGTCGCGATTCTGGTGGACCTGCAAGGACCAAAGTTGAGGATAGGAGATGTGGAGAATAATGGTGTGATGCTGGAAAATGGGAAGACCATTGTATTTACTTCCGACAAATGCCTGGGCACTGCTGAAAAGGTCTATATGAGTTACAAGGAATTTCCAAAAGACGTGAAGCCAGGGGAAACCGTGCTGGTAGATGATGGTAAAATTAAATTGGAAGTCATTGAAACAAACAAAAAAAATTCAGTCAAACTGAAGGTGATTGCCGGTGGAATCCTGTCATCCAGGAAGGGTGTAAACCTGCCAAACACGAAAGTGTCTTTGCCCAGCCTTACCGAAAAGGACACAAAAGATGCGCATTTTGCGCTGAAGCACAATATTGACTACCTGGCGCTCTCTTTTGTGAGAAAAGCCGAGGACATCCATATATTAAGGGATATCATTAAGCAACATAAACGCGAAGTGCGCATCATTGCAAAAATTGAAAAACCGGAGGCCATCGAGAATTTCGACGCTATTCTGAAAGAAACGGACGGTGTGATGGTGGCCAGAGGTGATCTGGGAGTAGAAACACCATTTAACAGGGTGCCGGTACTACAGAAATTGTTAGTTCACAAGTGTATCCAGCAAGCTAAGCCCGTCATCATTGCCACCCAGATGATGGAAAGCATGATCACTAACTTCCTCCCTACCCGGGCGGAAGCCACTGACGTGTCCAATGCGGTACTGGACGGTGCCGATGCCGTGATGCTGAGTGGTGAGACTTCCATGGGAAAATACCCCGTAGAAACCATCATCAATATGCAAAAAGTGATCAGCTCCACAGAAGCCAGCGGATTTTACCTCAATCATGATTATAGGCCAGAAAGTAAAGGGAATCCCTTCTTTTTGAGGGATAGTGTCTGTTACAATGCCTGTGACATGGCTAATCTGGTAAATGCAGCGGGGATCGTGGTTTTTACCTTTGCAGGCACTGCAGCCATCAAACTGTCCAGCCACCGCCCAAAATGCCCTGTCTATGCTTTTGCCACGGAAAAGATTGTGCGCCATCAGCTAAATCTCGTCAGAGGGATGAAAGCATTTGAGATTGAAAAAAAGGTAAATATTAATGATGCTACGGAATATGCCTTGGAAGTTTTGAAGCAAAAGAAACTCATAAAAAAGGGAGACAAAATTGTCTTTGTCGGAGGTATACCGATGGCTAAAAGAGAGCAGGTAAACATGGTGAAAGTTTCGGAAGTATAAGCAATGCGACTCTCTAACGACGATTTTAAGGATCTCATCAGAAACGGTATTTTATTATCCATCGACCTGATCATCAGGAGTGATGATGGTAAGATCTTATTAGGGAAAAGAATCAACATGCCTGCTAAGGGGTATTGGTTTGTTCCGGGAGGAAGGGTTCTAAAAAACGAAAATTTTAAAGATGCTTTGCATCGGATATGCAGTAGTGAAGTTGGGAATCTGAAAGAGGGATATTATTTCAGGAAATTGGGCATGTATAACCATATCTATCCGGATAATTTTTTTGGTGACCCTGATTTCAATACACACTACATTGCCATCGGTATTGAATTATTTGAGAGCGATATTGAGATGAAGGATTCAATGACCGAACAACACGATGAAGTATTGTATCTCTCAGAAAATGAGATCATGCACAACCATCAGGTACATGACAACACAAAGTATTACTTTATAGAAAACCCTCCGAATAAATTTCTCTGATCAAATTGTTAAAATTAGTTGTCTGTGGTTTCTGCCAATTCATTGGGCTTCAGTCGCATTGAATTGAAAGCTGCCAAAACTGAAACTGCCAGGATAACAACCAAAACATAAAAAACAAAGTCTGGAACAGGTACCGGATCTCCCTGTGCGTATGAATGCAGTCCGGAGAGATAATAGTTTACTCCAAAATAGGTCATTAGTACCGAACCAAATCCAAACATTGCCCCAAAATTCGTGGTAAAAAGATTTTTCATTGATGGGATTAATCGAAGATGCAGAACGAAAGTATACACAATGATGGTAATTAACGACCAGGTTTCCTTAGGGTCCCAGCCCCAATATCTTCCCCAGGATTCGTTGGCCCATACTCCTCCTAAAAAGTTTCCTATGGTCAATAATACCAATCCCACAAACATCGCCATTTCAATGATAAAGGTGAGCTCCTTGATGGTTAAATTGATTCTGTTCACATTCCTGCTGTTTCTAAAGATCATGAGCGAGAGGTTAAGAAATCCCATGAGCGATGCCAGTCCGAAAAACCCATAGCTGGCAGTAATGGTGGCCACATGGAATGTCAACCAATAGGATTTTAATACTGGCACGAGGTTAGTAATTTCAGGATTTAACCAGCTCATGTGTGCTGTTAATAATGTTATGCCCGCTAAAATGGAAGTAAGTGCCAGTGTGATAGTAGATTTGTTTCGCAGCACTAACCCCGCTAAGATCACCGCCCAGGCAATGTAAATCATGGATTCATAGCCGTTACTCCAGGGTGCGTGGCCTGAAATGTACCATCGAATAGCCAGCCCCAAAGTTTGGATGACAAACATGATCCAAAGGAGTATCAGAAATATTTTATTCAACCTTGGAAATTCGAGTGACGGCCAAAACAATTGTAACAGAAACAAAGCCAGTAAAACCATTCCCAAAGTCAGAAAAATTGGAAATGCCCGATAAAAAATATTGGCTTTGTTGTAGAAAATTTCCAATGAAATTTTTGATGGAGCAGGGAGGACAGCTTTGCCGGATTCCTCCTGTTGCTTTTTCAATCGGTACAACGCCTCTTCTGCCTTTTGGTAGTCTCCCGTTTCCACACCCAGCTTGAGATGATCTAGGTAACCCGAAAGATAATGTACGCTGGAGACCGAATCCTTTGAAAGCATATAACGCTGAAATTCGAATTGGTTTGTCCATCGGTGCCCCGGATCACCCGGTAGTGGAAAAATCATTAGAAAACCACCACTCAAGGCCATATTGAACACATTTAATCGCTCGTCGACTGAAACCAGTTCTTTTTCTAATTTTGATCTCAAAGCGGGCGGCTTTTCATAGATCTTATTGATCTGCTCTCTGAGTTTGTACTGTCTCTTTTCATTAAAAAAATCCTCCCACGAAGCGTAGTCTGTGGAAATCCCCAACATGTTTTGTACCTGTTCATCATAAACTTTGATCAACGGCGCATTCCGCCAAAAAGCCGGCTGGAGCATCATACCAAGCATTACCTGATCAGCGGAGAGACCTTCATACGAATTTTTCTTATAGATCTTCCTTAACAATTCACTGCTCACGGTGTTGACAGGCACAATCCGGCCATCCCGCCTCTGCGTCAACAATTCTCCAAAGGAAGCAGCCTGATCTTTATCAACAACTAACATCTGCTGCTTATCACCCTGCGCAATTGCCGATCCCACGGAGGCCACCGTTACCAATCCAGTTACTATGATGTTGACAAGTTGTTTGCGTTGCTGGTGTACCTCACTGATCAACTGAGACAACTTGGTAAACCGAGTCTTACGTGTAAAAAGTGAAGCGAATAGGCTCGCCATAAGTAAAAAATAACCGACGTAAGTCACAATCGTACCCAGACGATCATGATTTACCGAGAGTATCGTTCCTTTTTCGTCATTGTCATAAGAAGACTGGTAAAAGCGAAAGCCCCTGTAAGACAAAATATTGTTCATAAATATTTTATAGGGCATGTTCACTTTATTCCGCTGATCAATCAAGGTGATTTCACTGGCAAATGAGGAAGGGCTGCTGGAACCCGGATATCGATCCAATATAAACTTATCCAACTGAAGGCTAAAAGGGAGTTGCCATAACGATGCGCCCACGCTTATAGAAAAGTTTACCCCACCCAATGAGAAGTCTTCCTGTCGACCCACTACGCCAGGCCCACCTTCTAAATTCAATGTCTTTGACTCTCCATTCACAGAAACCTCCACTTCTGACAGTCCGACACCCGTACCTTCATCATCTGAGGGCGCCAGAGCCACTTTTGCACTTCTGTTAATTTCTTTAAATACAAAAATGACGTTCTCCACCTGATAAAGATCCATCAGCTTAACAATATGCTGTCTACCCCCGACCAGCGTGTCCACGGACGAAGTATGCATATTGTTATGCAGCAATGGTAACGGTGATGCAATAAAAAGTGAATCTTGTATCAATTGGATCCGCACAGCACCTTGGGAGACATTTGATCCAAATTCAAACGGAATTCCATTGATCTCAACCGATTCGTTTTCCCGTAAAAAAAAGGCCTTTCTCCCTGAGGACATTGCTGCAATAATGGTGACAATTGGACTTCCAGTCTCGTCGTGGACCACTTTCTCCACCATGTTTGGCATGAATTTATTCAGAGAAAGTTCTATCTCTTTGCCCTGAAACAACACTCTTTTGTGAAAAGCCTTATCAAGTACAGGAGTCAACCATACTTTTTTGTAGATGGTCTCTGATTTGTCCCCGTCGTTCATGATGGCATAAAAATAGGGATCGGCAGAAACAAAACGGTCTGTCACCTGATTTTCCCTGATATGCATTTGACCTTCATAACCCAGGTAATGAGTGATCCCGGCACCTATCATGATCACAATGAGCGCCACATGTATAATTAAAATATTCCATTTGGTTTTTATGTAAAGCTTTTTTGTGAAGATCATTCCGCTAAAATTCAAAACCATAATGACCATCACGCCTTTAAACCACCAGGAATGATATACCATGGCTTTTGCGGTAGTGGCATCAAAATCATTTTCGATAAAAGTGGCGTAACCCATGGAGATTGCAAAAACGATGAGCAACATGCCCATGAAAAGCCCCGAAAAAAGAAACTTTAGGAAATTTTTCATTGCAGTAAACTAATTTTTGGAAGATTTCAAAAAGGGCTATCAAAAGGTGTGGGGCCTTTTTATTCAATTTTTTTCGCCACCTCCGGCAGCAACTTTGTAACGGTTACAATACAAAGCATCCCTATTGTTGTTGGCTCATTCACAAATAAGGGGAAACTAGTTCCCCCTATCCTGATTAGTGATTATTCTAAAGTCCGGAGATAATTAATGAGTAACCAGCGATCCTCTTCACCTGGCATCTTCTTTTCAAAGTTTGGCATTTCATCCCGGCCAATAATGCTCTTGTAATAAAGGGCACCGTCAGATTGCGATTGAACTTCCTCTGCCGTAAGATCCCTCATTTCTGTTTCAAGTTCTGCGGCTTTTGTACCATCTCCGTAGCCTTCCTTCCCATGGCAGGATTGACAATGTTTTTTGTACAAACCTTTTCCAATTTCATCTTCATCATCCGCATCTTTCTGGGGATTTTTCATGCTTTTATATTTTGCAGGGACCTCCCAATCGTCCGGACTCAATATCCGGGGAGAAGTAAAAGAAAGCAATCCAAGCATTACAATGATTGTCAATGCAAATATCCCCGGCGATTTGATGTTTTCTCTCATGATATTCGATTTTAGATTTTCCGATTAACTATCTTTAATTGATGTTTTTTATAATTGAAATTAAGTATTTGACTCCTTTATTTTCCTGATTTTGCTCAGCTTATACACGGAAAGGAAGAAATGGTACCAGGCCCCGGTTAAGATCACAAATACAGAAATGATCATCCACAAGGGGGCCTCATCGGTCCACAATTGTCTCGACAAAGACTTTAGTTCGTAAGAGACAGGCAAACCCCACTCCACATCCCCTCGCTGCTCAACAGTACCATAATCATCATGGTCCTCTATGCGGGTAACTATCGTAATGGTACCGTCATCATCGCCTGGTACATCGTCAGGAAATTCAAAGCTTGCTACACCATCTTCGTCGGTTTCAGCTTCGCCTATGTGCAAAATGCTAAATAACCTTGCCACACCGATGTTAATATCCAATCCTTCGACAGGTAGACTTTCGCCCTCGGGTGATATTTGGTTTGCAGAAATGTAGACGTACTTAACAGAATCTTCAATTTCAAAAGTTAATTCAAAAGTTAATTCAAATATCTCCAGGTCGTTAGATGAAGAGCGATATAAATCACTTCCACCGTACGAAGCTTCAATCATGGTTTTTCCTTCGTCATCCACAGGAAATCGGTAGCCCGGATCTATAAACAGTATAGCATTTCCATCCGCATCTGTTGATAAAGCAGCAAGAAGAATAGTAGTATCTGCCCCGGAAGCAGAAAATTCAATTTCGGCACCTGCTACGTTATGCATATCCTTACCCTTACCGGCAAGAAGTGCCGCAGTCAACTTTTTACTTCCATCCGGGTGCTTGGCGGCATATAATTTTAGCCTGGTTCTTTCTTTCTCACTTTGACCATTTGCCGTAAGATTAAAACCAAAAACACCTATCATTAATGTAATGATGAGGGTTCTGATTTTCAATGAAATAATTGGTGTCATACCCTTTTTCATTTAATTTCCTTTTACTTTAAACCTTAGTTTAGGCTTTTCACCATCTTCCACATCTTCCACTTCGGCCACAGGGACTATAGGAGCCCATTTGGAAGCCACAAAAAAGATCAGTACCATGAGTGCTATACCTGATAAAGTAATCGCCAACTCAACCCAAGAGGGAGAATATTGAACCCAATCGGCCCTGGTATCCTGAATGGGAATAAAAGGCGTTTCAAGCGTCGGTACGACGATTAGATAGCGTTTTGCCCACAATGCCAGCACAATAAAAAAGGAAACAAAAGAGATACTGTTGACCGTCCTGAACCAAGGCACACTGAGTATGATCAGGGGTACGATCATGGCAAACACGATATGTGCCGCTTCTAACCAGCCAAAACCCGAGAAATTAAAGAGCTTTTCGAACAGCAAGCTATTGGTCTTGGTCAAATTGTACCACTCGGTAATATACTCACTAAATGTGAAGTAAGTGTAGATTAGTGTCATCAGAACCAAACCGAACGACAAATAGCTGAATTGCTTATTTGTAAAAAGATTTTCCAGCTTGCTGGTCTTTCGATAAATCCACATGATGACGATGAGCAGCGCCAATCCCGAATAAGTGGCGGTAACTACAAAGTATGGCCCAAAAATGGTGCTGTGCCATCCTGGCCTCAGGCTCATTCCAAATAACCATGATAGCAAAGAATAAGCTATGATCGCCGTAGGTATGATGATCGCTGCCATGATATCATGGGCCTGATGTAGATATTGTTTTTGCTGATGCGTTCCATGGTAACCAAGCGATAAAATCCGGTACAGCTTTTTTCTCCAGGAAGCAACGTTCAGGTTTGGCAGATCACGCAATTTCGCGAAGTCGCGTATGTGGGTGAAATATAAAAATGCTATACAAAAAACCAGGTCGGTTGTGATGGCAATAACATCCCAGGTGATGGGCGACTGAATACGACCGTAAACGAATAGGTATTGGATCCTATCTAAACGTCCCAAACAGAAAAGTATAAAAGGCGCCCCAACAATTAAAGAAGATACTGTAATTAGTTCGGCGACTCTGAGAAAAGGCTTTCCCCAGGAAATCCTGAGTAGCTGAAAGGAACAACTGATCAATGCTCCTGCATAGCTTAATCCCATAAAAAACACGAAGTTAGCCGTATAAATACCCCAGGGTACATTGTCCCGCATGCCGGTGATGATCTGACCTTCCTGGATCTGACGCCCCAGTGCATACATGCCAAATAAAACGATCACGATCAGGAAACCCAGCCAGGCATACCATCGGCCGGTAGGCTTTTCCAGTTTTGGCACAAAATCATTTATTGAAATGTTGCTTGTTTCCACGATCCATTAGTCATTTAAATTCTCACTGGAAATAATTTTATCATATATGTGTTTCTTCTCCTCAGGAAGATCTGTGAGACCTCTTTCGTAGTCAAACATCCTATCGACAGGTGGTAGATAATACACATTAGGTGCTGTACCCAATTCTTCCCGATACCGATACCCTGACCGTTCTTTGATCAATTGTTTGAACCTCAATGTCTCTGTTCCATTGGAAACCGCATCTTCATTTTTATCCCCGTAATAGATCGCCCCCATTGGACAACTTGTAGCACAATATGGCAACTTTCCTTCCCTTGCACGATCGGCACAAAAATCACATTTATTAACTGTTCCAATTTGAGCTGGAACGCTTGTCTCAGGGCTGTAATCTGCTTTGGCAACAGCGGATTCAGGTGGTTTTTCCCAATTAAAAACACGGACTGAATAAGGACAAGCCACTACGCAAAACTTGCACCCGATACATCTGTCACTATCCACTAATACAAGGTTGTCCTCACGTTTAAAGGTTGCTCCTACAGGACACACTTTTACACAGGGAGGGTTATCGCAGTGGAAGCATTGACGAGGGAACCAATACGGTTCTCCCTGCGGGTTGTCCTTCATCAGGTACACCTTTAGCCATTCCACATCTGGTGACAGATTATGACCCTCCTGGCATCCTTCAATACATTTTCTTGCATTTTTACATTTGGCTAAATCGATCACCATCACAAACTTTCTCCCGGGTATGCCTCGTCTTGCTTCAACGCCTTGGGGAGGTGTACATGGATCTATTTTACATACCTTTTTCTTTTCAACTTCTATAACCTGTCCGTCCGTTGTCAACACCTTCACCGTTTCCTTCGGCGCGGGTTCACCATCCTCGCTGCCTATGCTCATTGCGGTTGCAGCGCCCGCGGCTAGGGCCGTTCCCAGCTTCAGGCCGTTTTGAAGAAACTTGCGACGGTTTGTGTTTTTATTTTCAATGCCCATCTTGTATCAAGTCTAAAAGTTCCACAATCGTGTCATATTGAACCCAAACAAAATCCCTGTATTGTTCAATTTGTTGGTATTATATGCCAGGTTATACTGAGGTAGAATAGAGCGGTAGGTGGTAAAGAAGAACTGAAAAACATGAGAGCTGGTAGCTACTTGATAAGCCAGTGCCAGGTTTGGTTCTGGCCCGACTTCCCTGGTCAGATCTCCATGGATTTCATCATTGACTGTATATTGAAAAAGGGGCTGGGTAAATTCTAATAAAATTGATCCCTGAGAGCTTACTTTATACCTGGCCGCAACGCTAATTCCTGACATGTAATTGGTATACAAAGTATCCACCACATTAAAATGTGAAAACATGTAGGAAGCCTGCATGGAGAAGTTTTTATTAAAACGGCGGGAAACAATGAATTGATTAAAATATGAATATCGATAAACATTCTTTTCAAAATTGCTCTCATCGCGATTGTCCCTGACTACGTTTCCAAAATAGGTTACGTTAACCGGGCTTCCTCCTGATTTCGACTGCTGCAAAATTTTCACCTTTACATTCAGATCGATATAAGGATTTGTCACATCCTTTTTCGTAAGACCAAATCCCACGCCTACCCTGTCAATAACAGAATAGCTAAAACCTAAACGAATATTCGACGGAGCAAACAATCCTGCCAAATCTCCAGCTCCGTTGCCAATGGTACCAAACCGGTGTTGAATATTCCATTCCAGGGTTTTGGCCAAATTGATCACATCTGTTTGCTGCTCGATTAAAACCGGGCTTTCAAAAGCCTTTCGTGCTGGTTTTGCTTTGCTACTTTCTTCTTCCTCCTGGGCAAAGATACTGTGTGAACACGCGACAAGAATTATGATTAGGGGATATAAAAATTTAATCTTTTTCATTGTGTTAATTATTTGGGGCTCCTTGTTCAATCCATGTGATTATGATTTGCCGGTCTTGATCTGAGGCGTAGATGGCCATGGATCCACCGGTATTTATTTTCTTGTAAAGCAGACTGTTTTCCGGTTCGTTCAGGTTAATGGAACCTTTCTGAAGGCTATTATATGCTTTCTCAGTTATCAGAATGGGTGGAATACCATTATCTGAATGACATCCGGAATAGGCACATTTCGGTGCAAAAATTGGTTCCACGATATCATTCATAAAACTTACCGTATCAGGAACAACTATTGGTTTAAATTCATTGGTGTCAAAGGTACAGGAAGTCAGGCCGGAGAAGAATAATCCGGATCCCAGCACGCCATAAATGAGTAATTGCGCCCAATTAATACCTTTCCTATTTATCAACTTTTTCATTGTATACTGTTTAATCGTCATTTCACGAACTTCAACTGGTTGTCCATTTTTCCTACCAGGTTCAGATTATCGTCATCGGTGAGGTAGATATTAAAATTGTAGACAGACCCTGAAGTACTGTTAAACTGCACATCATCGTCATTTCCGGTTTTCAGCTTTCTGATGAGCAACAATTTATATCCCACATTATCTGCCTCGTAGTCTATTCTCGATAAGAGCACATTTGATTCTGATCTAACATCAGCGCTACTACCGTCCGGTGTCTGTAACAGATATCCGGGAATACCCGCAAATGCTCTTAATCTGGCACCCAGGTTTACCTGTTCTTCCGAACTTAACCCATTCCAGTACCTGGCACCCCTGTGTGTTTCCGTATTGCCAATGACATTGTCGAGCTGCTGCTGTGTATACCTGTTTAACCACCCTGGTACATTAAGAGGCACATTACTATTCTGAAAAGCTCCATTCCCATCACCACCCATGCCATGGCAAAAACCACAGGCTACCTTGTAGGTCGATTCTCCTTCTAATATATCTCCGGTGAAGTCGGTAGGTTTCAACAGATAAAATCCCGGGTCAAGAAAGGTGCTTCCACCCAGACTGCGATTGACTTCCTGATCCTGACCATCCCACTGATACTTTGGCCCTGACCGTGCGTCCCCCTCATCTTTAATATTCCTAACAAAGGCCGTCTTTCCCGCATCTGGTGTCCAGGACGGATCAGAACCATGCATGTCTATGGCATAACCAACTGGCTCTGACAATGCCAGGCTCCATTTCCAAATATCTCTTTCCCCAGATCCATTTTCAAATGAAACTATCAGATTGTCATCATTTCGCTGGGACGTCCAGCCGAATCGATTTTCACCTGATTTTAGCGGATCTTCCGGCCCGTTAAAAAGCCAGTTGGACTGCGAAACATTGTAGTCTCTATCCTGCCAGGAAAAGAGCATGTACAAATTAACATCATCGTATGCAGCCTTTACTACCAGCAGCGCATCATCTCCCCGATTAAAATCTCCCAGCCCATTGTACATCCCATTTACATTCAGCAGACCATCAGTATCATCTGCTTGTTTTGTTAGTACATTTTCAACAGGTATCACTACATAATCTGCGGTATTCCAATAAGCCGCACTGATACTCCCGGGAGCCTGTGTTGTGTATGCTGCTTCTAAAGACATGGTCTGTTCAGAAACGGGGAGAGGAGTATATTCTCGAATATCATTGGTACAGGAGATACAGACCAACATTACCGTTACATATACAATATAAATTTTTGGGTACCCAACCATGATTAAACATTCTTTAAGGTTAATCGCATAGCAAAAACGCAATTTCTTTTTTTAAGAAAATCTTGTTTTGCAGGTTATAAAACCGATAAATCAGCATCACGCCTGCCATACAAATTTGCCTTATAAATGATTTCAAGCCAATCAGAAGCGGGAGATATAAAATCGCAATAGCAATGATCTTTGCTATGGATTTTTTGATTTAAATCATGTATTTATATGATATAAATCTTTTTAAAATGGTGTTGCCTGTCGTAAATTTATTATCGACGGTACAGTATAGTGCTTACAACTTTCTACAAGAACCAAGATGACCGAATTTGAAAATAAATTCGAGTGTACTAACTGCAAATTTTGCTTCAAACACAATCACCTGTTCCGCATTTTAAGGGACAAGGAGTTGGAGTATCTCAATAAAAACAGAATAGAGGTCAATTTTAAAAAGGATGAAATAATCTGTAAACAAGGAACTCCTCTCACTCATGTCTTTCTATTGAACAAGGGACTGGGAAAGGCATACATAGAAGGAAGTAAGGGACGTAATCTGATCATATCACTCACCTTGCCATTTGAATTCAACGGAGGCCCGGGCATGTACGTTGACATGCGCCATCACTACTCCATTACCGCACTGTTGGACAGTAGCGTTTGTTTCATAGATGCACACTCACTGAAGGAAGTTATTCGTAAAAACCCCGTATTTGCGGACGCATTTATTAAGGAATGCGCCACCAGACAATTGTTTACTTTTAACAGGTTTACTGTTCTGACCCAAAAAAATATGGAGGGACGTATTGCTGAAGCTTTGTTATACCTTCATGATGATATTTACAACAAAGAAAAAATTGAACACCTCAGCAAACAAGACATTGCTGAATTAACAGGTATGACGAAAGAAAGTGCTATCAGAGTGCTGAAGGAGTTGAAAGACGAGGGGATAATTCATGAAAATCACAGTGGCATAGAGGTCATTGACGAAAAAGCGCTTCATCAAATAGCAGCAAACGGCTAATTAATTTACTAGTTGGTAAAGCTTTCTGATCGATTATTCTCCCAGTGCTTAGAAAAAAAAGGCTATCCCGGTTGGAGGATAGCCATGTAAATACTGGAAATTAAATGATCATTCGAAAACGCCGATAGAATTTTGCAAAAGAGCCTCCACATATTTGAAGTTGTGAACTCCTTTGCTGCGGTCATCAACAATTGTTTCGTAGTTGTAAAGTGCCCCAACTGAATCTACACCATAAGTTCCTACAACAGGATGGTATTCTCCAGTTTCAAGATCTTCCTCTAATAATCCCGCAGTTAATAATTTTTCCCCCAATGTTGTCAGCAGGTTTTCAACTAATATTTGTCTGCTGTTATCAGTCATGGTAGTTATATCACCATTATGGCAATCTGTTGTATTACAGGAAGCTAACGTTGGTTCAAATGTGTGATTACTTTCATTCATATGACAAGTGACACATGATGATCCAGTACTGTGTGGAGTTTGATTGGGATAATCAACATCAGGCAATTGATATCCACCAATTCCTTTCAAGATAGTAGTTTGTGGACCGTGATGTGGGCCATAATGCGTTGAAGTTACCTTGGCTGTGCCATTTCCATCGTCAACTGGTGGAGCTGTTCTGGGTTGGTGACAATTAGCACACAAATTACTCGCATCTCCCAGATCCACGGTTACAGGATCCATTCCTGCTGCGCGATACATTAATAGTTCGACAGGATCAGTGGTTCTGAGCGCGTAATCAGGAGCTTCTGCCATTTCCAGGGTTTCATGGAAACTATGGCAGGTACCACAATCGATTCGCGTAGGATAGGCAAAGCCATTGACTGTTTTATCGGCGCCTGTGTATTGCGTTTCAACAAATCCCTCGTTTGAGTGACATGGCGCACAAGAGGTATTGGATGACCTGGCGGCTGTCGAACCAGTGGCATGTACAGAACCTTCGTATTGGATTGTGACATCATATTTTGCATCCAAATTGTGACACTCTATACATCCCGCAGTCCCTGCTACTCCCGGAGTTCCATCATTACCCGGAGGGCCTTGTTCTCCTTGAATTCCCTGGGGCCCCGGGGGTCCCATAGGGCCTTCGCAACTTGTTAGCAGGCTGAATCCTAAAATACTTAGACCGCATAACAAGACATTTATTTTATTCCTTTTCATGGCAAAAATTTTACTGTTAGACAGAGTAATTCTCATTAGATTTTTCTTTAATAAAATTACTGTGAGGCCAGGATTGGAGCAAAGTTTACAATTGGATATAAAATTGCGTTTGGTATGATATTTTCTATCCCGATATGGAAAAATGTTATTGCCACTAATGATTTATGTCGGAAAAAAATTGATATATGTCAATGAGACTTAACCAGCCTCATTGTCAAAAAATGACACCAATCTGCCTGGGATTAAAAAGCGGCTCATAGATCATTTTTTGAAGAATTCCCGACCCTCTTTTCGGGCTATCCTCCATTTAATATTTTTCGAGTTACTTCAAAGGCACATAACACGCTGTCACCGACACTAATCCCTTTTCTTGTATTACCCACGATGTACAGTCCCGGAAAATCTTTTTCCAGCCGGTCGTACGCATCCCTCACCCTTTGATATCCAATGTTGTATTGGGGAATAGCCCTTTCCCACCGTTTAATTCGGATCAAATCCGGATCACCCTTTATTTGAAGGATTGATGACAATTCGGCCAAAACGATCGATGTAAGCTGGTCATCATTCAATTGTACCAACTCGGGTTGCCGGGTTCCTCCAACGAAGGTTGTAAAAAGGTCGTAGCCTGTAGGAGCCCTGTTAAGAAAAATGGTAGAACTCCAGATAGATCCCAAGATCTTTCTGTTTTCCTTTTCCGGCACTAAAAATCCGAAGCCATCTAAGGGGCGGCCAACCTTCTCATTTTTAAATGCCATCGTGACTACACCAACCGGAGGGTATTTCACTTCTCTCAAAATCTCAGATGCGGTAGAATCCAGCGGCTCAATGAGCTTTTCCAAAGCGAAAGTCGGAATGGCGAACACTACTTTGTCAAAAGTGGTTTCTGAGATGATTCCTTTATAATCAACCCTCAGCTCGAAGCCTTGTCCGGTATTCCTGATGGACTTAATAGAAGATTCTAGTTTGATTTCTTTTGTGAGGTGATTTGCCAGCGCTCGCGGGAACACTTCCATCCCATGCCTAAATGAAAAAAGCTTTGCCCTGTCTTTGGCTACCTCCTTCCTTTTCCTGCGTTCCTTTACACCTTTAATCGCACCTTTTATTAAGCTTCCATATTTCTGCTCCAGTGCGTAAAGTTTTGGGAAGGCCGCAGATGTACTTAAGTGTTCTGGATTCCCGGCATAAACACCTGCTACAAAGGGATTAATCGCATAATCCAAAAATTCATTGCCTAAACGGTATCGAACAAAATCAGCCAGTGAAATATCAGTTTCATGGGTGGCTTTTATAAAGGGTTCTCTTAAAAGCCTCAATTTTGCTTTTGTGGAAAAAAGAGGCGTTTTTATAAAAGCGAAGAGTGATGTTGGCAGGGGAATCAATTTTCCTTTTTTCAGGATATATCGATTGTTGGAGGCTTGATTTCCATATATTTTCTGATCTTCCAATCCCAGCTCCTTTATCAGGCTCCGTAAAACATCGGACGTCTCAAGTGTGCTATTGGGGCCAAGATCTAGCAGGAAACCATTTTCCTTATAAGTAAAAATAGATCCGCCAATATGATCAGCTTTTTCAAAAATCGTTACGTCATAGCCATCTTTCTTTAGCCAATACGCGGCGCTTAACCCGGAAATCCCGGCTCCGATTACTGCGACTTTTGAAGAAATGTTCATTTATAAAAGACTAAAGCCAGTTATCCGATCTAAATAGGATAACTTCAACAAATAACTTTACTCCTTATCGAGTTCATAAAGATTGAAAATCAAGTCAATATGCTGCTGGTACATATCAGGGTCCGAGGCATATTTTTTCAACGACTTCATGTGCTGCCTGATCAGTTTATTGATAATGCTCTCCGTAAGCATATGTACGCCTGCCGCAGAGCCATTTTGGGGTAAATGCTTTTTAAGGCGATTTATTTCGTTAAGTCGCAATTTCTCCAGGTGGCTTTTCAATCTTCCTATGACCGCCGTATTGCTATACACTGACAACCATTCCTGAAACTCCTTCGAAAATTCCTCGACAATTTTTATAGCCTTGGGAATTTCCTTTTTGCGTTTTTCAAGGTTTTTCTCCACAATGCCATGCAGGTCGTCAAGATTATACATGTACACACCATCTATTTGACTGATGGCTGGATCGATGTCCCTTGGAATTGCTAAATCGATAAGGAAAATCGGTCTGTGGTGACGAGATTTTGATATGGGTGAGATCATTGCAGGCGTTACTACATAATTCTCACTGGCTGTAGCGCTTATGACAATATCAGCTTTCTCCAGTACGCGATGAAGATCTTCGAGGCCATAGGCATTCCCCTGGAATTTAGAAGCCAGGTCCTCGGCTTTGGACAAAGTTCTGTTAACAACGTGGATGTGTTTAACTCCTGCTTCCTTAAAATGAAAGGCAGCCAACTCCGCCGTTTTCCCGGCGCCGATCAAGGCTACTTCGCTGCCGTCAAGCTTATTAAATATCTTCCTTGCCAGTTCTACCCCGGCAAAGCTTACAGACACTGTACCATCAGAAAGGAAAGTCTCATTCTGTACTTTCTTTTCCACCTGCATCCCAAAATTGAACATTTTATTGATCAGCGTATCTGTATGGCCCAACTGATGGGCCATATTGTAGCTGTCTTTTACCTGAGTGGTAATCTGCACTTCTCCGATGATCTGGGAATCCATGCCGGAAATCACCTTGAAAAAATGCTGGACAGACCCCTTGTCACGGATGTCATACATAATCTCTTTGTCAGTAAAAAAAGAGCTTTTTTTAAATCGGTCCAGCCAGGTCCTGATTTCGTCCATTTTTTTGTCCAGAGAACCACTGCTCAGGTATATTTCGGTGCGGTTGCACGTGGAAAGCACCATAAGGCCGTCTAACTGAAATTCCTTTTGCAATCCAGCCAAGACTTCCTTCTGTTGCTCCTCACTTATGGCTACCTGTTCCCTTGTCTCAACATCAGCCGTCCTGTGGGAAATACCTAAAACACCGATCGGAATATACTCAGTCATCACCTCTAATCATCCTTTAATAAAACGCATGGAAAGACTCCGATAGATTTATAATGATCAATCCTCCAATTACCAATACCACAAAGCCAATCAACGAAAAATAGGCCATTTTTTCGCCTCTCCACTTTAACCTCCCTGTCAATAAATAGCCCACCAGGTAAATCAGCCACACAAGGTCCGATGTTACTACTTTCACATCCTTTGGCCAAAAAGAACCTATCAACTTAGTGGCCATAATGTGGCCTAAAAATATGCCTATTCCAAGTAAAATTATCCCCATAAAAACTGATCGCACGCTCATTTTTTCTAAATATGAAAGAGCGGGTAACTGCATGAACAGGGTACCCAGATTTCTTTTTTTCAAGTTATGGTCCTGTACGATATACATCAACGCATAGATTGCTGAAAGTGAAAGGGCTGTATACCCCATAATGGACATGGAAGCATGTACAGCAAACACCGGATTCTGCAGCAATTCATTTGTTTCCGGCTCCCAACTATGATTAAATGTTGAAATCACCTCCAGAACAAATGCGAAGCTAAGGATGAAAAGCCCGGAACCTCTGTTTCTCAAACTGGTTTCTAAAATCATGTACACAATCAATATGGAAAAAGCGAGAAACGAAAAAGCATCGAATATGGTAGATAGCGGGATGGTTTTAAGCGCTACATTCCGTATTACCATGTTTAAGGCGTGAATTAACAACAAAGCCACAAGCATGGGTGTGGTCTTCTTCTCAAGGGATTTGTACTTCCCTAAAAAAATAAGGTAGTACACATAAAGCACTACGAGGTACAAAATCGGCAGAGAATAGCTAATAAATTGACTGAATATCTTCATGTCCACGTGTTAACAAAGTGCAAATCTGCTAAATGTTTCAATTAATCACATTATAAAATTAAAAAACAGGACAAAAAGCATAAAGGTAGTCAAAAAATAGTTCCAATTATTTTCAAAAATGCAGTCACAGTGCGACTTTACATTCAAAGAAATCAAATTACATACACAATTAGCGAAGCCAGAAACGAAGCTCCACTTCGTATTATCATGTTTATGTAGAAAATACTACTCCCCTGGGTGACGGATTTGAATATCAAAATCAGAGAAACGATCAGCGTACTTGTCAATCCAAACGTCAACATAAATCCTGCACCTTCCAGATGTAAAATGCTAAACATCACTCCCAATATTGAAAGCGCTAGAAGGATTCCTGCTCCTATCGATCCTAATATTCTTATTGTACTGATGCCTTTGAATGCCTTTCCCTTAAAGACCTGACGAAATGAAATCCCATTAAATAATAGGAGCCCCAGAAAGAAATACAATATAGCCAGCAATGTGATCGACAATCCTATCAATAATCCAGCCCCTTCCAGGTGAAGCAGCTTAAGGACAAGGCCCATTACAAAAAATACAACAAAAATCTTCTCAGCCATTCTCATAAAAAAATCGATATCTGTTTTGAGGATTGAAAATTAAGGATTTACGTGGTGCATACAAAAAAGAATGTCCAATCGGGAAAATCAATCAAGTCAAAAACCAAAAAACAGTTAAAATCCTATGAAAGTGTTTGATACTATCAAACACTCTGAAATTCCTAATGACAAATCTCCACATCCCCCACCGGACTAAATTCCGGACTCACATAAGGGATGCCCAGGTTCATTCCTCGCAGGATCAAAAGAATTCCTAAAAATACGGCCACGTAGGGAATGATTTTATTAAAAGAAGCCCTGACCTTCAAACCCAAAAAATTTCCCGCTAAACCCAATGTCAGCATCGCCAGGGCGGTCCCAAGTCCAAAAATGATCATGTAAAGGGAGCTGTATTTCCAGGAGCCAGTGGCTAATGCCCCACCCATCGCCAGATAAACCAGCCCACAGGGTAAGTAGCCATTTGCCAGTCCCACCAAAAATGACGAGAAGATCGATCGTTTCTTAAGGTAGACCCCCAGTTTTTCTTTAATCCACCGATTAAAACCGGTTAACCGAATATTGATCTTTGATAGCAGCGCCTTATTGGTAAATAATGCCAAAACAATAATCAAAACACCCGCAAAAATTGATAGCTTTTGCTGTAGCCCGGAAAAAGAAATTCCCTCACCGATGATACCGATGACTAAGCCGAGAATTCCATACGAAATAATCCTTCCCGAATTGTACAACAGGCGCGAGAACAACAGTGGCAAAAAAGATTTCCTAAATGTAGGTAATGCCAGCACGATCGGCCCGCACATCCCCAGGCAATGAAGACTTCCCAAAATTCCGAGAAGAAAGGCAGTCCAAAGCATCATTGAATATTGATCTGTTGGCTTTTAAAGTAGTCTTTTCCTCCGGAAGTCCAGTTAACCTTCACCACCCAAAGACCCTTCAACAACTGTTTTGCATCGATGTTTTGAAGTCCTGTTTCATCCGGGTGTAACGGTAACAAAATATCTTCTTTTGCATCGGAAGGCCTGAATAAATGGATTTCACCTGTCACCAACTCATCTCCCGAATATTGCAGGGAAAGGAGATATTGAGCGGCATTGTAGTCGACGGAAAATCCATCGGGCGACTCGACGGCATTCTTCATCCTGTCAATTTGCTCCTGGTATTTGATTTCCTTCACATAATAATCTTCCTCCACCAGGCTCACTTTTTGCATTGAGCCAAAGACCACGAAACCGACGGTCATCATGGCAAATGCGATGTATACGATGGCTATTTTCCAACCCCAATTCATAGTTTCAGTCGTTTAAAACGGTCCGATAAAACTGGTCGTTTCTGTTTCGACCAATTCACCATTAATAAATACTCCTATCTCTAATTCAGTCTTTCTGCCTTTTACCTCCGATTTTGGTAACTCGATAAAATAACTGGCCTTCACTTTTTCCGATGCGGGAATCACATGGGTAACAGTACCCAATTGCTGTATCGACGCATCGTCAAAATTTAGTACTTTTAGTTCTACTTGTACATCGTCAAAAGTCTTGTTGACATAGTTGACGTCATAAATATTGCTTAGCCGATCATTTTCCCTCTCCTGGTAAAGCATTCCCGGCTGACGGAGCACAGTGGTTTCAACATCTGTTCGCGTAAGCAGAAGAGTTGTGACAACAGAAACCAATATCACTAACACCACTGAATATGCTTTTACCCTGCTGGTAAGAAGCTTCTTCCTGTTTTCTTTTACACTATTGATGGATCCGTAACGAATTAAACCCCTGGGTTTATCGACCTTGTCCATCACCTCATCACATGCATCAATACAAGCTGTGCAATTCACGCATTCCAGTTGGGTACCATTGCGGATATCTATTCCGGTAGGGCACACATGGACGCACATTTTGCAATCGATACAATCTCCTTGATCAGAAGTGAATTTATTATCCTTTTTCAATCTACCTCTTGGCTCACCTCTAAGCCAGTCGTACATCACCGAGATGGAGTCGTTCACCAGAAAAACACCTTGCAGCCTGCCATAAGGGCACACTGCGATACAAGCCTGCTCCCTGAAATAAGAAAAAACAAAGTAAAAGATCCCTGTGAAAGCCATCAGGCCGATAAACCCGGCCATATGACTAGCCGGGGAATGGGTAATGATTTCCCAGGTCTGATCCACCCCAATCAGGTAGGCCATCACGGTATGGGAAATGATCAAAGAGATAAAAATAAAAATGAGATGCTTTAATCCTTTCTTAAAAATTTTCTGACCGGTCCAGGGATCTTTATCGAATTTCCGCTGCTTGATCGCCCCACCTTCTATCCAGTACTCGATCTTTCGAAAAACCATTTCCAGGAAAATGGTTTGCGGACAAGCCCATCCGCACCAAACCCTCCCAAAAACCACCGTGAACAAGACGATGAAAACCACAAAGGTGATCATCATCAACGCCAGGATGTGAAAATCCTGGGGCCAGAAAGGGATGCCAAAAAATATGAACTTCCTTTCGAACACATTCACCAACATGAACGGATGCCCGTCGATTTTTATAAATGGCCCACCCAGTAAAAGCGTTAAAAGGATAATCGAAACGACTATCCTTTTATTGTGAAATTTACCTTTAGGCTTTTTTGGGTAAACCCAGACCCTTTTTCCCTTTTCATCTACTGTAGAGATGGTGTCTCGGAATTCCTCATCAAACTGATATAAATTTTCCATTCCCCTTTTCCGCTCGCTCTGTTATATTTTAATTTGTTTGAACACTATCAACCTGGACATCCTGGGTCGCCACCTCAGGCTCATACAATTCACCTTGCGGTTCTTTTGGATTGGCAGGAGTGGTGCCTCGTAGCGTCATTACATAACTAGCTACATCCCGAATCTGAATTGGCGACAAAACATTCTTCCATGCAATCATACTGGTTCCTGTTACCCCCTCGTGGACGGTGGTAAATACATTCTTAAATGCACCTCCGTGGAGCCAATAGTTGTCCGTTAAATTTGGCCCCAACTGTGGCTTTCCTCCTCCATCATCGGCGTGACACGAAGCACAGTTAATACTGAAAATTGATTTTCCACTCGAAATAACCGCGGCATCTTCGCTTTGAACCGGATTGTTAATGTCAATGGTTTCCACCGCACCCGATTCTTCCAAACTCGCCAGCATGGCTTCTGCCTCGGCCAATTCAGCTGCATATTCCTCCTCCTGCAAGGGGAAAATATCTATCACATGATGTCCAAACAGGTAAATAACGCCTATGATGATAGTGATATAGAAGAGTGCTTTCCACCAGGGTGGCAGGTGGTTGTCTAACTCCATGATGCCATCATAGTTATGATCAAGCATCACCTCTTCTTCCCTTTCGATTGGGATAGCTCCTGTGAGTTTCTCATCGATGGATTTCCAGAGTGACTTCTCGGGTTTCAATTTTACTCCTGCCTTTTCGGCTTGCTGCACTTCTTCCTTTTTAAGGATTGTTTTAAGCACTGATACCAAATAAATGGCCACGATTAAAACTAAAATTGCCACCACCAGCATTAGGCCCAGGACAATCATCAACTGGGCATTCTGGTTAAACCCATCGCTCGGTGCGGTCTGAGCAAAAAGTGGGCTTCCCACCATAGTCAGCATAAGAAGGGTGAACGTGAGTGCTATCTTTTTATAAATTGTTTTCATTGAGATTCAGTTTAAGGATTTGAATTTGATTCATGATCATCACTTTCGAGCGGCATGTTTTCCATCTCCCGGACGTACTTTTTATCAAGCTTATAAGTATAGATAAGCAATCCGGTAAAAAACAGGAAAAAGATGATCAGGGCCATTACCGGCCAAATCTCAATATGCTCGATCCGCTCAAAATAGTGCTTAAACATTATTTATTTTCAGTTAAATTTTCTTTCACTTTGATATCAGTACCCAGTCGCTGCAGGTAGGCGATCAATGCTATGATTTCCAGATCAGGATTTGACTTAATAGACTGACCCGAAAGTTTATCCACTATTTCCTGCGCCTGCTTTTCAGCATCAGCTATGGCCTGATCTTCATACCCTTCAGGATAAGGGACACCCAGGGTCATCATAGCCCGAATCTTTTTAGGTGTGCTTTCCTTATCGTATGTATTTTCATACAGCCACGGATAACGAGGCATCAAAGATCCTGTAGAGGTGGAAGTAGGATCGTACATGTGATTGTAATGCCAATCGTAACCATATTTACCTCCTACACGGTGTAGATCCGGCCCGGTCCTTTTTGATCCCCACAGGAATGGGTGATCATAGACAAACTCTCCGGCCTTGGAGTATTCCATGTCGTTTGGATCATATCTTAAAACTTCCGCTCTGAAAGGCCGGATCATCTGCGAATGACAATAAGAGCAGCCCTCACGGATGTAAATATCCCTTCCCTGAAGTTCAAGTGGCGAGTATGGCCGAACACTTTCAATAGTAGGAACATTGGACTTGATCAGGAAGGTAGGAATCAATTCGAAAATACCACCGATCAAAATGGCTACTAAAGATAAAACTGTAAATAATACAGGTTTTCTTTCCAATACTGCATGCCAGTGTCCACCTATTATTTTTTTCCTTTCCAGAGCAGGGGCCTCAGCCTCTTCTTCTTGTTGGAAACTACCTGCTGCCATTGTTTTCAATAGGTTCACAAGCATGATCACAGCGCCAATGAGGTATAGAGTTCCTCCAAAAGCCCTGAACATATACATTGGGACTATCTGGGTAACTGTATCTAGGAAATTGCTGTATTCTAATTTTCCGAATTCATTGAACTGGAACCACATGGAGCTTTGTACAAAGAAGGAAGCGTACAATGGCAATGCATAGAATATTATGCCCAGGGTGCCAATCCAAAAGTGCAGGTTCGCTAATTTCTTGGAGTGCAGCTGCGTATTCCAGAGTTTTGGAACCATCCAATAAAGAATTCCAAAGGTCAAAAACCCATTCCAACCTAATCCACCAATGTGAACGTGTCCAATGATATAGTCTGTATAGTGAGCTACCGCATTAAAGTTTTTAAAGGATAGCATTGGCCCTTCAAATGTGGACATACCGTAGGCAGTTACTGCTACCACCATGAATTTCAGTACGGGTTCTTCACGCACTCTGTCCCAGGCTCCTCTTAGGGTAAGGAGACCATTCAGCATACCTCCCCACGATGGAGCGATCAACATAAAGGAGAAAACAACACCCAGTGATTGTGCCCAGCCCGGTAACGCTGTGTATAATAAATGGTGAGGTCCTGCCCAGATGTAAATAAAAATGAGTGACCAGAAATGTATAACAGAGAGTTTATAAGAATAAACAGGTCGGTTGGCTGCTTTGGGCAGGAAGTAGTACATCAATCCCAGGAAGGGAGTGGTCAGGAAGAATGCCACCGCATTATGCCCGTACCACCACTGTACCAGGGCATCCTGGACACCGGCATACCATGAATAACTTTTAAGAAAACCGACAGGTAGCTCAATGGAATTCACAATGTGGAGTACCGCCACTGTTACCAGCGAAGCGAGATAAAACCAGATGGCCACATACATGTGTCGCTCCCTTCGGGTAAGCACCGTACCGATCATATTGATACCGAAAACCACCCAAACCAGCGTGATCATAATATCCACCGGCCATTCCAACTCCGCATATTCTTTTCCCGTGGTGAAGCCCATTGTCAAAGTCAATGCTGCTGAAACTATTATCAACTGCCAACCCCAGAAATGTACCCAACCGAGGAATTTGCTGAACATAGGGGTCTTTAGCAAGCGAGGCATAGAGTAATACACCCCCGCAAAAATCATATTCCCAACAAAAGCGAATATTACCGCATTGGTGTGAAGTGGCCGTAAGCGGCCAAAGCTATTCCAGCCATCGTGTAGCCCGCCAAACAAAGTTGGGTAAAACATCAGGATAGCGGCGATCAGCCCCACCAACATTCCCACCAAACCCCAAATGGTGGTAGCTAAGGCGAAATACTTGACGATCTTATTATCGTACTTAAACTTTTCTATCTGCATAGTAGGATTTTTGGTTTATTTTCAAACGGTCGAAAATTAAAAGGATGATAATTTGAATTTAATGATATTTATCAGGTTTTGGTAATGGGGGTGACGTGTTGGATTTGACAATTGAGTATCAAGGCTTTTAATATTGGTGTAAGTGATTGTAAAATAAATATTTATGGAAATAAGTCAGAAAAAGTGAAGGGGGTCAATCCCGATTGTTTCCGGGTAATTTTTTTTCTTTTGATCCCTCTTCGTTTGCCTTCTTTTTCTTTTTTTCATCAAATAAGATCCTCACAGAAGGTGAATAGGTATCATCGTATTGGCCACTTTTAACCGACCAGATAAATGCCGCCAGAAAAATAATAGCGACGATTAAGCTAAACACGATTAAAAGTACAATGACGCTCATACTACAAAATTCGTTTTATTTTTGACATCAGGTTAACCGCCACGGTTGCGAAAGCCACCACGGTAATACTACTTAGCGGCATTAATACAGCGGCAAGAAGTGGAGAAAGATTCCCTGTGATAGCGAAGGACAAGCCAATCACATTGTACAAAAAGGAAATAACAAAGCTTAAAACTATAATGTGTCTGGCGGTAACGCTAAATTGAAATAGCTGATCAAATTTACTGAATGCTGAAGCGTCGAGAATTGCATCGGAGGCGGGAGTAAAATTAGCGGCCCTTTCGGTGATGCTAATCCCCACATTACTTTGCTTTAAAGCTCCTGCATCATTGAGACCATCGCCTATCATCATTACTTTAGCACCTGCTTCCTGAAGGGATTTAATATATTCCAGCTTTTCCATTGGCTTTTGGTCAAAAAGAATAATGGAGTTTTCGGGAAATATTTTTTTGAGCTGATTGGCCTCAGATTGGTTATCACCGGTCACCAACGACATTTCAAGCCTTTTCCCCAATGATCGAAGGATGTTATCCAGCCCTTCCCTAAACTGGCTTTTGATCACAAACCGACCCTTTAATTCGTCTCCAATTTTTAGGTAAACAGACGTTTCCTCCCTATGATTTTCAAATAATTCATCCGTTCCCTCAAAGCTTTCTACCCACGCTTTGGCCCCTAACTTGACATGTAAACCATCTGTAGCAGCTTCTATTCCCTGCCCGGGGACTTCCTTAAAAGAATCAAGTTTGACGCCCGAAGGGGACTGCAAAAAGTAATTGACCTTGCCGCTCAGAGGATGGGTTGAATTGAATGTTACCGCCCAGACGATCTCCTTTTCCCTTTCTGTCAACGCCTTTCCTTCGAAAAATACCTCGGCCGCTTTCCCCAAAGTGAGCGTTCCGGTTTTATCAAAAACCACGTGGGTTATTTCCGTCATCTTTTCTATCACCGCAGAGTTCTTTAAATAGAATCCCAGGCGCCCAAAAACCCGCACCACATTTCCCAAGGTGAACGGTGTTGATAAGGCAAGCGCACATGGACAGGCTACGATCAACACAGCCGTAAAAATGTAAAACGCTTTTCCCAGGTCCTCTCGAAGCCAAAAAACAAATGCCCCAATGCCAATCAGCAGTATCGCTATCGTGAAATACTTTGATATTTTATTGACCAATCCCTGCAAGCCTGTATTTTCTTCTTTTTGAAAAATATCATTGTTCCACAATTGGGTAAGGTAGCTTTGAGAAACCGGTTTTACTACTTCCATTTCAATATTACCTCCCACCTGCTTGCCGCCGGCATACAAGTATTCTCCCTTTTTCTTTTTGACAGGTTCTGATTCGCCGGTCACAAAACTATAGTCGATGTTGGCGCTTTCTGAAAGCAATACACCATCAGCAGGGATTACCTCCTGGTTCCGTATCGATATAGTATCTTCCTTTTTTAAGCCGGTTACAGGAGCTTCATGCCATTGACTCTCCACTTTCTTTAATACTGCCAATGGAAAATAAGACCTATAGTCCCGCTCGAAAGACAATCCCTCGTAGGTGTAATTTTGAAACCACCTTCCCACCAAAAGGAAGAAAATCAATCCGGCAAGCGAATCCAAATAGCCCGGCCCATGAATTGATAAGATTTCGTACAGACTTCTTCCGAATAATGCCGTAATTCCCAAAGCAATAGGCACATCGATGCTGACGTATTTTTGCCTGAGCCCCTGCAAGGCCGATTTGTAATAGTCAGAAGCACAATAAAAAACAATAGGCAAGCTAAGGAGTAAATTTAACCCGGTGATAAACCGCTGGACGAAAACATCTTCCAAACCCGAAAACCCAAAATACTCCGGGAAACTCAACAGCATGATATTCCCAAAAGCGAATCCCGCGATGCCTATTTTAACATAGAGCGATTTATTAAATGACTTTTGCTTTCGTTTGTTTTCGTCTTCCAGCGAAATATAAGGTTCATAACCGATGGTGGCCAGTAGTTCCACCAGTTGACGGAGACTTAATTGATCGTGAAGGAATTCTACCGTTATTTCTTTTCTGACAAAATTCACCCGGCTGTTTTCAATCCCTTCGTGGAGTTTATAAAGAGTTTCCAGCAACCAGATACAGGAGCTACAATGAATAGCGGGCAGGTAGAGCACAATGCGGCTTTTATCTCCTTCCGAGAAGTTTATGAGCATTCGCCTGATTTCTTCATTGTCGAGATAAGCAAATTTATCTTTGAAGTCTCTGCTTTTCAGGCTGATTCCGGGATTTTCATCCAGGTCATAGTAAGTGCAAAGATCGTTGTCCTTTAGGATCTCATACACCGTTTTACAACCGTTGCAGCAAAAATCCTTTTCATCAAAAACGATGTGCTCGTCTTTGCAAATATCATTGCAATGGTAACAAGATACCTTTTCGATGGTCTTAACTTCCTTCACAGCCTGAATTTAACCCTAAAGTTAAAGAAGGAAAACAATTCCGGAAGATGATGAATGTCAGTTGGGGAAAATATTATTTCATCTGAGCGATGAAAAAAGGTCGGACGGTAGTCAGGACGGGGCATTTAACTTTTAATAAATACCAGAACGGACTACGATCAGCTAAGCCCCTAGCCCGAACGGTCTGGATACAACCGATCCGAACATTGTCTGATCCTGGTGGCACGATTAATTTCAAACGGGTACTTCTTCGTGCCTTAGTGCTTTTGTGTCCTGAAGTAATGACTTGCCACAGAGACACGACGACACACAAAAAGCAGACGTCAAGGGCTTTCGATTTAAAATTGGTTTTTAAAAAGAATTACTATTTTTACAGCCATTTTTAATAATCGCCCAATTGAAAAATATCCAAAAGCTTTCCATTATCATTCCTGTCTACAATGAAGAAAAGACCATCACGCTTATCCTAAACCGGATCAAAAAAGTGGAGATGATGCATGGCATTGCCAAGGAGTTAATCCTCGTCAATGACTGCTCGCAGGACGAATCGGAAAGCGTTATTAAAGAATACCAGAAATCAAATCCTGACCTGGAGATTGCCTATTACAAACATGAAAAAAACCAGGGAAAAGGTGCCGCGCTACACACTGGAATTAAGCACGCCACCGGTGACCTGGTGATCATCCAGGATGCTGACCTGGAATATGATCCTGAAGAGTATAACCATCTTGTAAGACCGATTTTGGATGGATTTGCAGATGTTGTATATGGCTCCCGGTTTAAAGGCAACAACCCTCACCGTGTCTTGTTTTTCTGGCATTCCATTGGCAACGCGTGGCTTACCTTCTTTTCCAACATGTTTACCAATCTCAACCTGACCGATATGGAAACCTGCTATAAGATGTTTAAAAGGGACATCATCCAAGGCCTGACCCTGAAGGAAAAGCGTTTTGGCTTCGAACCGGAAGTAACTGCCAAGGTGAGCCGTGTACCGGATGTGAGGATCTATGAGGTGGGGATTTCCTATTATGGAAGGACGTACAAGGAGGGTAAAAAAATCAACTGGAAAGACGGTTTCCGGGCTATTTATTGTGTATTGAAATATAACCTGTTCAGTAAATAATCATGCAGATTAGTAAAAAGCTAGCTATCATTTTATTTTCCATCCTTGGATTGATCTATCTGATCGGTGCAATTTTCATTGACGTGATGGACATAGACTCCGCCCAGTATGCCCAGATGGGGATGGAGATGCTTCAGAACGGAAACATTCTACAGGTGAAGCAACGGGGCCTGGATTATCTCGATAAGCCTCCTTTGATATTCTGGACGACCGCCATTTCGTACTTTCTTTTCGGGATTTCCAATTTTACCTTTCGATTACCGACCCTACTTTCCACGGCCGTGGGATTGTTCGCCACCTACCGACTGGGCCGAAAGCTCTATGATCACCAGACGGGCCTTTTAGCATCGTTAATCCTGGGCTCCTGCCAGGCCTATTTTATGATCAACCACGACGTGAGAACGGATACCATTCTTACTAATATGGTGATTCTGGCCATCTGGCAATTGGTAGAATACGTCGATTCGAAGAAATTTATCCATCTTTTTTGGGGCTTCGTAGGAATTGGGCTGGCCATGCTGGAAAAAGGCCCTCTCGGACTGATGGTTCCTGTCTTAGCTCTTGGGCCGCATTTTCTTTATAAAAGGGAATGGAAGAATATTTTTAAATGGCAGTGGATCATCGGCCTTGTGATCATCGCAGCCCTGCTCACTCCCATGACCATCGGGCTTTATCAGCAATTTGGCTGGGAAGGGCCGGAATTCTTTTTCTGGACACAAAGCTTTGGAAGGATCACGGGTGAAAACGAGTGGCGGAACGACGGAACCGTGCTCTTCTTTACCCATACCTTTTTATGGATGTTTTTCCCGTGGATGCTCATTGCGACGTATGGGTTTTTTAAAGAGTTGATCACGCTGATAAAAAGCAAATTCAACCCAACCTCCAATAAAGAAATCATCACCCTGGCAGGATTTCTTCTGCCTTTTATCGCACTCTCACTGTCCCACTACAAATTACCACACTACATCGTGGTGATGTTCCCGTTGATGGCAATTATTACCGGCAAAACGATCATGGAAATTGTGAGCAAAGGAAAAGCCGTTAAGGCGTTTTTTATTACCCAAATAGTAGTGTGCACATTATTGACCATACTCACCGGCTTGTTAGTAGTTTGGGCTTTCCCGGTGACGAATCCTTTGATCATCATTGTCGGCGTTACTTTATTAGCTGCCGCCATATACTATGCAACAAGGAAAGGACATTCCCTTCATCAAATATTCCTAATGTCTATTTTCACTATTTATGGAATGAATTTCTTCCTGAACGCACAGTTCTACCCGGAGCTGATGAAATTCCAGTCATATTCAGTTGCGGCAAAAGAATTGGTAGAAGAAAATGTCGATAAGAGCACGGTATTCTTTTATGAAGCACAACTGCCTTCCTTTGACTTTTATATGCGACAGACCATGCCGAGGATTGAAAATGAAGGGATTATTCAGAGAGCAGAAGAAGGCAAAACCACATTGATTTATACCCAGGAAAAATATCTACCCATGTTGGATGAGCAGGGAATCAAGTATGAAACCTATAAGGAATTTAATCACTTTCATGTGACCGAATTAAACGGCACATTCCTGAATCCGGCTACCAGGGAGAAGGCTTTAAAAAAAGCCTATATATTAAAGGTGAAATAAAAGGCTTCGCTTATATCTTTTTCAATTCAAAAATACCACACCCGAATTTACATCCAAAGCTGGTTGCAGCTTCATCGGGGCTGATGTTTACATCATGATGCAAGTCCCCCCGATCATCCACATAAGAGAATTGAACCAATGCATATTTTTCTTTAAACAGATCAAGGAGATATTGCACACTGAAAACGCGG
>JBNLGG010000022.1:0-55306 GCA_050305935.1 Cyclobacteriaceae bacterium | reverse complement strand
CAAAGGTATTTATTGTTTTTAAAATGGATGTTTTCCAGCTTCCCGGCAGTAGAAAACATATAAAAGAAAAAAAGAGTAAGCGCCATGCCCACCCATTGCCAGGGAGTAAGTTGCTCATGGAACAGCACAATAGCGCCTGCTAAAGTCCATGCCGGGGAAGTGGAACGGATGGGGGCGACGATGGTGAGGGGTAAATGCTTAATCGCAAAGAAAGCCAGTATCCAACTGGAAAGGACGATCAGTGTCTTCAGAAAAATGAGTGCATGTTCGTAGAGGCTGACTTTTGGGACAAAGAATAGGTCGCCGGCAGAGAAAAAACCGGTTATTGAAAGGAGAAAAGGGAATAGGAACAGGATACCTCCTGCGACAGTGGAAAAAAGCAGGGTAGGAAGTACTGCATTTCCCGTGAGGGACAGCTTCTTCATCACGTCATATATCCCAAGAAATACCGCTGATCCCACCGACAGCCATAACCACGTCATCGCATTTGTTTTTGACCAGTGGCAAAGGTAGGGGATAAATTTGGGCTAGCGAAAAGCATAAAAAAATAAACTTCACTATTGTTTTACAACTAAATAACTTATTAACCAATCAACAAATAACAACTTACCGATTCCTCACATAAATCAATTTCGACTTGGCACCCGGTTGTGTGCGCTGCTCCACTTCAAATTCTTTAAGAGAATGGAAAAGTGGCGTTAGTTTTTCAAAGCCAAAATTACGCGCATCGAAGTTGGGTTGTTTTTTCAGAATGGAGGACCCTACGTCCCCCATGAATGCCCAGCCGTCTTCATCGGCAACGTCCGCAACGGAGTTTTTTAGCAATTTGATGGTGTTATTGTTGATCCTGTCCAAGTTGGCCTTTTTGCTTTTGTTCGTGTTTGACGCTTTGTCATTGTCTTGCTTCAGGATTTCCAGGTAGATGAATTTGTCACAAGCTACAATGAAAGGATCCGGGGTTTTCTTTTCGCCAATGCCGTACACCTTCATTCCAGTTTCCCGCAGGCGCGTAGCCAGCTTGGTAAAATCGCTATCAGAGGACACCAGACAAAAACCATTTACTTTATCGGAATAGAGGATGTCCATCGCATCAATAATCATAGCAGAATCGGTAGCGTTTTTTCCGGTGGTATAGCTGTATTGCTGGATGGGGTTGATGGCATTTTCCAGCAGGATGCTTTTCCATTGCGCCAGATGGGGTTTTGTCCAGTCGCCATAGATGCGCTTGATGGTAGGAGTACCGTATTTGGTGATCTCTTCCATCATTTCTTTGATGTACCTGGAGGGAATGTTATCGCCATCAATAAGGACGGCCAGTTTTGTTTCATTGGTCATAGATATTAAAGGTATGGATATTTCCAGGGGAAATTCAATGATCAGGAGGATTTTCACTGGTAACTGCTTTTATAACAATTAGATTGACAATTGATCCGGATTTAACTTTATTTCATCAACCAAAGGAGTTATGTCTCCATCAATCACATATCATACCTGATGATCACTGTCAACAATTTATCATACACCTATCGCGGAGCCGATTCCGAGGTCCTTCACAATCTGAATTTCGAAATTAAAAAAGGCGAGATCTTTGGCTTCCTTGGCCCTTCCGGGGCAGGGAAAAGCACGACCCAGAAAATTCTTTATAAAATCCTACATGATTACGAAGGCGAAGTGCTCATTAATAACAAGTCATTAAAGGAACTGGGTAGTGAGTATTTTGAGCAAATAGGGGTGGGCTTTGAATTGCCCAATCATTATCTAAAATTGTCAGGACGGGAAAACCTTCAATTGTTCGGTTCTTATTATCCGAAGGAGAGGTTACTACCATTGAACGACCTGTTTGAGATAGTTGGGTTAGAAGATAGTATTGACATGCGGGTGGAAAGCTATTCGAAGGGGATGAAAATGCGCTTGAATTTCTTGCGGGCAATCATGCATCAGCCAGATATTTTGTTTTTTGATGAGCCCACCGCAGGCCTTGATCCCATTAATGCCCACAAGCTAAAGCAGGAAATATTGAAGCTTAAGCAAGCAGGAAAAACAATATTTGTCACCACCCATGATATGACTACAGCAGATGAAATCTGTGACCGCGTATCGTTTATTGTGGATGGCTCCCTTCAAGTCACAGAACAGCCTGCTGTTTTAAAACACCAGTATGGTGAAAGGAAAGTGAAAGTGAAATCCACCAATTCACAAGCCGCTGAATTTCCCTTGGAGCATCTGGGTGAAAACATAGATTTCATTTCATTTTTAAAACAACATGAAATCGAGAGGATCAATACCTTAGAAGCTACTCTGGAAGAAGTATTTATAGAGGTGACCGGAAAAGCTTTGCACCAATGAGATTATTCCTGGCACAGCTAAAATGGCAGTTTATTTTGCTTCAACGCAATTATCTGATCACCATCAGCGTAGTGATGACCGCCATTTATGCCTTGATCTTCTATGCGATCAAAGACCTGGGAAACGCCGACAAGTTATTGACCTTGTTAATCTACAATGATCCGGCAGTCATCGGATTGTTTTTCGTCGGCTTGTCATTGATCCTCGATAAAAATCAAGAGGTGTTGTCAGCGCTTTTTGTCACGCCGGTCAATTTACATACTTTCCTGATCTGCCGGATTATAGCACTTTCCTTGATCGGTGGACTTTGCGGGCTGGGAATGGCCTTCTTTGCATTGGGATTTCAGTTTCATTTCGTTCATTTCTTTATAGGAGTTACCATGAATTGCTTGTTTTTTACGCTGGTAGGGGTCTGGATGGTAAGCTATACTACAGAGTTTTTGCCATTCGTGCTCCGAACCATCCCCATCTTGCTCACGATGAGTCTGCCGTTTTTGAATTATTTTGAGATAACGGATCTGTTTATATTTAAGCTGCTGCCAGTGCAGGGGAGTCTGACACTAATGATTAACTCGTATCGCGAAGAGCCCATATTTTCTGAATTGATATTTGGCTATGTTTCCATGAGTGTGTGGATACCGTTACTTTATATAGTAGCTTACAAGATGTTTCTAAAAAAGATTGTTTATGTCTAGTTTGACAAATCAGCTTTTTACGACGGCTGTCAGCGATTTCCGATTGGTTTTCAGGGATTCTTCTCTGCGAATTTTTTTGCTGATGCCCTTGATCATTATTGCTGTGGTGAATGGTTTTTTGCCCTATTTGGTTAGCCGGTATGAAGTAGTTTTGGAATATGTGCCGTATGTATTAATGGCAGCTACACTGCAGACTGCTACCATGTTTGGCTTTATTTATTGTATAGTTTTGATCGATGAAAAGGACACAGGTGTGAATAAAATGTATGGTGTGCTACCTGTGTCAAAATCTGGGATGATCATTTACCGCTTGCTGTTTCCCTATATTTTTTCCACACTTTTTAGCTTCCTTGTCCTGGCAGTTCAGCCCTTTTATCAATTTTCAATTGGCTTTAATCTCCTCGTTTCCCTGCTCGTGGCATTTTTGGGTCCTATTTTTATCTTATTGATTACGAATTATTCAGCCAATAAAATGCAGGGAATGACCTGGTACAAAGGTATCAATTCCGTGATTAACCTTCCACTACTTGTGTTTTTCATTCCCGTCGGTTTTGCGCCCTTCTTTTTCTGGATTCCATCTCATTGGATTTACCAATCAATCGATCATTATCTTAGGGGAGAAGGCTATTATCTGGAACTGGGAATTGGTTTTGCGCTCAGCTTGATAATTTTGGGATTGTTAGTCAGGCAGTTTAGTAAAAGGCATTTTGTCTGATCATTTAATTGCCAGCTTTCTTATCTCACATGTGGCTTTGTCAGGGAATTAAAATCAGATCATCTCGGTGATTATTTTTTCCAGTTTCAGAATATCGGCGGTAAACTTCCTTATTCCTTCCGCCAGTTTTTCTGTGGCCATTGCGTCTTCGTTAAGCATCCATCGAAAAGTTTTTTCATCCATGTGGATTTTTTCAATATCCATGCTTTTTGAGGTTGAAGGATCAAGTCGTCGCTCCAGCGTTTTATCGGTTTGTTCCAGTTCTTCCAATAGTTCCGGAGAAATGGTCAACAGGTCGCATCCGGCCAGCTCTGTGATCTCACCTGTATTCCGAAAGCTGGCTCCCATGACCTCGGTGCTAATATCAAATTTCTTAAAATAGTTGTAGATATCTGTTACGAGTTGAACACCAGGTTCTTCCGCTGGTGGAATAAAGTCTACACCACGATCTCTTTTATGCCAATCCAAAATTCTTCCAACAAAGGGTGAAATAAGCTGGACTCCTGCATTGGCACATGCGATGGCCTGTGGTATGGAAAAAAGTAGCGTAAGGTTACAATGAATTCCCTCTCGTTTGAGTATTTCTGCTGCTTTAATTCCTTCCCAGGTTGAGGCAATCTTGATCAAGACACTGTCTCGGGAAATTCCCTGTTCTTCATAGCAGGCAATCAACTCACGCGCTTTCTCAATTGTGGCATTTTCATCAAAGGATAGTCGGGCATCCACTTCCGTTGAGACCCTTCCTGAAATGATTTTCAGTATTTCGACCCCAAAATCAACGATCACCTTATCCAGGGCAAAGTCAATGATTTTCCTTTTGTCCGAGTATTTACTGGCAGCATACTGTACCGCATTTTTAACAATCGGTAAATAACGATCGTCCCGGGCCGCCTTCAATATGAGGGAAGGGTTGGTTGTGGCATCTGTCGGTTGAAATTTTTTTATCGACTCTATATCGCCGGTGTCGGCAACGATGGTAGTCATTTCTTTTAATTGATCGAGTGAATTCATGTGTCGGTTTTTGGTGAAACTTTTATTGTTGTTTACCTGTGGTCATCGGAAATGTTTTGTGAAAAAAGGAATTAGTCTGCCTGTGGCTTTTTTTCCTTGTTCAAACTTTTAAATAAAAGTGGCCACAGGATATCCGAATTGCGCCGTTTGTTTGAACAGCACAAGACTATTCCGATTCACAATCTCAAAGAATTCCGACCTCATTGCTAAAGGATTTCTGCATTTTTTATCCCGGCAAGCCTGAATGTCGCGTGTTTTTTTACCAGAGATACACACTCGTATGGGTGAAATAGCCAGGCATTTGGCTGGATAAAAAAAAGAAAAGCTAAAAAAACAGGAGGGGCAGGTGGTGTTTTTTCTTATTGCCAAAACGCAGCAAGGGCGGCTATCTGGCATTTAAGAAAACGACTATTTCCATTTGAGAAACCAGACCACTTTTTGTGTTACGAGTTTCTTTTGATATACCATGAAAGCCAGGCTCGCTTTTTTGAGTAAAGGATCTCCCACAAACCAGTTTTTCAATAAAAATGCTGCCCCGATATAGGGAACCACTGCCAGGAAATTATCGCGTAATGAAACGGCGCTTCTTAATCTTTTTCGGATAAACAGGAATTTGAAAAAAGCATTGACAATGGTCCAAACCACGGGAAACAAGAGGGGGTACCATTCCGCTCCCGGCAGGGCAATGGCGTAGACTATGATGATGGGGAGGATCACCGCATCTACCCATCCAGCTATCATGCTCCAGATGGCCAGGATGCTGCTTACATAGAGTATTCGGGATAATTGTTTATTGAGGATAAGCGATTGCAAATGGTTAATTTCCTTCTGCGAAAAATCTTCATGTGTCTCCACAAAAGAGCAAAAACGGTCACTGCTACATCTGCATTTTTCTTCGTAGGTTAATTCTACGGTAGTCATGAATTAGTACTTCTTTTTAATGTGGTTTAAAATTACGATGGGATTTTAATAAAGAAAGTCATCTGCTTGATAATTCACAACAGAAAGGAACTGGTCATGGTTTCAGGATAATTCTTTATGTTTTGAATTCCTTCCTTTCACAGAAAAAAAATGGATTTTAATGAATCGAATGCCCTTTTCATTCAAGTAAATATCCACCTTCTCAGAAGATGGATATTTACTTTTTGTTGTTTGAGATATGATTTTTTCGAGTTATTGAAAAACTCAAACGTTCTTCAGGTTGCTCACTCGCACATTGATTAATTACAAGACTGCATCAACTGTAATACCTGGTCTTTTCCCCAAGCTGGGTGAATATCGGAAGCCGGTTCAAAGGAATCCCAGGAGTCATACAGATCCTGTAATTTTGGACAGAATGGAGTAGTATCTTGTCCAAACCATTGTGCCTGACCGACTTCGGACGACAGTTGCATATACCGCACTCTTGGATTGTTTGCATCCAATGCAAAAGCTTTCGCCAAAGCAGCCTGATAATTGGGATATAGAGATTGCCCCCTGGTGGTCGGCTCTAGCCCAAGTCTGCTGATGATCGAGAATGATTTTAACACATATACCTCTGCCTCACTCTTGTTTGTAATTTCCTCCATTTTGCTGATCAGTTGATCGACCTGGTCAAGGTAGGCATCTTTTTGGGTCAAATCCGCCGCCGAATCAAGGTAGACCAACAAGATCTTGATATTAGCGCTGTAATAAATTGGCAGCCATTCTTCAGTTTCCATCTTTGCTATTCGGTCAAATGTGTTAGCAACTTTTTTAAAATCGTCTGCAGTATGGCATTGGCCCATGGCTGCCAAAGCTTCTTTCATTTTACCCTCATAAGTTGTTGATCGTGCTTCGACACTTAAAATCGCACTTAAAAGCACTGTTGATAATAAAATCTTTTTCATGTTAGTGTTATTTAAATTTGTTCAATTGATTTTGTCTAACTGGTTTTTTGTTTTGTCTTTGCTGAAGGTGAAAAATACGCCCAACACGTAGAAGCGATTGGAAAAGGGCTTAATCACTTCGCTTGCATAATATCCGTTGTCATCGGGGAGACTGGCATAGCGTCTTCCATATTCCTGGCTTCTGCCAAGCACATTGTTCATCGCGAAATAAAAAATGATCTGCTGCCGGAACAGGTAGGCCCAACTGAAATTTAAGCTCTGATAAGATTTCATTCTTTCGGAGTTGAATTTTTCGCTGTTGGGGTTGTTGTAGCAACGTGGTGAAGAGTAGGAGAAATCCCCGCTGATCATTGACCTCAGTTGATTGGAAAAATGTTTATACACGAATGAAAAATTATGTTTGCTCGCAAAATCAGGAGTAGCAGAGATCGGGTAATTTAAATAGTCCCTTTCGGTTTCCAGGTATGAGTAGGAAATCCAGTATTGCCCGTTTTTGATGGATTTGTTGTCCCTGAAAAACAGATCAACTCCGTAGGCATAGCCGTGGCCGTCGTTCGATAGATTAGATTTCCCGATATATTCATTGCCGTCATATTTAATGAGGCTGGAATAGTCTTTATAAAATGCCTCCGCCCTGAATAGACGTTTGTTGACTTCCGTCTGATAGTTTAACAGGTAGTGATCAGCACGTTCAAAATCAAGGTTTTGTGTGTAAATAAGATCTCGGTTTTGTGGGGTTTGGTAAAACCATCCCCAGGCAAATGAGAGTTGGCTATGATCTGTAAATTTGAAAGCAGACGAAAGCCGCGGACTAAGCGAAGATTTCTTTAATATTTCAGAATACTCATATCTTCCTCCTGCCCTGAATACCAGTTTATTGGAGGCATAAATATTTGCCTCGCCATATCCGGCCATCAAATTGTTGTTGAGTTTCCGATCAATTTTCAGCGTATCCAAAGAGCTCGCAAAGGAGTATTGATCCAAAAAGTAGTCAGAGCCAAAACGGATGCTGATTTTTTCAGCAGCCTGGTAATCAACACCGGCCTTGAGGTGACTGGCATTTTGCGTCTCGCTTATAGGAAGTTGATTGATTTTGGTTTCCTCGGTATTTGTTGTGAAGGATACCCCCGAATAAAAAAGCCACTTTTCAGAGAAGGCATTTGTCCAGCTTGAGTTGAAAAAAAAGTAATCTGATTTTTGTCCATATTTAATTTGCTCGCCTGGGTTGTCAAGGTCGTTTTGAAGCATGGCGAATCTTCCTGAATTGTAATTAGAATATATTTTAAACAATCCGTTTTTACCGGTTTCCTGTTTCACATTGGTTTCCAAAGAATACAACTCACCAGGCTTGGGCCATTCCTGGTTTTGTTCCACCAGGGCCAGGTAGGGCTTCATGTTAAAATAATTGGCAGTTAGGGTAGCAGAGCCATTTTTCCAACTTTTTGTGCCCGCTACATCTCCGCCCAGTCCCGGTAATAGTGAGATGTTCAGCTCGTCCTGGGGTTTAGCATTGTTGGTATTGAGCAAAAGCACCGATGAAAGCGCCTGGCCGAATTCAGCGGAGTATCCACCAGTATTAAAGGTGGTACCACTGAAAAGAAATGGATTAAACCGGCCTCTTGTCGATAGGTTAGGGGCATTTGAGTAGTAAGGCTGACTGACCAATAAGCCATCGATAAATGTCCTTGTCTCAGCGTCAGAACCACCTCTCACATAAAGTCTTCCTGACTCTCCAACAGGAGTAGTGCCCGGAAGTGTGTTGATAGCTGCGACGATGTCACCCATTGCTCCTGCGGTGGTCGCGATGTCCATGGGAGTCAATTCGATGGATCTCGCTTTATCTCCGGCTTCGAAGGATCCTGCAGTAATCACGACCGCGGTAAGTTGATTAAATGCCTCTTTCAAGATAAAAGAAGATTGAATAGGTTTTCCGTTCAATTCTACCTCCCGGAATTGGGATTCATAGCCCATATAATCAATCACCAGAAGCTGACTACCTTGTTCATCCGTCTCAAATCTGAAGCTGCCATCTACCTCACTGGAAATACCATCGTAGGTGTTTTTTAGATAAATATTGGCTCCAAAGAGTGGCTCACCTTGCGAATCTGAAACCGTACCCTGGATAAGCGTTTGTGCAGAGGCTGCCAAACCAATTCCGAGGAAAGTGACTAACAAAAAGATGCTTTTCATGTTCGGGTTATTTGATTGATAACCCAAAGATTGGAACCATACCTTTTTTTATAAAAATTAAATCGGTGAACTGTCGAATTTAGCGGGTGAGTTGTAGTTTTTATGCAGGTGTGTGTTTTTAATACATAATAAAAAAGAATAAATTATTGAGCATTAGAAGATAATGGCATGAAGAAAATAGTGGTATTGGGAGGTGGGATGGTGGGCAGTGCGATTGCGCGCGATTTGGCAAAAAAACATGCGGTAACTGTAGTAGATAAAAACTTTGATGTTCTTCAAAAGATCAAAGAACGGGATGCAAGTATAAGCACAGATTCATTTGATATTAGGGATGTTTCCACCTTTAAATCTGTTATAGAACCTACCGACATCGTGGTGAGTGCGGTACCAGGATTTATGGGATTTGAAACATTGAAGTCAATTATCGAGGCAGGAAAAAACACGGTGGACATTTCATTCTTTCCGGAAGATGCGTTAGCCCTGGATGCATTGGCAAAAGAAAAGGGAGTTACTGCGGTGGTTGATTGCGGTGTGGCCCCAGGAATGGGAAATATAATTCTTGGTTATCACAATGAGCAAATGGATATTACCCATTTTGAATGTTTGGTGGGTGGCCTGCCTTTTAAGAAAAATTGGCCATTTAATTACAAAGCTCCGTTTTCTCCTGTCGATGTGATCGAAGAATATACCCGACCGGCCAGGTATGTGGAAAATGGGTGTTTGGTTACAAAAGAAGCGCTAAGTGATTGTGAGTTGATTGATTTCGATGGAGCCGGAACGCTGGAGGCATTTAATTCTGACGGACTGAGAAGCCTCATCCACACGATGCCGCATATTCCAAATATGAAGGAAAAGACCCTGCGGTATCCTGGGCATGTCGATCGCATACTGGCATTAAAAAAAACCGGATTTTTTAGCACAAAAAAGATTAAAGTGGGTGATGTGGAGCTTTCGCCGCTGGAATTTACCTCCCGTATTTTATTTGATGACTGGAAATTAGCGGATGGCGAGGAAGAATTTACAGTGATGAGGGTGTCGATGAGCAACGCAAAGAAAAAAGTTGTCTACAGCCTCCTGGACAAATACGATCAACTAAGCAAAACATCTTCCATGGCCAGAACGACTGGCTACACTGCCACGGCAGTAGCCAACTTGGTGCTTAATGGAATGGTTGCGACGAAAGGTGTTTTACCCCCGGAGCTTGTTGGAAAAGAAAAGTCGAATTTTGAATTTATCTTGGCATATTTGAAGGAGAGAGGAGTGGAGTATAGGGAGACGCGAATTACAAGAAATGATTAAAAAGGAATGCTGACTTGGTTATTTCTTAATAAAATACTTGAAGTTGGCAGGGGTGAATAAATTATAAAATTAAAATTGACTACAAAATCACCCATTCACTAAATAACTTAATCACCAAATAACTCAATAACCCAATAACCAAATATCAACCTTTCGGCTTACCCATTAAATAAAGCTTATTCCCAAGCTTGCCCTTAATCGTGCCGGTTTTCCATTCGTAAGATTCGCTTTGTAGGCCATCCAGGAGTTGATCCATGTCCTGGAGGGTGTAGGTTCGGGCATTGGAAACTGAGCCGTCCCACGCAATTACCACAGGTAGTACAGGAATTAAATAGGTAAAAACGACTTGTTGCCAGGACATTGGGCGCACTTTTAGGGTAATTAAAAGCACCGTGATTATATTAATGGGAAACGCAATCCACCATATCCACTTCGGGAAACTGTTGTCACTAATTTCGTAGGCAAGAAACGGCTGTTTAGAATCCATGGCGCTGGTCAGGATTTGTTTGGCCATTTTTGGTTTCATGTGATGGAAACTACAGATCATTGTTCGTACACCTTTTTTTTGAGGGTCGATTTTCGTAGCATCCTGTGGATCTACCTGGTAATTCAGACCTGTACCAAGGCCGTTGTTTATTTCACGTATGGCTTTGTTGTGTGGGTATAAATCGCTTAAAGTGAGTTGGATATCGCTGTCAATTTCTTTCAGGTATTCAAAGACCTGTTTCATTGGTCCACCGCTTCCTGAGCAAAGGTCGTAAATGTGTTTTGAGTTGGTGTGCCTTAATGCTTTTTGGATTAACTCTATCAGATCATCCGAGGTATGAAGCATCTTATGCACAGCGATGATGTACTGCGTCATACATTCACGCAGCCATCCCGGAAACCATCGAAAATCCTCAAATTCAAAAAGGTGTATGCGTTTCATTTTCAGCGATGTAAGGTGGTTTTGATGTATTATACGTATAAGCTTTATTTCATCATTTTTTCAACGAGAGCGGATGTGTGGAAGTGTCCTTAATACTGAATTCATCATCCGGATTGATCAGTCTTCCCCGGTAAATTCTCCAGTAGCCAAAAAACGCCATCAGCCAATCTACCAAAATTACTCATTTATTTTTTTATCCGCAGTCGTCATTGGGCCCGGCACCCTTCGCCACACCAGCCATCCGATGCTGAGTTCCTCGCATCTCCGGATACAATGTTGGTAGGGAAAAGCAGTCTTACAAGGCCATTCTTTCACTGGTCCCTCGACCCAATACGTAGGCCAGACCAAGTGTTTCATTCAAGTACGACGGCTACGGAAATAGCCAAACCTACCAGGTGTAGGATGTTTTTTCAACACGCAAAATCAATATAATTCGCTCGATAACCCTTACCAGTCGTATCGCAGGCGGACATTTAAGTAACGTGCTGACAGTGTGTTTGGCACTGCAAAGAAATTGCCTGAAATGTCCTGTATCCAGGAGTAGGAGATGACATTGGCATTGTTGGTCAGGTTAAGGATTTCGATGCCAAAGGTGATGCGCTGATTGTTTTTCATTTTGAAATATTTTGAAAAGCCAATGTCCAGCCTTTGGTACTTTTCCCCTTTGAAGTAGGAAGACCGATCAGAATTTGGTGGGTAAAAGGGCAGGGGCGAATTGTAGAAAAGAGTAACATTAACTTTGTAGCTTGGGAGATTAGGGACATGATCCTGGAAAAAGATGGCCATGTTTACCAATTGATTGGTGGGGCGCTGAACGTAACCTAACCCGTCGTTTTTAATATTTTCTTTGGTTTGAAGTAAACCAAGGCTGAACCAGGATTGATTGCCCTCAATAAATTCACCACTTAATCGGAAATCAACTCCTGCTGCATACGCATTAGATATATTTTTTCCGTAATACCGAATTTTCACGTTATCAATGTCATAGGGTATGGCGTCCCACATGCTTTTATAAAATCCTTCTCCGGTGAATTTAAACGGTCTGTCCCAGAGATTGAATTCCCAATCAAACCCAGCAATGAAATGGGCGGATTTTTGGGATTTAATGTCCTTATTAAATACACCTTTTTTGTCTTTATACTCCCGGTAAAATGGAGGCTGGTGATATAAACCTGTAGCAAAACGATAGATAATGTTCTTTTGCCCAGGGGATTTGTAGGAATACTGTAATCTGGGATTTATAAGTAATTCCCCTGTGATGTCGTGGTAATTCAAACGAAAACCATAGGAAAGGTTATGGCGTGGAGAAATCTGATAGTCATGAGATCCAAACAAAAAAACCTGGTTTGTCTGAAGCTTGTTTTTACTATTGATCTTATCAATAACCGAAACGAAGCCGGTCGAATCGACAAGATAATATTCTTTGTTTTTATCCTTAAAATCCTGATAGGTGTACCCCGCCCCAAACTCCACTTTATGGATCGCGTTTATCGAGATTTCATTTTTGTTTTCAATAGTAGCTCCTGCGATATCAAAAAAGTTCCGGCCGCTTCGATAATTGGAGCCTATTCCCCTGTTGATCAGGCATTCATCAAAGTTTTCCTTGGAAATGTCATTTTGAACGACGCAAAGTCGGTAGAATCCCTCAATCTCAAAATACTCCCTTTCAAAGGAAGTATAACCAGAAACAATGGTTTTGTTTTTCAGTTTGCCTAACTGTTTTTCAATGAAAATTCCGGATTGCCATGTACGGTAGACGAGTTTTTCTATTCCGTCGAAGGCCACAAAAAGTCGCAGAGGAAGTTCGTAAGTACCAAAATCAGTTTGCTGGCTTTCGGGAACCACTTCATAATTATTGGAGGCATAGTTAAACAATACACCAATTTCAGTGCTTGAATTTAACCTGTAATTCACCAGGCCCTGGACATCGGAGAAGTTGGGAAAGTATTGGCCGTTCACTTCGAGGGTGTTGACCAGGTATTTGGAATTTTTATGTCTGAGACCAATGGCATAATTCAGGTTTTCATTGATGCTACCCTCAAGATGTGCAGAGCCGCCCAACAGACTTAGTTCGACGCTGCCACCAAAATTTTCCGGTTTTTTGTATTGGATATCCAACACAGACGACATACGGTCACCATAACCCGGTCCCCATCCTCCGGCATAAAAAGTGATGTCTTGTACCAGGTCAGGATTGACAAAGCTTAACCCTTCCTGCTGGCCAGACCGGACGAGGTTAGGTCGATAAATAGGCATACCATTGACGAAGACCAGGTTCTCATCAAAATTTCCACCCCTCACATTATAAGAAGAAGATAATTCACTTACTGACACCACTCCTGGTAAAGTAAATAGAACACTGTTAAAGTCGGAAAATGGAGACACCACTTCCCTTGACGTTGCCGGGTTTATCTGAAACAAACCTGCTGATTTGCGGTCCTCCCTTAGCTGATCACTTGCTATTTCAATTTCATTCAGACGAAGGTACTTGGGAATCAGTGTCCGGTTTAATTGGTAGGAGCCTTCTATATTCTCCGGTAAAATGATGGTATCATTCCTGAAGCTCACATGGCTGAAGATGATCGAGGCAGGTCTCCGATTATCTTTAAGTGCGAGCCTGTAATTTCCATTTTCATCGGTGCTGGTACCAATGGATGTGTTAAATTCAAAAACATTGACTTTCTCTATTCCATTACCATCGGAATCTGTAACGATGCCGTGTATTTCAATACTTTGTGAAAAAACGACACTTGGGAATAAACATAAAAGGAACAAAAAGACTGGTCTATAATGCATGCTGCATGGCAATATCTTTGAGATTTTTTATAGTTTCTCGTGGCTTGTCTGACCTAAAAATAAAACTACCCACCACCAATGCATCCACACCACTTTCGATCAACTTTCCTGCATTTTCGGTATTTACCCCGCCATCTACTTCAATTAAAATGTCCAGGTTATGCTGAGTAATGTAATTCTTCAATTGCTTCACGCGTTCGAAAGTTATCGGCATAAATTTTTGACCACCAAAGCCCGGATTGATACACATTACCAGTACCATATCCGCTACGTCAAGAAATGGATACAATGATTCAATAGGCGTTTCCGGATTAATGGAAATTCCCCTTCTGCAGCCCAGTTCACCAATTTTCATCAAAGTGCTTCGAAGATCGTGGTCGGCCTCGATATGTACCGTAATACCATCTGATCCTGCTTCCCTGAAGGCTTCGATGAAAAGATCGGGATTTTTGATCATTAAATGAGTGTCGAGGAATTTGTTGGTCAGGCTCCTGACGGTTTGAACAATGGGGATACCAAAAGAAATGTTGGGCACAAACTGTCCGTCCATCACGTCAAGATGGATCCATTCGGCATCACTTTTGGTTAGCATTTCAATTTCATCCGCCAGATGGCCATAGTCGGCATTCAGGATTGATGGGGCAATTACGGGCATTTACAGTACAACTAGTTTAACAATTTTACTTTTATTGTGCACATTAAACTCCGCCAGGTAATAGCCCTGACGAAGATCTGACACATCTATTTCCAAGGTTTCATTTTTACTAAAAACCTGCATTTCCATTGATTTAATAAAAGCGCCCTTAAAGTCGATGAAACTTATATTTACCTTTCCTATATCGAGGAAGCCGGATGACGCAACTAAGACCTTCGTTCCATCTACCGGGTTAGGATACACGACAAATGTTTCTTCCGTGGTTTCACTTACGTCAGCCGCTTTATTATATGCCGCGGTAAAATTAGGAACGCCGTACCCGATTAAAGTATCGGGAGCATCTTTGTTTGAGGCTGTGGCTTTCAATATTTCAATCACTTCTTGTGCTGTTAGTTCTGGAAAGGCTTGCCAAAAACCAGCTACCAGGCCGCTGACCTGAGGCGCAGAAAACGATGTCCCATCGGGTGTCGCCAGGTTTTCACCAGTCACAGTCACTACATCTTTTCCCAGGGCACATAGATCAGGTTTTATTCGTCCGTCAGCAGTGGGGCCGAAAGAACTAAAGGAAGATCGCGTCATATCGAGATTAACTGACCCTACCGAGAGGATTGAATCTGCGTCCGATGGTGCATTGATATATTTCCAAGCCTTATTTCCATCATTTCCAGCACTGACGACAACTACCATTCCCTTTTTTGCAGCAATCTTAGCCGCCCGGGTTATTACCGTTGTTTTTCCATCGAGATCAGAGTATGTGTAACTCATGCCTGGATGGTCAAAATCTGTATATGCCAATGAAGAACTGATGATGTCTACGCCCAGGCTATCGGCCAATTCTGCTGCGATTAACCAGTTATATTCTTCCACCCGATATTCGCTGGCAATATTTTCAGTAACGCACAACACAAAGTCAGCATCATAGGCCGGCCCTTCATAGACGTCCTCTTTATATGCGGCGAAAGTAGAGAATGCCCTGCTTCCATGAATATCATATTGATACACATTATCGGACTTTCCGACAAAATCCCTTGTAAAAACTATTTGATCATTGGAAAAGACGTGTTTGTAATAAGTTGAATTGTCGACATGCGAAAAACCAGAATCAAAGATCGCAATTAACATGCCTTTGCCGGTGTATCCCCTCGCATGCATATCGGGTATGCCAATCATCCTGTTTTGCAGGGAATTTGTTATGCCTGCTGTATTCGAGCCGCTGCTTTTTTCGGAAGAAGGGATCTGGGTTCCAATGGCTACCTGCTCCACGGACACAACAAATGTTTCGCCAAGTAATTTCAGGCTTTCTTCCATTTCTGCCTTGACTAGCAGGCCATTAAGCCATTTGGATGGGAATAGCACATCAATGGCGTAATTGCTTTTCAGGGTCTCAATGTATTGGCTATTTACAGGTAAATCTTCATTGATGATGGGAATATTAAATTGCGATTTTCTATCAATCGCCCTTTGGCTTAAAAAAGCCTGTGGGTTATTCACATTATACGTTGAATTGGCTTTGTCTTTAAAACGTACAAAATAGATGTTTTCCTCGGCAAATAGTGTACTTGTTGTAAGTAATAATAGTAGTAACAAAAAGCTATTCCTTCCCATATTCTATAATCCATTGTTTGTACTCGATTCCCGTTTCTATGATGTCCTGACCAACGCATTCTACATCCGCGCAAAAATTCAATAACGTCATTTCTTTATAAATTAGTCCGATGCTATCAGAAAAAATTTCTTTTTTGATATTCTTAAATAAGATATTGTCGGTCACCGAATCCTGTATAACGGTCGCAGTTTTATCAAATATAAAATCATTGTTGAGTTGAAATTTTTTATTCACATTCCTTAACTCAAAAAGATCCTCCGGTTTGTCGTTCAAGCTATTAGCATCCCAGGTCCTCTTTTCCTCTATGGGAAAGGAAAGTTTAATAATGGGGATATTGTGTTCCACCATCGTTGCTGTGTAGGTGTCTTTGCGGCCTACCCACACTGAATCAATTTGCCAGTCATCGTTAGGATTCGATCGCTTAAAACGCTCAACTTTAAATGATATGTTTCCGGATAGGTCGGTAAATTGCTCGCTGGTTTTTTCTAAAAGCTGGTAGTTGATGGTGTCGGGAGCAGAGCTAAAAAAATGCTGAACACTGTTTATTTGATAAATCTTGTAATTTCCTACTTCCAATGGAAAATAGGTATAGCCCAGTTCTGATGGATTTACATTATCTTCCGCTGTTTGGCAATTAAATAATACTAATAAAATCAGGAACTTAAACCACCGCATGCTGTCTAAAACTTGAATGAATCCATCCTCCACCAACCACATCATTTCCTTCATAAAAAACCGCTGCCTGACCTGGAGCAATGGCAGAGACTCCCTTGCCAAAAAACACTTTCATTGTGTCACCCGCCTGCTCGATGATGGCAGGAGTACCGGCGTCATTGTACCTCACTTTCGTAACGGTATCTTTTCTCTCCCCTTCAATGGTATCGTATTTTCCCATTATCAACTGCCGGACATACATGCCATCCCTGGCTAATTCATCAAAGGTACCTAAAACAACTTGATTTTTTTCTTTTTTTATTTCAGTAACATACACGGGATAGCCTAAAGCAATACCTAAGCCTTTTCGCTGACCCACAGTGTAAAAAGGGTACCCTTCATGCTTGCCAACAATCGTTCCGTCTTCAAGTATGAATTCACCGCCTTTGACTTGCTCTTCGAGGGTGGGTACTCTTCTTTTCAAAAATCCACGATAGTCATTGTCCGGGACAAAACAGATTTCGTAGGATTCCGACTTATTGACTAAATCAACAAATCCCCTTTCTACTGCCATTTCCCTGATTTCCTTTTTTGTGAGCCCGCCAAGGGGAAGAATCGTTCTGCTCAGGCTTTGCTGTGAAACACCCCAGAGAGCATATGATTGGTCTTTTGTCAAGTCAATCCCCTTTGAGATAATATGCCGTCCATTTTCTTGCCGAACGTTAGCATAGTGCCCAGTGGCAATATAATTACATCCCAGTTTGTCTGCCCGACGCAAGAGGGCATCCCATTTTATGTGGGTATTACATAAAACGCAAGGATTGGGCGTTCTCCCGGCGATGTATTCATTGGTGAAATGATTGATTACATAGTCACCAAATTCCTCCCTTATGTCGAGAATATAATGGGGAAATCCCAGGTTTACAGCAATGTTTCTAGCGTCATTGATGGAGTCCAGGCTACAGCATCCCGTTTCTTTTTTGGAGGAACCCGAGGATACATAATCCCAGGTTTTCATTGTCATTCCGATTACTTCGTAGCCTTGTTCGTGAAGTAACACAGCGGCCAGGGAACTATCAATCCCTCCGCTCATCGCCACTAAAACCCTTCCTTTTTTGCTCATGTTATTGTTTTTTCATCAGGTTAAAAGCCTGACTTTTACAGATTTATCCGGACTGCCCGAATAAACAATTTGCAAAAATAAAGTAAATCCGTACAATAAAAAAGCCGTTGGCCTCACATGTCAAGTCATAGACACAAAGCAGCGAGACAATGATCTTTACGATTTTGATAAACCATATGCTTTCGAAGATCAGCGCTTTTTTAAATTTAAAAAAATACTGCTACATTAATAAAGAATTGCTAAATGCTTCGAAATTCATCTGGAAGGCTTTTAGCTCCGATTGAATTGAAAACAAGAAACATTATACAAAATGGAAGATTCCGGTCATCATTACGTCGCAATTTTTGGCGGATCAGTTTCAGGGTCAGAAGCAGCACACCTCCTGGCTGAAAGAGGATTTAGAGTGGCCGTATTTGATCAGAATTATTTGCCATACGGAAAAATCGAAGATGGTTTACCAAAGTGGCATGCCAAGCTAAGGGACAAAGAGGAGGCTACCATTGATGATAAATTGAGCCACGAGAATATAACTTTCATTCCGGGGGTTCGACTGGGCAAGGAATTGGATTTCAATGACATCGCAGCAAATTGGGGATTTTCTGCTGTTTTATTGGCAACCGGCGCCTGGAAAGACCGATCATTACCAATCATGGGGATTGACGACTACGTTGATAAGGGGCTGGTTTACCAAAATCCCTTTATTCATTGGTTTAACCACTATCACGAATCCGGATACCAAGGGCAAGCCTATGAAATACCTGACGGAGCGATCGTTGTGGGAGGAGGTTTGGCCTCGCTCGATGTGGTAAAAGTGGTCATGATCGAGACCGTGCAGAAAGCATTGAAGGGACGGGGGATAGATGCAGATATGTTCACACTTGAAAGGAGCATAGCAAAAGTTCTCGATGAACATCACCTTACAATGGATGATCTCGGCTTAAAGGGTTGCACATTATACTATAGGCGCGAGGCAAAACATATGCCTTTATCTACTTTTCCCAGGGATACTCCGGAGCATATCGCCAAGGCAGAAAGTGTGAACCAGAAGATACTTGAGAATTTTGTTCAAAAATACTTGTTCAACTTTCAGCCGTGTGCAGTACCTCATGAAAAAATTGTCGAAAATGGAGGATTGAAGGGAATAGTTTTTCAAAAAACTAAAATAGTGGGTGAGAAGGCTATACCGGTAGAAGGGGAGTTTATTGAACAAAAGACTGAGCTCGTAATTTCATCTATTGGCTCTATGCCGGAAAAAATTGATGGAATACCACAGGAAGGCAATTTGTTTAAATTGGCGAGTGAAGAGAGTTGCAGGATAGACGGTTTTGAGAATGTGTTTGCTCTGGGAAATGCTGTCACAGGCAGGGGAAATATCAAAGAATCCCTGGAGCATGGCAAATATGTTACCTTAGACGTTATGGACCATCACTTCCATTGGATGGAAGAAGACTATCAAAAGTGGTTAAGGGGAGTAGAGGGAGGTGTAGAAAAGCAGATCAGCGAAATTGCGTCTACCATCACCAGACAACGTTTTTTGTCCATTGAAACATTGGGAAATATAAAAAAGAAAATATCTGAATTGCACCATCTGACGGGTTACAAAGGAAATTACCGCGAATGGATTGAAGAAAAAAGACCTGTCCGATTGGAAAGCATTTTAGAAGATCATTGATGAATTATGCCCACATTCCTCAAGGCCGAATGGAGAAAACTTGCTATTGTCAACTACATTGTTGACCCCGGAATACTCAAACCATTTATTCCCTACAAAACAGAGCTGGACCTTTATAACGGGAATTGTTTTGTGAGCCTGGTGGGCTTTATGTTTTTAAATACCAGGGTGATGGGATTTAAAATACCATATCATATCAATTTTGAAGAAGTTAACCTGAGATTTTATGTCAAGCACCGTGACGAGTCAGGTGAGGTAAAGAGGGGGGTGGTTTTCATTAAGGAAATAGTGCCTAAAAAGGCAATTACTTATGTGGCAAATAAACTTTTTAATGAGAAGTATGAGACGATGTTGATGAAGCATGAGTGGGCTCAAAGTAAAGAGAGACTCAATATAGCTTATTTTTGGGGGAGATATCGGTGGAATTCTATTTGGATTGAATCCTCCCAACATCCATTTAATATCCCTGCTGGTAGTGAAGAAGAATTTATAACAGAGCATTACTGGGGTTATGCTAATGCTGGTAAAAGTAAGACAATCGAATATGAAGTCGCTCATCCTTCCTGGCAATTATATCCTGTGAGAAAATGTTATGTGGATGTCAGTTTTGATAGAATCTATGGTGAAGAATTTGGTTTTCTAAGAAATCAGGATATACACTCTTCCTATTTGGCTGAGGGGTCGCTTGTGAAAGTGATGAGGGGAAAGGTCATCAAATAACTCCATTAGGTCAACGCTTTAATCCATTCGATTTGATAATTTCGCCCCATGATGGATGAAAAGTATTCGACAAAGGATTATGACTACCCATTGCCAGATGAAAGGATAGCCAAATATCCTCTGGAAAAAAGGGATGATTCAAAATTGCTGGTGTATCATAAGGGAAAGGTTTTGGATAAAATGTTCAAAGAAATTCCCGACTTAATCCCTTCCGGTTGTTTACTCTTTTTTAATGATACTAAGGTAATAGAAGCTCGCCTTCATTTTTTTAAGGATACAGGCGCAAAAATCGAAGTGTTTTTGTTAAGTCCTGTTTTACCTAGCTCAGAGGTCGCCATTGCGATGAAAGCAAAGCGATGCTGTACCTGGAAGTGCACGATTGGAAATAAAAAGAAGTGGAAACCCCAAAACCGACTTGTTTCAGCAATAGAAACAAGTGATGGGGTTATTAAGTTAAGCGCTGAATTAGTTGACCCGTCAAACGATCAGGTAGCGTTTACCTGGGATTCTGAGTATTCCTTCGCTGAGATAATCCATTTTGCCGGAAAGATTCCTATTCCTCCCTATTTGCATCGCGAAAAAGAAGATATCGATAACGAAAGGTATCAAACCGTTTATTCACATCATAAAGGTGCGGTTGCTGCTCCCACAGCCGGGTTACATTTCACCGATCATTTGATCGATCAATTAAAAGATAAAGGTGTTTGTATAGATTTTGCCACTTTACATGTGGGAGCAGGAACATTTAAACCGGTTCAGGAAAGTGATTATCGGGATCATGAAATGCATACAGAACAAATAGTAATCACTAAAAAAACGCTGGAAAATCTTTTGAACCATAATGAAGTATTCTGTGTTGGAACTACCTCGTTGCGAATATTGGAGAGTTTGTTTTGGGTCGGAGTCAAATTATTGTCTGGTGAAGAAGATCCGTTTTTTATTTCTAAGGATTATCCTTATAAAACAGACCATGCCACGGAGTTTGATCCGTCTGTGTCTTTAGCGGCTATTCTGGATTACTTGGAAAGAAGGGGGGATGAACACCTGGGCGCTGAAACCCAGATATTTATTTATCCCGGATATTCGTTTCGCCTGTGCAAGGGGTTAATCACCAACTTTCATTTACCAAAATCTACTCTATTATTGTTGATCTCAGCATTTGTAGGAGAAAATTGGAAAGAAATCTATGATCAGGCAATAAAGAAAAATTACCGTTTTCTCAGCTATGGCGACTCTTCATTGTTGATTCCATAAATTCATTTAATAATGCAAGTAAATAATTGCAAAATTTAAATAACTCAAAATTAAATTGCATTATTTATATAATTATTATAAATTATATTATATTTGTATTGATAGAAAAACACGGGAAATTATGAGAGGTTTAATTTTAATTATTGGTGTATTGATAATGACATCATGTTCATTTCATTCCAGACAATCTCAGGTGGAAAACAGTAAAAAAGAAAAGGAAGAGAAATTGGCCGAGCAAAAAGCGATTTCAACAAAAGCAAATGTTGACATCTCTACAATAAAAGAATTGACCCCATTAGAAAAAGTCTTATCAAAAAAAATTAACCCAAAAACATTTGAACAAGATATGCTGTTGATTGAGAATGCGAATATCTACGAAGAGCTTACGTGTCGTTCCTTCCGTTACAGCTATGACCTGTTAAGGGCAAGTGGACAGCAATTTTTGGATATGACTTACAAGAAGGCACTTGATCAAGCAAAGGAGGGGTCGGAAAGAGCTAAAAGAATCGAATCAATGTCCGCCTACAAGACAAATTAAGATGAATTAGTGATCATAATCATAATAATGTGTTTCTATCAGCCCAGACAATTGTCTGGGTTTTTTTGTGTTCTTCTATGGGCAGTGACTGTTCTAAAACGATCAATCCTTTAGGACTTGCTATAAGGAAATTACTTAAAATCAATCGCTTACCTTTTTGGCATTCTGATTGCCGTTTTAAAACAAAGCCTGTTACAAATGAAGAATCGAATTCTTAAATCGGTTATTGTTCTCGTCATTGAGTTTACTCTATTGACGATGATCATTATTTTTGGACTAAACATTTAATTTTATGAGTATGACAGCAGGAAGATTAACAAGATCGAAAACAAGCAGGATTATCGCCGGGGTCTGTGGCGGAATAGCGGAGTGGCTCGGCTGGGATCCAACCCTGGTGAGGATTTTATACATTGTCCTTTCTATTGCCACCGCATTTTCCGGAGTGATTGCCTATATTATTTTGTGGGTAATTATGCCTGAGTACTAGCAAAAGGAACTTTTACCCGGGGATTTCATTTATAAATATGGATGAAAACCTATCGACGATTTTTTCAATTGATTCTGCTGTACATTGCAGGATATATCCTTTCCATGGGAATATATATTATCTATGCGAATCATTTTATCAATCCACGCTTAAGCAAAGAAATCGATAAAATGATTTTTGCTAAGTACACATTTTTAGACCCTGACAGCGCCCGTGTTAATATTAAGGAGTCATTTAAAGGTAAGATCAGGTTAATTGATTTCTGGACTCTCAACTGTTCTTTTTGCACCGATGATCTGAATAAATTCTATGAACTAAATCTTCAAAAGAATGATGAGTTTTTAATTTTGGCGATCAACAATGATGTTTTTCAAAAATGGGATTCCTACCTCAGGGAAAACCAATTGATTGACAAACATCCACAAATTCGCCACTTTAATATTTCTGACAGGACCATTCTTAGCAAGCTTGAAGTGGAATACTATCCCACCTACTTTCTATTGGATGAGGAGGGGATGATCCGCTCAAGATGCTCCTATAATTTTGTGCTGACCAGGATAAACAGGGTCTTAAATAATAAGATGTATTTCAAGGATTATCTGCACGAAATTTATAAATACTTTCCCTGTGGTGGCTTGGGAAGGCCGACGTTGGCATATACATTTGTTGTTTTCCCCGTCTTACTCGTTGCCTATTACTTTTTTTATTGGAAAAGAAAAAAGTGAATCCAGCTCGTCTTAAACAATTATCTTTTCTGACAATTTGAAAGGCAGAATTTAACCAGGTAATACTTTTCTTAGCTTGTACTTTTGATAATATTTGTGGCCAAATGATTTCTACCAAATAATCTTTGCCAGCCCATGAGAATAAATGATAAATCAAATCCAATAGACTACCGCCCGATTGATTCAAGGTATGACTCGATGATATACAGAAGATGTGGCAAAAGTGGCATTATGCTACCGGCGCTTTCTATTGGCCTATGGCATAATTTCGGCTTTGTGGATAACCTTGAAAACGGGCGAAACATACTCAGAAAAGCCTTTGATCTGGGAATTATTCACTTTGACCTGGCCAATAACTACGGTCCTCCTTTTGGGTCAGCAGAAGAAAATTTTGGTACTATCCTGAAAAAAGATTTTCTAAAATACAGGGACGAATTATTTATCTCGTCCAAAGCCGGCTACGATATGTGGCCGGGTCCATATGGCAATTTTGGATCAAGAAAATATCTTATAGCAAGCCTGGATCAAAGTTTGAAGCGCATGGGCCTGGATTATGTGGATTTGTTTTATCACCACCGGCCTGATCCTGAAACGCCTTTGGAAGAGACGATGGGGGCCTTAGATCAAATCGTCCGATCAGGAAAAGCGCTTTACGTTGGCATTTCGAATTATCCTGCCGCTGAAGCAAAAAAAGCATTTGACGTATTAAGAGAGATGGGCACGCCATGTCTGATTCATCAGGCCAGGTATTCTTTGTTTGATCGATGGGTAGAGAATGGATTATTGGATACTCTGGAATCTTCGGGAGTTGGACTAATTGCTTTTTCGCCGCTAGCACAGGGGATGCTAACAAACAAATACATCAATGGGATTCCAGATGGCTCAAGGGCTGCTAAAGAAATGACCTATCTTGATAGAAAATCCGTCGAAGAAAAATTACCTCAGATCAAAGCATTGAATGAAATTGCAGAAAAGCGAGGGCAAAAATTATCTCAAATGGCGTTAGCCTGGCTACTCAAAGATGAGCGCGTTACTTCAGTATTGGTTGGAGCCAGCTCCACCGGGCAGTTGGAGGAAAACGTGTCCGCTTTGGAAAATATTAAATTCACCTCTGAAGAGGTAAATCAGATCAGCAAAATTCTCGGGTAAAAAGACATGAGTGTATATCTATTTCGCAAGGTAACGGTAATTGTTCCACAAATAATGCTTTGCCTGGTAATCGTCCGCATCTCGGTGGCTCAATCAGTCAGGTTTACAGATGTCGCCTTATCATCAGGAATTGATTTCAAATACACCTTCGGGGACGATACCTACGAAAATATCTTGGAAAGCAGTGGTTCGGGTGTCACTGTATTGGATTATGACGGTGACGGGTGGATGGACCTGTTTTTTTTAAATGGGGTTTACCTGGAAGGAATAAGTGATTCGGATGGCATTAAGAATCAGCGTGCTACTAATCAACTTTACAGAAACAATGGTGATGGAACGTTTACTAATGTTACTGAGCAAGCGGGCTTAATAAATTCAAGCTGGAGCATGGCTGCAGGGGCAGTAGACTATGATAAGGATGGAGATGTTGATATTTATTTGTTGAATTACGGCCCTAACGTTTTTTACCAGAATAATGGTGACGGAACTTTTTCCGATATCACAGACAAGCTGGGTGTAAGGGGGCCTGAAAAACTAAATGGATTTACCAAGTGGAGTGTAGGTGTCGCATTCTGGGACTATGATCAAAATGGACGGGTGGATATGATGGTGGGCAACTTTTTAGCATTTGATCCCGAATATGTTTCACTAACTGCGCCTGAAATGATGCCGCATCCTTCGGAATACAAAGGACAGGCTTCTTTGTTTTATGAACAACAAGCGGATGGAACTTTTGTGGAAGTCACAGAGAAACCTGGTTTTTATTACCCTCAATCGATGTGCATGGGATTGACCGTTTATGATTATAATAATGACGGTTTACTCGATCTTTTTCAAGGCAATGATCACCAAAAGAACTTTTTATTTGAGAATCAGGGAAGGAACCAATTTAAGGAAAAAGGTGTCGCTTCTGGGGTAGCTGTCAATTCGAAAGGGGAGACTACGGGATCTATGCATGGCACCATTGGTGATGTGGATGGCGATGGTTTAATTGATCTGCTTGTTACTGATTTAAAATATGGAGCCCTTTATAGGAATTTGGGAAATGGATTGCATGAAGACATTACAGAATCAAGCGGAGTGGCAAAAGCTTTTGCTGGGAAAGGGCAATGGGGAGCGGCTTTGTTTGACTTCGACAACGATGGTGATCTGGATATTTTCACTGCCGATGGGACCGCCGAAGAATTAAGACTTCAGCTTCCATTGTTGTTATCAAATGACGGGAAAGGCGTTTTTACCGATGTGGGCCAAAAAACAGGCCCTTACTTTAGAGAAATGAGATCGGGTAGAGGGGCTGCTGTCTTGGATTATGACAATGATGGCGACCTTGACATTGTCGTCTCCCACGTGGATTTGAAATCAACCCCGGTTTTACTGAAAAATGAAGGAGGAAATCGAAACAACTGGATCGGAATCAACTTATTATCAAAAAATGGTCAGTTTGGCGCGATTGGGGCGAAAGTAATTGTTACTTGCGGTGACTTCAAGCAAGCCAAAGTGAATCAATGGGCTACAAGTTATCTATCAAGCAACGATCCAAGAATACATTTCGGTCTTAGAGGTAACAAAAAAATCGATGCGGTGGAAATATATTGGCCAGATGGATCGATTGAAAAAATCACCAACAACTTGCCAATCAATAAATACCTAACCATCCAGCAAGGAAAAGGAGTGTTAAATTGATTGTCTATTATATTTTAATTGTAGAAAATTGTAGAAAGAAATTATCAAGCCCATGAATCATCAATACATAGAAAGAGTAGTAGACCTCACCAACCCGGAAAAGAATATCATTTTCAATATGACCAATGACGAAGCCCGTGAATTGTTGAAATCGGGTGATAGTGAGGCTGTCCGGAATATTGATGGTCAGTTTGCTTTGGTTTCTGTAGAAGGGAAAAACATCCGTCTGGCCAGATCAATTGGCCGACCACTAAGATATTTTATTGCAAAACTAGTAGCTGGACCCTGTCTCATAATTGCTGAGCGAATAGATACCATTTACAATTACCTTAAGCAAGAAGGTTTGGACGATCAGTTTCATCCTTCCTATACCCGAATGGCCCCGGCACATTATATTACCAATATTCAACTCCTTGGTTGCCCGGATCCAAACCCTGTTTATCAGCGGTTTTTCACGCCTGAGAGAAACAAGATAAAAGGTAAATCAATAGAAGAAATAGGGGGATTATACATCGGAACCCTGTATAATGAGATTAAAAAATGGCTTACTACGAAAGCCACAAGTGGCCCAATTGGAGTGAGTTTTTCCTCCGGGATCGATAGCGGATCTGTTTTTCTGCTGACCTATAAGGCCTTGCTTGAACTTGGCCAAAGTCCTTCGAGGCTAAAGGCTTTTACACTCACAGTTGATGGAGAGGGGGATGATTTGAAACAGGCAAGGGAGTTTTTGAAAAAGACAAACCTTGAATTGTTTTTAGAACCAATCGAAGTGAATTCAGCAGATATTGACTGGAAGGAAACTATTAAAGTGGTCGAAGATTATAAACCATTGGATGTCCAATCAGCAACCATGAATTATGCTCTTCTGAAGGGAATCCGGGAGCGATATCCGGAGTGGAAACACTTGATTGATGGAGATGGTGGAGATGAAAATTTAAAGGATTATCCGATTGAAGAAAATCCGGAACTAACTATCAGAAGCGTCTTGAACAATTTGATGCTTTACCAGGAGGGTTGGGGTGTTGACTCAATGAAGCATTCGCTAACTTATTCAGGAGGATTGAGCAGGGGGTACATGAGGACCTGGGCTCCGGCAGAAATTTTGGGATTTGAGGGATTTAGTCCATATACATTGCCTAATGTCATTGAAGTGGCAGAAGGAATTCCTTTTATTGAAATGACCGATTGGGACCATGAGAAGTTATATTCGATGAAAGGAAATATTGTGGCAGCTGGAGTGAAGGCAATCACAGGTATTGAAATGCCGGTTTTCCCCAAAAGAAGATTTCAGCATGGTGCCGGATCAATGAAATCATTCCATGAGAAATTCCCGAAATTTGATGTAGAATATAGAAAGGTCTTCCAAAAGATATATGAATAACGAGATGGTTTCGTCCATCAGTGATGAATGGATTGTAAGCCGGAGGGGTGTTAAAAATGATGTTGATCCGTATGTGCCTTATGCATTCCTGATAGAGAAGGAATACACGCACACTGGCAAGGTCGAAGATGTGATCACCATTTTTCTTACCAACAAAGAGTGCCCTTTCAAATGCCTGATGTGTGATTTGTGGAAAAACACAACAGACGAAGCTGTGCCGGTTGGAGCTATTCCCTCTCAGATAAAATATGCGCTGGATCGCTTGCCAAAAGCAAAGCATTTGAAACTGTACAACAGTGGGAATTTCTTCGACTCCAAAGCCATTCCACCGGCTGACTACGAGGTGATTACCGCACTGGTAAGTGAGTTTGAAACGCTGATAGTAGAATGCCATCCCAAATTGATCAATCAGAAAGTGATCGATTTTAATAATTCAATTTCACCAGAATTGCAGATCGCGATGGGTTTAGAAACTGTGCATCCTGAAATACTGAGGGCACTTAACAAGAAAATGACCCTGGATGACTTCAGAAATGCTGCCATTTTTCTTAACAACCACCAAATCAAAATCAGGACATTTATTTTACTCGGCCTTCCGCTTTTGTCAAAGGCTGAGAGTAGTTTGTGGGCAAAGAAAGCGATCGATTTTGCTTTTGAAGTGGAGGTGGAGTGCTGTGCAGTGATCCCCACACGTACAGGAAATGGAGCGATGGATTACCTTAATGATCAGGGGAATTTTGATGAACCAGATATTAAAACTTTGGTAGATGTGGTGGAGTATGGGGTGGGTTTAGCTAAAGGTAGGGTGTTCGGGGACACGTGGGATCTTGAGAAATTCATCAAACCCAATGATGGTTTCGAAGATTCCAAATTGAGATTGGAAGAGTTGAATTTCACCCAAAAGGTTTAAAATTTCACGAAGAACTTCCCAATAAAAGATAGATAATTACCGCAACGAATCCACCGGAAATTGGTCCGACTATCGGAATCCATGCATACTTCCAGTCACTTGTTCCCTTAGATTTCAGTGGTATAAATGAATGAATGATCCTCGGGCCGAGGTCCCGTGCCGGATTGATCGCATAACCTGTTGTACCACCCAGGGACATGCCTATCACCCAGACCACCAGGCCGATGGGCAAAGCGTCCAGAGAACCCAGCCCCATTACTTGCTGTTTTCCATCGATGGAAATAGATGGACCCACCAGGTATAATACTGCCAGGATCAGGACAATGGTTCCAACAAATTCAGAGAAAAAATTTGACCACGAGTTGCGAATTGCCGGTGAGGTACAGAAGGTTGCCCTTATAAAATCCACATTTTCAGTTTGTTTGTAATGGGGATAGTAAAACGTAAAAACGGTCACTGCGCCAATCATAGCACCTATCATCTGTGCAAAGATATATCCGGGAACGAGTGCCCATTCGAATTTTCCTGCAATAGCCAGTGACAATGTAACTGCCGGATTAATATGCGCACCACTAAACTGCCCGGCTACCATCACTCCCAGGAATACGGCTAAGCCCCACGCAGTGGCGATTAAAAGAAAGCCACTATTTTCTCCTTTTGTTCCCTTGAGCAGTACGTTGGCTACACTTCCATTGCCTGCCAGGATCAGAAGAAAAGTGCCCAAACATTCGGATAAGTAGATATTCATGGTGAAAAGCTAAAAGTGGAACGTAAAAGCTATAACTCATGAGAATAAGTTATTAAAATTTATTCACCCGGCATAATCGGATACTATTTTGGAGGGGTATAAAAAAATAAGTCTAAAGGAGCGAAAAAGTATTTTTATCTAATCCTTTTGTAATTGCTTTTCACCATTATATTGTTCAGAATTTCCGTTTTGGTGTGTTCAAATTTAATAGGGGATGCAAGATGTCCAAATAGCGGAATTCCATCTCCGAGCAAAATGGGAATTTTAGTAATAATCATTTCATCAATGAGGTCTTCCTTTAGAAAACTTTGGATCAATTTTCCTCCATCTACATAAAAATTATGGTATCCTCTTTTTCCCAGTTGAGCCAATACCTCACTGATTTCGCCCCTTACAATTTCCGCTTTTTCGGAAAACTTTTCCGGGATTTCCTTTAAGGAATTACTAACTACGAAAACCTTCTTTTCATACAACCAGGTATCGAATGTAAGCACTTTTTCGAAAGTATTTCTCCCCATGAGTAGCGCATCGACGCGTTCCATGAATTCACCAAAACCAAAGTCGCTATTGTCGGGATTAGGGATTTCCATGAGCCAGTCAATCCCTCCATCTTTTGTGGCGATATAGCCGTCAAGGCTGGTAGCTATGTAGATGTAATTGGGCATAATTGAATATTGATTTTATAAATTTTCTTTTGTTTAAACCTTCCAGGTCAAGGTGATACACAATTCTATCAATTAAAGCACATCATTATAATCAGGTGTTTTTTGAAACACAGATCGAGCAAACGGACAAAGAGGAACAATTTTTATATTATTCTTTCGAGCATATGCGACTGCGGCGGACACCAGTTGTTTTCCAACTCCTTTTCCCTTCAGGGATCCATCTACTTCGGTGTGACTGATTATGATCCTGTCCCCTGCATCTGAGTAGAACATTTGGGCGAGCCGTTTACTATTTTCTTCTAGATAAAACGAGCTACTGGTCTCAGATTTTTCGTGTTGAATCTTCATGCAATCAGGTAAAGCTACATTGAATATAAAAACCCATGGCATAAAATCGTATCATGCCATGGTAAGTTTTTTGTCCTATCTCGCAATCATTTCTCCACCGGATGCCGCTAAATATTCACCTAACGCCCCGATTACGTTAAGTTTACAGTGCACAATGATGCCAATAAATACATTTTTCGTTTTCCACACTACCCAGCTCAATGCAATGCCGACACCAATGATGCCCAGGTAATTATGCGGCTGCCAAAGGTGGTACAAGCCAAACAATGCTCCATTCATAATCCTGGCTAACTACCGATACAAAAACCTGAGTCCGATCTTTTACAATGTAGTTTTTTTGGCAATCATTATTTACCTGATCGTTTTCATCTTTGGTTTCATTTTGCTCTGGATGGATATTCGGAGTAAGCAACATCAAATTGAGGTCATCCAAAACGAGAAACAAAAGTTTGAAAGAGGATACATTAATATTAGAGCCAACAGGAAGAATGTAAAATTATTTCACGATCAGATTTTGTATGTGGAAAGCCTGGCTGATTATGTAAAAATTCATGTACTTGAGGAGAAGGCTATTATTACCAAAGAAAAGATATCTGGTATCGAGGAGAGATTGCCGGATTTGTTCCTAAGAATTCATCGCTCGTTTCTGGTAAACAAAGACCTGGTTAGATCATTCAATAAAGAGGAAGTAATTGTGGGCGATGTTAGCTTGCCAATCTCAAGGACTTATAAAAAAGAATCTTTGACGCATTTGGAAAAATTAAATCGCTAACCAATTCGTGGTTTTCATTCCTAATTAAACTTTCCTACTAAGGAATCTGCAAAAAGTACCTCCATGTCATCGAAAATCTTTTTTCTCCAACGAAAACTTTCCTCCATATACGCCTGAGTCAAGACATGATTAGCTTCCAACAGAACTGAAATATTATCTTCGACGTACCGAATTTCTTTAAAAGTTTTCTCTTTTGACACAGAAATCCGAGGAAGGCTGAAATCTGTTTCAAGAAGCACTTTGATACAAGAATGAATAGGTTTCCAAATCTTTTCAATCTCCTCAAGATTATTTCCATTGACGCCACTCGTTGGATTGATTACTTTGTTATAACCGACTCCCATAAATATCCCGCCATTTCGTAGGGTTACAAGCGAGTGATCAAAGAGTTCAATTGTTTTTTGAAGCTTTTCCTTTACCTCGACTTTGCCATGATATAGCATCGTGGAGTAAAAGGCCATTTGCTGAGAAAGCATTCTTTGGCGCCCAGCCACATTGATGATAACGCTGTCTTCCGAGTTCTGTAGCTTTTCTATTGAAAGCTTTTGAATATTTACTTTACGTTCTAAATCTTCCCTTTGAGCGGTTATCTCTTCTGTGTTTTGCCTGAGCTCTTCTTCTTGTGAGAGGAGTTGGTGGGTTTTTTCTTCCGATTGCCTCAGCAATGCTTTTATCCTTTCACCGGATGCCCTCGATTGAATTTGCGCGGCAATGAGTTCTGCCACTTTCTCTATAAGTTTAATTTCCCTTTCCGCGATTTTATTGAATGAAGTAATTTCAATGACACCTTCTACTTCGGAGTTGTAAACTAAGGGGACCAACAGGATCACATTAGGGGATGCCGTCCCCAGACCCGATGTGATTTTTACATAATCTTTAGGGGCATTGTCGATGTAAATCAATTTCCCGTCCATCCAGCATTGACCCACTAACAAAACCCCTTTTTCAATTCGTTGTTCCTTTAAGATTTCCATTTGGCAGGCATAGGCAGCAATCGGCAGTAGGTACTCCTCAGTTTCAATGTCTTTTATGTACATCACCCCCTGGTTGCATTGTACATATTTGACCAATGCATTGATGACGTATTCACAAAAGTCATTCAATGGGAGGTCACTCCGGCTTAATAGTTCCGAGAATTTAGAGATCCCTTCATTATACCAGTAGGTGATTTCTTCTTTCGTCATGATTTCCCGGAGGTCAGAAATTACCGACGTGATAGATTGATGTAAATCTTTATCCTGAATGAGTGATGAGTGTTTTTCCGCTTTTTCAAAATCCCTGGCTTTGATACTTTGCAGTGTACTGATACTGCCATTAACGCTTGACAATCTTTTGCTCAGTTCTGACCATAAGCCCTTATCGATCGGAATGTAATTCAGATTATCATCTAATCGTGCTGGCTGGTCCTTTTGCATCAAGGCAAACAAGGGCATTTCCACATTTTTTTTCAAAATAAAATGCCTAAAAAACAAAAATGTGCTAAAAGTGGAGACTGCAAAAAAAACCGTGATCAACACAAAATATGAGCTTTCACTAATATGGATAACACCATCCATCTGCTGTAGAAAGAAATAGGTGAGCAGTGCAGAAAATAGCGTGCATTGGCCTAACAGACTGAAAACTACAAAATATCTTCTCATCATCCCTTCCTTACGTAATAATTACGTAAATATACGTATTATATCAATCTAAATTACGTAAATAAAAAAAATATTTTTTATCAATGAAAAAAATGAAATAAACTAACTTCTACTTAATCTGACAGTTAGGGATTAATTTAAGTGTCAAAATACTACATTGAATTATCTGGGTCGATTTTAGTGGCGTATTTGAAACTACTGATGACAGGTTAGCCTAAAATGAAATACGGAAGCCTTACTTCTTATCTTTTCTGCCAAGATGATTATAATCTTTTAATAAGGTTTCCAGCAATGCTACATCTTTTAATTCATCATCGATTTTCAGGATTTCCCTCGCCTTGGCCGCCACTTCTATGACGTTTTTATAGTCCCGGGCTTTCCTGAAGTCCTCAATTACCTGCTTGATGATGTAGATGTCTTTGTCGCTTAATTCCAAAACGTTTTTATAGCGAGGTTCATAGTCATCCTTTGCAGTCTGCAAGATCGTTTCGTCCAGGCTGAATTTTCGCATTTTCTTTATCACCACGGTGTTTGCAACCCTGTCGCCCAGACGTTGACGGAACTTTGAAACTGCAATGGAAATCATCCCAACAATCGGGACAGGAAAAACCATAAAGAAGATGACGTAGCCAATGATTACTTCCTGAAGTGACGAGGAAGGATTGGAAGGCAGGAAAAAGATAAACAGAAAGCCCAATTTCACGTCAATGATCCTGATAAACCATCGCAGCATGAAATCGCCCAGGCTGGCGGATGTACCGTCTATTCTCACCACCTTCATTTTTAGTAAAAACTTGCCAATCGTCTGGCCATTCCACAGGTACTCGATCACCGGATGATATAGAAGGGCTGGCAGATAGATCAAAAAAAAGATCAAAAAATTCGGGTCGCCTTCAAACAGTTGATAGCCAATGATTTTTATGATAAACAATATCATTAAAAACACATACAGGGCTAAAACAATCAGGTCAAGCGCTGCGGCACCCAGCCGTTGGCCGGCATTGCTCAGCGGATATTCCAATAAGACATTTTGGGAGGTATGAACTTTTAATATTGCCACAAAAAATGTATTATGCCGCCAATATAACGATTAAAATGAGAGAAGTTTCTTTTCTGTCTAAAAATGAAGACAAGTGGCGTAGGGTAGAGACAATCCTCGATAAAAATCAAGATATGCACCCGGATGAGTCGGCGGACTTATTTATCGAACTGACCGACGACCTTTCATATGCCCGCACGCATTATCCTCACAGCATTATTACGGAGTATTTAAATACCCTATCAGGTGGGATATATCAAAAACTCAATAAGCGCCGGTCAGAAAAGCTCGATCGCCTGGTTAATTTCTGGAAAGTAGAGCTGCCTTTGCGTGTAGCAAAAAGACATAAGGACTTACTGTTTGCCTTTTTGTTTTTTGTGACAAGTGTGCTGATTGGTGCGGTTTCGACGCATTATGACGAATCATTTCCCAGAATAATATTGGGGGATGAATATGTAGACATGACCATTGAAAACATTGAAAAAGGTGAACCCATGGCGGTGTATGCCTCCCACGATTCCAATTCCATGTTTCTTTACATTACGTTCAACAACCTAAAGGTGTCGGTCTATACTTTTGCTGCTGGATTGTTGTTTTCGCTCGGCACCTATTATTTTTTGTTTTATAATGGTGTGATGCTTGGTGCGTTTCAATACTTTTTTGTTCAGCGCGATGTGTTTTTGGACTCATTCCTTTCGATATGGATCCATGGCACGATTGAGATTTCCTGCATCATCATTGCCGGTGCAGCAGGGATTGCGCTGGGAAAAAGCTTCCTGTACCCGGGAACATTGCCTAGAAAAGTATCACTCGTGATCGGGGCAAAAGATTCTTTAAAAATATTGGTGGGGGTTTTTCCGCTGATCGTTTTGGCAGGCTTTCTGGAAAGCTTTATCACCCGGCTGACTGAGTCCCCGGCAATTTTTAGGTTTGGAATCATATTTTTTTCATTGTGTTTTATCATTGGGTATTTTGTAGTCTATCCCATTTGGCTATCCAGAAACTATGGCATTCAAAAAAATAGTTAGTTCTTTTTTATTAGTCCTTGCTTTGCTTACTGCCTGTTCGGAAAAACCGGAAAGCAGTGAACGCGCTATGAATGAGGAAAGGCTGGAAGAGCTAAATGGGAAGGACAAGTTTGATTATGACCGGGAATTCGAGGTCGAGGAGTCGGGGGAGCCGAGTATCATCTGGAAGATTCTGGCTGCCATAGGTTCGTTGTTTGCCTACCTTTTCCAATCGTTTTTTGGAATAGTGGTTTTGCTTTTGCTCGTGGGGCTGCTGGTGTATATCATTGTGAAAAATTCAGATACGGCTTTTATTAAAAAGGCTGATTTGGATCTTTCGCCAGTATCATTTCCCGAAATTGAAAATATTGAAGAAGTCAATTATGAGGCTTTATTGTCGTCTGCTTTGAAAAACAATGATTTTGCGCTGGCGATCAGATATCATTTTTTACACTGTTTGAAGAGCTTACAAAAGTTGAAGTTAATTAACTGGCACAGGGAAAAGACTAATTACGAGTACCTGTCAGAGGTTCCCGAAAGCTATTATGACGCATTCAGGCGGCTCATCAATATTTATGAACACGTCTGGTACGGGAAATTTTCCGCCACAGAAGAGACTTACCGGAACCTCACCATGTTAGTTGATCAAATTCAAACGAAAGGAGGGAAGTCATGACCCGGAACATCGCGATGGTCATAGTGGTAGTAGTCATTGTCAGCTTTGGGGGCTACCTCGTCTACCAGTTCATGAAGCCACAGCCCTTTCATTGGACACCTACTTATCGAAATATTGATAAGGAGCCCTATGGTACCTGGGTGTTGTTTTCGCAACTTAGGAATTTCTTTCCCGGGAAAAAGGTGAAAAGTTTGAAAAACGAAGACCTTGAAATTTATTTCCCGGTGAAGGATGAAACATTGACCGAAGAATATAGCGAAGAGGATTACCAGGACGACTACTATCAAACGGACACTATTTATGTTGGTGAAACAGCTCCATTGGAGAATTGGGAAGAAGACACTACATTTTCGGTAGAATACTGGGAAATGGAGGATGCGCCCCACTTCAATATCTTTTTTCTAGGGCCTTATTTTTCTGCTCCCAAGGTAAAAATGAGTGCGATACTCCAACATGCCTACCAGGGTAATCACGTGTTTATTGGGGCACCGGAATTTGAACCATACCTCCTTAATTTCCTGGGTTTGAAAATCAATTCTCAGGAGTTGGTGCACTTGGATGATGACGAGACTAAAAATGAATTCAGGATTTCTGTTTACGATGATGATGCGGTAGCGTTCAAACCATATTCTCAAATAACTTTCTTTAGCGAATACCAGGAAGATGTGGAGATAATAGCTACCAACGAAGAAGGTCGTGCGATAGGAGTGTCCATCGAAATTGGAAAAGGAACAGTTACCTTGTTTTCCCTTCCCATTCTATTTACTAACTATTATGTCCTCAAACAAGATAGAAGAGTAGTGAACAAGTTACTCGCTGAACTTCCCCTGGAGGATACTTATTGGGCACAATACATCAGCAATGAACCTTACTACAAGTATCCCGAGCAGCGTTCCATGCTGACATTCATCCACAGCCAGGAATCGTTGATGTGGGCATTTTACACCTTGCTCTTTTCCCTCCTGATCTTTTTTATACTTCAGATTAGGAGAAAACAAAAGATGATCCCCATTGTAAGCAAGCCGCAGAATACCAGCGTGAGCTTTAACAACACACTGAGCAACCTCTACATGTACCGTCAGGATAACCGCGATATCCTTCAAAAGAAAATGAATTTTTTCCTGATGAGGATTCGAAATAAATACAACCTTGATACCAGCAGGATTGATGAAGATTTTATGAAAAAGCTTTCCGTAAAAACCAAAGTCAAACTCGGAGTAGTGAAACTACTGTTTTATCGCTATGACAATGCCCGGAAACAATCATTCCTGTCAAAAGAAGATTTTTTAGAAGTAAACAAAATATTCCAAGATTTTAAGATCAGCGAAAATGAATGAACAAGAAATAAATGAACCGGGCTTCGAATCCCGGACCGACCTAAGCACCCTTGCGGAAAAGGTGAATCTGTTGCGCCAGGAAATTGGCAAAAAGCTGGTAGGCCAACGGAAGATGGTGGACCTTACCATTGTAGGTCTCTTATCGGAAGGGCACATTTTGCTGGAGGGAGTACCGGGGGTTGCGAAGACCTTTACCGCCAAACTGATGGCAAAGGTGCTGGACGCTTCCTTTTCACGTATCCAGTTCACACCCGACCTGATGCCTTCAGACGTGACTGGAACCAGTATCTTTAATGCGAAGAAAACGGACTTTGAATTCAAGAAAGGGCCGATATTTAATAATATTATCCTCATTGATGAGATAAACCGGGCCCCAGCTAAAACACAGGCTGCACTGTTTGAGTGCATGGAGGAAAAACAGGTGACCATCGATGGGGTAACCTATCCTCTGGATTATCCATTTATTGTTTTGGCCACCCAAAATCCTGTCGAACACGAAGGAACCTATAAACTTCCCGAAGCTCAGCTTGACCGATTTTTGTTTAAAATAGACATCGACTACCCAAAACTGGAAGACGAAGTCAGGATTCTTCAAGGAGTAGCGATGAACAAAATCAATAACAATTTTTCTGACATAAAAACAGTGCTTACCAGGGAGGAATTAAAATCGCTGCGGGACCAGGTAAAAAAGGTGAGAATAGATGGAAAGTTGCTTCACTACATTGCCCGGTTGGTGGAAAACACCCGGCAGAATTCTGATCTGTATCTGGGTGCTTCTCCTCGCGCTTCCATTGGAATTTTGAATGCCTCACGTGCCATGGCGGCTATCCAGGGCCGGGATTTTGTGACGCCCGATGACATTCGGAATGTGACCTTTCCAGTGCTGAGCCATCGCGTCGTGCTTACCCCTGAGCGGGAAATGGAAGGCCTTACCGCCAAAGATATTGTTAAAAAGATCATTGAAGAAATTGAAGTTCCTCGCTAAAATTATCCCTCGCATTTACCTTTCACGGTTGGCGCTATTACTGCTGCTGGGAATGGTGGCCCTGTTCTGTTTGGGATTTCCTTACCCCATATTTCTGGCGGCGGGGAAGCTGGCCTTCCTGATTTTTTTGCTGGGAAGTGTGATCGATTTGTCGCTGCTTTTTAGCAAGAAGAACCCGGTGGAGGGCAAAAGATACCTGGAAAATAAATTGTCCAATGGCGATGACAATCCGGTCATCGTTAAAGTTACCGGAAAATTTGGATTTAAAACCAATGTGGAAATTTTGGATGAATTGCCTGTCCAGCTACAAGAAAGGAACTTTTCTATTAAAAGATCTTGTGGTCCCAAATTCAGGGAAGATTTTGTTTACGAGGTTCGCCCTACCGAAAGGGGCGAGTACGAGTTTGGCGATATTCAAGTGCTGATCAGCACCCAATTAAACCTCTTTCAAAGAAAACTGACCATTCATGCAAATGAAAAAGTAAAGGTCTACCCGTCCTTCATCCAGTACAGGAAGTACGCATTTCTGGCCATCAGCAATCGCCTTGAAGAGGCAGGGGTGAAAAAGGTGCGGCAAATTGGGAGCAATAAAGAATACGAACAAATCAGGGAATATGTAAAAGGTGATGACTTCAGGACGATCAACTGGAAAGCCACGGCGAGGAAAAGCACTTTGATGGTAAATCAATACCAGGAGGAAAAATCCCAGAATGTGTACTGCCTGGTCGACAAGGGAAGACTGATGCACATGCCGTTTGAAGGGATGAGCCTGATGGACTATTCCATCAACGCCGCCCTGGTGATGAGTGGCATTGCCATGGGACGGGGCGATAAGGCCGGCCTGATTTCCTTTTCGGATAAAATTGGAAGTTTTATCATTGCCAAGTCAAAACCTTCACAAATGCAGGCGATTTCTGAGGCCCTCTATGATCAGGATGTGAGATTGCGCGAAACCGATTTCCTGCGTCTTTATAAAAACATCAAGCTGAAGATAAAAAAAAGAAGTCTGCTTATTCTTTTTACCAATTTTGATTCCTTGGTCAACCTGAATAGGCAGGTTAACAGTTTACGGGCCATCGCCCGCGACCACCTGCTGGTCACCGTAATTTTTGATAATAGCGAATTAAATGACATTGCCGAACAGAAAGCCTATTCATTAACCGGGGCTTACCAACAAACCATTGCGGAGAAATTTCAATACGACAAGTTTGTCATCATTAAGGAATTGCAGAAGCTAGGCATTTCGACCATCCTCACCGAACCTCAAAAACTCACGATCAACACCATCAACAGGTACATTGAGTTAAAGGCCAGGGGAACGCTTTAGAAGTTATAAAAAGATAAAAACGCCTAAAAAAGATAAAACCCCCAAGGTTTTAAAAACCTTGGGGGTTTAGAATATTTGGAGATTTTCATGCTTTAGTGCACTAAACCAAATAAATCATTCGATCTTATTTTGATTATCGTCTTCAGCCTCCGTGTTGATGTCGCCACCGCTTTGACCAAAGTCAGCTATTTGAGTGGCTAGCGTATCTTGATTTGGTTGATAAATATTATTATAAGCTGAAAAAAGGATGCCGGCCGCAAAAGGCAACATAACAAAAATGCCCAATCCGCAGGTCAATGCCACGCCGAAACCGAACATCAATCCCAAAAGCAAATAAAAACCGAAACAGACCAGGAATTTTTTGGCCACCACCTTTCGACTAGTTTCCATCGCTTCCCAAAAGCCCAGTTTGGCATCGATGATCAGAGGAATGACAAACATGTAGGAAATTGAGATGTAGATGAAATACACAGCAATTATCAGGATTGCAACAATCATAAAACCGAAATTGTCCTCCATGCGCTCTGCTATTTGATAGCTATAGTCCTGCATGCCATAAGGATTTCCGCTGATCATTTCCGTAAACAGCTCAAATGGAAACACAAAGGCAAACATAATGATGAATGCAGGGATAAACATTAGAAATAAAACAAGCAGGTATAATGCTATCTGCCCGAAATAGTTAAACCCGGAAAATAAATCGCCAAACTCCGGGTTTTGTTTTTCCTGGCGTCGGAAATAAATAAACATTCCCCCTGCCAATGGATAAATAATGAAGGAAGCCCCCATGTTAACGAAGGGAACAAAGCTTACTATGAAATAAATAATAATAAATAGCAGCGTAAAAATGATAAGGTGCAAAGCCCCTTTGCTGAAGTATTTCCAGCCTTCATCGAAGTACTTCCCCATTTCAAAGGAGTAGCCTTCTTTAATTACTTTGTCAAATTGACTCATTAGGGTTGTTATTTAGTGAATAATCGGATTGTTCCTTCCAATATTTATAAAAATCGTAAATAATCCAAGTCATCAGGAACACTAGGTAGACAAAAAAAAGAGGGTTGTAGTTCCAGGCACCTGAAAAATCCATTTGCAAAAAAGATATCGCTGCCCGGTTAATTCCGCATCCAAAACATTCGATTCCCAGGTAAGTGGAAAAAGGGCAGGGTGGAAGCCACATCGGTATTCCCGCAGCTCTGAGGACTAAAAAAACGCCGTAAATGAAAATAATGGAATATAAAATCCTATTTCGCCGGAGAAATCCCCACATGTATTTCAGGATAGCAACCATTCCTAAAAAAGTTTTCAGTTAAAAGGTAGGAAAAAATATTAACCTAAGAATTCCAAACCAGACAAATCTCCCAATGAAATGTAAAAACCCATACTTTTTACCACTTCCATCTCCAGACTTCGGACATCGTCATCAGTCTTCCGACTACCCATTTCCATTTCTCGTTGCTACCTGATCCTCCCGGATTCATCCCCGCCTCGTCCGGCGGGCGGGCGACCACTTCCCGCAAACCAAACGCTCTTCCAGTGGTGGGATGAAGAACCACTCGTCTTCCGTTATCGGTCACCGGTCATCGGTTGTTAAGGCCTGTCTGCGACCGTTAATAAGATTTTCCTTTGTCTTCCAACTTCCAATTTCTAACTCCCAGCTTCTGACTTCGGACATCGGTCTTCCGACTCCCGTCTTCCGACTCCCGTCTTCCTCTTCAATTCTGCTTTTCCAGCGCTTTAATAAACTCCTCCACTTCCAGGTTGGCGTTGATCTTTTTTTCCTTCTCATTATTTACCTCCACCCTGAGTGCCCTCAGGCCTGAAATTCCCTGTAGGTCTTCCAATGGATGGTCTTCAACAGTTTTCTTTTTGAGCATGCCTTTGCTTTGCAAAAAGTGAATGTATTTGTGGTATTCAATGACGTCTTGCTCCCGCGAATAGATGATGGTGATTTTTCCTGGGGCCGTGATACGTTCGTTGGTTCCTTTTATGAAAGCTTTGTCAATTCGTTTCTTTACAATTTCATACCTGGCATTGTAAGCCCCTTCCACATCAAATTTCTTTTCATCCATTCTAAAATGAACCGACAAAGGCGTATTGTACACCAGAATGAGCGAGGCAATATCGAGCGGACAACTTAGCTCTCCCTTCAATTGCTGAAAATGGATCTCCATTTCACACATCGTCATCAGTTGCCAGAGCTGAAGGTTTTTCAGGTAAATGGGATCGTAGGATTTATTTTTGGCAATCGACTGCCCGATATACATATTGTATTCCACCCCGTCAGTTTTATATCTTTCAAAATAGTGTGGAAACATTTTTTGGGCCTCTACCTGCTTTTCATCCAGGATAGACGCGAGAGAATAGTTGATCTTCATGACGGATTCATCAAATTTCCGCCTCATTTCATAAATGGTGCCTAGTTCATGGCTCAGCAGGGACTTGTACGCATCAATCTGTTTCTTTAGTTCGCGGTCGTTTTGCTCAAAATAACTAAAGATAGGGTATACCTCTGCGTTGATGAAAGACATGATCTTGTGCTCGATTCCCGCATGAAGTTCACCTTTTAATTCTTTGATGAATTTACCGATCTCAAATAGCAACTCTTCATACACAGGCATCCCTGTTTTTTTGTAGGCTGCCTGAAAGATCTTTTGTAATTCACGAAGCTGCTTTTGCATGTCGTGCTGCACGGCTTCGTTTCTTTTGATGGAGGACTCGCGGATGTCCATTTGCCCGTAGAGTGGATACACATCTTTGAATATCAGGTCTTTAAAGTTGGCATCTTCATGCTGTTCTTTTTGTGCGAGGTACTTGGTAGCCTCTTCCTCAAACCGCCATTTGACTGACGGATGGATGGTGGTGCATTCCTGCTGTATGATAGCTTCAATATTGTTTTTTAATTCATTTTTGAAGCGGCTCGCAGCCATCGATATCACCGGAACCACCAACTCCAGCTTGGTGGAAAGCGAATTATTCAACACATATTTTTTATCAGAGCCGATTTCCAGGAAACCCAATATTTCCTCCTCATGGATGAGCGGTGCGATGATGTAGCTGTTGATGCCTTTCTTCTTGATGAGCCTTCCCAGGGCGCTTTTATTTGTTTCCACAAATCGGTCGGTATCGGTAATGATCAGGGGCTTGCTCTTTTCAATTAACTGATCATAACTCCACTGGCACAGCGTATCGGCGCATTTCATCTCCTGGTCATTTTCCAGGGTAATACTGGTGATTTTATCTTTCCTGGAACTATAAAAGGTGTTTGCCTCAAAGCTGATCAGACCTATTTGCAAGTCGTGTATCCCAAACAATTTCCTGATGCTGTCTTTTATTTTTTCAAGCGATTCCTGGTTTTTGACAATCAGGTTTTGCGTTATATCGGCGACCGCTGTATCGGTGGTTACATCAATTAAGCTGACAATTCCAATCCCCCTCATGATCCAGCTATTGGGAGGGAATTTCTGTTTCCAAAGCTCCAGGTTTTCAAAATCTGCTATCAGCTCCAGATAGTCTTTATAGCTTACATCCACTGCATTTTTTGTTGGGATAAATTCAATCATATCGGCATTAAATGTCTGTCGGTAGGTTTTGACAATTTTGAGGTCATTATCAGGAATTTCCACCAATGTGCGGGAGGCGGTATTAATCGGGTAGTTGTAATACATGCGCAAAATCGATGCACATCCGTAGATGTATACCAGATTTTCGTCGTAACCCCTCATTTCCGGTTTAAAGTCTTTTCCGGCAGCCTTCATGATTTTTTCAAACCGCGCAGAGGTATGAAGCGGATAGAAATTGAAGGGTGCCATTACAGCCTTAATTTCGTTGTGAGTTAATGCTGATGGGAACAAGGTTCGCATTAACACCTTAATTTCCTCCTGGTATTTTTCAACCAGGGAAAAATCGTCGAACCCTTCGTATAGCAAAGGATTTTTTTCTTTCAGCTTTAGTAAATTCCTGGAAAAGCTGCCAATGTTCGAATCAGGATCATTGATTAAGCCCTCGTAGGTGTCAAACACTTTTGCGAAGCTTATTTTTGGTATGGCAGGAAAGTCTATTTCTTTGTCGTTGAAGATCATGGTAATGGTTTTACCGGTTTAACTGGATTTTGAAGGTAAGGTTTCTTAATTCATTTGGCAATGTTGAACACAGTTGTATACTGTTGTTTCATTAACCGCAAGAATCAGCTAACACTACTTTTTATTCTTGAAATTGAAACGTACTTTGCAGCGCACAATAAAACCGCTTTCTTCCTCTGAATTATGAAAGTAATAGGTAGAAGGGAAATGATTGACCTTCCGGAATTTGGGTTAAAAAATATCCAGGCCAAAATTGATACAGGGGCTTATGGATGTGCCATTCATTGCCACAAAATGAAGGTGGTTGAAAAGGATGGGAGAGAGGTGCTACAATTTCAATTGCTGGACCCATCGCATCCCGAGTATGAAGATATTTACTATTACACAGTTCATTTCAGGGAAAAAAAGGTGAAAAATTCAAGCGGGGTAGTTGAAGAACGTTTCGTTATTCAATCCACGGTCAGAATATTTCAAAAAGAATATAAAGCAGAATTATCCCTCACCAATCGAAAGAAAATGAAGCACCCTATTTTAATAGGTAGAAAGTTTTTAAGGAAAAAGTTTCTGGTGGATGTATCACTAAAAAACCTATCATTAAAATCATCCAAATGAGAATCGCAGTTTTATCTCGAAATCCAAACTTATATTCCACGCGAAGGCTAATCGAGGCTATTCATCAAAAAGGATATGAAGCAAGGGTTCTTGATCACCTAAAATGTGACATTGTGATGGACGAGAATGGTCCATCCATGTTCTATCAGGGCCAGGCCGTGCAAAATGTGGATGCTGTGATCCCGAGGATTGGCGCTTCCGTGACTTTTTATGGAACGGCCGTTGTCAGGCATTTTGAAATGATGCACGTTTTCAGCGCTCTGGAGTCCCAGGCTATCACACGATCCCGGGATAAATTGCGGAGCTTACAGGTCTTATCAAGGTCAGGTGTGGGAATGCCAAAAACGGCCTTTACTAATTTTAGTAAACATGAGAGCCGGGTATTGAAACACATCGGTAATGCGCCAGTCGTCATCAAAATACTGGAAGGAACGCAAGGGCTGGGAGTAATACTAGCTGAAACAAATAAAGCGGCAAAATCGGTAGTGGAGGCATTTGAAAGCCTAAAAACCAGGGTAATACTCCAGGAATTTATCGAAGAGGCTGGTGGGGCCGACATTCGTGCTTTTATTGTCAACGGTGAGGTGGTGGGCGCGATGAAGCGGCAGGGTAAAGAAGGGGAATTCAGAAGCAACCTTCACCGGGGCGGTACCGCTGAAGTGATCAAACTCAACCGAAAGGAAAAATCTATCGCCCTGACTGCCGCAAAAAGCCTTGGTTTAGACATAGCGGGTGTGGACATGTTACAATCGAAGCGGGGGCCACTGGTACTGGAGGTAAACTCATCGCCAGGCCTGGAAGGAATTGAAAAGGCTACGGGCATAGACATCGCAGGTAAAATAGTCGAGTATGTGGAAAAAGGTGTAGAGAAACATCGGAAAAAAAGAAAAACCAGATAGGCCTGATGCTGATAAATGGAATTGATGTCCCAAAGGGAGAGGAGAAAAAAATAGATGTAAACATTGCCAAGCTTCCTTCCCATAGTTCAATAGATATTGCCATTACTGTATCCCGCTCCAAAGTCAGGGGCCCCATTTTGCTTTTGATGGGAGGGCTGCATGGGGATGAAATTAACGGTGTGGAAATCGTACGCAGGATCATTGAGCGCGATCTTCATAAACCCCTGATTGGCACGGTCATTTGTATCCCGATTCTTAACATTTACGGCTTTATCCATTTTTCGCGTTTCGTTCCTGACGGGAAGGATGTGAACCGGTCTTTTCCCGGAAACAAGAATGGTTCCCTGGCTTCGCGTGTGGCCTATTACCTGATGAAAGATATCATACCAAAAATTGACTATGGGGTAGATTTTCATACGGGTGGGGCTGACAGGGCCAATTATCCGCAGATCCGGTGTGTGCTAAATGACCCAATCAATGAGGAACTCGCCGCAGCTTTTCATGCTCCCTTTACCCTTCATTCCAAGTACCGCCCCAAGTCTTTGCGCCAGGCTGCTGCCAGGCGAGGAAAAAAGATTTTGGTGTACGAAGGGGGGGAATCATCCAGGTTTGATGAATTTGCCATTGAGGAAGGTATTAAAGGTACGTTACGGTTGATGCAGCATTTAAAAATGACAGACAAGGCAGAAGCCCCTGCTTATTCCAATAAAATCGTAAAGAACTCTTCCTGGGTAAGGGCTAAAAATTCCGGGGTCTTTCTTTCAGCTGTGAAATACGGTGATAAGGTCCAAAAAGGAAAAGTCTTAGGTTCGATTAATGATCCCCTCGGCGACTACAAATTGGAAATCAAATCACCCGCCAACGGGTACATCATTGGGCTGAACCACAACCCCATCGTTCACCAGGGAGATGCGTTGATGCACATTGGAGTGGTAAAGAAAGCGTAGTATTATGGTTTCGTATTTCCCTTGTTTATACCCAGATCATTTTTGAAGTGAAGGTCCCTTTGAGGAAATGGGATGATGATACCGTTTTCATTGAATTTCCGCACGATATTTCGCCTGATATCACTTTTTACCTGGTCAATCCGAAACATCTCTTTACTCCAGAAATACAGGTAAAAATCAAGTGATGACTCACCAAAGTCTATCAGTCGGGCCACCGGCCCTTTTTCGTTGATGCAGTCTGGATGTTCCAACGCACTTTCCACCAGAATTTTAATGACCAGGTCCGGGTCGGTACCATAAGCTACCCCCACTTTGATGATAAACCTTGCCTGCCGGTTGTTGTGAGACCAGTTGATTACCTGGTCATTGACAATCTTTGAATTCGGCAGGATGATGACGATTTCGTTCCGATCCTCAACGATGGAAGTTCGTAATCCGATTTTCCGGACTTTTACTGCCTCACCACCAACGTCCAGGATATTGCCCACTTTAATAGATCCTTCCACTAAAAGGATCACCCCTGAAATGATGTCGTTAAAGGTTTGCTGCAAGCCGAGACCGATACCCACCAGTAGCGCCGCGGAGCCAGCGATCAGGATCGTCACCTTTACTCCAATCGTTTCGAGTGACAACACTATCACCAGCAGCCAGATAAGATATTTTATAATCTGAAAAAGGGCAAACTTGCTCCCCTTGTCCAGGTTTTTGCTTCGGTATCTTTTGTCAAGGGCTTTTGAGATGATCCATAACACCGCCTTCGCCATCAAAATCAACAACACTAGTTTGAGGAGATGGTAAATGGAAAGGCTGTATTCACCAATCGTAAAAATACTATATTCAAGAATCTTTCGGATCGAATCGGACATTGCAATTGAATTCAGTTGACTAATAATTTTTATGAAAATCGATGTTGATTTCCGGGTCTACTATTTCCACTCCTTTGCTGGAAAGCATTGGTTTAGGAATGTTTTTTTGAATGTATTCCCTAATCTTGGAAATAAACCGCTCTTTGTCATGGTTTTTAGTAACAATAATGGCAATTTCCCTCACTTTCGGTTTACCGGCAATGGTCTTGATGTTTTCTTCCTGCTCTTTCGAGAGACTTAAGGTGGATAGCTCCGGCAATATCGTCATACCTCCTTTGGTGTCCACCAGGCGTATCAGCGCGTCAATCGAATTGCTTCTGTAAATAAAATGCTTATTCTTCCTTATTTTATTCAAATCACAAAAATTGTTGATCTGGTCCCTGAAACAATTCCCTTCCTCCAGAAGCCAGAGGTTCTCATAATTAATATTGTTCAGATTGATTTTAATATCGTTCAGGTGGTGGATATCTGACGAATAAATATAAAATTTCTCATAGAAGAGAGGAATGGTTTGAATGCCATACACACTGAGAGGAGTAGAAATGATTCCCGCGTCCAATTCTCCTGAACGCACACCATTGACTACTTTCTCCGTAATCAACTCGTGGATATCCAGGCGGATGTTTGGCAAATCCCTGACCAGAGGATCGATGAATAAGGGAACTAAAAAGGGAGCCAGGGTGGGGATGATCCCAATTTTGACCGTACCATTGTATTGATCATTCAGTTGGGTGGAAAATTCTGTCAGGCGATGTGCTGCGGTGACAATTTCCTGCGCCCGCTCCAGGAATAATTCGCCGTCACTCGTCACTTTTACCGGGCTTGAATTCCTGTCAAATATCCTGATACCAAACTCCTCCTCCAGTTTCTGGATTTGCATACTGAGGGCCGGTTGGCTTATGCCCAGTTTTTCCGCTGCTTGTTTAAAACTTCTGTATTTAACCAGGTAGAGGGCATATTCCAGTTGATTGAGCTTCATAAGCAAAATTTATGTCGGTATAAAATTAATATATTTTCCTTATGATACTTTCGTGTTTTAAGGATGAATGATGACTTTATTCCTGGCAACAAATAATACAAATTTTGAATGGGTATAGTCGTGATTCATTGCATTTCAATGGTGCAATCAGTAGATTACTTATCATGCAAACAGGAAAAATAGTGGAAAACGATCTCTTTTCAATGATTCGAAATGGAGATATGATCAATCTAAAAAGATCAGTAGAAGAAAACCCGGAATTAGTGGAAATAAAAAACGCACATGGGTTTACACCACTGATCCTTGCCAGTTATAGCGGCAATTTGGAAATGGTTAATTTTCTGATCCAGGAAAAAGCGGACATCGATGGGAGGGATGCTGCCGGTAATACAGCCTTGATGGGTGTTTGCTTTAAAGGCCATAAAGACATTGCCAAATTGCTTATCGAAAAAGGGGCGGATGTGAATGCACAGAACGCTCAGGGCGCGACAGCGTTGATCTATGCAATCACTTTTGGCCAATCGCAAATGGCACGACTGCTTGTGGATCATGGCGCGGATAAATACATCACTGACGGTCAGGGAAAGACAGCCCTGCGACATGCTCAATTGCTCGGCAACAAGGAAATGATTGACATATTGACCACATGAACTCACTCATCATACAGGGAGTCGAAGCGCTCCGGTTTCAATTTAGAGCCAATTCGGGACAGGAATTTAGATCTTTGATTGAGAGTATCACATTGAAAAGGTCAGCACTGATTTGTTCCCCATACAGAATTGATTTGATCTACGATTCTGTGGAAAACATTCAGGATCGTGTGCTGATTTTGTGGGGAAAAATGGTCGGGATGAAAAGGCACGAAATCAACAAAAAAAGTTTCCTTGCCGGCAATGACGAATTATCCACTCTGAGCAATTATTTTTTCGCATTGAGAATGCTTTCCTTTTCCCCGTATTGGTTCAGGTTATATCGTACTCAGTTTTTCAAGGTGGTCGGCCAGGAACCCGATCATCCGGTACACAAAAAACTTATTGGCTGCGGTAATTTTCTGGTCACAAAAAAACATTATAAGATGTTAAAGCGCTTTATGAGACCTAACGATACATATCTTTTTCCTGGAATGATGAACAACCGCGAATTTGCCCGCATTGCAAATAAACTTTATCTGAGCAATTAATCATTCCTTTATTTTACTACCAACAAATCAAAAGATTGGCTAATTTGTAAGAAACAAACCAATCACACCTATGAAAAAATCTGTTTATACACTCACTGTTACACTGTCTGTTTCCTTTTTTATAATAAGCTGTGGCGGCAAGGTGAAAGAAGCAAAAGACGCTTTCAGCAATCTACAGAATATGGCCGAGGCTGCCGAGACGATGGCGGACGAAATGGAGGAAGCCAATGAGGAATTACAGGAGCGCCGGGAGCGTGGCGATACCATGGCGATGCACTATGAAGAATTGGCCAAATTTCTTCCGGAATCTGTGGATGACTACAATAAATCCGGGGACCTTGACGGAGGCACCACCACCATGCCGGGTGCAGGTTCTTTTTCTTCGGTATCCCAGCGATACGAAAATGCAACAGGCGATCACCTTAAAATTACCATTCTTGACTACAACGCAGCGCAGATGATGTTCATGACAGCTATGGCAGCTTATGCATCCGGATTTAGCGTCGATACCCCGGAAAGTATGATCAAAGGCCTGGTCATAAATGATGATGTGAAAGGGTGGCAGGAGCTACAAAAAAAGAGAAACGAGGCAAAATCAGTCGTAGGCATATCAAAGCGTTTTTACATGGAAGTGGAAGCAGATAACCAGGATAATACTGATTTCACTAATTCTGTCATCGAAGATGATATCGATATTGACAAACTTGCCGATATGTGATTTTTGTAAACAAGTGGTGCCTGGATCTAATTAGTATTCTCACCGTATCAATTAACTTGATCAAGCAAATCATTTTGGTGAGAATCAATTCACTTCAGATATCCACTTGCAGTTTTTGTCAAATCATTATTTTAAGACGAATCAGTAGAAAATTAAAGTTGCCTGGAGGTTTTATAGAAGCTTCTTTATAAAATTTAGCTGAGGTAAAGTTATTTTTTGTTCGCGGCCAAAGGTGGGAGTGAGGTTCAATCGCTCGTCGTGATTTCCGGGTGGAAAACGGCGGCGAGCGATGGGTTCTGATTCTTTTTTGGGAAGATGGTTAATTCACCGATGCTTTTTCTTTGAGCTTGTCCAGCCCTTTCTTGCTCAGATTCGCTAGCTGACCGATCTTTTCATTGTATTCATCTTTGAGATGATCAAATCGCTCTTCCACATCATGGGTGAAATCATCCTTAAAATGATCTAATTGCTTTAGGATTTTTTTTCGGGTTTTTTGCCCGCTATTTGGAGCGAATAAGATGCCCGCAGTCGCACCGGCCACAGCACCCATAAAAAACCCTGTGAGTACTTTGAATGTAGTGTTCATAATGGTTTATTTTAAGTTGACATGTACATATTTGTACGGGCATTGATGGGGACTGGGTTTCTTGGGCGGGCAATAAAAGTAGACAAGGAAACCGATAATCGGGTGAATTTAAACAATTATCAATAGTAATATTGTTTTGTTTTCATAAATTGACTACTGATTGGCTAGATGAATAATTTTTCGAATTTAATGAGTTTTTTCTCTTTATGCAGGAAACGGGAGATGATAAAAGGCTGGAAGAGATACTGGAAATGATCGCCAAATTGGCATCCCTCGATTTTTCCACCGAACTACCAGTCAGCGAGAAGCATGACATGATCGATGCTATTTCGCTTGGCCTAAATATGTTGGGAGAGGAGCTCAATACCCAGGTCGTTGCGAGGACCCAACTCGACGAACTGAACGAGAAGCTGGAAAAATTTGCTTACACCACTGCCCACGACCTTAAATCGCCTCTTAATTCACAATCGGGACTTCTGAACCTTTTAGAATATTCGATTGACCTAAAAGCTCATCCGGAAGTAGCTGAAATTGTAACCAAGATTAAATCAATGAATGAAAAGATGAGAAATCTTGTTCTTGGTATCTTGGAGTATTCTCGTACAAACACCAGGCAATTGTCGCTGGAGCTGGTAGACTTCCAGGAATCCCTGGAGGAAGTATTAGATACGGATGGTGTGCTGGATAAGGCAACGGTGGATGTCAAAGGCAGGTTGCCGAAAGTACTACTAACCAAGACTGCCAGCATTCAGATAATAAGAAACCTCATTGATAATGCCATTAAATACAATGACAAAGAAAGGTGTATAATATGGATTAATTTCAGGAATTTTGGGGAATCGATTGAATTTTCATTTAAAGATAATGGCCCCGGCATCAACCCGGAATTCCATCAGCAAATTTTTAATGTCTTTGATCAGGCTAACCAGCAAAACAAAAAGGAAGGGCTTGGTATTGGCTTGGCCACCGTAAAAAATATTATTGACGCGGCGGGTGGAAAAATCAGCATTCAGTCCAATTCGGGAGAGGGGGCCAATTTCCTGTTCACTTTGAAAACTTCGTCCTAAATGTATCGAGAAACTAAAAAAATCAAGTTCACGTTGAGACCGGACAATATTCTACACACCGAATGTTTTCCGAATACGGAGATGACCCTCGATGACGGGAAGGAAAGCACACGGATTTCTGTAGAAATGGTGAACTATACACCATTACCCCTGCTGTGCGACCTTACCAATGTCGTAAAAATGAGCCAGGAATGCCGCAAACACTTTGCGGGTGAAGAACACGCAAAAACATTTAGTAAAGCGGCGTTGATTGTCACAAATCCGATAAGTAAAATAATTGGCAATTTCTTCTTAGGATTAAATAAACCGCTTAAACCTACCCGGCTTTTTACCAGCAAGGAGGAAGGCTTGCAATGGTTGAAAAAGCCATGAAATCAGAATATATATGAAAATAAAAGAAACGGAAAATATAGTATTCAGCTTGGGTGATGACGGGATTCTTTACATTGAATGCCTGCCAAACACCATCATGACATTGGACGAGGGAAAGCTGAGCACAAAAACAGGCCTGGAGTTGACCGAAGGAAAACCCATGCCCTTACTTTGCGACCTGAAAAATGTGACCAGGATGACCCAGGAATGCAGAAGATATTTTGCCGGACCCGTGCATGCGGAAATGTTTACTAAATGTGCCCTTCTAATTACCAATCCAATTAGCCGGATTATCGGAAATTTCTTTCTTGGTGCCAATAAGCCCTTGAAACCGACCAGACTTTTTACAAAAAAAGAGGAAGCTATTAAATGGTTAGAAAATTAGAGACGAAATAGTCTGGCCTACTGCCAATTCATTCATTTATTGACATAAGCCCCTATTCTTTTTACTAACCAAATAAAAATCGTTTTTGTAGGCAAACTCTAAATGTGTCTTGTTACAAAATTTTCAAATGAGGGGGGGGCTATTAAAAATGACATCACAGAGATAGGCTATGATTCCGATCAACGGAATCGATTTATTTTCGGCATGGGATTCTTATACGGCAATTTTTTCAGCGGCACGCGAATGAGGTACCAGGCGTCGCTACGATACAGGGCCCAGCCTTGGGGCAATTTTTCTATTAATGTGGAGCAAAACAAACTTACTTTTACTGAACCATATGGCAGTGAGACTTTTTTACTGATTAGTCCCAGGGTCGAAATTAACTTTTCCAGGTCGCTATTCTGGACTACATTCCTACAGTACAATACCCAGGTGGATAATTTTAACGTAAACAGCCGTCTGCAATGGCGCTTTTTGCCTATGTCTGATGTCTACCTGGTTTATTCGGATAATTATTTCACGGAGCTCTGGGGGCCAAAAAACAGGGCGCTGGTGTTAAAAGTGAACTATTGGCTCAGTTTATAGCTTTATTCAAGGTAATGCAGGTTGAAAATTTTTCAATCACAAATTGATGATGATTTGTAGTCAATTATTTCCTTATTTGGAAAAGCATCAGGAACCATTTCAAGCCAATAGTAATTATATCACATTGTTTTCATGATGTTTATAATACAGATGAGTAATCTAACTTTAACCAAATTAACACATATGAAAAAACTATTCCCTTTACTTTTGTTGCTTATGTTCATGGGCGCCTGTTCTACCGAAGAAGCCTATGAGCACCCTTTCCAGAACCCGGAATTATCATTTGAGGAGCGAGCGGACGACATCGTGAGTAAATTGACATTGGAAGAAAAAATCAGCCAGCTAAATTATGAGTCGGCAGCCATTGACCGTCTGGGCATTCCTGCTTATAACTGGTGGAACGAGTGCCTGCATGGAGTGGCCAGGGCGGGACTTGCCACTGTTTATCCCCAGGCGATTGGGATGGCTTCTACCTGGGACACTGATTTAATTCACAGGGTAGCTACAGCAATTTCCGATGAAGGGCGTGCTAAACACCATGATTTTATTCGCAAGGGCAAAAGAGGGATCTATCAGGGACTGACCTTCTGGACGCCCAACATCAATATCTTCCGTGATCCACGCTGGGGCCGGGGTATGGAAACTTATGGTGAAGACCCTTATTTGACGGGTGAGATCGCTGTGCAATTTATCAATGGTTTGCAGGGGGATGACCCCAAATACTACAAATCCATTGCGACAGCCAAACATTTTGCCGTGCATAACGGACCGGAATCTTCCCGCCATTCATTTGATGCGGTAGTGAGTGAGCATGACCTGCGAAACACCTACCTCCCCGCTTTTGAAAAGACGATAAAAGAAGCTGAGGTGGCTTCCGTGATGTGTGCATATAACCGCCTGTATAGCGAGCCTTGCTGTGGAAATTCACCCTTGCTAAACGGTATTCTGAGAGATGAATGGGGTTTCGACGGTTATGTGGTGTCAGATTGCTGGGCGCTGGTGGACTTTTACAAGAAAGAATACCACCACGTGGTAGAAACGGAATCCGAGGCGGCCGCTCTGGCTTTCAATAATGGAACTGACATCAATTGTGGTAATACATCTCCCTTTTTAGCGGAAGCGGTGGAGAAAGGATTGATTGCCGAGGAGGAGATAAACGAGTCGGTTAAGAAGCTATTCATCGCGCGTCTTAAAATGGGAATGTTTGATCCGGATACCATGGTTCCGTTCGCCGATATTCCCTATTCGGTAGTAGACAGTGAAGCGAATAAAAAGCTTGCAGAAGAGACTGCAAAAAAATCAATGGTATTATTAAAGAATGAAAACAACATACTTCCCCTTAGTAAAGACTTGAAAAAGGTTGCCGTGATTGGCCCGAATGCCAATGACATGGAAGTACTATTGGCAAATTACAATGGTATCCCCTCTAACCCGGTGACTCCATTGGAAGGGATTAGGCAAAAGCTGCCAAATGCCGAGGTGAAGTATTCATTGGGTTGTGAGCATGCCAGGCGACTGCCTACCCTGGTGGCGATTCCTGAAGATGCTTTGTTCACCGACGAGACGCTTGCTGAAAATGGCTTAAAGGGTGAGTATTTTGACAATGCTGATTGGGAGGGAGAGCCTCTCCACACCAGGGTTGATTCGGTGGTGGATTTTTATTGGTGGGATAAAGCGCCTTTCGAAGATATGGATGGCGACAACTTCTCGATTCGTTGGACGGGCTACCTGGTAGCTCCTGAAACAGGAGAGTATGCAATAGGCGGTGAAGGTTTTTATGAGTTTGAATTATTTATCGACGATAGCCTGGTAGCCAGGAACAGGAGCATACATCACTCCAATAAAAGACATAGCTTTATGCAACTCGAGAAAGGGGAAAAATATAAAGTGAAGATGACTTTTAAAGAAATACACAATGATGCCAATGTCAGCCTTTATTGGTCTACCCCAAGAAAAGATTACGAGCAGGAAGCCATTCGGATTGCAAAAGAATCTGACGTCGTTCTCCTTTTTATGGGGCTTTCACCACGTCTGGAAGGTGAGGAAATGCCGGTGCATGTGGAAGGATTCCTGGGAGGTGACAGGGTTAGAATTGATCTTCCCGACTACCAGCAGGACTTTATGAAAAAGATCAAGGCCTTAGGCAAGCCAACCGTTCTCATTCTATTGAATGGCAGCGCGGTGGCGATCAATTGGGAAAAGGAAAACTTCCCGGCGATACTTGAGGCTTGGTATCCTGGTCAGGCCGCAGGTACTGCGATAGCCGATGTGCTGTTTGGCGACTACAATCCCGGTGGCAGACTTCCACTTACATTTTACAAAAGTGTAAGTGACATTCCTGAGTTTGAAAACTATAATATGGATGGTTTTACCTACCGCTACTTCGACGGTGAGCCGCTGTTTCCATTTGGATATGGATTGAGCTATACGACATTTGAATATTCGGAGCTAGTGTTAAGCGCCGAATCAATTCCGGTAAAAGACGGTGTAATTACTGTGTCTGTCGATGTTACAAACAGCGGCAAACTAGATGGCGATGAAGTGGTACAATTGTACATCCATGACCAGGAGGCAACCGACCCGCGACCTATCAAAGATCTGCGTGGATTTGAGCGAATTCATTTGAAAGCCGGAGAAACGAAGACGGTTAGCTTTGAATTGACATCAAGGGACCTGGGGTATTGGAATATTGAGCAAAAAGCCTATTTACCCACCAGCGGTAGCTACGACATTATGGTTGGGTCTTCTTCCGCGGATAGCGATTTAAAGAAAACTATTCTGACAGTGAATTAATAGATTAGTCACTACAATAGAAAATGGCGTTCTGAAAGGGACGCCATTTTTGTTTATATTGGATATCAAATTTTTTAACACCTATGTTTCTCATCCCAAAGACCAGAATTGAAGATTTTTTAAGCAATTATAATCCTACTTTGTTATCTTAATCTTTGTTCTGACAAATAGCCATCTCTTAGAAGTTGGCGGATATACCTACTGTGCTGTTCAAAAATAATGTCAATAGCAGTTTTAGGGGTTTCCATTTTCGATTTTACACAAAGGCAAACCAACTTTCTAACCATGG
>JBNLGG010000021.1:0-61698 GCA_050305935.1 Cyclobacteriaceae bacterium | reverse complement strand
ATGTAACGCTGAGCACGCCGATAGCGACGGTGGACGCGGCAAACCCGACGAATGCGGAGCTGGGCTTTGACAACAGTGTGGCGAATGTGACGACAGTGTATGTGACGCAGACGGTATCGGGCTGTGAGAGTGCAGCGACGGCAGTGACCTCGACGGTGAATGCGAACCCGGTAGCAGCAGCAGGCGGTGATGTGTTGATATGTGACGGCGAGGTTGCTGTAATAGGAGGCAGCCCGAGCGCAACAGGCGGTAGCGGGAGCTACACCTACAGTTGGTCGCCTGGCACGGGATTGAACAACACATTGATAGCCAACCCGACGTTTACCTCCAGTGGGGCATCAGGACCGACAGTATATACGCTAACAGTGACGGATGGGAATACCTGTCAGGGAACAGATAATTTAAACATAGAAGTAACGGCAGTACCTACTGCACCATCAGTGACGTTTACGACACCGACGATCTGTGTGGGTGGGACATTGACAGCACCGACAACGACAGGGACGAGCCTTCAGTGGTACAGTGATGTAACGCTGAGCACGCCGATAGCGACGGTGGACGCGGCAAACCCGACGAATGCGGAGCTGGGCTTTGACAACAGTTTATCGAATGTGACGACAGTGTATGTGACGCAGACGGTATCGGGCTGTGAGAGTGCAGCGACGGCAGTGACCTCGACGGTGAATGCTTTGCCGAACACGGGATTGACCTTAAGCTATGATAACACTACAATTTGCGATGGTGAAACAATAACAGTAACTATTCAATCGAGCCAGTCAGGGATTAATTACCAGGTATTAGACAACACCCTGACCCCTGTAGGCGGTTTATTTGCCGGGACAAATGGGGATTTAAATATTACAACAAGTTCTTTAACCACCACTCAAAATAGCCTAACAGTACGGGCAACAAATCCGGTTACAGGTTGCACTTCTGATTTTACTGGTCAGCCAATCAACGTAAATGCTATTCCGGCAGCGCCAATTCCGTCAAATGCAACACTTAATTATTGTCAGGGAGATCCTACTCCAAGCGCTGACTTTAATGTTGTCGGTTCAAATTTAGAATGGTACAGCGATGCGGCCTTGTCTGTGAATATCCATAGTGGAGTGGTTTCCAGTCCATTAGCGGATCTTGGATTGGATAGCTCGGTTCCCGGTGTAACTACATACTACATTACCCAATCAAACGCTGGATGCGAAAGTATTTATTCTACGATAACAGTTACAGTTACAGCTATACCTGTGGTAACTCAATCACCCGTTGATAAGACGAGATGTGAGGGGTCAAATTTGACTTTTCAGGGAAATGCTGCAGGGGCTGTCAGTTTTCAATGGCAATACAATGATGGAGGTGGTTGGCTTAATGCCGATAGTGGTGTAGATTCAGAATATAGTAATGAGACAACTTCTGTGTTGAGTATAGATAATGTTCCGCTTGCGTGGAATGGATATCAATACAGGCTGGAAATAACAGGTAGCTGTGGTTCTCCTGTCTATACCGGAATTGCAACCTTGACTATAAATAGCATTCCAAGAATTACTACCCAGCCTTCTGTTCCCGCCAGTGTTTGTGAGGATATTGGTGTTATCAATTTATCAATCACAAAAAGTGGAACCGGAACCACCACTCAATGGCAGGTTAGTATTAATGGAGGCGCGAATTGGTCTAATATAGTTGACGATGCCATTTACTCCAATAGCGGAACCGACAATCTTACAATAACGAATGCACCACTTGGATATAATGGATATCAATACCGGGCTGTTGTAAGCGGTACTTGTTCGCCACCAGTTAACAGCAATGCAGTTACCATAAGCGTAAATGAAAATATTACTGTCGTCACTAACCCTGCAGATGTAACTGAATGTGAAGGTGGAGCAGTATTTTATTCTGTCGGTGCGACCGGACAAAACCTCAGCTACCAGTGGTACGAGGATTCGGGAAGTGGCTTTGTTGCATTGACAAATAATGCTCAATTCAGTGGAGTAACAACCAATACATTAAATATTGCGAGCATTTCCAGTACCATGAATGGAAATCTGTATCGAGTAACCGTGACAAGTGCTGCCCCATGCAGTGGTCTGGTAAACAGCGTATCGGCTTCCCTGACTGTAAACGAAACTCCGGAAGTTGTTAACGATCCGGTTCCTGTTATCATATGTGAAGGAAACAATACGGGTTTTACGGTTGATGTAGGAGTCACAACAAACCCAGTCATTCAATGGCAGGTCAGTACAAATAACGGCTCGTCTTACCTTGATCTTTCAAATGATGTGACCTACAGTGGAGTGACAACGACAACACTGTCGATTACCGGTGTCACATCGAGCTTAAATGGAAACCTCTATCGTGTGAGGGTAGGGGGTAATTGCAGTCCCCCTGTACTAAGCCAGGCAGCGTCTTTAACGATAACTGAAGTACCTGAAATAACTATGAACCCGGTGGACGCAATAACGTGCGAAGGGGAGAATGCTATTTACTCTATCCAGCTAGGTCCGACCACCAATCCGGTGATTCAATGGCAGGAGTACAATGGTAGTACCTGGAATAATTTATCAAACAATGCGACATATTCGGGTGTCACCACTACATCCCTGACCATCCTGACAAATAGCAGTATCAACGGTTTCAGGTATCGGGCGCAAGTTAGTGGCGATTGTACGCCTTCCGTAACGAGTAGCGATGTATTGTTAACGGTCCGGGAAATTCCTGAAATAATACTACAACCTGAGGATAGTGCGGTTTGCGCCGGAACAGGTGTTTCATTTACAGTAGATGCTGGATCGACTACGGGAGTTACCTATCAATGGCAACTAAACACGGGATCCGGATGGGGGAATTTGGCTGATGGAGGAATTTACAGCGGTGTAAATACTAATAATTTGTTAATCAGCACCACAATTGTGGGAATGAATAACTATTTATATAGGGTAATTATCGGAGGCGTGTGTACTCCATCCCAGACATCATTTTCGGCTCGTTTGAATGTCTATCAGGTGACAGTTAATCAAGGGTCTGATTTTGCCATTTGCGAAGGTAACGTTGGTGTTTTAGGTGGCACACCTACAGCGATGGGAGGTACCGGGTCATATACTTATCTCTGGACAGGTTTTGATGCCGCGACAGGTTATTCCTCCACAGTTGCGAATCCTGCAATTACATTTTTAAGCGCCGGTTCTTACCGGTATAATGTGTATGTAGAAGATGCCTTTGGTTGCAATGTAACATCAGGAGATATCATTGTTACTGTGAACGCCGGCAATATTGTTAATGCAAGCACAGATACAACGGTGTGTCAAGGCACTTCTTCAATAACTGTCCAGGGAGCCTTTTTCGGAGGAAGTGTGTCCAATATACTTTGGACGATAGAGTCAGGATCTGGAAGCCTGTTAAATGCCAACACGCTCACACCTACTTATCAGGCTCCTCCCGCGGAGTTTGGGACGGTAACTCTCAAGTTGACTGGATCAGATGCCAGCACATGTCCGGATGCAGTGGATTATCTAGATATCGATATAAACCGCGCCGCAATTGTTGAAGCCGGAAGCAATGCAGTCATTTGTGAGGGTTCGGCCCATATCTTAAACGGTTCGATCAGCGGATCTGCGCTCTCGGCAACTTGGAGCACTACGGGGGATGGTTCATTCAGCTTCCCAGGTGATTTGAATGCTACTTATACACCTGGCCCAAATGATATAATCAATGGTACCGTTAAGGTTTTTCTGACAACCAATGATCCGGATGGAGCTGGAAATTCAGGTCCCTGTAGTCCGGTGAAAGACTCTTTGAATATTGTGATTAATCAGGCACCATTAGTGAATGCAGGTAGTGATATTACCATTTGTGCAATTGACACGGCTTTTTTAGGTGGATCATTTGGAGGATCAGCCGCATCAATTACCTGGAGCGGAGGCGCCGGAACTTTTGAGAATATCAATAGCATTAATTCATACTATATTCCGAGTGCGGCAGAAAAGTCGGCCGGATCTGTGATATTGACCATCACGACGAATGATCCCGACGGTGGAGGGCCTTGTGGACCGGTTAATGACAACGTAACAATATTTATCAACACTTTGCCAACGGTAAATGCAGGTTCCGACCAGACTATTTGCGAAACCTCTACGGCCAGCCTAAGTGGAAGTATCGGAGCAACGGCCACATCGGCTACCTGGACAACGTCGGGAAATGGAACGTTTAACTTTTCAGGTGACTTAAACGCCACCTACACACCTGGTTCGACAGACAAGTCAAACAATTTTGCATGGCTCAAGCTAACAACAAACGACCCTTCAGGACCATGTCCTGTGGTGTCGGATTCTCTTTATTTACAGGTAAATACGAGGGCAATTTCAACGCCCGGAACGTACCCCCCGGTTTGTATAGGCGACACGGTTTTTCTTAGTGGAGCAGTGTCTGGTAGCGCGGTAAGTGGTACATGGTCCGGCGGAATTGGAGTGTTTGGCAATGTCAACCAATTGAATACCTATTATGTGCCAGATGCGCTTGAATCAGGGACAACAGTATTGTTAGGCCTGACGACCAATGATCCTTCCGGCCCGTGTAGCGCGGATTTTAAACAAACATTGATTGTGGTGAATAATCTTCCTCTGGTTGAGTTTTTTGGATTGGATAATACATATCAGGAAAACGATCCACCCATCACGTTGACCGGTTTCCCTGATAACACGGGTGTATACAGTGGGCCCGGTATTTTCCCTCCAAACATATTCGACCCAGCGACTGCCGGTGCAGGAACTCATGATGTGGTATATACATACACAGATATGAATGGATGTGAAAATACCAGAGTGCGTCAGACGGTTGTCTTTCCTGTTGAAAATATAGTTATTAAAGATCCAGGTGTATTATGTACAAATTCATCAATAACAAATTTGAGTGCGACACCTCCTGGTGGGGTATGGACGGGTCCAGGTGTGTTTATAGATACCGACGGTAGTTATAAGATCAATCCGGGAACGTTGAGCTCGGGGATTTATGCTCTGACATATACGTACACTGATGAAAACAATACAGTAGCCTCGAAAAGCATCAATGTCGGTATTTATTCCAAGCCAATCGTAGATTTTACAATAGGGAATTTTTGCGTGTCCGACTCTATACAATTCAATGATGTTTCTTATATGGAGGAAAATTTTTTTCCAAATGATTCAATTACACAATGGGCGTGGGAATTTGGTGATCAGTCGGAAGTGAGTTCTTTAAAGTCACCTTTGCATAAATTTGCGACATCAAAAATGTATTCTGTATCCCTGACAGTTCAAACTCAACCAAAATGTCCAAAGACGATTGTGGCAAAGTCAGTTGCAATTGGGGGTGTGCCGGATGCGGGATTTTTATACAGTGACATAGCATTAGGTGATCAGACTAGCTTTACTGAAAATTCCATTTTCCCAGATAATGGAATAGGTACTATTGATCAGGTGAGTTGGGATTTAGGTGATGGTACTACATTTTCAGGACCTAAAACAGTCTATGGTACTGTCCAGCATATTTATGCAGATTATGGTACATATTATATAAATTTGACTGTTGAATCCGATTTAGGGTGTTTTGATAGTTCTATTGATTCAGTTTCTATCGTTCCAACAATAGCAAGTTATCCTTACTTCCAGGATTTTGAAACTGCAAGTGGATGGGGAATCGACGGGCGCAATAGTTTTTCACCCTCATGGCAATTAGGAACCCCTAATGGGAATTTCATTGACCGGGCGCATTCCGGGAGTAATGCCTGGATAACTAGCCTTTCAGGCCCTTATAGACCTGATGAAAATTCCTACATAAATACTCCTTCCTTTGATCTTAGGCCATTAAAACGACCGATGATGTCTCTTGCAACCTGGAGTAATACTTCAAATGGGTTTGATGGTGCGGTGATTCAGTATAGCCTGGACGGAGGCGCTAATTGGCAAGATCTTGGAAATTCCGATGAGGAGTATGGAATAAATTGGTACAATGAAAAAGGTATTCTTGGCAATCCGGGAGGAAGCTTTAACCAGGGGAATCATGGTTGGTCCGGTGAGGATACTACTTACCGAATATCGCGACGTCACTTGGATGATCTGGCGGATATTTGGACGTTTGGAACCGGAGCCATGGATTTAAGTCAGGTTCGATTCAGAATTGCCTTTGGTAGTATTGCCGATATCCCCGCTGATCTTGATGGATTCGCGTTTGATGATTTCTTTATTGGAGAAAGGACAAGAAATGTCTTAATCGAAAACTTCACGAATCTGAACAATAGCAATGCTATAAATTCTAATCTGACGTTGTACGATCTCTTAGTGGAGTCACCATTTCCAGGGAATGACGGTTTATTACTCCAGTATCATTTGAACTACCCGACACCTGATCAGATTTATGGGGATAATCCATTCCCACCAGACGCCAGGGGGGCTATCTATGAGCTGACATCGGTTCCCGTTGTGATCATGGACGGCATGAGAAGATTTTCCTATCCCAGTGGAGCGATTAAAATAAGTGATCTGATCAACAGGTCATTGAATGATCCACTATTCGAAATCACCGCAGATTTCACTGCAACAGGAAATGACTATGACGTGCAAATAAACTATGAGGTTACCCCCCTGGATACAGCTATCGGTGAGGTCGTGGTACACATTGTCCCCATCGAAAAGGTGGTGGCGGCAGGTAATGTATCTGGGTCAAGCTCGGACCTTCTACATATTGTAAAAGACATGGTGCCGAGTGAAAGTGGAACTGTAATTGTAAATCCTGTACTAGGCACCCCTTACAGCGGCACTATGACCTGGGATGTGGGAGATATGACGATTTATGACAACACACAGCTCGCAGCGGTAGTCTTCGTTCAAAAATCTGGCAATAGCACCGATAAACGTGTGCTACAGTCTCAAATCATTGACTTGCCGCCGCTTGTTGGCAGGATCACTGGTCTTGAGGATGAAGGCTTGGGTGAGAACGTAGTGCTATATCCAAACCCGGTGAAGGAGTCATTAAATATCAGTTTTGAAAATACTATCAATAGCGACACCGAGTGGAAATTGATTGATCAAAAAGGAGTGGTAATTGAAAGAGGTAGGTTTAACGCGGGATTAAATCAATATTCTATTTCTACCATCAAAGTACCCAATGGAATGTACATTTTGCAGATGACGAATCAAGACGAAATCAACGTCATGAAAAAGGTAATCGTTCTGAAATAAAAAGCTATCCCAGTTTACCCTCGAGTTTAGAATGATTAATTTTTATTACAGTATGCCATGCTAATACCGTAGATAAACATCCGATAATTGATCCTGCATACACATCAACAAAAAAGTGTTGCATGAGATATATTCTCGAGAAACCTACTGCCAAACTCAAAACGAAGAATATGATCGACCATTTTTTTTCCTTTACAAGGAGGGACAATAAAAGAAAAACCGCAAAAGCTGTGGTCGTGTGCCCTGAGGGAAAAGAATTGTAACTGTGTACATCGACTCCATCTACAAAATGTAATGTATGACCCTCCAGAAAAACCTTTGGCCTTGGCATGTCGCTAAATAATAAACGTTTGTTAACATTTACCAGAATTAGCTGGTACAACGAACTGACGGCCAGAAAGACTGTATATCTATATTTTACAAATAGTAGAAATGCTAATAATGGTAAAACAATTAAACCATCCCCCAGGTGAGTGAGGTATTTAAAAAATGGGTCAAGGATCGGTGAAGTCGCCTTTTCATTGATTATTAATTCTAATTCGCCCTTTGGGAATGCCAGTATCACGAGCATACCGCCCAGTACAAAAATCATTTGGAGATAAATGAAGTAGTTGTTCTTCCAGTTCATGAGCCTGCAAAACTAGAAAAATATTGCGCAATTTGGTGGGTTTTATTACCCGGAAAACATTTTATAATCGTATCTCACCCTGCTTCCGGCTGTTAGTGTAGTCGCCCGCATTAGGTAGGCGGGACCGTATTTATGTTTAATATAGTCCATAGCCTCAAATAAACGGATTTCCTCCTCTGTATCGTCAAATAGGTTGATTTGGTAATTTCCATACACGAGCCTGCAGATTCTCACACCAACAAGTCGTATGTGTGCTTGCTTGGAGTAAAGTTTGTCGAAAAGCTCCAAAGAGTAAGCGATCAGGTTTTTATCAGATGAAGTATAGGGGATATGCATCTGCCTGCTAACTGTATCAAAATTGGCATATCTGATTTTTATTGCGATGCACGAAGTGAGTTTCTGTTGTTTTCTTAGTTTGAAAGCGAGTTTTTCAACCATTGCCGTCAACAATGATTGTATCATCGATATGTTAATAGTGTCAGAACCAAAGGTGGTCTCAGTGCTTATAGACTTTTGTTCGTGATATGGAATAACAGGTGAGTTATCGATACCGTGGGCTTTGTTCCATAATATGCTTCCTTGTCTTCCAAATGATTCCTCAAGCTTCTTTAAAGGGGTTTCTCGCAATGCTTTTACTTTGGTTATCCCCATATTATTTAATAAAGCAGTTGTTTTTTTACCGATCATTGGAATCTTTTCTATCGGCAGGGGATCCAGAAAGTCAATCTCTTGACCGTAGGGAATGTGTAGCTGCCCGTTCGGCTTTGATTCATTCGTTGCCACCTTTGAAACCAGCTTGTTAATTGACAAGCCCATGGAAATAGGTAGACGTGCTTCATGCATGATCGTTTGCCGTAATTCAGAGGCCCATTTGTAAGTTCCAAAATATTTGTCCATACCCGAAAGGTCCAGGTAAAATTCATCTATGGACGATTTTTCAAACAATGGGGCATGTTGTTGTATGATCTCGGTGACCTCCCTAGATAATAGGGTATATGCTTCCATATCTCCGGAAATCACCAATGCGCCGGGGCACAACAGCAGGGCCTGTTTCATTGGCATAGCCGAATGAATGCCAAATTGACGTGCTTCATAGCTGCAGGCGGCTACCACACCACGTCCGTTTTTACCGCCGATGATCAATGGAATACCTGCCAATCGGCTGTCACGCCGGATTTCCACTGACACAAAAAAGGCGTCCAGATCCATATGAAGAATGGCCCTATCGCTATTGCTTGTAATCATCTAAAAATAATTTACTAAATAATTTAGTTTTAATTTCAATTTAATACATAAAAGACTAAATTTATAAGAATAAATACTAAAAAAAATAGCAATATTAATTTCGTTCATAAAAATAATTGGTCAAAATGGAGGAAATATTCAGCGAAGATGGAGAGCACTACCAGTTGCGCATTGAAAGTAAAAAGTTGCACTCAGGGAAGTGCCAGGTAAAATTTTATATAGCAAATACTGCCCAACAAAAAATGTATGGATACACACTTGTGGAGTCGGGAAGCACCTTAAAAGACGTTGTGATTGAGATCCGAGAGCTTTTGGACAAAGTTGGTAAGTATGAGAATTATTATCAAAGTAATTTATTTTCAATAAGCAGAACTAATTCTAAATTCAGGGACAATTTTGTTTTGTTCAAAGACTGAATTGCTGGTAATAAGAATTTACCCTGTACTATTTTAAAAACTGATACAATGAGTATTGTAAGTCAAAACCTTAAATATCTTAGAAAGCGAAGTGGGATTACCCAGGAGCAAATGGCTCAAAAAATTGGAATAAAGCGATCATTGCTGGGAGCTTATGAGGAAGGGAGAGCAGATCCGCGGTTGAATAATCTCCTTCGTATTTCGGACATATTTGGAATTTCGGTTGACAAATTAATAAGCGAAGACCTTACAAAAAATTCTCCGTTAGAAGCTATCCCAACAGATAAGACTGAAAAGCAGACGAAAATTTTGGCTATTACAGTGGATACCAAGGATAGAGAAAATATCGATCTGGTGCCCCAAAAGGCTTCGGCAGGTTATCTAAATGGTTTTGCCGATCCGGAATATATTGAAGAATTGCCAAAATTTCGACTACCGGTGCTGCCTTCAAATGCTACCTATCGGGCATTTGAGTTAAGTGGTGACTCGATGCTTCCCTTGGTGCCGGGAACCATCGTGATCGGGAAATACCTTGAGAGTATTCACGAGATAGTAAATGGAAAGACCTATGTGATTGTTTCTGAAAAGGAGGGGGTGGTGTACAAAAGGGTATTTAATTATGTCGAAGAAAATGGCAAGCTATACATGGTTTCAGACAATGATCAATATACCCCCTATGAAATTCCCGCTGGTGATGTTCTTGAAATTTGGGAAGCTAAAGCTTACATAAGTCTATCGTTTCCGGAAAAATCTCCAAACGGGTCAATGGATATCAAGGATCTTGTAAATGTAGTGACAGAATTAAAAGAGGAGATTGTTAAATTGAGGGAAAGATAAAAAAAGAGGCGCTAAGGCCTCTTTTCTATGTTACTTTGTCTTGGTTGTATCCGCTTTCTGTACAGGTTTTAAATTGTGCTGATCGTTTAACCCTTCTATCACCTGATCTGTGATATTTAGACTGTCATTGGCAAATAAAACCCCGCTACCCCTGGTATATGTCAAAACGAGTTGAAGTTTATTTTCCTTACCAAATCCTTTAAGGTATTCGGTCAGCTTGGTGTAAAGTGAGTCTGTCATTTTGGCTTCCTCCATCATGAGGTCCTGACGGAGTTTTTGCTCATACTGCATAAGGTTTTGTTCCTTCTTCTGCAAATCTTCCTGTACTGCCATCGCCTGATTTCTCGTCATATTCCCTGCAGTGTTTTGAAAATTCACAACTTCCTGTTGTAATCCTTGATACCTGCGTTGAAGATTGGATTCTGCCTGCTTTTGCTTTTCTTCAAGTTGTTTGGATAGTTCTTCAAAAAAGGTGTAGTTGGCTAAAATGCTATCTGTATTTACATAGGCAATGGCTAGGTTCTGCAGGTCCACCACCTGAGTATTACCATTTTCAGCAGTTTGTTCACTGTCCTTATTCGAAAAATGCAGTACATATAAGACAACTACTGCTATTAATAAAACAATATTTAATGCTATGGATATGTTTTTCATAGTTACTTTAATTTTTGGCAAGCAAAGATAAAGAAAGAATGGAAAGTATCGTATTTCTTAAAAACTAATTATCCCCTTTTGATTTTTCTTTATAGTGGTAGACAAAATGGATAGGATCAGAAGCGGTTGTGTCTATCTGGGTGGCGTTTTCGGTGGATTCAATGCTTTTGTTCACCTTGCGTTTTGGTTTAAAATAGATGGCGAGGAGGAAACCCGAAACTGCTCCTAATAAATGTGATTCCCAACTGATATTTTCTGTGACCGTGTGAGGTACGATTCCATAGAACATTCCCCCATAGAGAAATAAAACAGCCAGTGAAATAGCGATTAAACGAATGTTCTTGGTGAGAAATCCGCTTATAAGGAGAAACGAGGCGATACCGTAGATAATTCCGCTTGCTCCGATGTGGTAGGATGGTCGGGCAAATGCCCACACCCAAAAACCCGTGGTTATGTAAATCCAGGTAAATATTTCAATGGCTTTTTTGGAATAAAAATAAAACAGGATCAAGGTGAGTGAAATGAATGGCACTGTGTTAGAAAGTAAGTGTGCTATGTCAGCATGAATTAGTGGGGCGGTGAGGATACCTATGCTTCCCTTAAGTGTTCTTGGAAAAATACCCAGATAGCTGAGGTCTTTTTCAGCTGTCCACTCGTATATTTTTACTACCCACATCAAGAAACTCGTCGAAAGGGCAATCGCAACCGCTCTTTTGAAAACAAAAGCATCATGCTCCTCGCTGGTATTTTTAAATTGACTAAACAAAATGTTAATAGAAGGTCTCTTGAGTTAAACGAAATGTATTTGCATGAGCATCAATTATGTGATGAAGTGATGTAGAGTATCCACCCCCCATGGTGATGGCAAGGGGAATGTTATCTCTTTTACATGTTTCCAATACTAATTTATCCCTCAACCTGCACCCTTCCGGAGAAATGCTTAACCTGCCTAATTTATCAGTTTCTAATATGTCAACACCCGCCTGATAGAAAATAAATTGAGGATGAAGGGTGTCCACTAGTTGATGTAGGTGTAAATCCAGCGTATTCAAGTATTCCTTGTCTGTTGTTTTGTCTTTTAACGGAATATCAAGATAAGATTTTTGTTTTTTTAACGGGTAATTGTTTTCACCATGTATTGAGAAGGTAAACACATTTTTCGAGTTGGAGAAAATCTCCGCCGTACCGTCTCCCTGATGAACATCCAGGTCAACAACAAGTATTCTTTTAAAGTTTTTATAGTTCATCAAATAATTTGCCGCTATCGCAATATCGTTTAGCAAGCAAAACCCCTCACCTTTATAAGAATATGCATGATGAGTTCCTCCTGCCACGTTGATCGAAACACCAAACTCCAAAGCAAACAAGGCACACTCGATGGTGCCCTGTGCAATAGTGCTTTCTCTTTCGATTAGACTTTTCGAATAGGGAAACCCCGTTCTTCGTTCCTCACTTTTTGTTAGCTTTCCCAATTTTAATTTCTCCCAGTATTCTTGGGTGTGGGTCGCGATAATATCAGGTTCTGAAAGACACCCGGGAGAAAATAAATTTTCATTTTTTATAGTTCCCTCATATAATAATTGCTCGGGCAGTAGGTCGTACTTGACCATGGGGAATCGATGTCCTGGAGGAAGAGGATGGTTATATAGATTGTTCCAGGCAATTTTGAGCATAAAAAAAGCAGTTAATATCTTAACTGCTAAGTTACACTACTATTTAATTTTTTATGGACAAGCGATTGCTGTAAAATTGGGGTTTCCAGTATCATCAACAGTCATTCTCCAGCAAGTTCCATTCGGTGATGTCATAATTACTCCTTTGGTCGCATCTTCAATGTAGATATCACCGTCTGATACCTGAATTTTCGAGTTGGGTGTACTGGTGCCTATCCCTAAGTTTCCTTCGGGTGAAATGCGCATAATTTCATCGTTTTGGTTAAACCAAGTAAACAATGGGGCATTAAGTATTTTTCCACCAGAATTGTCATATACTCTAAAACCCATACCTCGATCATCATCGTTGTCTTCACTCAGTCTTCCCCAGAGCCATAGACCTGTTCTATCAGGAGACCCAACACCAACGGAATTCCCTTCTATTACAGGATTGAAGTGTCCGGGGAGACTAGTACCATCTTTGAAACGTAAATATGACCCAGTAGCAGAACTGTCTTCCAATTGGATTAAAGCTTGTGTATCAATACTAACATTGTCAGCGATATTCAATTTAGCTATTGGATTCTCTTTTCCGATGCCTAATCTACCCTCCGGGCTGACTCTCATGACTTCGTCATTTTGGTTAAACCATGTAAATAAAGGGGCATTAAGTATTTTTCCACCAGAATTGTCATAAACCCTAAAACCCATGCCTCGATCATCCGTCTGATCTTCTGACAATCTTCCCCAAAGCCAAAGGCCCGTTCTGTCAGGTGAACCTACACCAACAGAATTTCCCTCTATTACCGGGTTAAAATGTCCTTCTAAGGTACTTCCGTCACCTAGCTTGATATATGATCCCATGGCGCTGGTGTCTTCCAACAATATAAAGGGTTGATTTTCATTGCTGGTATTTGTTGCAATATGAATCTTCGCTTCTGGATTAGTTTTTCCAATACCTACATTTCCCTCTTTGTAGTAAATGTCTTCATTCGAGCTTTTTTTCCATTTTTGATCTCCCGAATTTTCAGCAAATAGAGCGTAAGGTACCGATGCAAAGGAAGAAGTAGAGGCTAATTCGAAACTCCCGTCATTTTCAATATCAAATTCGGTCTTTATGAAATAATTATCTGATCCCCAGTCAATGGCTGAGAAGCCTTCATTTAATGGGATTCCCATTCCAATTTTAAGAAAGATCTGGCCAAACTGATTGGTTTCAACCTCATGCATTTCTGAGTAAATGGTTTCACCATTTTCATCTCCTTGAATAATTGAAACCTTTATTCCAATATTTTCTTGCTGAATCAATTTTCCGCTTGAGTCGCGAATAACGGATTGATAATTAAACATTTGGGGAGACTGGGCTAGCGCCAGTCCGCTTGCAAAGATTAATAGGATAAAAAAAATATTTTTCATTGTTTGAAAAGTTAATGTTTTGATCAGTCGATTTTAACCACTTTGTAATTGTTAGTATCAACACCACTGTTTATAATTAATACATACTCACCAGATTTAACATTTTCTAAATCCAATTCGAGGCTATTCCTATCGATCATTGATCCTCTCAATACTTCTCGACCCTGAACATCTATTAGTTGAAAACTAAAAGAATTTGGCAAAGAATTAAGGTGGATAATTGAACTGGTTGGATTAGGATAGGGTAATAATTCAGAAAAGGCATCCTGTTTTAATGAAGTAATTATCACGTCTATATCTAAAGGTTGCTGAAAACCCTCGGAAAAGTAATACTCTTGAGAAAACGTATGCGAAACAACTGGTTCCCCAATTGTGAATTCAATTGTAACTTCACTGTTGGCGATTGATTCTCCTCCAGCCCCTAAAACATCACATATATTCTGACAAAAGGCGGAAGTTGATAAGAGATAAGTAAAAAAGAAAGCAGTAATTAATTTCATGAAAAAATAGTGACTTCTATCTGAGAGATACAATTATATCTTAATTGATAAAATAATCCAAAAAAAAAGGTTGTCCTAGTAACTAAGACAACCTTCAAGCAGTGCTTTTAATAGTCTTTACGATTCCACCTTTTGGAACTCTTCCAAGTATTCCAAAGCTTTGTTAAATACATTTTCAGCGGTGTATCCGAATTTTTCATCCAATACTTTTGCCGGAGCGGAATATCCGAAATGATCCAGACCAACTACTTTACCACTTGGGCCAACAAGCTTCTCCAAAGTAAGAGGTAGTCCTGCCGTGAGACCAAGTACTGGAATGTTATTCGGAATGATTTCTTTTTGATAGGAGGTTGGTTGGCTCCTGAATAGACCTTCCGATGGTGCTGATACAACTCTTACCTTCAAGCCTTTTTCAGCTTCCAATTTTAAAGCTCCATCATAAAGAGTCGAAACTTCTGAACCGTTTCCAACAAAAATAATGTCAGGTGCTCCGTTAGCGTCCTTCACGATATAAGCACCTTTAAAAGCACCCAATGCGTCCTTGTACCTCGACGATCCGGGCTTGGCTGGGAGATCTTTGATATTTTGCCGGGATAGCAAAAGTGCTGTCGGGGTCTTTGTGTTTTCGACGGCCATTTTCCAAGCTACAGAGGTCTCGATCGCATCAGCTGGCCTCAATACTAACATGCTGTTCTCTCCTTTGTGGTTTTTCAACGATTCTAGCAATCTTATTTGTGCCTCTTGTTCAACCGGCTGGTGGGTGGGACCGTCTTCACCTACACGGAATGCATCGTGCGTCCAGACATACTTAACTGGTAATTCCATTAAGGCCGCCAATCTAACGGCTGGTTTCATGTAGTCGGAGAAAACAAAGAATGTTCCGCATACAGGAATCACTCCTCCATGAAGTGCCATTCCGTTGGCCAATGCACCCATTGTCAATTCAGCCACGCCTGCCTGAAGGAAGGCACCGGAAAAGTCGTTTTTCTTAAAGGACGTGGTCTTTTTTAAGAATCCATCTGTCTTATCGCTGTTTGATAAGTCGGCAGATGCTACGATCATGTTTTCAACTTTATCTGCGAAGACAGAGAGTACCGCGCTGGAAGCCGCTCGTGTGGCGACATTTTCTTTTTGGGCAATTTCCTCAAAGTTGATTTCAGGGAGTTGACCTGAATGAAACAACTTCCATTTGGCAGCCATTTCAGGATTTGATTTTTCCCAGGCCGCTTGTTCTTCTTTTTTCTTTTTGGCGTAGGCTGATTTTTTCGCCAATATTTCGTTCCAGTATTCTTTTACTTCAGGGAATATCTGGAATGGATTTGTTGGATCACCACCTAAATTTTCAATAGTTTTTTCAAGGGAGGCGCCAGCTTCTCCAAGGGGCATTCCATGTGTGGACACCTTTCGCTCAAAACTTTCGCCACTTTCAGTTACAGCACCTTTTCCCATGATTGTTTTTCCAATGATCAGGAATGGTTTTTCCGTCTGGCTATTGGCTTTTTTAAGAGCTTCCCTGATTTCCGAAGTACTGTCACCATTGATCGTAACCACTTCCCATCCCCATGCTTCGTATTTTTTTTCTGTATCTTCAATGGTAACATCGCCTGTGACTGAAGAAAGCTGGATGTCGTTTGAGTCGAAGAACATGACCAGATTGCCAAGGCCTAAATATCCGGCAATTCTACCGGCTCCCTGTGAAATTTCTTCCTGAACGCCTCCATCAGATATATAAGCATAGATTTTGTGGGACATCCAATTGCCAAAGCGGTGCTCCAAAAACTTTTCTGCGATGGCAGCTCCTACAGCAAAGGTGTGGCCTTGTCCGAGTGGGCCTGATGTGTTTTCAACTCCTCTTTCCGCATCAACTTCCGGATGACCGGGGGTCACGCTTCCCCATTGGCGGAAATTTGAAATATCTTCCATAGAGAATGTTCCAACCAAAGACAGCATGGAATACAGCATCGGTGACATGTGACCGGGATCCATAAAAAACCTGTCCCTGTTGTGCCAGGTCATGTCGTTCGGGTCGAAGTTTAAAAATTCAGAATAAAGTATATTGATGAAGTCGGCTCCTCCCATTGCACCGCCCGGATGGCCCGACTTGGCCTTTTCAACCATGGCCGCGGAAAGTATCCTGATGTTGTCTGCTGCTTTTTTGACAGTTGAATCACTCATTTTAGTTCTGTTTTGTAAATAAAAGTGCAAATATAGTCTCCCCTTCTTTTATATTCAATTTTTCAACCTGCTATCGATTCCATAAACTCATTCAGTGAAAAATCCCAAACTTTTTTAACAATTGGCAATAAATTAAAAGTATATAGTACTGTTAAAAAACACTGTTTTAACAATATCGATTCTTTCTTAAATTTATTGAATGAAAAGACTAGCTCAATATTCGTTAATTATCCTCATTTCAGCCAATTGTTTTTCTGATTTAATTGCGCAGGATATCACCTGGGCCAGCGAAGTGATTTTTCAGTACAATGGATTCAAGGAGGCAGGTCCCTGGTCGGGGCAGATGATCCTGAACGAACCTGACGCCTACCCCTATGGCAGCCTGAATGAAAAGGCGTTTCGATTGAAGGATGACAATGCTTATGGAACGATAACGGTAGGGTTTAAAAGCACGACGGTGGCTAAAGAATTGCTGGTAGCCGAGAATTTTGCTCCAGGGAGGGTGTCGAAGGTGGTGGTATTTGATCCGGCGGGCACGGAGTACGTGGTGTACGAAAAGGCCTCGCAGGACATTGGTGTTTTTTCAAGACTCTTATCTATTTCGCTTGATGGAATTGATTTTGTCATCAACAAAGCAACCATTCATTTAAATACCATTGGTGAGGCTCGTGGATGGAGCCAAATTGATGCCGTTGGATTAAGTTCCGTATCGCTAACAAATGAACAAAAACAGGCTATTACAAAAAGCAATGAAACGATCATTGAAGAAGACCTGACATTTTCTGCGGAAAGAGAGAGATTGGATGAATCAATCAATACACCCTACCGAGAGATAAAGCCCATCATTTCACCGGATGGCAAGTCATTGTATTTTGCGCGTCAGGATGATCCGCAAAACATCGGTGGAAAGCGCGATCAGCAGGATATTTATTTTTCTGATTTCGTAAATGGAAAATGGCGACTTGCACAGAATATCGGTGGCCCTCTAAATGACAAAGAACCAAATGGGGTCTGCTCCATTTCCCCGGATGGAAATACCATGGTGGTGATTAATTTTTATAAAGAAGACGGTTCTGTGGAGGGCAAAGGGGCGTCTATTTCTTATCGGACCGGCTCGGGATGGACCCAACCTATAGGAATTGCCATTGATCAATTTGTTAATAAAAACCAATACCAGGACTTTTGTTTGTCTAACAGCGCAAAGTACCTGGTGATGGCCATCGAGTCCAAAGAAACGTTTGGGGATCAGGACCTATATGTCAGTTTTCGAAACGATGATGGAACTTATTCCGCACCCAAAAACCTGGGTAGTACCTTGAATACCTCCTCAGTTGAATATTCGCCTTTCCTGGCTTCTGACAATAGGACACTGTACTTTTCTTCAGATGGACATGGAGGCGAAGGAGGCAGTGATATATTTTTTGCACGGAGGTTGGATGAAAGCTGGACGAAGTGGACTACTCCTCAAAACATAGGTTCAGAAATCAATACGAAAGAATGGGATGCCTATTATACAGTGACTGCCAGGGGGGACTATGCTTATTTTGTATCCACTTCAGGGGAAGGAGGTGATGACACCAAAGGAGATATCTACCGAATTTCACTTAAAAAAGATATAAAACCAGACCCTGTCGTTTTGATAACTGGGCGCGTGCTTGATAAAAAGACCAATCTGCCCATCGAAGCAGAAATCAATTACGAGAGCCTGAATAACAGGAATGAAGATGGTATCGCAAAATCAAATCCGGAAGATGGAGCATATAAAATAGTCTTACCTGTTGGGAATTTGTATGGCTTTTTAGCAAAATCAAAAGGCTACATTTCAGTTTTCGAAAATGAAGACTTCTCTGACGTGACTGAATATAAGGAAATGACCAAAGATTTATTTTTGGTGCCCATCGAAGTGGGCCAAATAGTACAATTAAACAATTTATTCTTTGTACAAAGCAAATCTGATATACTTCCTGAGTCCGAAAAGGAATTAGATCGTTTGTATGCTCTTTTGGTGGAAAATCCGGATATGGAAATAGAGTTAAAGGGGCATACCGATAATCAGGGATATTTCAAGGCCAATATGGAACTATCAGAAAAAAGAGCAGAGGCAGTGATGAACTATCTAATGGATAGGGGGATTTCAAAAAAGCGGATAAGCTCCAAAGGCTATGGCCCTACACAGCCATTGTATCCAAATACCTCACTTGAAATGCGGGCAAAAAACAGAAGAGTGGAGGTTGAAATCCTCAAATTGTAATTTTTTCAATTACCGACCAATTTGATTGATTTTTGTAGGAATAATCAAACTTTTTGTTTGAAATTTTTCAATTGAAAAAATATATTTGTTGAGTGTTTACATAAAGTATTTTATATTTGTAATTACAACATCAGTCTATTAGTAGTACAGTCCCACAGCTTCTGAAATTTTTATTGATAAACAGTACTTACTAAAGCAGCTAAACTATGAAATTCCTGAACCTAATAGCTTTACAGTTGGTCGTACCAATTTGTATATCTTTGGCGGCACCTCAGCAAATCCACTGGGCAGATCGCGTGATTTTCCAGCACAATCAGTACAGTGACAATGAATTTAATGGTGAACAGGTGTTAGGCTTTCCAGATGCACAACCCTACGGAAAATTAAATAAACACGCCTTTCGCTTAAAAGAAGAAAAAGCCTACGGGATTATAAAAGTAGGCTATGATGAGCCAATCCAGGTGAGTCAAATTGTAGTGGTGGAAAATTTTCTACCTAACAGGATCAGCAAACTTATCCTCCAGGATACCGAGGGTGGAGACCATCTTATTTATGAGCCACGAAAGGAATGGGTCAACGTGCCTGCGCGTGTGCTGACAGTCAATATTGAAAAAACACCTTATAAAGTAGCGGCTGTTTCCATTCATTTGAATACTTATGACAAGGCTGGGTGGGCACAGATAGATGCTGTTGGAATCTCTGAAGTTGTATATTCAGAAGAAACATTATCTGATATAATTCAACTGGAAGACTTTACCACTGAGGAAAATTTCCGATTTGCCAAGGAGAAAGAAAAACTGAGTGGAAACATCAATTCGGGTTATGGCGAAGCTAAACCAATTTTAGCACCAGACGGGCAGACTTTATATTATGTGAGGAAATTTGCACCTGAAAATATTGGTGGCACTTCCGACGAGCAGGATATCTACTACTCACAACTCATCAACGGCAAATGGACAGTAGGTCAGAATGTAGGAAAGCCATTAAATGACAAGTATCCAAATGGAATTTGTTCCATTTCGCCAGATGGAAATACTATTTGGGTGTTGAACTCATATGACACGCTCAATGGATTAATCAGTGATGGAGTGTCCGTGTCTTCAAAACTGCCGGATGGCAGATGGTCAGCGCCGGTGGGATTACAAATTGAAGATTTTGAGAACCTTAGTGAATTTCAGGATTTTTCGATGTCGCCATCGGGCAAGATATTGTTGTTGGCAATAGAGACAAAAAGTGGAGTGGGCGAACAGGATATTTATGTCAGCTTCTTAAAAGAAGATGGAACCTGGACAAAGCCGAAAAACCTTGGAAGGTCTGTGAATTCAGAAGGAATTGAATATTCCCCATTGCTTTCTAATGACGAAAAAGTGCTGTTTTTTGCATCGACAGGCCACGGGAAAAATACTGAAGGCGGAGACATTTATTATTCCAAGAGGTTGGATAATACGTGGTTAAACTGGTCAAAACCAAAGAATATTGGCTTAGAAGTAAATACACCCGGCCTGGACTCTTACTTTACCGTTTCACCGGATAATCAATATGCCTACTTTGTTTCTACTGTGGAAAATGGCGGAGATCAAAATGCTACTGTCGATGGGCTGGATATTTACAGGATACCATTAAATATTGAACCGGAGCCTGAAAAGCAAATCGCTCTTTCAGGAAAGGTTTTCAGTGTAAATGATAACACCCCGGTTTATGCCAACATAACATTTACTTCAAAAAAAGGTAAAGAGTTTGATGCCTTTACGATATCTGATGCGAGAAATGGGGAATATGATACGAAAGTGGCCAATGATAATACCTACCTGGTGGCCATTGAAGCGATTGGTTTCATTACCCTGATTGATTCTATTACCTTTAATTCGGTCGATGGATTGTCTGAAATAAAAAGACATTTCGGTCTAAATCCTGTTTCAAAAGGTCATCGTTTTGCATTGAATAATCTGTTCTTTGTGCAAAGTAAAGCGGAAATGCTCTCAGAATCAGAGCCCGAATTGGATCGCCTTTATAAATTATTGTTGGACAATCCAAAGTTGAAAATAGAACTTTCAGGTCATACAGATAGTGAAGGTTACCGCTCTGCTAACATGAGACTGTCCAAAGAAAGAGCTAATGCTGTGATGGACTATTTGCTGGAAAAGGGCATTGCCAAAAACCGTCTGAAAGCCGTAGGCTATGGGCCATCTAAACCGGTAGCGCCAAATGATAGCGAAGAAAACAGGTCCAAAAACAGGCGTGTAGAAGTAGAAATTACTGATTTATAACAAGATTCAATTAGAAATCTCTAATTGTCAGAGGATTAAGTCATTTTATTCTTGGCGGATTAATATGGCCTTTTTAATTTTGTTTTTCATTTTTTAATGAAAACAATCCTCAACGGTATGAATCGCTTAGTGGTTATATTTTGTCTGGCAGGGATGTCTATATCCAATTTTCGAGCTCAAAGTCAGGACATTCAATGGGCTAGCGAGCTTCATTTTCAGTACAATAATTTTGAGGAAGATAATTTTTCGGCAAAAAAGGTGCTCGGCCCTCCCGATGCTGGTCCCTATGGCAGGTTAAACCGAAATGCGTTTAGGTTAAATGCTGATCGTGCTTATGGTACTTTTACAATTGGTTACAGTGATCCGATCCAGGTAAGGCAGATTATTATTGTCGAAAATTTCCTTCCCAATAGAATTGCCAAGATTGTATTGATAGACACGGAAGGAAACGAACATAAGATCTACGAGCCCGATAAAGAGGTGATTAATATTCCAGCCAGGGTCATGACGGTCAATATTGACAAGACTTCTTATAAAGTTGAAAAAATTTCCATTCACTTAAATTCATTGGACAAGCCCGGTTGGGCGCAGATTGATGCGGTTGGGATTTCAGAAATCGTTCAGAGTGAGAAAAAAATTAACGAATTGATTGATCTGAACGATCTTGATTTTGAGGAAATAGTGAAGTTTGCGGATGAAAAGGAAAAGCTGAGCGAAAAAATCAACACATCCTATGCGGAAGCTAAACCAGTCTTGTCGCCTGATGGAAACACTTTGTATTTTGTAAGGCAAAATGCCCCGGAAAATTACGGTGGAAAAGGAGATGATCAGGATATCTATTATTCCAATTTGATAAATGGAAAATGGACAGTGGCCCAAAATATTGGAAGCCCTCTTAACGACAAATATCCGAATGGCATCTGTTCCATTTCACCCGATGGAAATAAGATTTGGGTAATCAATGCCTATGGCCAAAATGGACAGGTGGAAAACGGTATTTCAGTTTCTGAAAAGCAGCCTGATGGATCCTGGAGTAAACCGAAAAAATTAAATATTGAGGAATACCAAAACCTAAACAGGTTTCAGGACTATTACATTTCAGCATCAGGAAAAACACTCATTTTAGCTATTGAGACAGACGAAAGCTTTGGCGACCAGGACATTTACGTGAGCTTTGACCGAGGGGATGATAATTGGACGAAACCTCAAAACCTTGGAAGGGTGATCAATACCGAAAATGTGGAATACGCTCCTTTTTTATCTTCCGACGAAAAGATATTGTATTTCTCGTCCAATGGTCATGCACCACAGCCGGAGAGTGATATTTACTACTCCAAGCGGCTAGATGATACGTGGCAAAAATGGTCAAAGCCCACCAATATTGGTTATGAAATAAACACATCCGGGTGGGACTCATATTTCGCAGTTTCAGCCAATTCAAAATACGCATATTTTGTGTCGACCGATGGCCAGGTTTCGGAAAATACGCTTGAGCAGGCCAATAAGGACATTTACAGAATACCTTTAGACATTGAGCCGGAGCCGGAAAACATTATTGTACTTTCCGGAAAAGTCACTAACAAAAAAGATAATTTGCCTGTCTACGCTAGAATCCAGCTTAATACGATTCCCGAGAGCGGGTTTGAGGGATTTACCAACTCCAGCACTAAGACAGGCGATTATACCATTAGATTATCTGAATCCAGCAAATATCGGCTACGTGTGGAAGCCCAGGGGTTTATTGATTTTGAAGAAGACCTTAATATCGATGAAGTTTCAGCTTCCAGGAAATTGGTGAAATACATTGAACTGGAACCGGTTATAAAAGGTCAAAAATTCCAACTTGAAGACTTGTTTTTTGTACAGAGTAAAGCAGATCTGCTTCCGGAATCGGAACCGGAACTTGATCGATTGTATTCTTTGATGGTAAAAAATCCGACGTTGGAAATCGAATTGGGAGGTTATACAGACAGCCAGGGGTATCGATCTGCTAATGTTCGACTTTCGCAAAGTAGGGCGGATGCTGTTAAGAACTACCTGATTGAAAAAGGAGTAGATAAGAAAAGGATCAAGACTGTGGGGTATGGCCCTTCAAATCCCATCGCACCTAATGACACGGAGGACAACCGCGCAAAAAACAGGCGAGTCGAAGTAACAATCCTTGATATATAGCAACTAATTCCCACGACGATATCGAATTGTGAGCCTAAATTAGTAATCTTGTCTCCGAATTTTAAGGCACCCGTATGATCATTCCATCTATTGTAGAAATCCCCCAGATTTGTTCTCAGCTAGGAATTGATCATGCTGTGATATCGCCGGGCTCAAGGAGCGCTCATTTAACGATTGCGTTTGCACGGCACCCGGGAATTAGGAAATTGATTATACCCGACGAAAGATCTGCGGCCTACATCGCAATGGGAATAGCCCAGTCATCTAATAAGCCTGTGGTGCTTGTCTGCACTTCAGGAACGGCAGCCATCAATTATTATCCGGCAATCACTGAAGCTTATTATCAAAACATTCCCTTGCTGGTATTAACGGCAGACCGCCCCGCTAAGTGGATCGATAAAAACGATGGGCAGACTATTCGTCAGACCAATCTTTATAGCAATCATATTAAGTGCTCTTTTTCTTTTCCTGAGAGTGATCAGGATGCGACCGACACCGCCCGAAACCTGATTGCCGATGCGATCAAAGCTTCCCGGAAGTTGCCGAGAGGGCCGGTTCATGTCAACATTCCGATTGACGAACCATTCTACCCGGAAATTTGGGAAGAGATGCATTTTAAAGAGTTAACACTTGCAAATGAAAATTCTTGGCTGAGCAGCCCAAAAAAGGACTATTTTTCAGACCAAGACATTTCTTTTCTTGCTGGTAAAAAAGTGGCGATCATAGCAGGTCAAAATTGTTTTGATAGCGAATTGTTAAACTCGTTGGCTATGTTGTCTGAAAAAAAGAAGATTCCTGTTTTTTCAGATGTGATTTCCAACGCAAATTCGAAAGGCACCATTACGCATCATGATTCTTTTGATCCCAGGTTTGAAAAGTATCATATTCCCGAGGTAATTATTTCGTTTGGGAAATCGATTCTTTCAAAACGATTGAAACTGGCACTAAGAAGGAATGAAGAACTAGTTCATTGGCATATTTCTGAAAATGACTTCCCCGCAGATACCTATCTGTCGTTGAACAGGGTTTTTTATAACTCACCCCGATTGTTTTTTGACCAATTGCTACAGTCTGATTTCGAAGTAAACAGGAGGTATTTGAATGAATTGTTTTTGCTGCAAAGCGATGCCGAGGATAAACTGAGGTTGATATTGGATACGATGGTTTTCTGTGAATTCAAAGCATTTTCCCTGGTTTGGAATGCGATTCCAAAAGATGTATGTATCCATCTGGCGAATAGCATGCCTGTGCGTTATGCAAATATTTTGGGTAATCAAAGCGGCCACACTGTTTACGCTAACAGAGGTACGTCAGGGATAGACGGAAGCAATTCCACAGCAGTGGGACATGCATTCCATAATAAAGGCCAACATCTCTTGCTGTCGGGCGACATGTCATTTTTTTATGACCGCAATGCCTTTTGGCACAATTCCATGCCTGACAATCTCAAGGTGGTCGTGTTTAATAACCACGGTGGTGGGATTTTTCGCTTAATTGACGGGCCGGCCAGGCAACCCGAACTGGAGGACTACTTTGAGACGCACCAGAAATTGACAGCCAGGAATACAGCTCACGATTTTGGGATGGACTATTATTTTTGTGATTCCGTAGAAGGGCTGATGAACGTATTGCCTGATTTCATTCAAAAACAGAATAGTTCGTCGATTTTAGAAATTGAGACTATAAATTCGATAAATCAAAAAGTATTTCAACACTATAAATCAATAATAAAAAATGAAGCTTAAATACCCGTGGAAAACGATAAAAGAATACAAGGAGATCCTATTTCAGGAATACGAAGGAATAGCGAGGATTAGCATCAACAGGCCCCAGGTGCACAATGCGTTTACCCCGCTCACGGTAAACGAAATGATTGACGCCATGAACATTTGTCGCGAAAAACCTGAGCTAAAGGTGATAGTATTAACAGGCGAAGGTGGCAAAGCTTTCTGTAGCGGTGGAGACCAGGGCGTACGCGGGCATGGTGGTTACGTGGGCAAGGATGAAGTTCCTCGACTGAATGTGCTGGATCTGCAAAAAATGATCAGGAGTATCCCAAAGGCTGTGATCGCGGCTGTGGCAGGCTGGTCGATTGGCGGTGGTCATGTCCTACATGTAATTTGCGACCTTACCATCGCGGCAGAAAATGCCCGGTTCGGTCAGACGGGCCCCAAAGTGGGAAGCTTTGACGGCGGATTTGGCGCTTCCTACCTGGCGAGAATCGTGGGCCAGAAAAAGGCAAGGGAAATATGGTATCTCTGCGATCAGTATGACGCTAACGACGCGATGCAAATGGGACTGGTGAACAAGGTAGTTCCTTTGGACAAGTTAGAAGAAACATACGTGGAGTGGGCGGAAAAAATCATGGATAAAAGCCCCTTGGCCATCCGTATGCTTAAATCTGCTTTTAATGCGGAACTAGATGGACAGGCTGGAATTCAGGAATTAGCAGGAAATTCCACACTGTTGTATTATTTGTCAGAAGAAGCCAAGGAAGGCAAAAATGCCTTTATGGAAAAGAGGAAACCTGACTTCGACAAGTTTCCGAAATTCCCCTGATTGGACGGGCGAGAATATACTGAAAGACAATTATTTATTTACGATAATTGTCTTTGTTTTTTTTACTAATTCGTTTTTTAATTCTATTTTTGCAGAAACTTTTTTAGTACAAAAAAATATTAGATAAGTGCAATTTAGATGAAGTATACCTTCCAGGGCCTTTCCACCCATCAAGTAAAAGAAAACAGAAGTAGATTTGGTTCTAATGAACTGAGTCCTTCCGAGGTCGAGGGCTTTTGGGACAAACTTAAAGGTAATTTTAAGGATCCCATTATTATCATCCTTTGTGCTGCCCTGGGGATTATGACGGTATTCTCATTTTTTGGGGTGACAGAATGGTATGAAGCAGTTGCCATTGCCATTGCGGTGATCCTTTCCACATTTGTATCGACCTTATCAGAATTCAAAAATGAAACATCGTTTCAGAAGCTACAGGAAGAGGCTATGAGGATTTCCTCCAATGTTTTTCGCGATGGGCAATTGGTTCAGTTGCCAATTGGTGAAATTGTGAAGGAAGATATTGTACTTCTTCAGTCTGGTGACAAAATACCCGCTGATGGGGTTATTGTTAAAGGTACGGTAAAAGTCAATGAAGCATCACTTACGGGAGAGTCGGAAAGTATTCATAAAATTCCTTTGGAAGGGCAATCGGTGCCCGAAAAAAAAACAGACAGCAAGTACTGGTTGTTTAGAGGATCGGTGGTAGATGATGGGGAAGCAATACTAAAAGTGGATTCTGTCGGTGATCAAACGTTTTATGGCCAGTTGGCAATGCAGCTGGTAAAAGACGAGAACAGGCTGTCACCGTTGCAGGTAAAATTAAAAACCCTGGCCCGGCTTATTTCCAAGTTTGGCTACATAGCAGCGAGTGTCATTTTTGTGGCATTCATGCTGAACAAAATTTTGTTCCAAAATTATTTTAGTCCCGAAATGATCAGCTCCTATTTTCACAATTGGGAGCAATTTTTTGTGGACATTCTGGAGGCGGGGATTTTGGCCATCATTATCGTCGTAGCAGCGGTTCCGGAGGGGTTGCCTATGATGATAGCCATCGTACTCTCGCTGAATATGAGGAAATTGCTAAAAGAAAAAGTCCTTGTCAGAAAACTACTGGGAATAGAAACCGCTGGCAGTATTAATATTCTTTTTTCCGATAAAACAGGTACCATAACGAAGGGTAAATTTGAACCGGTTTTTTTCCTCACGGGAAATGTCCGGCAATACCCGGATTTTGCACAAGTACCGTTAGGTCTGAAAGACTTTTTAAGCGTGGGGCTTCTGGAAAACACATCCTGTGTGATTTCGCCCGACGGTAGAATAGAGGGGGGGAATCAGTCTGGCAGGGCTGTGCTGGCTTTTTTAGACAAAGATTACCTGGTAAATAAATCCACCAAGACAGAAATCGTACAAACCATTCTGTTTAATAGTGCGAGAAAATTTTCTGCAACGGAGATTAGGAGTGATCAAAAAATTCCGGGATTTGATAAACATAATCTTACCCTGGTGAAAGGCGCTCCTGAATTGATTTTAAACCAATGCACAGAGTATTTCCTCGAAGATGGATCAACCCAGCCTTTTAATAAGAAAGCCTTCTTTGCGCAATTGAAAGAGATTTCGAATGAAAGTATTCGCCTGATCGCCATAGCTTCATCAGATGAGCGGCTTTCCAGGGAAGAAAAAGTTCCCGGAAATTGCACGCTGATAGGTGTGATTGGTATTCAGGATGAGGTCCGGGAAGAATCAAAGGAAGCTGTCATAGAAGGTAAGTCTGCGGGTATCCAAATTGTCATGGTGACCGGAGACCGAAAAGAAACTGCTGTGGCTATTGCCCACGAAATTGGATTGATGAAGTCTGATGATGATATCATCCTGACTTCTGACGAGCTGGAACGGTTTACAGATGACGAGCTCAAGATGGTGTTGCCAAAATTGCGCGTTATTGCCCGGGCGTTACCAACGGACAAAAGTAGGCTGGTCAGGCTGGCAAAGGAAATGGACATGGTTGTAGGCATGACCGGTGATGGCGTTAATGATTCTGCGGCATTGGTACAATCTGACGTCGGGTTTGCCATGGGATCGGGAACCGAAGTGTCTAAAGAAGCAAGTGATATTGTTATTTTGGATGATAATCTTTTTTCTGTTGCCAATGCAGTGAGGTATGGAAGAACTATTTTTAAATCCATCAGGAAGTTCATTGTGTTTCAGCTAACGGTAAACGTGGCCGCTGTCACAACGGCTTTGTTAGGACCGTTTTTTGGTTTTGATTTTCCATTGACCATTATTCAGCTTTTGTGGATCAATATTATCATGGATACCCTGGCGGCCCTGGCTTTTGGAGGTGAACCTGCGCTAAAAAGGTTTATGAAAGAAAAACCTGTCAGGAGGGACGAAAATATTCTTACGGGCAATATGATTTCATCTGTGCTGGTAGGCGGACTTTATATAGCTTTCTTTTCCATAGTTTTTTTAACCAACGACTATTTTAAAACCCTTTTCCTGAGAAATGGTGAGTTTGATCAGACTGTTTTTGTATCCGCCTTTTTTAGCCTCTTTGTTTTTCTCATTACCATAAATAGTTTTAACGCCAGGACAGAAAAAATGAACCTGTTTGAAAATCTATTCAAGAATATGCGTTTTTTGGGTATTATAGGAATGATCATCAGTATTCAGGTGGTTTTTACTTACATTGGCGGAAATATTCTCAGGGTTAAACCCTTGATGATTGATGAGTGGGTGGCTATCTTTTTACTTTCGTTAATCATCATTCCGGTTGACCTTTTCAGGAAGTATATTGTAAAACAGGTTTCTGATTAACAGGCCAGTTCTTTTTTCCTGAATCGCTTACCTTGAAATGTATGATTCTTTTCTAATTCTTTTTCGATTCGGTGTGCAATTTCAAAATTTTTAAGGCCCCATTTAGGGTAAATTAACAGGTCGAAAGGTGATTGACTTGCAAAACGTTCAATTGCTATATGGGGATCAAGCCTCTCCAGGAATTTCACAATTAACTCAATATATTCCTCTACTGTGAAAAACTGAAAAGCGTCAGGATTGTCTGCGAATTGTTTAGCCAAAACTGTTTTTTCAATGATTTGTAATTGATGGATTTTAATTGTTTTCAGTCCAAGATCTGACAGGATACCGGCTTGATTCAGCATCATTTCCCTTGTTTCGCCCGGTAGACCAAGGATCAAATGACCACCTACATCAAAATTTTTGTCTTTACACAATCCGAACGCACGTTTAGTGTCTTCAAACGTATGGCATCTGTTGAGGTGATTTAAAGTAAGGTCATAGCATGACTCAATTCCAATTTCAAGCGACACGTAACATGAACTGGCTAATTCTTCCAGCAAACGAACTGTACTTTCCTGGATGCAATCCGGTCGGGTTGATATTACAAGGCCTTTCACATCCTTCACAGACAGCGCTTCAAGATACTTTTCCCTCAGGTTACTCGTGTCGCCATACGTGTTTGAGAAGGCCTGGAAGTATGCCAGATAGTGGTCTGGCTTTTTTCGTTTGGAAAAGAATGCAATACCCTCTTCCAATTGTTCTACGATACCTTTGACTGGTTTGCAATAGGAAGGCTTAAAGGAGTTGTTATTGCAATATGTACATCCGGCATAACCTTTCGAACCGTCGCGATTCGGGCAGGTAAATCCCGCGTCCACGGAAATTTTTTGTGTCTTGCCATGAAAGATCGACTTGATGTAGGTGGAATAGTCGTTGTATCTTTTGGTATTGTTCCAGGGTAGCTCCATATACGAGTAAATTTATCTTATCAGCTTAGGACATCACATGTTCAAAATCATATTTTGCATAAAATTAGGGATATGCGTATTGATCATTTAGCCATTTGGGTAGTCGATCTTGAAATCATGAGGGATTTTTATGAAAAATTTTTCCAGGCAAGCGCAGGGGAAAAGTATGTCAATGAAAAAAAGAGATTCCAGTCGTATTTTTTGTCATTTGGGAGCGGTGCAAGACTTGAGATCATGTCCAGGGAGCAAATGGGCAAATTTAGTGAAGAGGAAAAGACCAAGCCAGGGTTAACACATTTTGCCATTGCCGTAGGTAGCGAGGAAAAGGTAGTTGAAAAAACAGAACAATTACGGAAGGCCGGATATCTGGTGGAGGGGGAACCCAGGTGGACGGGCGACGGATATTTTGAAAGCGTGGTTCTGGATCCCGAAGGTAACTTTATCGAAATAACAATTTGATACTATTTTTTAACCTACCAGGTGTTTTTTTTTTTTGTTAGCCAGCGGGTTATGTTTATTAACCAACCCTAAAATCTATGAAGTACCTGCCCAAATGAACAATGCAAAATTGTTCAAACCTATCGACCGACCATCCCCAAAAATGACATTGACTGGGTTAACGAATTGGCAGAAAAAAGTAAGGGGTTAGTCGATTAGAAGAGGAGTATGTCAGTGCTGTTTCCATTAGCCCATTTAATGACCTTTTGATCATTTTGAACATATCTGTATGGGAAACTGTGGAGGATTTGAGGGGATATGTTTTTATTTCAGATCATACCGTTTTTCTCAGAAGGAGAAAAGAATGGTTTCAAAAACATGAAGGAAACCATCTTGTCATGTGGTGGATTAAGCCAAATCACATTCCGGCACTGAATGAAGTGAAATTACGATTGGAATACTTTGACAGGAAAGGCGAAAGTAAATATGCTTTTCCCCTTAGACGGTTTGCAAAAACGGAAACAAAACAGCTTTTTCATTTACGTATAAAAAAAGTGTCTTTGTCGTATAAATTTAAAGACTTAAATATGGACGCTAAGATCACACTTTCTTTTGACAGGGATGTCATTGAAAAAGCAAAGAGCTTTGCTGATTCCCAGAATATTAGCTTGTCCAGATTGACTGAGTTTTTGTACCGGCAGATTACCAGTGGCACCTGCCAAAGTCTGGAGGAGCTTCCTGTTGCAGATTGGGTCATGCAGGTAGCTGAGGGCAAGGCAGAATGCACGACGAAGTACCGCTCCAGAAGATCAATGAAAAAAGATTTCTTTGATTCACTCAAATGAAAATTTTTCTGGATGCCAATGTCCTCGTATCGGTACTGAATAAAGAATACCCACTTTTCACTTATTCCTCGCGTATTCTGAGTCTAGCTGATTCATCAAACTACAAACTGTACACTTCGCCTATTTGCCTGGCCATAGCCTTTTGTTTTTCCGAAAAGAAAAGCGGGACGAAAATGGCCAAGTCCAAAATTGAATTGCTGGTTTCGAAGATTAACATCACTTCTACCGATAAAGAAGTTGTATTGTCATCAATTCAAAACCGCGCTGTTTTGGATTTTGAATATGGTCTGGAATATTATTCTACCTTGCGCGCCGGATGTGAGTATATTATTACAGAAGATGTGGATGATTTTTATTTTTCAGAATTACCTGTGGTGGGATCAGAGCGGTTTATTGATAAGCTCTTTGAATAATGATATTCGGCAGTTAGAAAAGGGTTTATTCCGCGGAATCTTCCTCCTGAAGCTCTTCGTCCGGTTCGTCTGATTCGTCGGTGTCATTTGCCTTGCCTTTCTTCTTTTTTGATTTATCCTTCTTTTTAAAGAGCCTCTTGAAGAACCCTTCTTTTTGCTGGTCTTCTGATGTACCTGTTTCATCTTTAATCAGGGATTCATCTTTTTTCAGGTCATCAGAGATGTCAGGCGCAGGCTTTGGTTTAGGAAGATAATCTCCAAAATAATGGAGATAGATCATCTGGTCATAATTATAGAAATCGTCATAGCGCTCTTCCGTTCGCCGGTGCTGTAGAGAGTCCATCATACTGGAGTCCATTTCTGCCATGGCAAGCGGCATGTCGAGTGGATCTGTCTTTTTGATGTAGATAGGCTCCATATCGATGATGGCCATCTTGGTGTTTTTCTTTTTGTAGCTGTAGTCATCGGCTATGCCCACCTTCTTCTTTTTAACAAACCAAAGCTCAGTTTCAGGATCTTTTGGTAGTGAATCTGGCCCAAATAAAGAAAATGTGGTACGGGTAACTTCCGGGTCCAGGATAAAGGTAGAATGATAGGCAGGGCAAATTTTGCTGGGTTTACAGCTAAATAAAAGTCCCCCCAATAAAAAAATGATGCTATAAATTGAACCCCGTTTCATTTAGTTGTAGCAACAAAAGGCCAAAGTAAGTGAATTAATCGTAAAGAAAAACTAATTTATTCTATAAATAGTACAACTAATTAATGGCTTTATTGGAATTTTTTCAATCGCCTGACCAAACTGTCAGGAATATTCTTACATGTTAACATTCTTTAACTCTTCTAAGCTGATTCCACATTTCTTTTCAAACCAAATCTGATAGTTTTAGGGTCAAAATAAATCGTTGACCATCAAGCCAGTCCTTTACATATTCCTGTTTTTCTTTTTGCTATCGTTTTCGGGTCGGTCTCAATCCGAAAAAATGACGCTAAAAGGTTTTATCATTGACCGTGAAACATTGTCTGACGTGTCCGGCGTACATGTCTACAATCAGCACCGCATGGGAACGGTTTCATCTGGCAAGGGTTTTTTTCAAATGCCGGTATACCCTGGAGACACGATCACTTTTTCCAGGATCGACTACGAGGTTTTTACTTTGATCATAGAAGAAGGGGAGAATTATTCGGAAATGCTGATATCGATGGAACAGAAGGTGTACATACTTGATTCGGTCGATGTTTATTCTGGGATTCCTGAGCCTACTCATCTCTACCGTAAAAAACTTGAACCTGTCTTTATTCCGGGGGTTTCACGCGAAGTAAGCAAGGAAGGGGATGATTATAAGACCAGCGTTGGAGAGGCCGTGTTTAGTCCTGCCACGGCTCTTTACAATGCCTTCAGCAAGAAATATAAAGAGGAAAAAAAATACCATGAAATCAAACAAAAGGAGCAACAGGAGGATGCAGAAAAGAAAATTGGATTTGACACATTAGAAGAATACCTGGATACGCAGGAAATCATAATCCCTCGCGAGAGTTTTGAGGATCTGGTGTATCATTGCGGTGTGACTTTTGGTTGGCTGGCCCATGCCAATGAATATGACATCCACCTGCGAATGAATTCCTGCATATTAAGCTTCATTGCCGGTCAGCCGGAAAGGTAAACGACCACCTGTAACATGCTTATTTTTTTACCATGATAATTCCGGCTATTTTAGACTTCGTTAAATTTTGTTTTCATGAACAAGCCAGCTATAATTTCATTCGTTTTACTTCTTTTTTCTTCCAATGATATCATTGCCCAGTCACCGCTGATCATTAATACTAATGCCCGGAATGTCACACTGCTAAACGGCAAATGGCATTATATCATTGATCCCTACGAAAATGGTTACTACGACTACCGTTATCAACCTCATGATGAGCATGATGGTGGGGGAAGCGGGTATTACAAAAACCAAAAAGCGCAAAACAAGACCGACCTTATTGAATATGATTTTGACCTTTCCCCGACAATGTTAGTGCCGGGCGATTGGAATAGTCAGGAGGAAAAGCTACTGTATTATGAAGGGTCTGTCTGGTATAAGAAGTCGTTTGACTACGCGAAGTCGAATAACCAAAACAGGGTGTTTGTTTACTTTGGAGCGGCAAATTACGAGTCGGATGTCTACCTGAACGGGAAGAAACTTGGAAAGCACATCGGTGGGTTTACACCCTTTAACTTTGAAATAACGGATCTCCTAAAAGAGAAAGACAATTTTATTATTCTCAAGGTTGATAATAAGCGAACCAAGGAAGGGGTGCCCACGCTGAACACCGACTGGTGGAATTACGGAGGGATTACCAGGGATGTTAAAATCATTGAAACACCTGCTACTTTCATCAGAGACTATTTCATTCAACTTGACCCGGCAAACCCCCAACAAATAAAAGGATATGTGCAATTGGACGGCAAGAATTCAGTAAATAAAGAAATCAAGGTCAGTATTCCGGAAATTGGACTTTCCACGACAGTCACTTCGAATAATCAGGGAAGAGCGGACATCGATTTTACAGCAAAGAAATTAAAAAGGTGGTCATTAGAAGAGCCAAAGCTGTATGCCATTAAGGTGTCAATTGATAAGAATGAAGTTACTGATAAGATTGGTTTCAGGACGATTGAGACCAGAGGCGCTGATATCCTTTTAAATGGCAAGTCTGTTTTCATGAAAGGAATTTGCATTCACGAGGAAAATGTGATGCGTGGTGGAAGATCATATTCTGAAGAGGATGCCAGGATGGTATTTGGCTGGGTCAAGGAATTGCATGCCAATTATGCTCGCCTTGCCCACTATCCCCACAATGAATATATGGCCCGGGTGGCTGATGAAATGGGGATATTGCTTTGGGAGGAAATCCCGGTGTACTGGACAATTGATTGGAAAAATGAAAAGACCTATGCCAACGCCAAAAATCAATTGACGGAGATGATCACGCGGGATAAAAACAGGGCTTCGGTCGTAGTCTGGTCAATGGGGAATGAAACACCGGTGACTCCTGAAAGGACAGTTTTTATGTCAAATTTAATTAAGGAAGCTAAGTCATTAGATAATACCAGGCTGATCAGCGCAGCCTTGGAGCAGCATGCCAGGGATGGCAATTGGAATGTTCGGGAAATTGGCGACCCGCTGGCTGATCAGGTGGATGTGCTGAGCTTTAACCAGTACGTGGGATGGTACGATGGATTGCCCGACAAATGTGAAAATGTGACCTGGGAAATTGAACAGCAAAAGCCAGTTTTAATTTCCGAGTTTGGAGCAGGTGCTTTGCAAGGTCAACACGGTGATTCACTGACTCGATGGACAGAGGAATATCAGGAATATTTGTACCGGGAAACTATCAAAATGTTATCGAAAATACCACAATTGAGGGGAATGACACCGTGGATACTGACTGACTTCCGGTCACCGAGAAGGCCACTTCCCCTTATTCAGGATGGATACAACCGGAAAGGGCTAGTATCACAAACGGGAGATAAGAAGAAAGCTTTTTATGTGTTGCGGGATTTCTATATGACTAAATAACCTGGGCGGATCCAAATGAAACTTAAGTTTGCCATCCGGACGATTACAGCCGGAGTTGATATCAAAAGCCTTCATGACATGGAGAAGTTACATCATGCCATCAGGTTTTTAAAGAATGCCCGTAAGCAATTCCAGGATGTTGGTTATGACGTGCAAACGATTCGAATAGCAACCCCTCATTTTTATCTTCTCTCAAGTGGATTGACAGATAGTGAAGTCAGAACCCGGTTGGCGGAAATCGACAAGCTGACGCACGATGATCATATATTTCTTTCGATTGGAGAGCTTTGTAAGCCGGAGGTTTACGACAAAAAATATGTGGAGCTGGCCGAGGATATTATTGCGCAAACCAGGAATATAAATTTTAGTGTACGAATTTCTGAATTTGGACAAGGGATCTATTACAAATCTATAAGACAGGCGGCTGAAATTATTTCTGCCATTGCTTACTCCAGTCTGGGCGGCGAAGGTAATTTCAGATTTGCTGCTGCTGCAAATTGCCAACCACATATTCCATTCTTTCCGGTTGCCTACCATGAGGGAGCGCCTGGGTTCACTATTGGTATAGAGTCACCTAATATTTTATTGAATGGTTTAGTGTCTGATGATTGGGAAGAGAACAAATTGTCATTGGAAAAAGCTTTAAATGATGCATTAATTCCAATTCAAATGATCTGTGAGAAAATCAGTGATGAAACAGGACTGGAATTTTTTGGTATTGATACCTCGACAGCTCCCGGTTTAAATGCTTCGATTGGGGGAGTAGTGGAAAAACTGACGGGTCATCCATTTGGCCATTCCTCCACGCTGGCTGCCTGTTCGCTTATCACCGATGTTATAAAAAACCTGGACGTGAAAACATGCGGTTATTCAGGATTGATGCTTCCGGTGTTGGAGGATAAGGTTTTAGCAATGCGAGCGAAGGAGAACAACTTCACAATCAACGAGCTTCTTATGTATTCTGCGGTCTCCGGAACAGGGCTGGACGTTGTTCCGATTCCCGGCTATACAACTGTCGACCAACTTCAGCGAATCCTTTTAGATGTAGCCTCATTATCTGTTAAATATGTGTCGAAGGCTATGTCTGCCCGGTTGTTTCTAATTCCTGGTAAAAAAGCCGGTGATGATGTGAGTTTTGAAAACACCTATCTTACGGACTGTAAGGTGATGGAAGTGAAATAACCTACCTGAATATTACCTCGGTGTTACTTGAAAATTATCTTTTTAATAAATCAGTATTCTACACATTGACCACTATTGCCCTTTGTCAATAAACAGGATATAATTGATGAAAAAAGTATTTGAAACCTGTTTATACATTTCTTCCGGGGCAACGATTGATATCTTTGAGAGACCTCAATGTCAACTCCATGTATTTTGTCCTGGATGAATCGGACGAATGGATGTTCACGGTGTTTGAGTCCCTATTGGACGAAAAGAAAAAACAGGGTTACATTTACAATTTCAGGATTCTACACAAACTCGATAAGGACGGAAACATCCCTTACATTACCTTCAGAAGAGGCGAGCTTCAGCCTGACAATATCAGAGCTATTTATTTAAAAGTTAGCGAGGCCGTTTATTAATTCGCTTGATCAATTCCGAATCAATAAATTCCCCAGGAATTATTCCCGTTAAATTTTTGTAGTGATATTGTACTTTTTAAAACCCATGGAGACGTGAAAGTAAATGGAAAACCCTATCGGACTATATTTTTAAAAGAAGGAGATCCTTCCATCGTCCAAATAATTGATCAATGTAAACTTCCTCATGAATTTTCAATTATTGATCTTCATGATGTATATGAAACTGCTGACGTGATTCGCCAAATGAATGTTCGTGGAGCGGGATTAATTGGGGCAACAGCAGGATATGGAATGTACCTGGCGGCTATGAATGCCCCGGCAGATGATCAGTTTGATAATTATTTAAAAAAGGCGGCTGAGATGCTTAATGAAACAAGGCCAACGGCTGTAAATTTAAAATGGGCTACCGGGAGGCAATTAAAATCCATTGCCGGGGGTGGTTCCATTCATGATAAGATTCAAATTGCCTTAAAAACTGCCATAGATATTGCCAATGAAGATGCTGCATATTGTAAGAAAATTGGCGAGCATGGAGTTAAATTAATCGAAAAGATAAGTAGGCAAAAAGGAGGGAAGCCTGTTAATATTTTAACTCATTGTAATGCAGGGTGGCTGGCTTTTGTAGATCATGGTTCTGCAACATCCCCTATTTATGAAGCTTTTGATCGGGGGATTAATATACATGTTTGGGTAGATGAAACAAGGCCCAGAAATCAGGGGGCTACCCTGACAGCCTGGGAACTTGGTCAACATGGAGTTCCTCATACGCTCATTCCTGATAATACCGGTGGACATTTGATGCAACATGGAATGGTAGACCTTGTGATAGTAGGTACTGACAGAACCACCCGCACTGGTGACGTAGCCAATAAAATCGGCACTTATTTAAAAGCCCTGGCCGCACAAGACAATGGCGTGCCGTTTTATGTGGCTCTTCCCTCTTCTTCCTTTGATTGGGAAATTCGGGATGGAGTTAAAGAAATACCGATCGAAGAAAGAGGAAGTGAAGAGGTTAAATATGTGAAGGGCTATTCCAACAACGGGTGGGAAAAAGTATTGATTGCACCCATTGAAAGTCCGGCAGCAAATTATGGGTTTGATGTGACTCCGGCACGATTAGTATCTGGCCTGATAACCGAAAGAGGGATATGCCGTGCCAATGAAGTGGAGATATTAAAATTGTTCCCCGAAAAGCAACTTGTATGAGCAAGGATGAAGGAATTATTAAATTCCAATGTAATTGGCAAACCTCTGCTCCTGTATTAAATGATAAAATTCAATCACTAGTACATTTTCGTAATCTGCTTTTTGATCGAAAATTAATTGGGTGCTATCCGGATGGAATAGGTTATGGAAACATCAGTTGTCGAGATGAAAGAAACTCCTTTTTTATATCAGGATCAGCAACAGGAGATGTCGTAGAATTCTCTGAAAAACACATTTCGCTTGTCACAGACTTTGATATTAAAAAAAACAGTCTGAATTGTATTGGTCCGGCAAAAGCATCTTCAGAATCCCTTTCTCATGCCATCATTTATAAATTATTGCCGGAAATACAAGCGGTAATACACGTTCACTCATCTACACTTTGGAATTCTTTTCAAAATAAACTACCTACAACAAATCCATCAGTGGCATATGGCACGCCTGAAATGGCAGGTGAAATCCAAAAACTGTTAAAAAATAATGATGGAATTATCATTATGGGCGGGCATGAAGAAGGTATAATTTCTTATGGTCAAAATTTTAGTTCTGCCTTTTCATTGATCGAAAAATTAATGAAGTAAATAAACCTGGAGTTCAAATAACCTAATTTAACAGGAGAGACTCTCCAAAGAATGATGTTTGGGGAGTAGTCGGATAGTGAATTTGGTAGTGCGGTTGGAAACGGAGAAGAAGTTTTTTCTATTTTAAATTGCTTCATTTTTGCGGATGGTTGATCTTTGAAGCGTTTTGGACACATACGGAATTTTCTCCTCCTTTTATTTATGTTTAGAATCGTAGGCTGGTCTTTATTATCCCTCATTTTATTAATTGGAATCATCTCAATTTTTATTTCAGGGCCTATTATCAGGAATGAAGACCTCGTCATCAGGGAGGCATCCTCACTGATCAAGGATTATCATGACATAAAACAAGGGTTTTCTAAAAATCAGGGAGCGATGAGATCTGCCTGGTCCAGGCAAAACATCATGCCTGACTTTGTCACACCGATGGCCGGTTACACTCCCCGGCCTGCTTATGAGGTGGTTCACGATTCCTTGTATGTTCATTGTATCATATTGGAAGTTGGAGAAACCACTGTAGCATTATTGTCCTATGACCTGCTTATTGTTCCTCCGGTGATTGCCTCCAGGATCAATCAATTGAAAAGTGACTGGGGAGTGGACCTGGCTTACTTTTCTGCTTCTCACACCCACAGCGGGATAGGAGGTTGGGACGCATCAATCGGAGGGCAGGTATTAGCCGGAAAATTTGACGAACGCATTGTCAATCAAATAATTGATGCAACAGAGGCCTCAATAAAAAAGGCCGCTTCTGATCTACAAGTATCCCGGATTACCTACTTTACATCTGATGCGAAAAATCTGGTAAGAAACAGGCTTGGCGATTCCTATAAGGTAGATGGCAGGGTAAGTTCTTTTGAGATATCCAGGGAAGATGGCAGTATCGGCCTTTTTACGTCTTTCAGCGCCCACGCCACCAACGTGGCACCCAAGGCGAGAATGATCAGCAATGATTACCCGGGGGCACTTGTGAGGCAACTGGAAACCGGAAAGTATGATTTTGCCATGTTTATGTCGGGGACAGTTGGCAGCCATTCTGTCAATGCTAGTGCAAGTGTGGGAGATGATGATCCTGCCTTTTTAGATGAGTATGCCGCCCTCTTAGCTGAAGCCATGGAGAGCAAGGAAAACACAGCTCAAATCGGCAATTCTGTCGGAATTCGCGTGGGCACGTTTCCTTTGTCGATCTCGCCGCCACAATTACGCATATCCGATAATTTGAGACTAAGACAGGGTGTTTTTGAGACCTTCTTCGCTCCACTTCAGGTGGAGGTTACCTACCTTGAGATCGGTGATATGCTGATGCTCGGTATGCCCTGTGACTTTTCCGGTGAGATCGTGGTTGAGAATGATTTGTACCAGTTTGCAGAAAACCATGGAAAAAAACTTATCATTACGAGTTTTAACGGAGGGTATTTGGGATACATCACATCGGATCATCACTACGAAACTACGAGGAGAGGTGAAATCCGCGAAATGAATTGGGTTGGGCCTTATCATGGGGAGTTTTTCACAAAAATGGTGAAGGAAATTGTTGAATGATCGGGACACACTTTTTCAATCCGGCTTTGTCAGGGAGGTACAAAGCTTCCTCAGGGACATTGGCATAAAAAGCCAATTTATTTTACATCCGGTTTTTGAAAGGATCATGCTGGAAACGGACGGCAATTTTTTCTACCATTTCAACTTTGTAGTGAAAGATGCTGGATTGGAGAATTATCAACTTTCAGCCTTAGCAGCGGACAACAATCTCAGCCTCATCCATCTTTGGGAGGACCTTTGGTTCACAAAAAGGGAAATCGTCGAATCCAGGATAAAATCGCTTTACAATAAACTAGATAGGATTCACGGCAGGGAAACAGAAGTAAGGACGATAAGCAATGAACAATTACTAACTTTCTTGGAGCACCATCATTTATCTGTACCTATCAAAGGCAGATTCAGGTTTGGTTTGTTCCACAAGGGCACACTGGTGGCCGTTTTGTCGGTAAGCTCCCCTAAAAAATTTACGATGGAAGAACCTGTCATTTATTCATACGAAATATTGCGATTCTGCCATAAATCCAACCTTACCGTGGTGGGAGGACTTACCAAATTACTGCAAGCATTCATCAATGATAGGGCGCCGGATCATTTGATGACCTATATTGATCAGGACTGGGGCACAGGAAAAGGTTTCTTAAAACACGGTTTTCAACTTGAAGGTAGCCTTCTGCCTACTAAGTTCCTGATTGATCCTCACTCGCTCAGAAGATATCATGCCAGTTTTCAAGCTCCCACACTAAAAGAGTTGCCCGGGGGAACTGATTTTGTGCCGGTGTTCAATGCGGGAAGCATTAAGTTAACACAGCGGCTTAATGGGTAGTCAGTAATTTTCTCTTTTTCGTTGTTCGGGTTCTTTTTTCTTTATTTTACAGGCTTACCTATACATCTCCGAATATCTATAAAATCAACCCATTGGTCTTTAAAATATAACTATTTGTATAATAATTATAATTATAAGGTTACGATAGTTACTTTTTTCCGATTTACTTACATACGAATAAAGATTGTTGAAATGGAAAAATTACTTCACAAGGCAAAAGAATTAGAGGGGCTCGTAAATCTTTATTATTTATTGATACAGGCCGACGGAAAGATTAGTGACAAGGAGATTAAAATGGGGGAGATCATGTGCGATTATGAGAAAATTGACCGTGATCTTTTCAAGGACATGGTACAGAAAGCAGACTCCTTTTCAAAACAGGATCTCTATAAAAAGTGTGTGGCTGCGCTTAAGGAATGTGATTATGAACATAACATCAAGTGCGTGGCCTGGATGTCACTCATTGCAAACTCAGATGGGTTTATGTCTTCTGAGGAATGGGGGCTCATTTTCAAACTTTATTCCTACGAACTCCATCTGAACCTGAAGGAAATAATGGCCTTTCAAAAGACCCTTCCAAAAAACTAATTTAAAGGGTGGCCTTTATCGAGAACAAATGAGGTACTTTGTAGCCAAACCTGCTAATGACAAATTTTCCTTTTTCAAACTCAGTCATCTCCTTAAAAGTCCGGAAGGGTGAGTAATTGAATTCATTAAAAAACTCAATTTTTAGACCTGCCTTGATCAGCGAGTTCATCACGCGTCCAATGCCATGGTTCCAGCAATATTCTTTTTTTGAGATAGGTTGTTCCACTTCAGTGTAGGAGGTTCCAGACACGTGCATGAGTGGTTCGGCTTCACTCTGGTAAGGATGCTCGACTTTTGTAAATGAATCGTCATACATCCATAAAATCGGGTGAAATTCCACCATATAAAAAATGGATCCCGGCTTCATATAAGAAGAAATCAGTCTACCCCATTTATCCAGATCATGGAGCCAGTTTATGATGCCATACGACGTGAACACAATATCAAATTTTTCAGAGATGTAGGAATGGAGGTCGTATACATTGCAACAAATAAACTCAACATCTGTCTTAAGCTTTTCATTGATATCCTTGGCAATGGCAATGGCACCTTCCGAAAAGTCAACGGCCACCACCTTGGAGCCTTTTTTCGCCCATGAAATTGAATCCTGACCAAAGTGGCACTGGAGGTGAAGCATGGATTTACCATTGACGTCGCCCAGTTCGTTTAACTCAATTTCTTTTAAGCTTGATTTACCCGCCAAAAAGGAATTTTGGTCATAAAAATCTGACTTTACGTGAACAGAAGCCAATTTGTCCCATAACCGTCGGTTAGCTTCATAGTAATTTTGTAAGTTCTGTTCGTTATTCATGGTAAGAAAAGTGAATTGGCGAATTAATGACTAAGTTTTATATATGAAAAGAATTCCGGTGAAAAGATTTAGTTAAACAATAATACTTTAATTCGTTTAAACTGTTTAACCAACCCGGATTTCGATCATTTCCCAAAGATAAAATAAACTATATATTTGTACTTAAATATTCAGGATTTGCATTTTTTAGATCATATAAGCATTCGAGGATTGGTAAGAAACACGTCGCCGTATTTTTTATTGGGGCTTCTGGTGGTTGTTAATTCCTGTCAGTTTAAGGACCTTTCGTCAATCGACAGCGGCAAAGTCAATTTAATTCAATATGTCAACCCTATCATCGGTACGGATTCAGACCCGGAAAAATTTAATGGCAATGTAGGTCCCATTGCGGCCATGCCGTTTGGGATGAATCTGTGGATACCAAATACGGTCAATAGGGGTCCCCGATGGATATACACCTATGAGTCAAATAGGATGATGGGCATTCGATGTTCACACCAGCCAAGTCCGGTCTTAGGTGATTATGGTACCTTCTCAATCATGCCCATGAGTGGTGAGCTGATCATTGACCCTGTGCGCAGGGCCTCGGAATTCGACCATAATGATGAAATTGCCACACCTTATTCCTACAGTGTCATTTTAAAAAAGTCAAACATCAAGGCAGAAGTTGTTCCCACGCTTCGAGGAGGATGTTTTAATATCACCTTTCAGGAAGCTAATTCTTCCTATATTTTACTGGATGCCATGAACGATGAGTCCTATCTCAGGATCATTCCCCAGCAAAACAGGATAGTAGGATTTTGCAAAAACAATTCCGGCGGAGCGCCAAAGAATTTCGCCACCTATTTCGTGCTGGAATTCGACAAGCCTTTTACTTCTCATACACTTTGGAACAAGGACAGCCTTAACTCTACAAAAAAGGAAATTCGAGGCGAGGGTGTTGGTGTTGCCATTAAATTTTTCACCAATAGAAATGAGAAAATTCTTGTCAAGGTAGCGACCTCTTTTATCAGTATCCCACAGGCGATAACAAATTTTAATGCAGAGCTTGCGGATTATTCGTTTGATGAATTAAAGATCCAGGCAAATCAGGCCTGGAATAACGAGCTTAACAAGATCGTAGTGGAAGGTGGTACAAATGACGACAAGACGCTTTTCTATACATCATTCTACCGGGCACTGCTTTTCCCAAAAATATTCTACGAATTTGATGAAACCGGTAAAATCATTCATTATAGCCCGTTTGATGGAAAAGTTCACAATAGTTTTCTCTACACGGATATAGGCTTCTGGAATGCCCACCATACCTTGTTTCCATTCTTCACGTTGCTATATCCTGAAATGAATTCCAATATCCTGAAGGGCATTACAAATGCCTACAAGGAAGGAGGGCGGCTCCCGCAGCACCCAAGTCCCGGGTATAGGAATATCTATGTTGGAAATCATGCCGGGGCCATTTTTGCCGATGCCTATGCGAAGGGAATAAGGGATTTTGATGCAGATTTGGCATACCAGGCCATTAAGAAAGATGCCATTGTCATCGCACCAAAATATGCTCCCGGAAGGGATGGGCTTACCTATTACAATGACATGGGGTATGTGCCTTATCCTGATGTGGAATATGGAGTGTCAAAAACCCTTGACTATTCCTACGCTGACTATAACGTCTGGAGATTAGGCGATGAGCTCGGAAGATTGGATGAAATTGAGGTTTACTTGTCGCATGCCTATAATTATCGCAATCTTTTTGACCCCGCTTCCCGGTTTATGGTAGGCAAGGATGTGAGCGGAAATTTTGAAAAATCATTTGACTCAAAATCCTGGGGAGGGGCGTATTTTATTGGAAATGCATGGCATTATAATTGGAATGTTCCTCACGATGTGGCCGGGCTAATTGCTCTCTACGGAGGGGAGAAGGAATTTGGTGAAAAGCTGGATTCATTGTTTATAACTCCTCCCGAGTTCAAGGTAGGCACCTACAAGAGGGTGATCCCTGAAATGACGAACATGGTGTTGACCGATTTAGGTCAGTACACGCACATCAATCCGAACATTCAACATGCGGCCTATTTGTATAATTATATTGGAAAGCCTTGGAGAACACAGGAAATCCTGAACGTTTTTAAGCACAAATTATATCGCCCAACGCCAGATGGCCTTTCGGGAGATGAGCATATTTCCAATCTTTCTACCTGGTTTTTGTTTACAGCCATGGGGTTTTATCCAGTCACATCGGGTACCTCGGAGTACGTGCTTGGTGCTCCGATTTTTAATAAAATAATCCTTAAGCTTGAAAATGGAAAAACATTTACGATTGAAGCTCCAGAAAGAAATGCCGGCAATTTTTATGTCGAGGACGTGGAATTAAATGGTGCCAGTTTAAGCCAGAACTACATTCTTCATTCAGATATCCAAAAGGGCGGGAAGTTGTTTTTTGATATGGATAAAAATCCAAACAAAAAATTCGGAAAGGACGAAAGCGCTTATCCATTCTCCCTTTCCAAATATAACGGCCTGGTAAAACAGTGATTATTGGTAGTGGACGTTCACTGATCCGCCACTTGTTACCAGCGTAACTTTTGATCCGCCGCCATTTATTGTTCCGTCAATTTTATCATCTTCTGATCTGCCACTAAAGTTTTTCAATGGCACATTAACAGAGTTTCCTTTAAAATAAACATCCATTCCAGTGTTTTCGGGAAGTGTGGCATTGATAGATCCACCACTGGTTTTTAACGTAATGTCACCAGTAAGCTCCAGTATTGTAGCTCTGATACCACCTCCACTCGTGTGGGCATTCATTTTACCGCGGACGTCTTCAAGTTTTATGCTTCCTCCGGAAGTTGAGAGATCAAACTCGCCATTTAAGTCTTCGGCATTGATGGAACCGCCACTGGTCGTTCCCCTGAGATTTCCCCTGATATCTTGTAAGTTAATGCTACCACCGGAAGTGCTGGCTACGATTTCACCGTTTAGACCTTCCATAGTAATACTACCACCGCTGGTGTTTAGGTGCTGGTCTCCCGAAAGACCCTTCATGGTGATGGAGCCCCCGCTCGTGTTGAGTTTTGCCGACATGGCGGAAGGAGTGTAAACTTTGAAAGAAATACTGATGGTGTTTATCCCCCAGTTCGAGCGCGACTTTGCCGAAGCAATAACTGTATTGCCTTCTTTGGCAATTTTAATATCAAAATTTTCCAATTCCCGCTGAATCTTCTCTTCACTTTTTGTCTTCCAGGAATTGACATACATTTCAACAATTATCTGGTTGGTACCCGATTCTCCAATGGCGGTGATTGATCCACCCGAAGTATTTACATCGAGATAAGATACTGAACTTGCATCAAATTTTTTAACGGTATGAGGTTCATCCGCAAAAGTGTCAACACAGTTGGAAAGCATGGTTGTGATGGCAACCAGGATAAGAATGGTAAGGAAATGTTCTTTTTTCATAATTGCTTTTTTTTGATAGGGATTGTCTTGATAGGGTAAAGGTTGCATGTAGGTGTATCTTTGTTTAAATAAAGATCGCAAACCATTCTTAGACAACCTTGGTTTTTTGTAGCTACAAATAAGAATGTAGATGTTTGTTACAAAAATGTTGGTACGAGACACAATTAATTCTTGGGATTCATAATAATTTCATATTTTGAGTCTTTAATTAGCACATATAAAAAACCGGATGCAGAGACTTTTATTTTTTAGTGCCTTCATATTTCTTTTCCCTCTTTCATTATTAGCGCAACAGACGACTGTTAAGGGAAAGATCATTTCGTCAGATGATGGTCAGGGATTGCCTGGTGTAAGCGTATTCATTAAAGGGACAACTACCGGCACCATTACCGATTACGACGGTAACTATACGGTCAATATAGAGGAAAATTCGGAAGCGTTGGTTTATTCATATGTTGGGTACAAATCCCAGGAAATTCAGATAAACGGCCGCTCCGTCATTGACGTGGTGCTGGAATTAGACACAAAGCAGTTGGAAGAAGTGGTGGTTACGGGTTTTCAGGAGGTGGATAGAAAGCTTTTCACCGGGGCCGCTGAGCGGATAAGCATGGAAGACATAAAGGCTGCCGGTATCCCGGATGCGAGCCGGGCGCTGGAAGGGCAGGTGGCCGGTGTCTCGGTTGACAATGTTTCGGGAACATTTGGTACGAGTCCCAAAATCAGGATCAGGGGCAATACATCCATCAATGGAAATAACCAGCCTCTTTTTGTAGTTGATGGAGTGATTCTCGAGGAGCTAGCCAATGTGGATACCGAGGATTTCATTTCCGGTAATGCCAATACGCTGGTAAGCTCTTCTATGGCCAACCTGAATCCCAATGACATAGAATCTTTCGAGGTGTTAAAAGATGCGTCTGCTACTGCCATCTACGGGGCCAGGGCAGCGAATGGGGTGATCGTAATAACGACCAAGAGAGGGAGAAGCGGAAAATTGCAGGTCAATTACACCGGTAACTTCTCAGTGAAGCTCCGGCCTACTTATAATCAGTTCAATCTTCTCAATTCCGCAGAAGAGATGTCAGTCTATCGGGAGATGCAGCAAAAGGGTTTGATTGATATTACCACATCTGTCAAAGCGCAGAATTTTGGCGCTATGGGCAAAATGTACTCCCTCATTGCAAACCACGAGCTGGATTGGGGGCCGGGAGGATCTCTTAATGAAGAGTTTCTTAATCAATATGAAAATGCCAATACAGATTGGTTTGATCTGCTTTTCAGGGACTATGGATTGCAACAACAGCATTCGCTAAGTTTCACCACTGGAAATGAAAAATCAAACAACTACTATTCTGTAAGTTACCTGGGAGACCAGGGGCAGACAATTGCTGACAATGTGCGACGCTTTACAGGAACGGCCCGCAACACGTATTTTCTTTCCGACAAATTTACTTTTGGATTAAAATTAACGGCCAGCTTCCGCGACCAGCAGGCGCCTGGCACAAGGAATCGCGAATTTGATCCGATCACCGGCCAATACAGCCGTGGGTTTGATGTGAATCCTTACAGCTACGCTATCAATACCAGCAGGTCCATTCGGGCGCTTGACGAAAACGGTAACCGGGAGTATTTCAGAAGGAATTATGCTCCTTTCAATATACTGGATGAGCTGGCATACAATTATATCGATATTAATGTGGTAGACGTGTCCGCCCAAACGGATTTTGAAATTCGTCCAATAGAAAGCTTGTCTATCAAAGGTGTATTTCAGGGCAGATATGCCAGTTCTAAAACTGATCATACCGTCCACGAAAACTCTAATCAGGCCGAAGCTTACCGTGCTAACCAGACCCAGTTTATTCAGGAGTCCAATAACCTCCTGTTTCGTGATCCCAACAATCCAGGCCTGAATCCGGTGGTGGTATTGCCACAGGGTGGTTTTAAATACCTTGATCAAAGCAATCTTTCCAATTTTTTCAGCAGGGTGAGTGCAGAATGGTCGAAAAAGTTTAAGAATATTCATGATGTAAACATTCTGGCAGGTAATGAAATCCGCTACACGAACCGATCTTCCACCAGTTCGACAGGAATGGGGGTGGTGTATGAGAGTGGGGGCGTTGTAGTCACTGACCCCAATATTATCGAATTCTATAACCTGCAGGATATTGATTATTTCAGTCTGAATGAAGAAAAAGATCGCTTTATCGGGTTCTTTTTCAATGGAGGCTATGCTTATAAATCAAGGTATGTTGGGAATTTTATCGTGAGGTACGATGGGTCCAACCAGCTAGGCGAAAGTGACCAGGCGAGGTTTTTACCTACCTGGAATGTCAGCGGTGCCTGGAATGTCAATGAAGAACCCTTTTTCAAAAGCTTAACCTCGTTAAATAACCTATTTGATTATTTTAAGATCAGGGCTACCTACGGTATTTCAGGAAATTTGCCACCGGAGTCCAGCGCCTTATTAAACCTCCAGGCGGATATCACAATCCGTCCTACAGACGTAGAACCCTATCTTTATATTCTCGATCTGGCCAATACAGAATTAACCTGGGAAAAGCTAAAGGAGTTTAACGTTGGAATGGATTTTTCCATGTTTGACGAACGGTTCAGCGCCTACCTGAATTATTACAACCGTTTGGGATTTGATTTGATCGGAAATGTGCAAACAAGTGGGATTGGCGGACAGGGGCTAAAAACCGGTAATTTTGCCGACTTAAGTGCGTGGGGCTACGAAGTAACCTTGAATTCGGTTAATCTTCGAAAGTCTAATTTTTCCTGGACTACCAATGTAAATCTTGGGTATACCTTTGATAAAATTACCCGGCTGGATTTTGGTCCACGGTTGGTAGACGCCATCAACGCAGGCGGAGCGGCAGTTTTGGGCGGGCCTCGCAGAGGGCTTTACTCTACCAGGTTTTCCGGTTTGAATAGCCAGGGAATCCCGGAGTTTTATGACGCAAATGGAGAAGTAGTCTACCAGTATGATTTGCAGAGCAGGGAAGATCTTAATGCCACATTGCAGTACGAAGGTCCCACCGAGCCGAGAATGGCGGGAGGCTTTAGTAACGTATTCAATTATAAAAATCTGAGTCTGACAGTACTTCTTTCATTTAAATTTGACTATAAAGTGAGGTTAAATGATGCATTTAAAGCTACCTATACAGACTTTGATGCACTGCCAGCCGAACTGATCAACCGTTGGGCTGTACCAGGGGATGAAGACAAAACCAATATCCCGGTAATCCTTGACCGAGGTGTTGCCCAGTCAAATGGTGATGTAGTGCTTGCTTATGATCTGTATAACAAAAGTGGACTACGGGTAGCTAATGGAGACTATGTGAGATTGCGTACTGTAAGCCTAAACTATAGTCTTCCGTCTCAGATTAGTAGTAAACTGGGTTTAACCTTTGCGAGGGTAGCCCTTGAAGGACAAAACCTGGCTTTGCTGTATTCTGATAAGGCGTTGAAAGGCCAGGATCCGGAATTTTTCCGGTCGGGTGGTGTAGCCTTGCCGCAGCCGCGCCTTATTACTGTATCCTTAAATGTTGGCTTTTAATTCAATGAGACCGAGCATGACGAAAACGTCACACAGAAAGATGATTGGAAAATGCGAGGTTCTCCCGATAGCTATAGGGATGCCGATGAAAACAGACAATTATAAACACATGAAATGAGAATGGTTAGCGATCAAATAAAAGGTAATATCACACGAAAGGCAGGAAGAAGTTTGACTTCCCTGAGTTTGTTCATTGCCCTTGTTTTCTTTTCTACTTCCTGCAATCAATTCCTGGATGAAGTGCCGGACAACAGGGTAAACCTTGATAACCTGGAGAAGGCGGCCCAGCTGCTCACGAATGCCTACTCGGTGGCAAGCTACAATTTTACAGACTGGATGTCTGATAATGCCCAATACATTCGTGGGGTGAGTCTAAGGACTATTCACGAGCAGGCATTTAAATGGGAAGATATACTGAATGATCCTGATGAATTTGACACTCCCATCTTATTCTGGAACGAGACCTACAATGCGATTGCCCATGCGAACGAAGTGCTGGCTGTCCTGAATGATTTACCAACCACTACCGACGAGGAGCTTAAAAGAAGAGATGCTGTGGAAGCTGAAGCATTGTTAACGCGGGCCTACGGGCATTTTATGCTGGTTAATATATTTGCGAAACACTATGACGAGGAAACCGCGGCTACTGACCTGGGAGTTCCTTATGTTACGACTCCGGAAACAGTATTTATCAAGCAATATGAGCGGAATACTGTGCAACAAGTGTATGATAAAGTGGAAGCCGATATGCTTCGCGGTATTGAATTGCTGGACGACAGCTTTTATGCAAATTCCGGGAAATACCATTTCACTAAAAATGCTGCGTTGGCATTCGCTTCACGGTTTTATTTATTTAAATGGGATTTTCGGGAGTGTATAAATTACTCTGATGAATTACTGGGAGACAACCCGGAATCCTTCGTCAGGGACCTTACCTCGGAGGAGTTCTTAAATGCTTCCTCATCGGTAGACGCCTATCCGCAGCTTTATTCTTCACCAGAGCAAGCTTCTAACCTGATGCTGATGCGCAAGATTTCAATTTACCATTATACCAGTTATGGTCATGGCCCGGATAATCAATTTTATCCCGACTTGTTTGATACGAGTCCGTTTCAATTTTCAACAGACTATCGCGAAAATCCGGCATTTGTAAAAGGTGAGAATGGGCTGTTCCCGGCCAGGTATCAAAGCCTGTTTCAAAGGAGTAGCTTAAATTCGAATGTAGGTACTCCCTACCACATTTACATACCATTTAGAGGCGAGGAAGTCCTGCTCAACAGAATTGAGGCAAACATCTACCGAAACCGGATATCCAGCGCCCTGGCAGATTTACAAGTACTTACAGACAAGCGATTTGACGATGATGCACAGATATCTATGCCACTTTTGAGGGCTTTCTTCGGGAACCCAAATGTCAGTGACCAGGCGATCCTGTTGGAATACACGCTGCTGGAAAGAAGAAAAGAATTTCTTTGCCAGGGAATGCGATGGTTTGATTTGAAGCGGTATCAACTACCGGTAACCCATATCGATATTGATGGAACAGAGATGGAGCTGGATGCTGATGATTTAAGAAAAGTAATTCAAATACCGATAACTGCAGTAGAGGTTGGAGGTTTGGAACCAAATCCGAGATAGTTATGATACAATTTTTTAAAAAAAATAATTTTAAAAGTATGTGGAAATTTCTCCTTTTTGGAGGGGCCATGGTAATCCTGGGAGGGTGCTATCCGGAAGAAAACCTCAATATCCCGGTGAATACTAGTGATTTACAATTGGAGACGGAGCTGGATCAATACATTGATGTGAATTTCGTTCAGGAATTTGGCGTAGCCATTCGCTATAGATACGATGATAATTTCGTCCAGCCAAACCAGCGGGCCACACCCCCCAAATTGGATATTGTGAGGCCAATGATTGATTTCCTTGAATACTATTGGTTTGAGCCCTACATGAAAGTTGACAATGGGGAGGAGTTTTTCAGGCGATTTGTACCGGCAGAAGTAGTGTTTTTGGGAGGCCCGATTTTTCTGGACAATGGAACAATACTTCTCGGTCAGGCGGATGCCGGCGCAAGGATCACACTGACCAATGTCAATGCATTGGATCCAGAAGATGATCAATGGAGAGATCTTCAATTGGGGACGATCTATCACGAGTTTGCTCATGTAGTACACCAGAATTTTAAGCTACCCGTAGCATTCGATAAGATTAGCCCGAGTGGTTATACCGGCCCTGGTTCCTGGTATACCCTCACAGATGAAGAGGCTTTACAGCGGGGATTTGTTTCTCCATATGGCACCAGCTCCCCAAATGAAGACTTTGCTGAATTAGTGGCCTTTTATCTTTTTGATCAGAACTTTGATACCAAGTTTATCATTGACGAAGCGAATTGTACCACCGAAGCTTGTTTGTTGCGAAATGAAGGCCGGGCCAAACTCAGGGAAAAGCTGGCATCGATTACTTCGCTTTATGAAGATAAGACAGGCATTGACCTCACCGAATTAAGAGACGAAATCCAATCGAGATTAAATTAGAAAATGAAGAAAAGCTATTTATATATATTATCCGTTTTGTTTGGCTTTCTACAATCATGCACCACTGAAGAGAAACAAATTCTTCCCCCCTATGAAGACCGGGTTTCAGAGGCGGCATCAGAATTGATGGGAGAATTGATCGTTCCTGAAAATGGTTGGAAAGTCAATTACAAGCCAAATCCTATATCGGGGACTTACTTTGTCTTGCTGGATTTTAATGAGGATGGCAATGTCAGGATACAGTCAGACCTATCGGCTGACAATGGCGAATACTACGATCAAACGATGCCCTATCGGGTAGATGTAGCCCTGAATACGGAACTGATCCTGGAAACCTATGGTTTCTTTCACTACCTCTTTGAAGCAAACCAGTCGACTTTTGGCGGTGAATTTGAATTCATCTATAAGGGAAAGGATGGTAGCAATTTGCTTTTCGAAAGTAAGTCTGACCAGGGTGTAAAAACCCAGTTGGTGTTTGAACCAGCGGGACCTAATGAAGACCAGCTTTTTTCCAGGGAATTGTCTGAAAACCTGGAGCAATTCGAAGGATATAATCCATACATCCTGGGTACTTTGCCCGCCCTACAGCATGTCATACTGGAAAACCAGGACATTTCTATCTATTGGGAGCTCGATCCTCGCCAGCGGATGATAGGCATAGGTTTAGCAGGGGAGGGTAATGACATCGATGAAGTATTTGCTTTGGACAATTTTATTGAAGTGTTCCATATTTCCGGTTATTCATTGTCAGGCAATAAGTTGATATTGAATGTTCCATTCTCCTTCAATTTGACGGGTACGAACATCACGATTGCCGAACTGACCCTGAATCAGTTTACCATGGATGGGCCGCCGATATGCCCATCCGGTTCAGAAGGTACACCAAGATACACGGGGCAGATTAATGGTGTGGGGCCAATGACCATGGAAACCAGCCTGGTAAGTACGGGTGGGTTTGGCTTCAGGGAAGACAATGTCTACACTGTTAATTCATTTTTTGTCTTTGACAGCTTGGCCAATTCATTGGTGGAGACGGGCAGCATTGCTGATTACTATCCAAATGCCAGCGCCTTTGCCTTTTTATATGGCGCGCCACTAATCAACGATTCCATCCCGAAATATTCCACGGGAATCATTGATGAATTTGGTGATTTACATGTTAGGTCTTTTGATTCCACCGTCACCGTTGGTAACCGGGTAAATGTAGCGCTTTCAAATGGCTACTACTTTTCATCAGGCATTACTCCTGAAAAGATCCTGAACATTAATGAGGTTACGGATGAGATTTTTGAAGGCGGCGTAGTCTATGCCTATGAATTTCCGATTTCGGGATTAGTGGTTTTCTGGCTGTACAATCCTTGCAACCGGTATGAATTTGCTTTAGTTCAGTAGTTTGTATTGGATGAAGCTTAATAACATGTTTAACTTTCAGCACGTTACTGCGAGTTCAAACATTTTTCACGAAAATGCTTAAAGTTAACATGACGTGGCTCTTTTAACCGTGGTTTGTCCCCCGACAAACCACCACGATAAAAACATGTCATAGGCAGAAAAAACACGAGCGGAAGTGAGTGGATTGACTTGGCAATGCCTCGCCGGCAGGTGGGAATCACATTATCCCTGGTACAAAACGTCGCACCAGTAATGAACCGACCACCCCCATCAACGAGATTACAGCACTTCATCTCGTTCCGTTCGCAATGACGGGTGTTAGTCCAACTAACCGATCAAATCTTTCACTAATTGCTTTAGAGTCTTGCTCACTGGTTTCCCATCCATTGTTTTGATACTGGAATCCGCCCGGTACCAGAGTCCTTCACCGGTATTGACGTAAAGACCTTTTTTGGTCGGTTTCTTTGGTGATGCATTGAAGTCGTCAAAGTCAAGTGAAAAAATAGATGTAAGCGCATCCTGGACTTTATTCCATGGAATGGCATTGTCGTCCATGCTAGCTTTTCGTTGATAAAAACTTATCACGAGCGAATGGCTTTCAGGTGCTCCACCATCAATTTCCAGAAACTCAATTGATAATTTCTGTTGTTTTTCGCTTACTTCATAGATCGCCTGGATTAGCTCCTGAAGCAGGTAGGTAAATGCCTTGGTGTCTTTTGGTATCAGAGAAGTTGTATCCTCCCTGAACCATCCGGTGATGTACAGATCACTCTTGTCCTGGCCCTGTTTTAATAAGGAAGGAAGATCGGCCAGGATATCCACCCACGCGTCATGCATGAGGCCGCTCCACTTGAAATCATCATCTTCGGAAAAACCTTCGGATAGTATTTCTTCTGCGCTGATGTCGTCTCTGTCGATATAATTGATTTCGAACGTGATTTCTCCTTTTTTCCGGAGATTGATTTCCAATGTGTATTCGTAGCAGTAGGGTGGGGGCAATTCCCCGAAAACCTGGCGGATGATAATCTTGTCCATGGACTAGTAGTAATGCATTTTAATGGCCAAAGCTAGTTCTTTTGTATTTAATTTGAATTTACAGTCTTCAAATTTTGGCGGGCCAAATGACCTCACCGCATTATTGGAAACACCGACTCCTTCCTTTGGGATGCCAATCAAGTTGGTGTCCATTTCGCCGTTGCCATTTTCATCGTGCAAAATGGCGATGGCATAGGTACCGTATGGAATGTTTTCAAATTCCAGTTCAATGATGTTTTTATCAATCATGAGCTTTCTTTTTAAAAGAGGGGTTAAGTCATCAGAAGGAAAGCCTTCCTCACTGTTAAACAGGGAGATGTGCAGGAAACCTTCGACGTTTTCCAGCTCGGTGACTTTTATTTTTATTTTTCCTGCCTGAGATGGGCTTTGGGCAAAAGTTGTAAAGCAGGTAAAAAAGTAAAAAAGCACCAGCAATTTATGCATCATTCACAGTTTTTTGAAGGGTGGCCTTCCGGTTGACCTTACCGGTGACCGTTGTTTCAAATTGACCGCACAAAAGTACAGCTTTCGGGGTTTTAAACGGAGGGAGGCCTTGCTTTAATTTTGCTAACAGAACTTCCTTTTCAATTGGAAGCGCTCCCTCAATTGCCAGGATCAGCTTTTGGCCGAATTTGTTGTCCTCCTGTCCAAATAGGAAAAAACTGTTTGTAATCCCTTCTTTTTTAAACAGTTGTTCAACTATTGGTTCCAATTCTTCGGGAAATATTTTGATACCTCCGCTGTTTATGACATTGTCAAACCGGCCTTTCCACTTGAATGAATTGGACGATTCCAGGGTGACAATATCATTGGTGATCAGCAAGTCCTCGGAATAAGGGGTTTTAATTATAAGACAGTCGCGTTCATCTGTTGCAATTTCAAAGCCTGGTAACACGGTATAAACTTCTTCCTTTAAACCGCTGATTTTACGAAGCGCTATGTGAGTAAGCGTCTCCGTCATGGCGTAAGTGTGATATATCTCGTTTTTGCATTTCAATAACATCTCTTCCAGCTCAACACTAACCGGACCCCCACCCACAATTACCTTTTTAACATTGTGGAAAAGTTCAGAAGTATTATTATCGGCAAGGATGTTGAAAAGTTGCTGCGGAGTGATTGCCATAAAATCGATGGATTGGTTTACTTTCAATAGTGGATTGCCAGTCGGTTCCACGGCAATGAGGTTTAATCTTCCAATAAACGCACGAACCATCATCATCTTTCCGGCGACAAACCTCGGGCTTAAACATAAAAGTATGTTGTCTCCGGGATTCAGGTTAAATGCACTCAGAGTTGTTTTGGCCGAGTGGACCAGGTCGTTGCGATGAAAAGTGATATTCTTTGGCGGTCCGGTGGTGCCGGATGTTTGAAATTTAAATTCTTTTTTGCCGGAGTGCCAATCCCGGTAGAATTGAACCACCTCTTGCCCGAATTCTGACAAAGGAAGGTCATCCGTCTTTGGTGAGAAGAGTTGCTCAGGTGTAAGTCTTTGTCCGTTGAGCCAAATGGGGTCGGGCATGGATGAATTAATTAATTAGGTATCAGCTTTTTCGAACAGGCAAAATGCATTTTTTTATTGTGCCATGCTGAAAAATGTGGATTAAAATCCGGGTGTTTTACTTTGGTCCAATCGCTAGATAGATTTGGTGCCCATATTTTGGTGTCACTATCTTTAGTTCTTTCTCCTGTCTGGTTTGCAGGGTGATTTTCAGTCCTTTCTGAAACAATGTTTCGTTTTCTGTTTTATAAATATCTTCATCCTCAGATTCGCAATTTTCATATTCTTTTTTTACGATCATTTTGCCTGTCGATAGATTGAAGTCCACTTCTTTCCAATATTCGCAAGGTTTACCACTAATACTGGTATATCCGATCAGGTAAAAGTCTCCGGACTGAAACCGATACTTGTCTGTGAATCCCCATTTCCAGCTACTACCGCCATTTTGACTGATTAAAAGTATTCCTTTTTCTATTTCAATCGCGCCGAAAGGATCTCCCATCATCCCACCATCACGACTAGTGTACAATGCCTGGCTCGATCTTTTCCATTCTTTCCATTGCTGATTTTCCAGTTTATAGATGATCAACTCTCGCGGCACCCCTTCCGCTTCATCTCCTGTGTTGTATGCCACAGCGAGTTCCTTGATTGCGTCCTTATCCAAATCTCCAGTCACTGTGTCGACTATTGAGTAGTTGTCAGGGATGGGTATTTCCTGACCCAGAACGGGCTGAATGGCTATCAGCAGAATTGTGAGTGTGTAGATGGTTTTTTTCATTTTGCTAATTGTATTCATTAAGGTATGATTTACTTAATTTTTTTGGCCACAACTATCCGTGGGACTCCATTAAGGCACAGTCAGATTTATTGTTTTACATTCCAACGGTTTCGTAGATAAAACTTTCTCCAGTGGCGGAATTATAAAAATACCTTGATCGTTCGAATTCATCATTTTGATCTTTACAATATATAAAAAAGTCACCATCAGGAGTGAACCATTCTGGTACTTCAGTCCATTTCGTCCAGTCGTTTCGAATGGTGTCAATTTCCAGATGATTGTAAGCTATGAACTCTGCAAACCAATCGCTTTTTGCTGTGAAATTAAGGAATAGTTCGTATTCCAATGTAAAATGTGAGGACTGGTAATATTTTCCGTCTACTAATTCTATTTCTTCCGGAGGTTCAGTTCCAGTCCAATATTTCCAGGCTTTGGTTGGGATATCTGTCTCAATTGGGAAGCAACCAAAAAGTAGAAAGGATGTTAAACCGAGAATGAAATTTATTTTCATGTGGGGCTTTTTACCAACTTTTAGCTATCAAGTAAAATAATTTCCCTAAGCGGATCTTCGCTGGAGGCCCTACGGATTCTTCAACATGACATCGGATAGTGATAAATTTCGGGGTCGTTTTAGCAGCTCGCTTAGCCAAAATATCATTCATAAACAACTGCTTATTTCACCACATCCTTAAACACAGAACCGAAAATCAAGTAACTGGTATTCCCGCCAATGGTACCTTCATTTTGTCCCCATAGAAATGGCCAGTCGTCATAGTTTTCAAAGTGGTCCGGTTTCCTGAATAATACTCCCGGGGCCACATTGCCCGGAATAAATGAGAAATCAGCCCGGTTGTTGCCATAAAAGACTTCCTTGGGGCGTGCGGCGCCCACTGCGGCTACAAATGAATAATTATGATATGGGTGGCAGCCAAATAACCAGTTGGTGGTTTTGAAGGCGTAGCTTTTATCTATGATATCGGGGTAATATTTATTGGCGAAGCAAACAGTGGTGCCAAAGCGTACGGTAAATCCGTTGCCTGCCCAGTTTCCAAGTCCGATGGGCACACCATAGGGATTGTCCTTTTCCAGCCCGTCTATATACTCTTTATACTTTACCACATATGGACGAAGCTTTTCCTTGTAGGATGCGTCCATGTGAGGGATAGCATCCATGGCTGTTAAAATGATAAAATTGGCATTGCGATCAAGGGCCGGCCAAAGTAGTTCCAGGTACTTATCAACATATTGGCGCTCCCCGGTGGAGACGTACAGTTGAAGGTTGGTAGAAATATCTCCAATACTGCGCCAACCAAAACGATCTTCTTCTTGCGGTTGATTGGCAAGCAATTCGGTAGCTTCTGTTAAAAGTCGTCGGGACTGTGTTAATGCTCTTTCGGCAAGGTCGTCATTGTAGCCCCTTAATGCCCGGCTGGCGGAGGCAAACATTGCCGCGGCCCGGAGATCGCGGCCGGGATCGCGGGTAGTAAAAGCCCACATGTCGTCCTTCACTCCGCTTGATAGACCGTCCGCGGCCACCTCGTAGGGGCCGAGTTCCGGATTATAGGGAAGGCCATCTGTGATGGAAGCAGCGTCACCCAGGTGATGGTAATTATCGAGCACGGAATTAGAAAGCGTCTGTGCCATGTGGCCGATGATCTCCGCCTGGGCTACAAGGTTCAGGGTTCCATGTTCGATAAACTGTAGTATGTCAGGTGTTCCGTCCGGACGGTGAAGATCCACATAGCGTTGCTCCTCATCCACAAAGGTCTGATCGCGTAAGGGTTTGAAATATTCCCATGTCTGCACAAAGTTCTGTACCACACTGATGTTTGACCCGGTTTCAATATCAAAGTCACCGGCATCGAAAAAGCCTCCCACGTTTAATCCGGGAATCGTTTCCAGTGCTTTATATTTGGTGTCAGTGGTTGGTCCCTGGCTGTGTATGTCAAAGTGATCGGTATTTGGCGGAGCCTGGAGGTATCCTTCTTTAAACGGCTCACCATGCCATACGCGGTAGGCCTCGTTGACAAACATGTGATTCATGTGTATCGGTATCCAGACATCGCTGGTAGCGTCTGTGATGTGATCGTAGACATCATCTGCGATGATAAAGTTATTGGTCTTAGTATCGCCATACTGGATATAATAGATGCCGGGAGTGGTAACAGAAGAAAAATCAAGTTTTACATAGTGGTATTTAAAGTAGTCGCCCCAGGGTGCGATATCGCCGCTGAATACCTCGGTCGTTTTTCCATTGTCCCCAATTTTATAAATGGATGCTTTTGTTAGTGGTTTGTCTTTTTTGTCGAGTTCAATCACTGATACCTTTGGTTGGGAAGGCAGGTAGCCCACCTGCGAGAATCCGATATTGGGCTCTCTGATCCACCCCTCGATGGCATTTGGCTCCACGGTCCACGTCAATACTTTGCCTGTTTTCCCTGCTGGGAGTAAGCTTCGAACGACATACCAGCCATTTTGTGCCAGCACCCGGCCATCATAGACCATCAAGTCTGCATCATGCGAGGTGATTTTCACCTTGCGCTCGGGGTCTTCGGGTGCGAGAAGAAGGGAGCGCCCGGTTTCCAACGGAAGCGGATCGATAAATTTTCCGGTACCGCGGTCGTCAGAAGTGACATAGCCCTTGAATTGTTTTGGTTTTTCACTGTTGGGTTTCGTGACGGTATTACCCGCTACATAGCGTGAGAATCGGTTGATGCGGCCGTCCATCAGATAGGTTTTACCCCAATACTGGGAAGGCAGGAATTCAAGGTTAAACCCGGCATTTCCTTCCACTGCTTTAGGAAGAGGCTTATCGAGGTAAACCGATATCTCCACACCTTTGCCCTTTGCTGTGGCCACCACGCGCGAGTCAAAATCGTAATCTTCATATCGTAAAGTAGCCTCAATGGTTTTTGAAACACTGTCTACCGTCCGGGTGGGAATAGCAGGTACCAGGTCCCATTGCTCCGGTGTGCTGGATAGTCTCACCGCACCGCCTTGTGCTGTTCTGACACCATGGTGGATCAATTCAATACCGGCATTTTTTTCATCGTTAAACCCTCCGGTAAAGAGGTTGCTGTACACCAGGACATTGACGCCCTGTGTTTCGAAGTATTCCAGATCATTGAGTTTTAATTCCTGGCAGAAACCATCAATGCTCACCGATAATAGCAACGCAGCAAGTGATAAATATGTTGATTTTCTCATATTGATTAAAATCTTAAAATTAGCTGGTGATGTTTATGTGCAATTCATTCATCTCCCGACTTCGCCGGGGTGTTCAATTCCAATTCGTGCCAGGCCGAATAGATTATCCTTCTGACCTGGTCAATTTCCCAATTTCCTTGTCGGTGTTGTCACCGACAAGGAGCTGCGGAATGTTGTCCCGTTTTGTATGACCACCTCCCAGCCTGCCAAACTTATTCTTTAAGTACTTGTATGCGAACATTTCTGTAGCTGATTTCTGCGCCTTCCCCTTGTAATGATATGGATCCCTTTTCCAATTTATTTCCCTTCGCATCCTTCATGTCTGAAATTTCATTTACCAGTTCACCATTTACATAAAATTTTCCTGATGCCGCTCCACGAATCTCGAGCCGGATATGGTTCCATCCTTCCACTTCGGCGTTTTTGAATTTGATATTTCGCTGATAGTCCTCATCGCGGGTATGAATATGCTTGATCGAACCATCGGGATTGACTACATTAACCTCAGGTCCTTTGACCACCCATAGATCGCCCGTGTCATCTTCCTGCACCTGGCATTCCAGACTGCTTGGCCACACTACTTTTTCATTGTGCACATGGAACAGTATACCGGCATCCCTTTTATCCCGGTGGCGGGGCTTAAACTTACGCTCTCCCCATTTATACTCAAGCTCCAGGTTGTAATTACTATATTCCCGTGTCGTATTGATTATGGCAAAAGGTGCCGTGGAGTCTGCCCAATCGTACAGAACGTCTATCCCTGTGTCCGTCACGGTAAATATTTGGTTTCCTCTATCGGATTTGTCTTCCGTGTAAAATTCAAAATCGCGACCCAGCCCGTCTTTCGGAAAAAGATTGGTCCATCCGACAGAATCAGTGGGGGACGTGGTGGCATCTTTTTCTATTCCACCCGGCCAACTGGTAGCCTGTAGTTGATCTGCTACAAAAAGGCGTATGTCTGGAAGCAGCGCTATCCCGACTAACACGCAACTGATGGTAATGGTTTCTACTAATCTCATGTTGATATATTTCTTATTGGCAAAATTGGTGTCTATAAAGCTAATTGATCAGGTTTCAATTTGCAATCGTCGTATGTTCGTCGGCTAAAACCTCGTCCGACGGGCAGCCTCAGCATTTTTACGGCCAGAGGAGGCTCGGAATAGTGATGGGGGAAGTAAGCCAGGTGAATAGCTATTCAGAAAATATTTAAACAACGATTGTCCCCGGATTGCTGCCGCAGGCAGTAGATTCCGGGGCCTGACCCGCATGCAGAGGTTTGGTAAATGGCGGAAGAAGTGGAGAGTTTGTTGAAATGAGAGCACAATGTTGGAGAAGAATCCAGGTCTTGTCGGTGACAACGCGGCAAGGAGGGAGTAGCTTCAAAGGAAGCAAGGTCAAGGCCGTCCAAAGGCTGAGACGTGTAACGACTTCATATCCTACCCTGTTCTATCATTGGGAATTGGGATACAAATTGGTATGAACCTTTTCATGCAAATAACGACTGCATAATAAGAGCCGTAGCGCCTATGCTGAAGCTTCGGCGTAAGCATATGAATCGAGAGGTTCACAGCCTGTCCCGATGGCTTTAACTATCGGGATACGGTTCTGTGAGAAGTTAGGGGTGAAACTCCCCTGGCTTACTCGACTATGACCTGGCTTTTTAATCAATATAGTGGCTTAATTCAATTGTTTTTAAATTTTCATTCAAGGTTCTGTATATCTCATAATGATTGTCTTGTAGATATTCACTGGAGAAATAAACAACATCGTATTCTTTATAGCTTTCAATAGAGATTTTGTTAGAATCGATTTCATCTTTAATTTTTTCAAACGCAAATTCAGTATCTAGAACTTTTGAAATCCAAAGGATTTTTTTGAAGACATTATTCCAGTTTGAGTAATCAGTTGTGTCCTTTATAATTTTAAATTCGGCAGAAACTCCAAAACTGTTACAACCACCCCGTTTAATTAATAAAGTATCACCATTGTCAAGAGTTACTGTTGCAGTTTTTGAAACACTATCCCATTTATAATCCTGAAGTTCTTTAATTCCTTTTAAAAATTCATCTGTCTGTGTGTTCTGATCAAATATGCAATCATCCATA
>JBNLGG010000020.1:0-62700 GCA_050305935.1 Cyclobacteriaceae bacterium | reverse complement strand
GTCAAAAGTAACATTAAATGGTTTGGATGCCGTTGTTATTAAACCATTAGTAAGTACAGTTATTGGCTGGTAGGTTGCCCCGGCAGGTACTTCCACTGTCAATTCAAATGTTGCGGCTGAAATGACAGTAGCCCTGACCGCCCCAAAATACACCACATTATTTGCCGGTGTTGCGTCAAAGTTTGAACCGAATATGGTGACCAACGTTCCTATAGGGCCATTGTCTGGCGAAAAATTGGAAATGGTGGGTGTTTGTGCCATCAGGCAATTGACTCCCAACCAAAACAGTCCTAGACAAATAACTAGTTTTCTTTTCATGTTTTTCAGAATTCTCGTTAATAGATTGTTTTAAAAACCGCCAATTGATACCAAAACCTGGTTGCTACCCGGTAGATTTTGAGTTTTACAATGTTCACCTCAGCATCATAATGACTGGTAAAAAAATGGAGGTGAATATTGATGTCCTATTAGCCGCAGTGTATTCGTTACTACCAGGCAACAATACCAATTGAACTACACAATTTTAAAAATGTACTGCCAGATAAGCCTATTTTTTGAGGTCACAAAAGGTAACTTGCGCATAACAAAAGGTCACGTAGGTCAAAAAAAAGGCCATTAGAGGCCTTTAACGAGGTAAATATGTTACTATTGAGCGTTACCGTTAGAAATTTGATTGTATAAAGTCATCAAGCCCTTGATCCTCCGGCTTAAGTTTATTCTTCAATCGATGCCGGGCCATCTTGATAGCTCCTTCGGATGTACGTCTTATCTCGGCAATCTCTTTGAGAGACATGTTTAGTTTGATATAGCCACATAGCTCCAGATCGCCTTGGGTTAATTGTGGAAATGCTGATTTTAGCCGGCTTTCAAACTCGGCATTCAGCACCTCAATATTGTCCGACTTGTGGGTGAATTTTTCTTCGCGATTGAGTTCCTTGGTAAGACTTAGAATCAACGACCTAAGCTTACTTCGCAATTCACTGGACTCATTATTTGCCAGCTCATGGAGTTCTGTAAGGAAGTTTCTACGCTCCGTGTAGCGTATTTTGTTATTTGTGGCCAGCATACTTAAATCCTTTTCCTTAGTTCTAACATCGATTTCCAATTGCATTTTTTCCTTTTGCAGCCTGTTGTAACGGTCCGCTAGTGCAAATGACAATAACACGGACTCTAGCACACTGGCAATGAGGATAAAATTCGACGTAAACCAAGTACTGGGAATAATGGTCTGAATACCAAGCAACTTGATCACAATGCCAATCCATACACACATCCAGCCAAGCAGCAGGAAGCGGGCATTCTTATTCCCTTTTATATAGGAGTTTAGGCTGGCTAAAAAGGCCATCGTAGGAAATAGAAAGTGAAACATCGTTACCAGCTTAAAATCTCCATTGTAGACATAGTGTGATATGATCCCTTGTATATAGGAGAGAATTATACCGATCATTATTGCAATCAAAACCCAGTACCAAACCGGATGATTTTTTCTCAGTTTTAAAAACTGAATAATAAAGTTCACTGAGAAAATACCAAAAAGGGCAAATGTGGTTATAATAATGAGGGGAGAAGTACTGTAGGGTGAAAATGAATATATGTAATAATTAAGCCCTAACATACTGCTAGCCGCCAGCGTATCACAAATATTGGCGACGACAAAGCTCAGGTATAGATTGTCTTTCAGCGAGATCCAAATAAAGAGGTTGTATAGCGTGATAATGAATAAGGCAAAAATTATTGCGCCCGCGAACAAATTGAATTCGCGTTCATTTTTTTCCAATTGACTTCTATTGACCAGCGAAATGGCCATTTCTTTACCGTAGGGGCTATCGATCTGAAGGAAGTATGTCTCCACAGACTTTGCCTTGAGCACAACAGGAAAGTAAACAGAGCTCGCGATTACTTCCTTTTCCGATTCGGGAACTTTATATCCGGACACTCTGTGCCTTACTTCTAGTTCATCGGTAAATTCATATAAATGGACGTAGTCGGTAAGGCCCTTTTCCCATTGTAGAAATACGCGCTGGTCATCGTCGGATGGATTAGAAACGATAACTTTTACCCAGGTCATATCACTGGAATATCCAAAATTAGTGACAGGGGGCACTTTCTCAAAAAGCCCAAGACTATCAATTTTTTGAATTTCCTTTATAGTAAGTTGTCGTGTGGCATCCTGAAATACTGAAGTACTGATTACGGTAAGTGAATCCGTAGCATAAGCATTGGTATTAAAAAAAAAGATTAGCGCTACACTTAATACATGAAGTAGCAATTTAATAGGCAGGCGTTTTCTGATCATCTGTTTATTTGCGAACGAATACCGCCAAATATAAAAAAAACACCATTCCGGTGAGGCTATTTCAAGCCGTTTTGCAGGATTGATGGGCAAATTTGATCAGAACTCTGACTGGATGAAATCTTCGAGGCTTTTATCTTCCAGAAATAGTTTTCTTTTGAGGCGGTGGCGCGCCATTTTAATAGCTCCTTCAGAGGTACGCCGGATCTCAGCGATCTCCTTTACCGACAAATTGAGTTTGATGTAGCCGCAAATCTCAAGATCGTTTTTGCCCAATTGAGGAAAGGCCGATCTCAGTTTATCTTCAAACTCTGAATTGAGAATATGAATGTTGTTTGCTTTGTGAATGAATTTTTCTTCACGATTTAACTTTTGTGTTAGGTCGAGGATAAGCGATCTGAGCTTATTACGTAAAGCATTTGGTTCATTTTCAGCCAGTTCATGAAGATCCATTAAGAATTTTTTGCGCTCATCGTAACTTATCTTAGTGTCTGTGGCAAATATACTGAGGTCTTTTTCCTTAGTCCGCAAGTCAATTTCCAATTGAAGTTTGTCCTGCTGTAAGTGATGGTAGCGATCTGCCAAGGCAAACGATAAAAGGATCGATTCGATAACACCGGACGTATAGACAAAGTATTCACTAAACCAGGAACTGGGAATCACTCCAACGATTGTCAATAATTTGATCATTAAACCGAACCAAAGAACGAACCAGCCTATCAGCAAGAAACGGGCATCCCTGCTACCCTTTTTGTAAGCGACTACAACTGCAACAAAAGTGAGTGTTACGAAAATTAAATTTCCCAGAGGTATGAGAATATAGGTTCCATTATAAACATAATAGGAAATGGTGCCATGTATAATAGCTATGAATTCACCTATAATTGTACCAACTAAAACCCAATACCATCCTTTGTCTTGTTGTTTCAATTTCAAGAACTGGATAACAAAATTTGCAGAAAATATACCAAAAAGACCAACGCTTAAAGTAGTTGAAAACGGAGAGGTATTATACGGTATGAATGGAAATACCGTGGGCATGAGGCCTAACATTGTGGTAGCAGCAACGGTATCTACCATATTGGCGGCGACAAAGTGAAAATACAAGCTATCTCTTAAAGAAATGCCTAAAAACAGGTTGTACAAGCTGATCACCAGCAAAGAGCAAAAAATCGCTCCCGCGAATATGTTATAGATTCTTTCATCTGTGTCCAGTTGTTGTCTATTGACCAGCGAAACGTTAATTTCTTTATTATAAGGGGAATCTATTTGCAGGAAGCAGGTGGTGGTAGACTTTGCGGGCAGCACAAGGGGAAAGCAAATGGCGTTTGAGACAATTTCCTTTTCAGAGTCATCAATGGAGTGTCCTGATATACTTTCCCGTATTGTATCTTTTCCAATTTCATACATACGGACATAGTGAGTCAGGCTCTCTTTCCAACGCAGTAGCAAATTACGGGTCTTACCTCCAGGATTGTGTACTACTACCTTTACCCAGGTCATATCACTTGAAAACCCCAGATTTTCCTTGTTGTTGACAGATTTAAAAAGCCCTATACTATCAATTTCTTGAATTTCCTTTATGGTAAGTTGTCGTGTGGCATCCTGATAAACCGAAGTGCTGATGATGGCAGATGAATCTGAGGCATACGCATTGGTATTAAAACAAAAGATTAGCGCAAAACTAAATACGTGAAATAGAAATTTGATTGACTGGTGTTTTCTGGTCATCTGTTATTTTAGCGAACGAATATCGCCAAATATAAAAAAAAAGCCCCATCACACCAGATGGGGCTAATTTAAGTCGAGGTGAAAATAATATTTTTTATTATTTAAATAGTTCGATAACACAAAGGAAAGCTTTCTTGTACTATTCAGGGAATGCTCAACTACTTTTCAAAAACAAACACCCAATCGCCTTCTACCGCTGATATTCTTCCATTAGACCCTACACTGCTAGAATTAAAGACGAAGCTGAGATCGACCGTTGAGCTTGCCTCGTCCCACTCCGCAAAAATCCCGACACCATCATTTCTGGTAAACGTCGCAGACGTTGTGCCTGACACGGGTTCTACAATGGTAAACGACCCGGTGCCAGCCCAGGGATTTGGCTGCCGATCCAATGAAACACTGTTACTTGTGAAATTTAAGGACTCATCAATGGTTAGAGTAAACCCAGCAAAATCCGACGTTATATCATCCCCATCCAAAGAAACATAGGTTGGGGAGTAGGTTCCCTTTAATTTATCAATGATGATTGATTTGTTGTCTTCTTTTCCCTCATCTTTCGAACAGGAAAAAATGCTTGTCGACGCTATGATTAAGAATATAATCCTACATATTTTCATGTAAATAATCTTTAAAGTTCAAGTTCTATTTTTTGATAATTCGTTGCGTGATTTGTGTCGTTCCCTCACCGGTTATTCGCAGGACGTAGGTTCCCGGTGGCAAATCCAGTTTCGTTCGGATGAGCGCCGTATTAGAATATTCTTCTGACTGCAAGAGTTTACCGCTCGTAGCAAGTATATCGAGCTTGACCTGAACATATTCTTTTCCCAACTCTACTGTAATTGGCCCTCCAGTTGGATTAGGATATATGTTTACCAGTTCCAAATCTGATTCGTCGTCTAAACCCGTCACAGATCCTTTGCATTCTACACCTTCGGGATCGAGGATGATAAGCGAAAGATTCACCAGGCTGTCACAGCCACTGAACCTCGGGAATACGGCCGAATAATTCCCACTCTCGGTAAGCACCTGGCCATTTAGGATATATTTATTGCACACCGCAAGTGTGGTGTCTATTTCTACTGTTTTATGAACGGTTAGATTTAAAGTTACCAGGCTATCGCAGCCGCTGTTGGTCTGGAAGGTAGCCTGGTAGGATCCTGATTTGGTCAGAATTTTCCCATTAAATTCATATTCCCCACATACCTTTTTGTCAATGTTCCATTCTTTTAGTTCCAATATCTCCAGGTTGAGCGTCACCAGGCTGTCACATCCTGCACTGTTTATTAAGGTCTCCCGGTAGACTCCTGATTCAGTTAATGTGTTTCCAAAGAATTTATATTCGCTACAGGCAATTTCATTTATAATAGTCTCGGTAGGCTCCGAGATCGTCAGGTTTAATACAATCAGGCTATCGCATCCCACACTGTTCGTCAGGGTATCCCGATATTTCCCCGACGTTGATAAAACAGACCCCATAAAGTCGTACTCACCACATGCGGCAACGCTTATCACATTCTCTGTTGATCCCTTGATGGTGAGGTTAAGCGTGATCAAACTGTCACATCCTACTGAGTTTGATAGGGTGTGTTGATATACTCCGGAATTGGTGAGGAGTGTCCCTAAAAAATCATATGAGCCACAGGCCGTTTCGTAAATGATTGAGTCGGAGGATTGAAGGATGGTTAAATTCAATGTGACCAGGCTATCACATCCATGTACTGAATTAAAGGTTCCATGATATTCCCCTGATGCAGTAAGTGTACTTCCGTTAAAATCGTAACTGTTACAGGCTTCAATATTGATCGTCAAATCAAAGAGATGAATTGTAGGATCCATGTCATCACAATCATCATAAAACAAATAGCCATCCTGATCAAAATCGCCCCCATAATACCAGATAAGTACGGAATCGATTTGGGCTATAATGCTGTCATAAAGCATGATGGAGTTCCAATTTGCGAGGGCGTAATTATATGCCTGGGTAGGATCTACATTTCCTTTTGGCGCATGATCATCAAAATAAGGTTGAAAGCCTTCGGGCGTTGTTGGGATGAAATCGCGAATTTCCCGCAAACGCTGGTAAATCTTTTTGCTTCTTGGGTAATCATTCACGACACTCAAAATACTATCATGCGGCTGCTCGCCCCAGAAATGATACAAAGGGGCGACATTTACATTCAACGCTTCACAGGAAGCCAATATCCATTCCGTATCTGTAATCCTGAAACCATCCGGGTCGTTCACCTGTCCTCCCATGGCGGTCCAGTCATCGTAAAATTTTTTATTGATCAAGCCCAACGAATCCCATCCAAACATTGCCCCAATATCTACATATTTAGAATAGCCTCTTTGCTGATACCGCCGCTGAATAGTGGTCATTTCTTCGTTATTTCGGAAGTTGGGTTCAATGACCCAATCGATAATGGCATCATTTCGGGTATAAAAACCCCTTTCAGAATATTTCATGGCACTATCCAGGGGCATTCCCAATCCTATGTGGTTAGTGACCACGTAGGCCAACTCAACTATACATTCTGCTTCTGTAGGCAGGGTGGGCACATTGGTATGATGCGTCATTTCATGCCAATAGGTAGCTTTTTCGTCTTTAATTGCCTGATCAAAATCGAGTATATTCATCATATTACAACCAGCCACATCAATCCAAAAATCACCAATGAATGGCGCAGTTCCCCAGGTTAGTACCATGGGATACCCCCCCGCTAATGTATTCCACATGGACATTTTATCAATGACCAAATGCTCAGGTCTGTGCGACATACTTGGTCTGCCATTATACAATTGATAAGCCTCCCACATATTGTCCCAGGCAGCTACTGTTTCAGCAATGTCGTCTCTTTTGAAAAAAGCAGTCGGAGCGGTGTACATAAAATTATCTGTCGCTACTTCAGCCCAAAGTACATCTCCCGATACTACAAGTGCTTCGAATTCGGCGAGGTCTGTTTGATTTGTTACGGATTGCTCGTAGTATGCAAATTTAACTGCCCCTGAAATCGTGATATCGATATTTCCAAAATTGGAACCATTCGGTACATAAATATAAATGATTCCCCCAAGTGGATTCATAACCTGCATGGTCTCACCTACAATCTCAAAATACTTGATGGGCCTTGGAAACCTTCGAATGCCTTTGTCAATTTTACCTATTACATCCTGCGTAAATGTACCTACGACTATCTCGGCGCCTATACCCACCAAACTCGCAGGCACCTGCACTGTCACAATCTCTCCCGGAGCTGCATAGTAACCTGTTCCCCTTCTTGCAGAAGTGGTATAGCTACCATCATTTATAACACCATTGTACCCAGGGTCCAGGGAAAAAGCACCATTAATAGTAACAATTTGATTATCTAACCTTTCTGCCGTTTCTGCCACGGGACCCGGAAAAGCGTCAGCCGTTTCAAAAGCCAACTCTCCGACTTCACTGAGATGTTCGTTAGTGACATAGTTGTCCAGGATGTCTAAATAAAGCGTCAATTGTACCCACCCAAACTCATCGTGCTTATCGCTGAAGCTTGCGCTGGCATTGCTGTGGTTGAAAAGGGGTTCATAAGCTGCTTCGTAAGCCTGGAGGTAAGCATCCACAATTGTCTTGGAAGTAAGGTAGTTACCGGAATAATTGGTGAGTGCATCTGAGATGTAAGTTGAAATTTCAGTATCAGGCAAGGTAATATCACCATTCAAATGACTGGTTAGTTGCTGTAGCGCATTTTCAAACACACCAACCTCAGTTGCAGGCGGTTCGTTTGAGATGGTTAATTCATCAATAATGAGGTTGGCGGAATTGGCTATATAGTATCTGGGATCGGTACTTTTCTGTACTTGAGCCAGATTCTGATGATAGCCAATAAAGAATTGTTTGTATTGCAAACTATTAGCATCGCCCCATGTCTTAAATGTTTCATAATCGAAATCGGTATAATTCATGGAGACGGTATAAGTACCTCCTGATAATGTGAAGTTCTGATTGGCAAAATCTATGGTGAAGCTAAGGTTAACCCATTCATCCAATTTGAAATAGAAGGCAAATAACTGTACCCGGGTATTTCTGTCATCCATCTGAAAAACAACCCGCCCCTCGGTGTCGGTGCTTTTGGAGGTTCTTATTGCAAAATAGGGAGCCGTACTGGTCCCTGATCTTTTTAGGTTTACGAGCGTGCGGTTTCCATCACCCGCACCAAAATCAGTAATCTTAAAACGCATTTGAAAGCTCCAAATATTGGATGCCATCAAAGCATCTGTTACTTCCATGGGAAGTTTGAATCCACTCGCACTATCAAGCTCCACTGCCTGTTCACCCACTCCGGTGGTATATGTAATTAGCGAAGGATCGGTATCTACTTCCTGGATAATATATGTTGCATCCTCCCCGCCTTCCTCGTCTACAATGCTTCCATTAAATAAAATCGTCTTTGAAAATTGGGCATGAGAATTTAAAACAACCCCAAAGACCAGGGCTATTGCCCATAGAACCCTAAAAAAATTCTTCCTCATTTTCTTAATTCAACCATTATAACCCCTCTCAGATCGCTATTTTTTAATCATTCTTATCGTCCGGGTAATGAAATCACTTCCGGCAATTCTTACCTGATAGACACCCGAAGGCCCTTCAATGCGACTTTGAATTTGATCTGCTTTGACATAACTTTTTGAAGAAACCAATTCGCCTAGAATATTAAATACCTGCACATTCAAATCTCTTACCCTTCGGTTTAGCTGAATAGTAAAATCACCGGGTGTCGGGTTTGGTCCGATTTGGATTTCTTCAATCTCCAGATCGTCAACATGGGTTATTGTAACACATGCTGGGTTCAGTGGGTCGATGGTCAGGTTTAAGGTCACCAAGCTGTCACAACCCATTGAATTCACAAGCACATCTTCATAAACACCTGATCCTGTCAAGGTGATTCCATTGAAATCGTAGGATTCACAAGCTGTTTCTGAAAACTCAAAGCTCGTTGATTCCAGGATGGTCAGGTTAAGAGTAACCAAACTGTCGCAACCGACCGAATTGGTCAATACATCTTCATAACTACCCGATGCTATTAGTTCCGTACCATTAAAATCGTAAGATCCGCATGCTGTTTCGGAAAATGTGAAACTTGAAGGTTCTAAAATGGTAAGGGCTAATGTTGCCGTGCTATCGCAACCTGCGCTATTTGTAAATACTTCCTGGTAAACTCCTGAAGCGGTGTATGTTGTTCCATTCCAATCATAGCTTTCACAAGTTTCTACACTTTCTTCGCTTGAACTTGGCAATAGAATAATAAGGTTTAATGTCACCAGACTGTCGCAACTGGATTGAGTAAGAAATTCACCGAAATAAGTACCTGAGGCTATCAATTCGACTCCATCAAAGAAATAAGAAGTACAAGCTTGCACATCGATGGTCTCATTATAAGTGGCGCAATACTGATCGGCACCCACATCAATACCTACCGACTCTACTCGAAGATCACCATCGATATCTGTAGTGACATCAGCCTGGTAGTCACCAAAGCGATAATCTGCAGCATTGGTAATGTGCAAATCTGTAGTGGAGACAAACTCAGGTGTAAAACTTTGAGAATTTAGGTCTTGTGAAACAAGTGTTTGCCATTCGGCTAGTGAATAGTCGCCAAAAGGTATTTCAGTCGAACCAATATAATTGAGGTTTCCTATGTCAAATGCAAAGGCTGCTGTTGGTTCATACAGGTTATGGTCGATATGGAGCTCATCAAAGTTATTCCCTGCAAAAAGCAGTAATCCACCTGTTATTCCATTTCCAGAAAAGATATTATTGATGATAGTTGAAGAACCACTCAATAAATCTAAAATCACTACATTTTCGCCCGATTCTTCTCGATGAAAGGTATTGTTGATTAGGCTTACATCAGACGCTTTTTCAAAATCTACCGTATTAAATGACTGACTATACAAAAAGTTATTTTTGACCAATGGATTGACGGTTTCATATAGTTGCAATGCGATATAGCTTACCCGAATCTCATTGGACTCATACAAGCTATTAATACAGGCTTCATCATTAAGTCCATGGTAGCCTCCGATAATTGTATTGCCACTAATAACGGGGCTATCGAGATTCAGAAGTTCAACCGCAATTTGACCGCTAATGGAACTTGCAACCTCAATGGCATTGTCCCGAATAATGACTCCAGAAGTATAATTGTCCACTGAAGAATTATCACCTGTAAGATAAATGGCAGTATAAGGATCGTTGAAATTATTATCAGCTATTAATATGTCGCTACTTGCCGTAGCTCCGGTTTTAAACAAGTTATAAATATGAAAATACGCCTGATCAAACTCATTGGAAGTAATGTCAACTTGATTATATTCTTCCAACCATACGTGCATAGCCGCCCCGTTAAATGCACTGGAATCAATGCTAATGTTTTGTACATCAATTAACGATAAACTGCTTGCCACATACTCAGTACCTGTTCCACCATAGAGTGAAGAAGTGAGAGAAAGATTGATGAACTGTATATCATTTGATGTTGTGACAGCTATTCCTTTCGTTTCATTTGCATTATAAGCCACCTTGGTATCAGAAATGTCGTCCATTTCCAACGTGAAATCTCTCAATATAAGGTTTTGATTTCCCGAGATATACATACCCGACTTGCTACTTTCAATACTGTCCAAAGGATGGATAATCGTAGTTGCTTTGTCTATACCTTTAAAAGTTATCGTATAATCACCATTGTCAATGCCGCTAAAGTCAACCGTTTCATTAAATGTCTCTGCTTCTAACGTAAGTGTTACATCACATGAGATGGTAGCTGATTTTAGCGTATTAATGGCCTCCGTGATGGTTGTGAAATCGGCAGAACCTGATGTGCCTACCGTGTATGCCCCACACATATCAGAAATGACATAGTATTGGTCCGCACCAACGTCAATTCCAGTTGCTGGTCGTACATCTCCATCAATATCCTCTGTCACACCATCTAAAGCCAGACCGAAACGGTAGTCTGTTGCATTTTGAATACGCAAATCAGTAGCGGATACAAACGTAGGTTGTAAGGCCTGTGAATTAGCATCCATAGAAGAGAGCGTTTGCCATTCGCTCAAATCATAATCTCCCATAGCGAGCGCTACACCTCCAATTGAGTTAATGGTTCCTACTTCAAAGGTTATTGCCGGATCCATATCGTACAGGTTGTGATCCATGGTCAACGAGGTAAACTCACAACTGAGGATACTTACGAGACCGTACGTCTCGGTGGGAGATGAGAATATGTTATTGCTAATATTACCTACCCCATCCAGCGAGGTAAAATGGATGAGCGTGTTGTCTGCCAGTGAATTAACCGTATTGTTGACAAACGTCATATCGGTATTATACTCTAAATACGTGTTCTCTGTATTGAATTCTCCTTCAGAGTTCAACAGGTTATTTCTAATCGTAGAGGAGCTTGCGCCCGCTATATAAAGTGCAACGTCACGAACATTGATCTCATTTTTTTCAACTATCGGCCCCAAACAATCCGTTATATAAAGACCATTTTTCGAGTTAGTTATGGTATTGTCGGAGATAATAGGCTCATTCAAATTTTGAACATCGATACATCTCTGGTAATTGGTTGGAGTCTCGTAGTTGATCACATTATTTTGTATCGAAACATTCGTGGTATAGGTCGATTCTGAAGTGGCATCACCCTCTAAATTCACAGAACGGAAATACGTGTCATGAAATTGATTTCCTTCAATCAACAGGTCATTTCCGATGGAGCCTGTGGATTGGATATTTCTTATGTGGTAATAGGATTGATTAAATTCACTGTTAGTAATTTCCACGCCATCAAAATTATCTAGCCAAATAGGGATGCTGGCACCACTAAATGAACAGGAATCGATCAGTACATTTTGCGAATCCCATATTGATATTGCACTGGCAATGAATTCTTTCCCATCGGTCATCAACAATCCAGAGGAAGTGAATGATATGTTGTCAAGTGTAAGATTCGTGCATTCTATAACCGAGAACCCTCTGGTTTCATCAGACAGGTAATCAACCTTGGTGTCAGAAATGTCGTCCATTTCCAACGTGAGGTTCCTAAAAACAATGTTGTTAATACCATCAATTGAAATTCCTGATTTGCTGCTTGCAATACTATCCAAGGGATGAATAATAGTGGTAGCTTTGTCTTCACCGACAAAAGATAGGGTATAACTATCATTAAGCACGCCACTAAAATCAATGGTTTCATTATACGTACCTGCTTCTATATTGAATGTAACATCACAGGTAATGTCCACTACTTTTAGGTTAGCGATGGCCTCATTTATAGTAGCAAAATCTGCAGAGGCAGAAGATCCAATTACAAAATCTCCACACATCTCAGTTGCGGCATAATAATATTGATCAGCTCCTACGTCTATACCAATATCTAAGCGCAATTGCCCATCTATATCATCCGTTACATCCGTCAGCACCTGACCGAAACGATAGTCAGTAGCATTTTGAATGCGCAGGTCTGTATCCGACACAAACTCAGGGTTAAAAACCTGTGAATTAGCATCTGTAGCGGTAAGCGCTTGCCAGCCACTTAAATCATAATCTCCTACTGGAAGTGTAACGCCCTTTAAATAAACAGCTCCGGCAACAAAAATTGGTGTAGTTGGTGTGGCAGAAAACACGTTATTATCCATCACTAATTCATCCCAATTACAACCTGTCATCATAAGATTATAATCATCGAAATAATTGCTTGAAACGATGTTGTTAACAATGGTAGCTGTTCCTGAATTGCCATTAAAGTCTAAAGCACGCCCTACAGTTCCAACATACGCGGTACTATTTCCTACCAATGTATTATTCAGAAGGCTGAAATCAATACAGTCCCATATATGGGATGCTGTATTCCTAGAAGACTTTAAAATGTTATTTCTAACAAGTGGTGATTTGGTGTCTTGAATATGTAAAGGAAACTCATAGACATAAACCTCATTTCTTTCCAGGGTTGCGCCATCAGCATAGCGCAGATCTATCCCATCGCGCCCATCGGTGATGATGTTATCCGCAATGGTGACGCCACTGACATAGTTGACATGAATCGCTAAGCTGTAAGCGGTAGTTGAGGTATAGTTAATTTTATTCGATAAAATCTCTACATTTTCAACCGAATCAACTCCCCAAACACCTTCAACATTAATGGAATGTTTATAGGAAGGCGTATCAAAGTCATTATTTTCAATAAGAAGACCATTACAAATAACACCTTCTGACATCTCGGCAGAAACGAAATCATACCCCCGCTCAAATGTATTATTGGTGACTTCCACATCAACAAAATCATCCATCCAGATATGCTTGATGGCACCACTGAAGGAGCATGAATCCACCGAAACATTTTGAACATCGTTCATGGCAATGCTACTGCCAATCAATTCAGTGCCATCTACTCCTCCGTATACAGAAAGAGAAAAATCAACATTTTCTATATGAACGTAAGCGGAATTTTCAATCGAAATTCCTTTGGTTTCAAGGGACCCATACGCTACCTCCGTATCAGAAATATCATCCATAACCAATGTGAAATCTTTGAAGGTCACATGATTCATGCTTTCAATCAAGATTCCTGACTTGCTTCTAACAATACTATCTAAAGGATGGATAATTGTTGTGGCTTTGTCCGCACCAATGAATGAAATGGTGTAAACGCCATTCAAAATGGAACTAAGGTCTACCGTTTCGTTATAGGTGCCCGCTTCTATCGTAAAGGAAACATCACCTGTAATACTGCCTGTTGTCAGGTCTGCAACGGCATCAGCAATGCTTACGTAATCTGCACTTCCTGAAGTACCAATGGTATATGTGCCGTTGAGACTTTGTGCATTAATGGATGTCCACCCAATCGATAAAATGAGTCCGGCAAAGGCGAACAATAGATTAAAAAAGTTTTTAGTCATAGCTTTACTTACTGGTTAAAATCTACTTTCTACAGGTAAAGTGGTTATGGAATCAAATGACTAGTATCCTGCATAACAAAAACCATCGGGTCTTATCCAAATGGAAGCAATTGATACATTTGATTTTTTGGTGAGGTTGGGTTTACAAGATTAGGAATCCAGGCGCATAAACGCTGCAAACAGCAGGTTATATTTGGTTACTAGGGGGGTTATAAAAAGTTACGGGTTGTTGAGAATCCTTGTTTTTAGAGCCTGGAGCCAGTTATCGACTAAGGACTTGATCAGAGTTTTTGCAGGACATCCAGTGAATCGAGGTTCATCTTTCTTCTGATACGATGGCGGGAAGCCTTCACAGCCCCTTCAGACATCTTTCGAATTCGGGCGATTTCCTTGACGGAAAGATTAAGTTTGATGAGTTGGCACATTTCCCGCTCGGAAGCATTGAGAGCCGGAAACCTGTTTTGAAGTAGTGCGTCAAACTCAGAATTGATTGCTGAAATATTGTTTTGAATAAAATTGAATTTTTCTTCAGTTTCAATCTGGAGTTTTAGATCTGTGATGAAGCCTGAAAGCTTACTTCTCAATTCCGAATTTTCAGACCTATTGATTTCTTCCATTCCCTCCAAAACGTTCTTTCGGAATTGGTGCCTCATCCGATTATCATTAATAACCATTGACAGATCACCCTCTTTATGTTTGAGATTTCTTTCAAGTGTATCTCTCTCATCTTGCAGATACCTGTATCGATCTGCCAATGCAAAAGACAGGAGTAAAACCTCGAGGACAGACCCTATTAACGAGGCATTGAGAGTAAACGGGTTTCTTTCAATGACTCCGCTATAAGACAGCGTTAAAAGTATCACTCCAAAGAAGAAAATTGACCACCCTAAAAGGTAATAGCGCGCATATCTACTTCCCTTCTTTAAAGCAATTATTCCGACAACAATAGAGCATAATGAGTAAACAAAAGCCCCGATTGGGAACAATGAATACATGATTGGTGGATGAATCAGAAGAGTGAAATTATAGATAAAAATATTGAGCACCATGAATGCAGATGAGCCTATCAAAAGGTAGTAACCCACCTTACTGAACTTCCTGATATTAAGAAGTCGAATACTAAAATTGACTGATAATACCGCCCAAAATGCATGAACTGAGGATTGAAAAATAGGATTATACTGTACATAAGCATCAGGCAAGATATTGCCCAACGACCCTCTGATAGCCAAAATAGAGATCATAGTGCTAACATTGGCTAATGCATAGTGATAGTATAATTTATCGCGTATCGAAAAACCCAAAAAGATGTTGTATAAAGTAATAATTAAAAGAGCTCCAATGTAAATTCCCTTAACAAGCTCGTCATTCCTTTCTATTCGCTCTCTTTCGTGATAATCCATGAGCTCAATGCTCATCTGCTTACTGTAAGAACTAACTATTCGCGCAAAAAATACTGTTTCAGGCTTTTGAACGGCTACGGGAAAATAAATTGCCGATCCATCTAACTTATTGTCTGAATCAGCTACATGGAGTCCTGAAATATAGCTGTTCAACGTTCCATTTTCAGAAAAGTAAAATGTAATACTATCGGTTATATTTTTACTAAAGCAAACCAGAAGATCCCGGGAGGATAGATCGGGTTTATCTATTGTGATTTTCAGCCATTCGATGTTTCTGGAATAACCCACTTTGAGCAATCCATTTTCCAATGGCTGATAGTTCAACGAAGGAGCCTCTTCCAAAGTGATATTCCGGGTTTCATCGGAAAACCATTCCACCTTCATGCTCGGAAGTTCATTGGCAGCCATTCCCTGGTACCATAGTATGCTAAGCAGCAATACAAAAAAAGAACTCTTATAAATACCCATTGGATTAATAATCGCTTTCGCACTCCGCAAATTTTTTAAATTTAAAAAAAACCGGAGATTAAGCCACTCGCTTCTGATCCAATTACCTTTTTATTTAATTCAACTGCGTATCAACACAACACAGTGCCCTTAAAATAAATAGGAGGAAAAACCTATAAAGCTAGCCTGAAAAGTGTTTAGAGTACAATTCTCCTCAATCCAAATCCTTTCCCTATTTTTACGTCCTTAACTTTACTGGGAAGAAATCAAATCCACATGATCAGAATAATAGTCGGGACAAACCGAAACCATTCCGTTTCAAAAAAAATTGCGCTTCAGTACCTGGAAATTTTCCACGAACTGGGTGAGGAAGCCCATATCACAGATCTGAAACATCTCCCCTCCGATTTCATGGCCACAGCCCTCTATGAAAACCGGGGCAAAAATGAAGCTTTTAACAAGGTGATTGAAGATATGAAAGCCGCCGACAAGTATGTATTCATTGTGGCGGAATACAATGGTTCCTTCCCCGGGGTGCTCAAAACCTTTATCGATGGCCTGCCCTATCGCCAGGTTTTTGTCAACAAAAAGTGCGCGCTGGTGGGATTATCATCTGGTGCCCAGGGTGGCGGATTGGCACTGAGCCATCTGACAGATATTTTTAACTACCTGGAAATGCATGTCCTCGCATACAAGGTCAAATTTCCCCAGATAGAAGGCCTCATGACGGAAAATAAAATCGTGGATAAAAGCCATCTGAGCCGTTTGAAAAAACAGGCGAAGATGTTGGTTGAGTTTTGACTAGAGTCGGAAGACCGGTGTCGGATGTCCGAAGTCGGAAGACCGAAGACAGAAGTTAGAAGAAGGATGACCGGTGATCGATGACGGAAGCTGGCTCACCTACGCAAAAGCTTCGGCGAGTGAAAAGTCGGGTGACCGATGTCAGATGACGGATGACCGAAGACCGGAGTCGGAAAGATGAAAAAAGGGAATTGAGAATTGAATTAATTACAAATAACCCAATTCTCAATTTCATTTAGACCTTCATCATTTCAGAAATTAATCTACATTATCGTGCAGGAATTTATTGTTCCCCAGGATCATGTTGTCGTCATTCAGATTAAAGCGTGAAATGTTACGATCTGAAGAATGAGGCACATCCTGTAGGTTGATCTTCCTACGCACGTAAGCCGGTGTATCCCATTTTTCCTTGTATTCATCCTCTGACTTGTGCGGATTATTTTTTAGTCCTTTGTATTGCTCTATTCGCTCTTTCGCCTTCTTAAGCAGCTCCTCCTTTTTGCTGTCAATATTGTTTTGAGGCTCGCTAAAAAGCTCCTTTTGCTCAGCTTCCAGTCGGCTGATAAATTCAAATTGCTTTTCAGCGTTGACCGAATGCTCGCTTAATTCCTGTTTGTTCTCTCTCCTTATCGGCTCCTCCTTGGCAACCGGTCGTTCAAAAAGATAACTCCGCTCCATCAAAGGTATCTCCTGCTCCCTCTCTTTTTCAGGGGCCTTTTCCGGCACCTCGCGAGCAGCCTCGTTTTCCGGCTGAGGAGGGATTTCTTCTTTTTGCGCTTTTCCGTTTTCAAACAAGGTGATCTGACGGGCAGAATCAAGGTCGTATACTTTATGCGAACTTTTAGTCTCCACCGTTCTTTCCAGGTTTTTATGCTCAAAGCCGGTAGAAATCACCGTCACGCGAATGCTTTCACCCAAATTAGGATCAATACCGTGGCCGAATATCACTTCAGCCTCATCTCCGGCCACCTCCTGGATGTAGTCGGTAATCTCGGCCAGTTCGTCCATCTGAAGTTCTGCCTGCTCCCCGGATATAATGCTGAGAAGTATTTTTTCCGAACCGTGAATATTCCTCTCATCGAGCAATGGCGAGGAAATAGCGCTCTCTGCGGCACGTTTTGCCCGGTTGTCACCTTCTGTCTGTGCCGAACCCATCACAGCCGTTCCGGAATTCTTCATAACAGTTTTAACGTCTTCAAAGTCCACGTTCACATAGCCCGGAACAGTGATGATCTCGGCAATACCCTTAGCGGCTGTGGTCAATACATTATCGGCCTGACCAAAAGCTTCGCGAATGGGTAAATTGCCATACACCTCGCGAAGCTTGTCGTTTAATATAACAATAACCGTATCACATGAAGCTTTTAAAGCTGCAATGCCTTCGCTTGCCAATAAAGTCTTTTTTCTTCCTTCAAAGGAGAATGGCGCGGTCACAATCCCGACGGTCAGAATATCCAGCTCCTTTGCTACTTTTGCAATTACGGGTGCTGCGCCGGTACCGGTTCCGCCCCCCATACCAGCAGTAATAAACACCATTTTAGTGCCATCGCTCAGCAATTCTCGTATTTCTTCTTTGCTCTCCAGAGCAGCGTCTCTTCCTTTTTCAGGGTTTGCCCCGGCGCCCAGACCTGCCGTAAGGTGAGTGCCTATCTGGAGCTTGTTTGGGATGGGGCTAGCCTGCAATGCCTGTGAGTCAGTATTACAAACAAAAAACTCCACATCCTGGATGCCCTGGTTGTACATATGATTGACGGCGTTGCCACCACCACCACCTACACCAATAACCTTTATGATCGATTTATGGTGAGGCGGAATTTCAAATTTGTATGCATTTTCAGTCATGACTTCTAATTTTAAATGTTAGTAATCCTCTCTACCATCTATATCATCTATTAATAATCCTTTTGTCTTGTCGATGATGCGCCGGAAAATATCTTTTCCTTTGTCCTTGCGCTCTCCTTTGTGATTGTAAATACCGCTCACTTTTGCTGCGTTGTAGCGGTTTTCCCTTTCGTCCAGCGAACGGAATCCGCAAAGCACCAATCCTACTGTGGTGGCAAACATCGGACTCTTCACCGTTTCGATCTTGCTCTTACCAAGATGCTCATTTGGATACCCTACCCTTGCATCCATTCCGGTCATATACTCAAACAACTGCTTTATGTTTTGTAGTTGAGCTCCACCGCCCGTGATCACAATGCCACCGGCGAGTTTGTTTTCATAACCTGACGTGATAATTTCCGAATGAACAATCTCAATGATCTCCTGCATCCTTGCTTCAATAATATGGGCAAGGTTTTTCAATGAGATCTCTTTCGGAGGCCGGTTACGGAGTCCCGGAATAGAGACAATCTCATTGGGTGAAGCTTCCTCTGCTATGGCGCGGCCGAATTTTGTTTTCAACAATTCGGCCTGGTGCTGCATTACCAGGCAACCTTGCTTGATGTCCTGGGTAATGATATTTCCACCGAAAGGAATGACAGCCGTATGTCGTATAATATTCTCATGGAAAATGGCAATATCGGTAGTACCACCTCCGATATCCACCAGGCAAACACCGGCTTCTTTTTCTTCATCACTCAATACGCTTAAGCTGGATGCCAGGGGTTCCAGCACCATGTGCTCTATCTCCAGGCCTGCCCTTTTTATACATTTATTAATGTTGTTAATCGCGTTGGTTTGTGCCGTAATGATATGGAAATCAGCTTCCAGCCTCACTCCTGACATACCCACCGGATCCTTTATTCCATCCTCATAATCCACATAGTAGTCCTGCGGCATCACGTGGATGATCTCACTTCCCGGGGGAATGACAATCTTGTACATATCATTCATCAGGCGATTTACATCCTCAATGGTGATCTCATTGTCATCATTGTTTCTAATGATACTTCCGTGCTCGATGGAGCTCCGGATATGCTGGCCGGCAATGCCCACATTCACCACCCGGATGTTAATACCCGAGGTGTCTTCCGCCTCCTTTACAGCCTTTTCTATGGCAAAGATGGTCTTATCGATGTTGGTGACAATTCCTCGTACAACCCCATCTGAGACTGCTTTACCCATCCCTAATACTTCTAGTTTACCATATTCGTTCTGGCGACCTACGATCGCGCAAATTTTGGTGGTACCAATGTCTAAACCGACGACTATTTTATCTTTTTCCATGATGAGTTAGTTATTCACACACAATTTGATTCTTAAATTTTACACTGGCTCTCTCGTAAGTATTCCACCCCTTGGAGGGTAAAATTTTGTCATACAACAAGAAGGCTTTTTTAAACTTTTCTTCTATTTCCTCTGGCTGGCCAAACTCAATGACCTGCTTGCCAACCTGAGGATACATAAAAATATTTCCCATTTCATCAATATCAAGCTGGGTGATCATCGACCTCCAGAATTTGTCATTATTGATGAATGATATCATTTCGATCAGCTTCACCCCATACTCACTTTCCAGCATATTTTCCCCAGGGACATTTTTAGTCACGTGGCCACTGATCAGCAACACCCTGGCCGTATATTTTCTGGATGTGGGGATGATATCTCCCATATCATTGACATACTTGTCGTTATAACCGGAATGAGTGATCCTGGCAATCGGCCTTGTCTGATACACATTCACATTGAGGTTGCCCCGCAGATCAGTATGCACTTCGGCATTGCGTACAAATGCATGCGTCTTTAGCCTTTTCTCCAGCTCCTTTAAATTAATTTCCGATAGATACTCGCCTACCAGGATATCATCTCCTTCGTTTGTGATAATCTTCAGCACATCCTGGTCATCAATGAAATAATGGCCCGGTTGACTGTCTATCGAAATATTGATCGCCAGACAAACCGTATCTGAATGTTTCTTTTCTACAAATCCAATGAGCGACACTGTCGCAAGACCAATCACCACTGCCCAGACCTTATTATTTATTCTAAGCTTTCGCATGATCCCTCCTTTCCGACAACAGTTGTTTAATAGGCAATATAAACCGGTCAATATCTCCGGCACCCACTGTGAGCAGCACCTCAACTTCCTCCTTTTTCACCCAATCCAGCAATTGATCGTCCTCCACCAGTTGCTTGTCTTCACAATCCACATTTTTGAGGATCATTTCTGAACTCACACCTTCTATTGGCAATTCCCTCGCGGGATAGATATGCATCATTACCAGTTGATCTGCTTTTGACAGACTTTGGGCAAAGCCTTCGGCAAAATCTCTCGTCCTTGTAAACAAGTGTGGCTGAAATATGACCGTGATCTTCTTGTCTGGGTAGAGCGCTTTGACAGAGTCAAGCAGGGCGTTAATCTCGGTAGGATGGTGGGCATAGTCGTCAATGTACACCAGGTCATTCTCCTGAATGTGATACTCAAACCTGCGTTTCACACCCCTGTAAGAAGAAATAGCTTTTTTAATAACCTCCACATCAATTCCTAAAGAAAGGGAGACCGAAATGGCTGCAATGGCATTTTCGACATTATGATAACCGGGAACTTTCAGTTGTAAGCCTTCAATTGAATAATTTGCTGACATGTAATTAAAGGTGAAACACCCCGACGCTGCCGCAACACTATCGGCAAAAAAGTCTCCCTTGTCTAATGAATATGTAAACCGTGTAACTGTTTCAGGGATTAAAAATGATTGTGATATCTTTTCATTGATAAACAGCTTGCCACCTGCTTTCAGTTTGGCAATAAAATCACCGAACGACTGTACTAGTTGGTCATGTGAACCATAAATATCCAGGTGATCCGCATCGGCAGAAGTCACCACTGCGATATCCGGATTGAGTGTAAGAAAAGACCGGTCAAATTCATCCGCTTCGACCACCACCTTCACCTGGTGTTGGTACCCTTCCGTAATCACAAGGTTACTTTCGTAGTTCTGCAACACCCCTCCGAGGAAGCCCACGCTGCCCATTTGTGCCTCATGAAGAATGTGCGCGATCATGGACGATGTAGTGGTTTTACCATGGGTACCGGCCACAGCAACAGTGAATTGCTCCGCTGTGATCAGGCCTAATACTTCTGATCGCTTTTTAATGGTATAACCTGCCCACTTCAAATAATTAAATTCTATATTGTCTTTCGGAATAGCGGGCGTATAAACTACGAGCACTTTATCTATATTTTCCCTCACCTCCTCAGGAATGGCTTCCACATCATCTTTAAAATGAACTTTGATCCCTTCCCTGGACAATGCATCGGTGAGAGGCGTGGGCGTCTTGTCATACCCCGACACCAATTTCCCCTCACGGTGAAGCCACCGGGCAATAGCACTCATCCCGATCCCTCCGATCCCCAGAAAATAGACGATATGGTAGTTATCTAATCTCAATCGATCAATTTCTTTATCTCATTTACAATATCTAAGGTCGCATTTGGCTTTCCCATCTTTCCAATATTGTCAGACAGCTTTTCACAGCGGTCATTGTCAGTTATCAAACTCAATGCTTCCTTCACCAGCCGCTGAGGAGCTTCTGCATCCGGTACGATCAGCGCCGCATTTTTTTCTACTAAGGCCATGGCATTTTTTGTCTGATGATCTTCGGCAACATTGGATGATGGCACGAAAATGACAGGCTTTTTCACCAGGCATAGCTCTGAAATCGACAATGCCCCTGCCCTGGAAACCACAACATCTGCTGCGGCGTACGCCAGGTCCATCTCCTTCATAAACTCAAACACACGGATGTTGCTCAAATCAAAGCCTTCAATGCGCTTTTTAATATCCTCGATGTAAAACCTGCCCACCTGCCAGATCACTTGCACATCGGCATCGATCAACTCCTGCAATCCGTTTAGCAGGCTTTCATTTACATTCCTGGCACCCAGGCTTCCCCCCATGGCAAAAAGTGTCTTTTTTGAATCTATCAGGTCGAATTTCTTCAGCGCAGTCTCTTTCTTTCCAGCGATCTCTACCACGTCCTTTCTCACGGGATTTCCTGTTATTACTATTTTTTCGGCCGGGAAATAGCGATCCATCTTTTCGTAAGCCACGCAAATCGTTTTGACTTTTTTGCTGAGCCATTTGTTGGTCAATCCGGCGTAAGAATTTTGTTCCTGAATAAGACAGGGGATTTTCATCCCACTCGCAGCTCGCAGCAAAGGTCCGCTGGCGTAGCCTCCCACTCCTATCGCGATATCAGGTTTGAAATCGCTCACAATTTTTCTGGCTTTCATCAAGCTATTAAGCACTTTGAAAGGAAAAGCCAGGTTTTTCAATGTCAGCTTTCGTTGTAATCCGGCAATCGGTAAACCAATGATTTTGTAGCCAGCTTCAGGCACCCTGGTCATCTCCATTTTACCGAGTGCCCCCACAAACAATATCTCCGCACCCGGCAGGGTAGCTTTCAGCTCATTGGCAATAGCGACCGCCGGAAAGATATGCCCTCCGGTACCTCCACCGCTAATGATCACCCGATATGTTTTTTTCTGTTCCAACTAAGCTGCGTTTGCTACTTTTTTAAATTGATTTCCTTTTCCTGTTGCCACCCCAAATTCTTCTATTTCACCCCGGCTCACACTCAGAATAATTCCAAGCGAAAGGCCGGTAAACAACAATGACGTCCCCCCCATACTTACAAGCGGCAATGTCAAACCTGTGATGGGCAACAATCCCACCGACACGCAAATGTGAATCATCGCCTGCATGACCAGGGCAATACTTAGCCCGGCAGACAGCAGTCCGCCGAAGGCCTTATTGGCATAAGTGGCAGTTTTCATCCCCCGGTACAAGAGCGACAGGTACAGAAGGATGACCACAATCCCGCCGATCATTCCATACTCTTCGATAAGAATGGAATAAATAAAATCCGAATATGGGTGCGGTAAAAAGTCTTTTGTTTCGCTTTGACCAGGACCGGAGCCAAACATCCCACCTTTTGCTATAGCGATGAACGACTGTTGCGCCTGGTAGGGTATTTCGTTTGGACTGATAAAGTCCTGAACCCTGCTCACCACCGTTGCTCCCCTCTGTCCGATAGAGAAGGCCACCACTCCGGCCAGCGCCCCAACAAGCACGAGCATGGCCAGGTATTTCATTGGAACCCTTCCAATAAAGAAAATTACCATGCAGGTGAAAAACAATAAGGCGGCCGTGGACATATTGGTCATGGCTATCAGGCCACATATTACTCCTACCCACATCAACATGGGGATTAATGTTTCTTTAAAATCGTCAATGCTCAACTGCTTTTTGGACAGCATCGCCGCCAAATGGGCGATCAAAGCCAATTGTGCCAAATCAGATGGCTGAAAAGTTTTGTTGATCAATGGAATGGTAATCCACCGATTGGCATCGTTCAGGTTGGTACCGAATTGCCAGGCAAAAATCAGCAGCGGCACAGACAACCACAATGCAAACCTGGAAAGCCTCGAATAGTAGCGGTAGTCGATCTTATGCGCACCCCACATTGCAAACAAACTCAGGATGATCAGCATGCCATGCCGGAACAGGTAGTGCTCGGTATTTCCTTCCCTGTATTTATATGCCAGGGTGCCGGTAGCGCTGTACACCAGCAGAATGCTAATGACAGACAGTGCCACCACAATCCCCCAAATGATGGGGTCTCCTTTTAAATTCCGGTCAATCCACGCCTTTATCATAGTACCAGCATTTTATTTTTGTCCTTTTCTCCGGAAAGCCGCTTAACGGCAGCTTTGAACTGATCACCCCGATCCTCATAATTATTGAACAGGTCAAAACTTGCGCAGGCAGGGGACAGCAACACTACATCTCCGGGCCCAGCCAATTTCTTACTGGCGGCAATCGCCGCATCCAGTGAGTGCGTATCCACTATTTTGGAAACCTTCGTTTTAAAGAAATCCATGATTTTCTTATTGTCAGTTCCCATCGCCACAATGGCTTTCACACCTTTTGTTACCAGTGTTTCAATGTCTTCGTATTTATTGCCTTTGTCCACACCGCCAAGTATGAGCACAATTGGTTCCCCGAAACTCTGCAAGGCATATTTGACAGCATCTACATTGGTTGCTTTAGAGTCATTGAAATATTTCACCCCATTCACTTCCGCCACAAACTCCAGTCGGTGCGGGGCATTTTTAAAAGTCTTTAATGCTTCGAATATGTGCTCGTAGGATAATCCAACCGATCTGGCTGCTTCGACAGCACACATGATATTGAGATAATTATGAGGACCTTTTAGTGGCAGGTTTTCCACATGGATCTTAGCCTGATCAAACACCAACTCATTTCCGCTTAAAAAAGCAGAAGCCTCTTTATTCTCCAGGGAAACCGCACACATAGAGGTATCTGTCTGAATCAATTGGAGATTATTGACAACATTTAGATCATCCCTATTGAAAATAAAGCGACTGTTTTTATCCAACAACCTCCCGATTCCCATTTTAGAAGCGGCATATTTTTCAAAGCTGTATCCGTAGCGGTTTAAATGATCGATGGTTATGTTTAATAGCACACCAGCTTCCAGGTGTGTATTAAACATACCATCAAGCTGGAAACTGCTTATTTCCAGCACGTAGAATTCAAAACTGTTTTCATAAACCTGTTTAGCAAAGCTGAAGCCTACATTTCCGGCTAAACCAACGTTTAGGCCACATTCCTTTAAAATGTGGTAGGTTAATAAGGTTGTAGTGGTTTTGCCGTTTGTCCCGGTAATGGCCAATAATTTGGCATCTGTAAACCGTGCCGCAAATTCGATTTCAGAAATTACCGGTATGTTCTTTTCAAAAGCCTTGACCACAAGAGGTGCATTATCCGGAATCCCGGGGCTTTTAATAATTTCGTCGGCATTTAAAATTTGCTCTTCACTATGATTCTTTTCTTCAAAAGAAATATTGTGTGTCGACAATTGATCTTTATAAATAGGATCAATCGCACCGATGTCAGAGACAAAGACGTCATACCCTTGCTTTTGTGCCAGCAAGGCCGCTCCTGCTCCGCTCTCTCCAGCTCCTAATATGACGACCCTTTTACTCATCAATTATCTCAATTTTAATGTCGCCAGGGTCATGATGGCCAGCAAAATGCCGACGATCCAAAACCTGGTAACAATTTTAGCTTCGTGAATATGTTTCTTCTGATAGTGGTGGTGCAATGGGGACATAAGGAATATCCTTCGTCCTTCACCATATTTCTTCCTGGTGTATTTAAAATAAGACACCTGGATTATGACCGATAAATTTTCAATCAGGAATATCCCGCACAAAACCGGTAGTAGAATTTCCTTTCGCACAATAAGCGCCAATACACCTATGATCGCCCCAAGTGACAGGCTTCCTGTATCGCCCATGAACACCTGGGCCGGATAGGTATTGTACCACAAAAACCCGACACAAGCACCGACAAATGCCGCACAAAAGACCACCAACTCACCGGTCATCGGGATGTACATGATGTTCAGATAATCGGAGAATATCACGTTACCCGACAGGTAGGCAAAAATCGCCAGCGCCAAACCGATAATGGCGGAAGATCCAGCTGCCAGTCCGTCAATTCCATCTGTGATATTCGCCCCGTTTGAAATAGACATGACCACCAGGATCACAATCAACACATATATAATAAGTGTGCTGACTTCCCCCTCCAGACCGAGGAAAGAAAAAAGCCTGGCGTAGTCTAGCTCATTGTCTTTTACAAACGGGATGGTTGTTTTTGTGGATTTTACATCCTCGTAAGATAACTCCGAGATATCTACGCCAAGCGTAATCGTCTGACCGGGATCGAATTCACGTACGACGACGTCTGTGTGGAAGAATAACGTCAATCCCACGATCAAGCCTAACCCTAGCTGACCCATTAATTTAAACTTACCCCTCAACCCTTCTTTATTTTTCCTGAATACTTTTATATAGTCATCTAAAAAACCAATGCAACCCATCCAGAGGGTAGACATGATCATCAGGGCGATGTAAATATTTTCCAGTCGTGCAAACAAAAATGTGGGAATCAGGATCGCTGAAATAATGATCAACCCGCCCATAGTGGGTGTTCCCTGCTTTTCCATCTGACCCTGAAGACCGAGGTCGCGAATACTCTCGCCCACCTGCTTTTTTTGCAGGAACCTGATCAGCGACTTGCCGAAAGTAATGGTAATGATCAGCGAAATGATAGCAGCCATGCCGGCACGGAAGGAAATGTACTGAAACACTCCTGCGCCGATCATATCATACTCTGTATCCAAAAAATCAAATAAATAATAAAGCATTATTCGTTTTCTTTACCATTAAAAATCAAACTGATCATTTCTTTAAGCACCTTTTTATCGTCAAATTCATAGCGGATCCCTTTTACTTCCTGGTACTTTTCATGTCCCTTTCCGGCCACCAGGATAATATCGTCTCCCTCAGCCAATGATACCGCTGTTTTGATGGCTTCCTTCCGATCTGCCACCACCAATGTTTTTTTATAATTAGAAGGACTTATTCCAGCCTCGATTTCTTTTATAATCTGGTCTGGGTCCTCGTCCCTTGGATTATCAGAAGTGATAATCACTTTGTCACTGTATTTACAGGCTATTTCACCCATCTTCGGGCGTTTCTCTTTGTCCCTGTTTCCACCGCATCCGAAAACGGTAATAAATTTCTCGTTCCTCGTCCTGATCTCCTGAATGGTCTTCATCACATTTTCCAATGCATCAGGCGTGTGGGCATAGTCCACGATAGCTATGATCCCTGCTTTATTTTCGACTGTTTCAAACCTTCCTTCCGCAGGCTTCACCGTTGAAAGCTGCATAAGCACTTCCTCCTCGTTATCGCCCAGCAAAATGGCCGTCCCAATAACCGCCAGTAGGTTATAGGCATTAAACTCACCCACCAACCCAAACCAGACCGACTTGTTATTAATTTCCATCTCCAGGCCCTGGAAGGTATTGGAAAGCACCTTGGCCTTAAACTCTGCCATGCTCTTAATACCATAGGAAAATTTTCTCGACCTGGTATTTTGTTGCATCACCCTGCCCCGCTTGTCATCTGCGTTGATCAAAGAAAAAGAGGGGGCCAGCAAGTCGTCAAAAAACCTCTTTTTCGCCTTGATGTACTCATCAAAAGATTTGTGATAGTCTAAGTGGTCGTGTGTAACATTCGAAAAAATGGCCCCCTCAAATGTTAGTCCAGCTATCCGCCGCTGATGGATGGCATGGGAAGATGCTTCCATAAAACAATGGGTGCATCCCCTTACCACCATTTGCGCCAGCAGCTTGTTCAGCTGTTTTGCGTCTCCTGTTGTGTGTGTAGAAACGATTATTTCTTCATCTATTCGATTTTCAACGGTACTTAAAAGCCCTACCTGGTAGCCTAATTTTCTATATAGCTGGTATAGCAAGGTAACAATAGTGGTTTTACCATTGGTACCCGTCACACCCACCAGCTTGAGCTTGGAGGAAGGATTCCCATAATAATTGGAGCAAATTACCCCGAGTGCCTGAGCACTGTCTTTTACCTGCACGTAGGTAACATCAGAGTTTTTAAAACCTTCCCACTCTTCCGCTACAATTACACTCGCTCCCTGCTCAACTGCTTTATCAATAAAGGCATGTCCATCTGAGTTTACTCCCCGAACGGCCACAAACATATCGCCCACCTTCACCTGCCGGGAGTCGAATTGCACCTCATTAATCGAAATGCTCATATCACCGGAAGTGACGGTAAGAGAAACCTTGTACAATATGTCTTTTAATAAGGCCATTAACTGAGCGTCAGTACTATTTTAGATCCTTTTATTGCTTGTCTTCCCGGCAATTGGGATTGGTCACTTACCCTTCCGGCACCTCTGTATTCGACTGTGAGTCCCTGGTTTTCTAAAATGAAAATAGCGTCCCGAAGGGTCATTCCTAACACGTTAGGTACAACCCCGGGAGCTATTCCATTAGTAGTCCATAACACAGCATTATCTTTAACCTGGGTTCTCACCCATTCGTCTTCGGTCGTTGTATTGTTTTGAATTTTCAATTGCTTGCAGATCAATGCCAGCTCGTCTTGTTTGCCGCCTTTAATCACTGGAAATACACCTGGCTCTGCCTGTGCGAATTGATATGGCTCATGTACATCGATATTTTGTGCATAAATCATATTAGCGATTTCCTGGAATACCGGCGCTGCCACGCTGGCTCCATATTGGAATACACCTTTTGGTTCATTGATCACCACGATGCAGCTATACATTGGCTTGTCCGCAGGAAAATATCCGGCAAAAGAAGTGTAATATTTCCGTGTGTAGCGACCATTCCTGATCACCTGGGCAGTACCAGTTTTTCCTGCTATTTTAAAAGGTGAATCTTTGATATTGCTTGCTGTACCATTCTCAACCACTCCTTCGAGTAATGACCTTACCTCTTTTAAGGTCTTATTGGAACAAATACTTCTTTTCAAAATTTCGCCCTCAAAATTCTCAATTTCTTTGTCGGCCCTGCGAATTTGCTTTACCAGAATCGGCTGAATCAATGTGCCGTCATTGGCAACCGCATTGAAAAATGCCAGCACCTGTAGTGGTGTTAATTCCACCTCGTAACCAATCGACATCCATGGTAGCGAAATCCCACTCCACGACGGATCTGAAGGGCCTTTTATTCTTGGCAACCCTTCCCCAACCAATTGAAAACCCAGGGGCTGATCCAGGCGCATGTCTTTCAGGTATTCTATAAATCGCTCCGGCTTGCTGCCGAAATTATTGTATACCATTTTTGAAATGGCAATATTGGATGACAATTCAAATGCTTCCCTGACCGATATCTTTCCGTAGCCTCCGGGCTTGTGGTCCCTCATCTCCTGATCGTAGAATTTATACACCCCATCACCGGTATCTATGGAATCGGTAAGTTTCAGTTTAGTATCTTCCAGGAGTGCGATCATAGAGGCCAGCTTGAAAGTAGAACCCGGATCGTGAAGCCCCTGAACAGCATAATTATAAACTTCGCGGTAGCTTGTATAGTCGGAATTGGCCTTTAAGTTTGAAATAGCCTTGATCTCTCCCGTTTGCACTTCCATTACCACGACAGTACCATATTCGGCTTTGTGGCTCTTTAAAGCTTTTAACAGGGCTGACTCGGCCACATCCTGTAAATTAACATCCAGCGTAGTCACAATGTCCAGGCCGTCTTTTGGTCGGATTTCCGTGCCATCATAAACCGGCCTCCAACTTCCGCCTGCTACCTTTCTTTTTAATACTTGTCCATCCGTGCCCGCCAGTTCATCATTGAAACTATATTCCAGGCCTGCGCCATTGTTATTTTCATTCACAAAGCCAACGGTACGATATCCCAGGTAAGAGAATGGTCGTATTCTACGATTGGTTTTTTCAAATAGTACTCCACCTTTCAACTGACCCTCCCGGAAAAGGGGCCAACCTGCCATAACTTTTTTATCCTGGTAATCGATCAATTGTCGATTCAGAATGATATACTGCTTGTTGGTCTTTCGGGCATCAATTAATTTACGCTTATAGTAATCCTTGCTATAGTCGCCAAAAAACTTCGACAAATTCCTGGCAAGAGAATCAACCTTGCTGTTGAAAAGTGTTTCCGAAGCTACCGAGGGATCAAATGCTAATCGATATAGAGGAAGAGAGGTAGCGAGCAAGCTCAAATTGTCCGAATAAATATTGCCCCGGGTGGCGGCAACTTTCTGGTATTTCAAACCAATCTCATCGGCCATTTTCGTCCATTTCTCACCCTGAACAAATTGAAGCTCACCGATACGCACCACTACCACCGTCGCCACCAGACAGATGACGATGAATACAATGCGTACTTTAAATATGATGGACTTCCTTATGTTCACTCTACTATTATCTTATTTGGCGGTGTTTTACTTTCTTTTAGTCCTATTTTTTCAACGTCCTTCGCTACTTCCGATTGTTTGCCAGAAAACATGTAATCGGCTTTCAGGCTGGTATAATCGGCCCTTAATTCTTCCACTTCCGTTTCCAGTTTTTCGATGTCCCTGATGGTCTTTTCTGCGAAATGGGTATTTCCTATGTAGAAAATCCCCGCGATTGTCAGATAGATCACATGTGGAATGTACTTTGACGGAACCCCATCATTAAACAATGTGGATACCCGCAGGCCCTCCAGCGCCGAAAAGAAGCCTTTGCTTCTCACCTTGCCTTCTTTGATCCTGTAAGTATTCTCACTCATTGTACTATGATTTTTCTGCTATCCTTAATTTGGCGCTACGCGCCCGGCTATTCTCTTCAATTTCTTTGTCAGTCGGAAGAATCGGCTTTCTGTTCACCTGGTCTAATGGCTTTATCTGATTGCCATAAAAATCCTTTTCTACCTCGCCTGAAAACTTACCCTTCTGGAAAAAGTGCTTCACCAACCGGTCTTCAAGACTGTGGTAGGAAATCACCGCTAACCTCCCGCCCTGATTTAGCGCCTCGACCGATGTTTCCAACATCTCTTTCAGAGCTTCCAGCTCGTCATTCACCTCGATTCTCAATGCCTGAAATACCTGCGCGAAATATTTGTTCTCCTTCCTCCTTGGGGCATATTTCTCAAGGATGGATTTCAGCTCACTCACTTTTTTTATCGGTGTCATTTCCCGGAAGCCAACTATGGCTTCAGCAAGTGTCCTGGCATTTTTGATCTCGCCGTACATTCCGAATATCCTTTGCAGCTCTTCGGCGCTGTAGGTGTTGATTACTTTTCGCGCATTCAATGAACCCTTCTGGTTCATTCGCATATCCAGCTCCGCATCAAAACGGGTGGAGAAGCCTCTCTCAGCTTCGTTGATCTGGTGGGATGAAACACCCAGGTCTGCCAGGATCCCATCCACCTTGTTTATTTTCAGCATCTTCAGATATTTCGCAAAATACCTGAAGTTGGCTTTAACAAACTGAAATGATTTACTGGAAAACCTGGCGGCATTTTGCTCTGCATCAGGATCCTGGTCAAAAACGATCAGCTTGCCTTCTTTCAGTCTTTCAAGGATGGCCATCGAATGCCCGCCACCGCCAAACGTCAGATCGACGTAGACCCCATCCGGCTTAATATTTAAAGCCTCAATCGATTCATCTAACAATACAGGACGATGGTAGGTGGCCATGACCACTTTATTCGTTTAGGTGCTTTTGCGCCAATTCAGAGAACTTATTACTGTCTTCAATCAGAAAGTCTTCATATTGACCCGTATTCCAAATCTCCACACGGTTACCCATTCCTACCAGCACAATCTCCTTTTCGAGATTAGCGTACTTGATCATTGGTTTGGGCACCAATAAACGTCCTGCACTATCGAGATCGATCTCTGCTACCCTTCTGAAAAAATTTCTCTGCAACTGCCTGAATTCAGGATTGAATTCATTAAGTGATGCAATACGGGAGTATATTTTTTTGTATTCCACTACCGAATAAAGCACAAGACACGGCTCCATTCCCTGCATGATAACCACTTGATTACCAGAAGACTCCGGCAACCTGGCCTTGATCTTGGCCGGGAGTACCAATCGCCCTTTGGCATCTAGTTTACACTCATATTCTCCTGTAAATAATGACATGCTGTATGGAATACTACTTTACTGATTTGGCAAATATATTGACAAAATAAACAATTTCAACCACTTCCACCCACTTTCTAACACTTTTTTCCATTTTTTATTATTTATCTGGAATATTTTCACACAATGAAATTGCGGCGACAATTAAAATGTGCCAATACATGAAACAAAAAGCCCTTTATTTCTTTTAATGGTGGATTAATAGTTTATTTAGCCGGTGGTAGAAAGTGGGAGAAAAAATCAGACGATACCAATATTTATGAAGAAACACCTTTTGATGTATATAATTTACCTGGGAATTGCGGCCTGCACTTCAAAAAAAGAGTCATCTGAAAATACAGTATCGATACCATTGGGTCATTGGAGGGCATCGATTACGACACAGGGAAAGGAGTTGCCATTTGATTTGATATCACGGCAAAGTGAGGAGGGCGAATTTGAGTTTGTTATACAAAACGGGGATGAGGAAATTGTCCTGGATAAATTTGATATTCGGTCTGACTCGCTCGTCCTGCCAATGCATATTTTTGACACCAAAATCGTCGCCCACATCGCAGGAGATCAGCTAAAGGGGTACTGGACAAAAAATTATGTCGATGACTATAAATTGCCTTTTGAAGCGAAACTGGGCGAGGATATTCGCTTCCCATCTTTCGACCCGGAGGTTGCTGGTGATTTATCGGGTCGATGGGAGGTGAAGATCTATTCCGACGAAAAGACCACGCCCGCAGTGGGTGAGTTTACAAGATCGGGAAGTTTGGTGACCGGCACTTTTTTAAAGACATCCGGTGATTACCGGTTTTTGGTTGGAGCTACGACGAAAAATGGTTTTACTATCAGCACTTTTGACGGGGAACACGCCTATCTCTTTGAAGCTACCATGATCGGAGAAGATTCCATTGCGGGAGAATTCTGGTCGGGAAAAACCGGCTACTACACCTGGAGTGGGGTTAGAAATGAACATGCTACCCTTAGCGACCCAACCCAATTGGTGGAACTGGAAGGGAACTATAAAGTGTCAGATCTAAAATTTCCCAATGAAAACGGGGACACAATTCGCTTAAGTGACGAGCAGTACAAAGGCAAAGTAGTGATCTTGCAAGCCCTCGGCTCCTGGTGCCCAAACTGCATGGATGAAACGGCCTTTTTATCTCAATGGTATAAAGAAAATAGTGATCGTGGTGTCGAAATTGTGGGGCTTGCATTTGAGCGAAAAGGGGACTTTGACTATGGCGCTTCGCGAATAAAGATATTAAAAGACAGATATAATATTGATTATGAAATTGTCTTTGCCGGGAAGCAGGGAGCGGAATCTGTCAAAAAAGCCCTCCCAATGATTAAAAAGCATGTGTCTTATCCGACCACAATATTTGTCAACAAAGCAAGTGAAATTGCTAAAATCCATGCAGGCTTCTCCGGTCCCGGCACGGGCATCCACTACCAGGAGTTTGTGGAGGAGTTTAATGAAACGATGGATGGGCTGTTGGAAGGGGAGTAGTGTTTATTTAAATTCCAGATATTCCAGGACTTGCTTTAAACACTCACCCGTTTCCTTTTTGATTTCATATTCCCAGAAGCGAAAAACCTTGTAGCCCATTTTCATTAACTGGCGGTCGTTTTCCCTGTCCCGCTGCATGTTTCTTTCTATTTTGGGAATCCAAAAACCTCTATTGGCTTTTATCTTTGGCTTCTTTTCTTCCCATTTAAAGCCATGCCAAAACTCACCGTCAATGAATACGACAAACCTCTTTGACTTATTGGCAATGTCAGGTTTTCCTGGCAAGGACTTCACATTGACTCGGTATCGAACCCCCGCCTGGAACAATACCTTTCGAAAAAACAGTTCGGGTTTCGTGCTTTTGCCCCTAATCTTGGACATATGCATACTTCTTTCCTTCGAAGTATAGAAGCCCATGGATTCTTCAAACCTGGGGACTTTTATCGGCTCTTCTTTATATGTCTTTGGCATCACAAATTAATTTCCAGATGACATCTTGTATCAGAACGATCTTTCCATATATTTGTAACCATGTGTAAGGTTTAACAACTTGGTTATTTAAATGAAAGAATACTATACATTGTCTGAAGTTGCTGATTTACTTGGAAAAAGTAAAGAAACTTTGAGAAGATGGGACAATAACGGCAAGCTAACCGCTGTTAGGGAGCCCATGAGCAATTATCGGGTGTACCGAAAAGAACAGCTTAAGATTTTCGATGAACTGGATTTTCTTTTTAACCCAGTTGAAGATGGCAATAAAACCAAACCAAACCACAATTACACTGTCCTGGAATTGTTTGCCGGCGCCGGGGGGTTGGCAATTGGCCTGGAGAAAGCCGGGCTTAAATGTGTTGCATTAAATGAAATCGATCATTGGGCTGCGGAAACCTTACGAAAAAACCGGCCTCATTGGAATGTGTTGGAAGGGGATATTAAAAACCTTTCGTTTAGCAATTTGAAAAATCAAGTGGATGTCGTCACGGGCGGTTTTCCCTGCCAGGCATTCAGCTATGCCGGGAAAAAATTAGGCCTTGACGATGCGAGGGGCACATTGTTTTATGAGTTTGCGAGGGTTGTGGACGAAACCCGCCCGCTTATTTGTGTTGGTGAAAATGTAAGGGGATTGCTTAACCATGATGACGGAAGGACGCTGGAAGGCATGAAATCAATTTTGGATGAAATTGGTTATCGACCAATTGATCCCAGAATATTGAAAGCCATATTTTATAAAGTACCCCAGAAAAGGGAGCGGCTAATCTTAGTGGGGATTCGAAAGGATATCGAGATCGATTTTAGTTACCCCAAACCATACAAAAAAATATACACACTGAAAGACGCTCTGAAGGCGGGGGAATTGTTCCCCTCCGATGTCCCGGAGTCAGACGGAAGTCTTTACCCAAAACGCAAAAGGGAAATCCTGGACAAAGTGCCCCCTGGTGGATATTGGCGCGATCTTCCCTTACACCTTCAAAAGGAATACATGCAGAAAAGCTTTTACCTAGGCGGGGGAAAGACTGGGATGGCCCGGCGAATGAGCTGGGAAGAGCCCAGCCTGACCCTGACCTGTAGTCCAGCACAAAAACAGACAGAGAGGTGCCATCCTGACGAAACCAGACCTTTCACAGTAAGGGAATATGCGCGAATACAAACCTTTCCCGATGATTGGGAGTTTGCGGGTTCAGTATCAAATCAATACAAGCAAATTGGAAATGCAGTGCCAGTGAATTTGGCGAAAGAGGTGGGTTTTTCTATTGTTAGGTTTTTGAATGAGGCGTATACGGCTTACAATCTGAATGAAAAAACTGCCGACATTAACCAAACTAAACTTGCCTATACCATTTAGGTTAAGCCATATTCATTTCGGATCTCTTCGGCTAATTTGTCAATCGTCGCCTCCAGTTTTTGGGTGCCATCGACTTCAAGAGCAATCTCTCCAACCGCGTCGATCAATTCAAAATAGAATTTTTCTTGTCCGGTCAGCCGATGCCAAAACTCTGCGCCTGCTATGACAGGATATCGCTCGTTAATTCTCAAGTAGTGTTGGCTCAGGTCTGATGCATCCCCATAAATCACTCCGATCATCAGATCGTTGAGGCCTATTTTCATATTATTTGTCCTGGCCAAATTGATAACTCCTTGAAAATGGCCGAAGATGGTTTCCACATCATCATGATTAATAGTATTTGGGCCGGATTTGATCTGGCAATACTTTCTCCGACCATCAATCGCATCAATAAATTCAATGTCTATTCCTTGGGTTGTAGACCCAAACCCCTGGAAAAGCTGACTGATCAACTTTTGAATCCTCATTCCAAAGGAAGTGGTAATGGACGAACCCAACAATCTTGGATAAACAAGTGCCTGCGCTATACTTCGCGCATCATCACTGCCAGTCAAAAAATTGGCAAGATATTTAAACAAAAAGGGATTGACATTATAGGATGAAAGCTTTGCCGCCGAACTACATGCCTTTTGAATGTGAGCTTCAACGATTTCCTTTCGAAAGAAATCTTTGGCTCTATCCAGTATTTCTACCCGTTGTTCATCCGTCATAATCAGATATCATTTAAATTAAAGATTCCAGTGACTCGGAATGTTCAAATTCACAGGAACTAAGACGAAGCCCAAAAAATCACTTCTCTCTCTCAATGGTAAACTGCACGAGATCCGTCAGAGAGCTTTTGAATTTCGAGTCATCAAATGTAGCTAGTACGTCCAGGGCTTCCTGATAAAATCTTTGCATCGCCTCTCTGGCATATTCAATCCCGCCTGATCCTTTCACAAATTCAATGACCTCATGGACGACCTTCGTCTTGTGGCTGTTGTTTTTGATTTTCGAGATGATGGATTTTTTTTCTGTCCAACTGGCTTTGTTCAAAGCAAAAATCAAGGGCAAGGTCATTTTCTTTTCCTTGATGTCAATTCCCAGGGGTTTTCCAATCTCACTCGTGCCATAGTCAAACAAATCGTCCTTGATCTGAAATGCCATGCCCACCTTTTCACCAAAAAGCTTCATCCTTTCCACCGTGCCATTTTCCGATCCGGCAGAAGCTGCCCCTACAGCACAGCAGGAGGCAATCAGTGAAGCCGTTTTCTGGCGAATAATCTCGTAATACACTTCTTCATTGATGTCCAGTCGGCGGGCTTTTTCCATTTGGAGAAGCTCCCCCTCACTCATTTCCCTTACCGCATTGCTGACTATTTTAAGCAAATGAAAATCCTGATTGTCCATCGAAAGCAGCAAACCCCGGGATAGTAAATAATCACCCACCAATACGGCAACCTTATTTTTCCAAAGGGCATTTATGGAGAAAAAGCCCCTGCGGTAGTTAGCATCATCCACCACATCATCGTGGACCAGGGTGGCTGTATGTAAAAGCTCGATTAAAGCGGCTCCCCGGTGCGTCGAATCATTCACTCCACCGGCTATTCCCGCACTTAAAAAGACAAACATCGGGCGCATCTGTTTGCCTTTGCGCTTCACGATGTAACTCATGATTTTATCCAACAGCAGCACCTTGCTTTTCATAGAATCGCGGAATTTCTTTTCAAATTCCTTCATCTCTACAGCTATTGGCTCTTGAATGTCTTTTAAATTTAGGGACATGCTAAAAAATTGTGCTACAAGTATACTATCAAATTGTTCATAAGTAAAGCATATCAGGCTTAATCAAAATAATTTATTCAGTGTCAACGATCGATCAACAAATGTTACCGCGAAAAGCCAAAGCTGACGGATATCATATATGATGTTGAAAACCGGAGGCGAGCCATCAATTTTTGGTGAGAAATTTTTAAATGGTCGCAGCATTGTATTAATATTGAGCCCGATTTAAAACCAGCACCTAACTTGCTGTTTTTTAATGGCTAATAAATTCTAAATAAATTCCATACATGAAACCGACATGATTAATGTAATCATTAAACACACAGGGGAATGATTATATTAATCATCAAAGGTTCCCTGTCTGCCGACAGGCAGGCATTTAACCGATATAAACAAAATACTATCAAATGAAAATTGGTGTTTTAAAGGAAAGTGGTGATAATCGTGTGGCCCTAATCCCCGATTTTGCCAAAACCCTTGCTGGCGAAAATCATGAGATTCTGATCGAAAAAGACGCCGGGGCAAAGGCTTTTTTTGAAGACAAAATGTACGAGGAAATTGGTGCAAAAATTTCTTCTCGGGATGCGGTCTTAAAGGAAGTTGACCTGCTGATCACTATTCAGCCCATCGAGAAAGTTGAAATGGCCAAACTAAAAAAAGGAGCTACCTACATTTCTTCTTTTGTTCCGTTTGCCACGGATATTCATTTAAAAGGGCTTTCTGAGGCAGGAATCAATGCATTCAGTCTGGACATGATCCCTCGTATTACCATAGCACAGTCGATGGACATCTTGTCTTCCATGGCATCCATTGCCGGGTACAAGGCCGTCATTTCTGCCGCTAACCACCTCCCAAGATATTTCCCCATGTTGACCACTGCCGCAGGCAGTATCCCGCCAGCGAAAGTCCTGATACTCGGTGCGGGTGTTGCCGGTCTGCAGGCTATCGCGACCGCCAAAAGATTAGGCTCAGTGGTAGAAGCTTTTGATACACGGTTGGCAGCGAAGGAAGAGGTGCAAAGCTTAGGCGCAAAGTTCGTGGAGGTAGAGGGTGCCAAAGACGACAAAGGTGCTGGAGGTTACGCTGTAGAACAGACAGAAGAATACAAACAGAAACAACGTGAGCTGATCTTTGACCGGGTGACAAAATCCGATGTGGTGATCACTACGGCCCAGCTTCGTGGTAAGCCAGCTCCAAAGCTCATTACAAAAGAAATGGTCGACGTCATGAAGCCTGGCTCGGTGATCGTAGACCTGGCCTCCTCAACGGGAGGTAACTGTGAACTGAGCAAAGACAATGAAACCGTGGTGTATAATCAGGTGACCATCATTGGCAATTCGGAATTGGCATCGGATGTTGGGCAGCACGCTAGCCAGCTTTTCAGCAAGAATATTCAAAACTATTTTAAAGTGGTGCTGAAGGACGGGCAATTGCAGTTTGACCCGGCAAATGAGATTATAAAATCAAGCCTGATAGCAAAGGACGGCGAAATATTATTTGGAAAAAATTAATTGAATATGGAAACCATCATACAGTTTATCCACGATAATATCACGATGATCTACATCCTGGTATTTGCCATTTTCCTTGGCATGGAGGTGATCTCAAAAGTACCTACCGTACTTCACACCCCTCTGATGTCGGGTGCAAATGCCATTAGTGGCGTGGTCATCATTGGAGCAATTATATTGATCAGACAGGCTAAACCAGACGACTATTTTGTGTTGATCCTGGGCTTTTTGGGAATTGCCCTGGCTACCATCAACGTAATCGGGGGGTTCGCCGTGACCGACCGAATGCTCGATATGTTCAAAAAGAAAAAGAAGTAAAAGATTTAAAATATACATACAGTGGAAAATCCAACACTAGACTTTTTATATCTGATCTGTATCATACTGTTCGTCATAGGTTTAAAAAGATTAAGCCACCCGGAAACCGCGCGAAAAGGAAATTTCATTTCGGCAGCAGGTATGGGAATGGCCATTTTGATTACCCTTTTCTACCCGATGGAAGGCGCTTCCAATAATTACCTGGTCATTTTCGCGGGAATTGCCGTCGGTGGAATTATTGGCTACGTAGCTGCCAAGAGAGTAAAAATGACTGCCATGCCTGAAATGGTTTCCCTATTCAATGGCCTGGGTGGCGCCTGCTCCATGCTGATCGCCTTCGTTGAATTTAATAATTTACCGGAAGGGGCGTCTCTGATGAGTGGTTCTGTACTAACGATCATTTTTGCCCTATTTATAGGTAGTATTTCCTTCACAGGAAGTGTGATTGCCTGGGGGAAACTAAATGGCGCTTTGCGTGATAACCTGGTATTGCCTGCTCCTCAAATTGTGAATGGCATACTGTTATTGGCGGTCATCGGATTCAGTGCATTTATAATGATGCAGCCTGAATTGAATTTTACCTGGGTAATCATTCTTCTTGTTTTATCGCTGGTGTATGGAGTGACCTTCGTAACGCCTATCGGCGGCGGTGACATGCCGGTGGTAATTTCATTGCTCAATTCATTTACCGGGATTGCGGCAGCCGTAGCCGGTTTGATCTATGGTAATCAGGTGATGATTGTTGGAGGTATTGTGGTAGGAGCATCGGGAACCATTCTGACTGTATTGATGTGCAATGCCATGAACCGATCTCTTTTGAATGTCGTCATCGGTGGTTTTGGTGGTGGCGGAAAATCATCGGGATCAGACCGGGAACAAGTGGTTAGGGAAGCAGCATTAGGAGATACAGCTATTCAATTAAAATATTCATCTAAAGTGATTATCGTCCCGGGTTACGGGCTGGCTGTGGCCCAGGCGCAACATACCTGCCATGAATTGGAAAAGGCCCTTGAAGCGGAAGGTGTAGAAGTAAAATATGCGATACACCCCGTAGCGGGGAGGATGCCTGGCCACATGAACGTGCTACTGGCTGAGGCCGATGTTCCTTATGACCGGCTGCTGGAGTTGGAACCCGCCAATGAAGAGTTTAAGTCGACAGACATGGTACTCGTCATTGGAGCGAATGATGTTGTAAACCCGGCAGCCAAAGAAGATACCGGAAGCCCGATATACGGAATGCCAATTCTGGACGTTGAACAAGCCGGTACCGTGATTGTACTCAAGCGAAGTATGAACCCGGGTTATGCGGGAATAGAAAACCCGCTATTCTTTGGCGAAAAAACGAAAATGCTTTTTGGGGATGCCAGAGATTCACTGGGCAAACTCAAAAATGAAGTAGCAAATGCATAATTTTTCTGATAAGGAGGGAAATCCATTCTCTCCAAAAAATAGATTAAAAAGCTTCAGATACGCCTTTCAGGGTATCCGAAGCTTTTTTCTTTCTACACCAAACGCCTGGATACACCTCACAATCTCGGCAATAGTTATTGCCGCCTCCTTTTATTTCGAACTAAGCACCATCGAATGGATTGCCGTTCTGTATTCCATCGGTCTTGTCTTTACTGCTGAAGCCTTTAACACCGCTGTCGAAGAATGGGTAGACTCCATCCAGCCGGATTTTGACAAGACTGCTGGCCGGGTTAAGGACATTTCTGCCGGCGCTGTATTAATTGCATCTATTGTCGCGGCTATTATTGGAATTCTGATTTTTGGAACAAGGATTTATGATTTGATTGTGCAATAGTTCATAATTTTTTGCATTCGATAGGCCAAGCCAAAAACATTTTACTTATCTTTAGCGTTACTAACTTTTAACGTTACTAATTAATGATAAAGTCCTTTGGCGACAAGGAAACAGAAAAGATTTGGAATGGACTTGTATCCAGAAAATTACCAAATGAAATTCAGAATGTGGGACGAAGAAAGTTAAGAATGATAAACAACGCTCAGAACATTAACGACCTGAGAGTTCCTCCTGCCAATCATTTAGAAAAACTGGAAGGAAATTTAAAAGAGTTTTGCTGCATCAGAATAAACCAGCAATGGAGAGTAGTATTTAGGTGGCAAAACAATGATGCTTACGATGTGAAAATTATGGATTATCATTAGCGATGGAGAAATTAAAAAACATACACCCTGGGGAAATATTGATGGAAGAGTTCCTAATTCCGTTAAAAATAAGCGCCTATAAACTTTCAAAAGAAACCTTTATTCCGCAAACTCGAATCAGTGAAATCATTAAGGGTAGGAGACGAATAACGGCGGATACTGCATTAAGATTTGCAAAATTCTTTGGAACATCTGCAAAATTCTGGCTGGGGCTGCAAGATGATTACGATATTGAAGAAGAAAATGTGAACAAAAAGGAGGAGCTGGATCAGATCAAAAATATGAATCTTCAAGACTTGTAGCTAAACCAAACCAAAACCTTTAAATAGATGTTTGAATTTTCCTCATTCCAAATATGAATGACAATTTTTCAGGCGGAACCAACATGTGGGATGAGCGTTTCTCTTCCTACAAGAACCTGTACACCACCCAACCAAATGTCCATTTTGCTCAATTTCTGGAAAACAAAAAGCCAGGGAAAATTCTTTTGCCGGGAGACGGTCAGGGAAGGAACGGAGTTTTCGCGGCCAGACTGGGTTGGGAGGTTACGACATTTGACTATAGTGAAATCGCCGTTCAACAAACGCAAGAATTGGCAAGGGCAAATGGTGTCAATGTCAAATCTATTCATTCGTCGATTGAAGACATTCAATTTGAAACGGATCAATTTGATGTTATCGCGACTGTGTTTCTCCACCTTCCGCCGGTTATTCGTTCTACTCATTTTCCCCGTTTGATACAATATTTGAAAACGGGTGGAACATTTTTTTTGCTTGGATTCAATAAACGACAAATTGATCTCAACAGCGGTGGCCCCAAGAATATCGATATGCTTTTCAGCCGGGAGGAATTAAGCAATAATTTTTCAATGCTCCATTTTCAAAAGCTCGAAGAGTTTAAATTTGATTTAAATGAAGGGCCGAAACACCAGGGAACTGCGGAAATGATTGAGATGGTTGGCATTAAAGCTTAAACAGGCTTTTTCTTTTAAAAAAATGCCAACTGAAAAATCAGGTTTTCTAATCAATTTTGTAATTATTACTAATTGACAAAACCAGATTAATAGTTTCTACCAATCAAACACTTCCCTCAATTTTATTATTCTCAATTCAATTCTCTATATTCAGTCGTCAATCAACATACTTTTCATGTCAGAAAACCAAACTTACCAGGCTGACATCAATATCATCGGAGGAGGAATAGCGGGAATAGTGGCAGCCCTGGAATTACTGGACCAAAATGTACGAATTAACCTTTTTGAGCGGGACGAACCATCTTCCTTTGGTGGGCTGGCCCGGTGGTCCTTTGGAGGGATATTTTTCGTTGATTCCAAGCACCAGCGAAAGAATGGGATCCAGGACAGCGTGGAGCTAGCCAAGCAGGATTGGTATAATTTTGCAGAATTTGGACGCGGGGATGCGTGGCCAAAAAAATGGGCGGACTACTACATTGAAAACTGTACCGAAGATGTCTATGAATGGCTGAAGTCAAAAAAACTGGGCTTCTTTCCAGTGGTTCACTGGGTGGAGCGCGGCTTGTACCAACCGGGCAATTCCGTACCAAGATTCCACATGGTCTGGGGTACCGGTTTTGAGCTCGTGAAAGTCCTGATGAAACGCCTCGAATTCCATCCGAAAAGAAATAACCTGTCTATTTTCTTTCGTCATAAAGTGGAAAAATTCATTGTGGAAAAAGGGACAGTGACTGGTGTCGCCGGAAAAGATGAAGAAATCGAAAAAGATTTTAAGGCGAAAGCCACTATCAATATTGTCGCTACAGGAGGAATTTCCGGAAATATTGAAGAAGTGAAAAAGCATTGGGACAAAAAATTGGGAGAACCTCCTGCCAAGATCCTAAACGGTTCCCACCAATATTCCGATGGCTTGCTAATCAAGGCAGCAGAAAAAATTAAGGCGAACGTCACGCACCTGGAAAAGATGTGGAATTATGCAGCGGGCATCCACCACCCCACCCCTGACAAACCAGACCATGGACTAAGTCTCGTACCACCAAAATCTGCCATCTGGGTAGATCATAAGGGTAAACGATTTGGTCCTGAACCGTTGGTGTCAGGCTATGACACCCGCTTTCTGGTAGAGCAGGTTTGCAAGCAAAAAGGCGCTGAAAACAAATATTCCTGGCAGGTGATGAACAAGAGAATCGCTGTAAAGGAGCTAGCCATTTCAGGATCTGAATTTAATGATGCGGTAAAAAAGAAACAGTTCCTGCGATTTGTGAGCACTGTTTATTTTGGAAATAAGCGCCTGATTAAAAACCTTACAAAAAACTGTCAGGATTTTATTGTCGCCAATAGCCTCGAAGAACTGGTCAACAAAATGAATGAACTGACCGGCGAGAATAAGGTGGACCTCCAGTTGCTTCGCGAATCCATTGAAAGGTACGATGCGCAAATTGATCGAGGGGAGAAATTCTATAACGATGACCAACTTCGCAGGATTGCCCATTTACGTCAATATCGGGGAGATCGTCTACGGGTATGCAATTTTCAGAAAATCAACGATAAAAAAGCCTTTCCGCTGGTGGCCATCCGTGAGCACATATTGTCCCGAAAGAGCTTAGGAGGTATCCAGACAGACCTTGAAGGGCGTGTATTAACCAACCCGGAAAATGGTAATGTGCCTATCCCTGGCCTTTTTGCCATCGGGGAGTCGGCGGGCTTTGGAGGCGGTGGAATCCATGGGCTGAGATCACTGGAAGGAACTTTTCTTGGCGGCTGCATTTTTACGGCCAGGAAATTAGCTGCGGCGATAAAAAAAGGGGTTTAAAGAAACGAGCCATATGAAAAAATCAGGTTCATTTTTGCTGGTATATGCGCTGGAACAAATTGGTGTGAAATACACCTTTGGTATTCCCGGTGTCCATAATACCGAGATCTATGACGAACTCAATAAATCAGAAAAAATAGAGCCTATTCTTGTGACCCATGAGGGAGGTGCGTCCTTCATGGCAGATGGAGTGTCCAGAAGTTCAGATAGCATTGGCACCCTGGTGATCGTACCGGCGGCAGGCATGACCCATGCGATGAGTGGCATCGGTGAAGCATTTCTCGACGGCATTCCCATCCTCGTGATCTCAGGCGGAACGCGCCGGGATTCGGGAAAAAGCTACCAACTTCATCAACTGGATCAAGGGAAGATTCTCGCTGGCATTGTGAAAAAATATTATTTACTGGAAAAACACAGCGATATTATTCCTACTGTTTATGAAGCCTATCAAACGGCTATTTCCGGCGAACCGGGACCTGTGTTTATTGAAGTGCCTGTAGAGCTGCAATTATTTCGTGGAGAGGTTAATGATCTGCCTTTATTTAACCACACCGTTACCAATGAATCTATTGAACAGGAGAAAATAAGAAAAGCGGTGGATTTATTGCTTGAGGCCAAAAACCCCGGGATATTTTTAGGATGGGGCTCCAGGGAAGCAACAGATATTTCCATTCAAATTGCCGACAAATTAATTGCGCCAGTTTCCACGACGTTACAGGGTTTAAGCGTTTTTCCGGCAAATCATCCTTTTCATACAGGCGTTGGTTTTGGTCCGGCATCGGTGCCTGCCTCGCAAAAAGCATTTAAAAAATGTGATTGCCTGCTGGCCGTGGGGACGCGGTTCGGGGAATTGGCTACGGGCAGTTTTGGGGTGGAAACGCCAACAAACCTGATCCATATTGATATTAACCCGTCCGTATTTGATAAAAACTATCCGTCCAAGGTCAGCATCGAAGGTGATGCCGGGGAGACAATGGAAGAACTATTAAAAGAGATAAAAAACCGGAAATTTGTAAGCGAAAGGAATAAGACGGAATTAGAAGCCCAGATAAAATCCGATAAATTGAAATACCTGGCAGAATGGAAAAAGGAAAAACGAATGGACATTGTCTCCCCCGGGTTTTTCTTCGAAGAACTACGAAGGCAGGTGCCTGAAGATGCATTGATTCTGACCGACGATGGCAAGCACACTTTTTTAACCGCCGAATTATTCCCTGTCTATAAAAGCAAGCATTTCCTCTCGCCCACTGATTTTAACTGCATGGGCTATTGTGTTCCCGCAGCGATCGGTGCAAAGATTGCCAATCCCGATAAAATGGTGGTGGGCATTGTGGGCGATGGTGCTTTCTTGATGACCTGCATGGAATTGGTTACGGCGACCACGCAAAAAGCGGGGATCATGGTTTTTGTTTTCAATGACGGCGAGCTCGGGCAAATCAGTCAATTCCAGAAAATCCCCCTGAATAGAAAAACGTGCACGACGGTTGGGAAAATAAGAATTGAAGGTGTCGCTACGGCAACCGGCGCTGCGTTTCTCTCCCTGAACAATGACCATGAAATTAAACCTATCATCGAAGAGGCCAGGAAAATTTCCAGCGATGGTCGGCCCGTCATTATTGATGTGAATATTGACTATTCAAAAAAAACATTTTTGACCAAAGGTGTAGTAAAAACCAACCTGTCGCGTTTCCCATTGAAAGAAAAAATCAGGTTTTTAGGGCGTGCCCTGAAGCGGCATATTTTTGGATAATAATGTAGTAAATACACCGATTATGAAAACAATATTTTTTATCCTCCTGGCGACTCTTCCTTTGTTTGTAGTTGCACAAACTGAAATCAACACCAATGACTACCGTCTCCGTATCGGGCCGGATCTGCCATCGAAAAGCGCTTTTACCGTATCTGAAATTTTCGGTCATGATGCTACCGGTTACTATGTGATCCGAAGCAAAAAAAGAGGCCTGTTTGGCAGCATGGCATTTTACAAGAACAGCGGGTCAATCAATGAAAAGGCTACATTTTTTATTGAAAAATATGACTATCAATTAAAGCTGATAAAAAGTATTGACCTGGACGCGGTGTTGGAAAGAGGAGGGTATGAGTATCACTTTATTGACTACCAAAACGAGAAAATCCAGCTCTACATCACACAATACAATTATGACCAGAAAAGCAGAACTCTGTTTGCCCAGGCAGTTGATAAGGAATCACTGCTGCCCGTCGGCACGCCCATTGAACTTTATAGAAATACCGATCTCAAAAGCTCCAATTTTAAGGGTGAATTATATGCCTCCTCCGTTTCGCCGAATACTATGTTTAACTTTCTGCTGATAGAATCCGATATCAAAGACAAAGATTCGAGAAACCTTGTGTTGCTTTCGTTTGATCAGGATCATAACAAAATGTGGGGAAACGAATTGAACATTCCCTTTCCCAAAAAATATGTGGATGTGATGAGTGTCAAAGTCGACAATTTTAACCAGGCGCACATCCTGGTTAAAATCAAAAATGAAATGAATCCGCAACTATACCAGCTTAAAATATATTCCATTGTTGACAATGGGTCGGTCACAAAAGAGATGATGCTCAATGTGCCCGACAAACATCTCTCCAATATTCAGACTGCGAGTTTCAGCAAGAACGAGCTTGTTTGTGCTGGATTTTATTCCAACCAACAATATTCTTCCATTGCCGGCACCTTTTATTTCAAGCTCGATTTTGAACGTCAGCAAATTCTGGAAGAAAAGTTTGAAGAATTTGAAATTGATTTCATCACGCAATTCATGAGTGGCAAGAATGCCAGGAAAATGGAGAAAAGAGAAAAAAAAGGCAAGGATGTGGAAATGCCCGACTATAAACTGGACGAACTGATCATCAAAGATGACGGCAGCATTTTACTTATAGCTGAGCAATTCAGGGTAGACGTAGTTACTTCCTACTATGGCCAATATGGTGGGTCTACCACCACGTATTATTTCAATTACAACGATATCATTATAGTCAACTATTCCAAAGAAGGCGATGTACAGTGGATGACTAAGATCCCAAAAGCGCAGCGCACAGCGGGCGACGAAGGGTTCTACTCATCTTACTCCATGATCATGCAGGACGACGATCTCTATTTCATTTACAATGACAACCTGGATAATTTCCTCCTGGATGACGTGAAAAAGATCAGAAATTATGTGCCTACCTCCACAAATTCAGCCACCATGATTTCTCATATAGACCAGGACGGAATCCATAAAAAGGAAGTATTGTTGTACAACCAGCAATTGGACGCCGTCGTCAAACCAACAATTTCACGTCATTTATCCCATAACGAAATTATTTTATATGCACATCGCGGGTCTAATCAAAATTTTATTGCCGTAGATTTGAAAAAGCGCAACTAGATTTTATATCAATTGCGGTTTTTAGTAATTAATCCTAAATATTGATTTGTCAAAAATTGAAATTTGCTAAAACAGTTTACCAACCATTTCAATTTTTGGCGCGTCATTTGTAAAGCGAACCCTAAACAATCTTATACAATTATGAAAACCATATTAAAATCACTATTCGCTTTCGCATTGATACTTATCATAGTAGAATCAAAAGCACAACGACTCGATTACATTCCAGAAGATGAAATGAAGACCAAGGTCATCAAGTTTGAATTTTTCTCGCCGTTGACAGGTAATACCACTTTCGGATATGAAACCTTCCTTAAGAATTACACAAGCCTTGAATTTAAGGTTGGATTGATTGGCGCAGGAGCGCAAAATTATTCAACTGATAAAAAAGAGGGCGGAGTGTTCTTTTCCGTCGGGCCTAAATTTAAACTAAAACCGGCTTATGCGGTAGACGGCATGTACAGCACACACGTCTTACGAGGCGGATACATTCGCCCGGAGCTCACAGTGGGCACATTTAATGTGGAACGGGGCGAATTAGATTACAACGGAAATCCGTACGATGACAATGCCACCTTTGTGACCTTCACTATCAACTATGGCCACCAATATATTCTGGGCGAATCTTTTACCCTCGATTGGTATTTTGGATTAGGCTACGGATATGCGACAGAAGATGAATTAGGATACTATTATAAAAATACCATTGCGCCAAGTGAAATTCCTGTGGCCTTTAACGCCGGATTTACGCTGGGCGTGCTGTTAAAATAAAATCGCAAAAAGTTATTTACTAAGCCCGTCACTGACATGATGGGCTTTTTTATTGTCAATAAATGTTTGGATATTGGTTCAATTGAAGGCTGTAAAACCATTTTTGTCTATATGAGCTTTACCCTTATTGGATTTTTACTCTATCTTATCGTCATCCTGTATGTAGGTTTCATCACCTATAAAAACAATAAAAACCACCAGGACTATTTCCTGGCGGGCCGCAGGCTAAACCCCTGGGTAGTCGCGTTTTCAGAACGGGCATCCGGTGAATCAGCCTGGCTGCTGCTGGGTTTGCCAGGATTGGCTTATGCTTCCGGACTGATCGGATTTTGGGACGCCTTTGGCTGCGTAGGTGGGATTGTGTTTTATTGGTTCTTTGTAGCTCAAAAGCTGCGGGTGGAGTCGCAAAAAACCGATTCCATCACCCTGCCGGATTTTTTCGCGGCCAAATTCGGGCAACATCAAAACATTATACGGGTCACTGCCCTATTGATCATCATCTTCTTTTTTACCTTTTACCTGGCTTCGCAGTTTAACGCTGCAGGAAAAGTATTGAATGTAACATTTGGAATAGCCTGGGTTTGGGGGGTGGTGATCGGGGCTGTGGTCATTGTATTTTATACCATGATGGGTGGCTTTTTTGCGGTAGCCTGGACTGACCTCGTGCAGGGAATCATCATGATCGGCGCCCTGGTAATTCTCCCAATCGTCGGCTGGATGGAATTGCAGGAACCCGGAACATCATTCAACGAACACCTTCGAAATGCGCCATCCCATGCTGGTGAGTGGTTGGGCGGTATGGAGGGATGGGCAGCTACTGCCCTGGTCATAAGCGGATTAAGCTGGGGACTTGGCTACATGGGGCAACCACATTTGCTCACTCGATTTATGTCAATCGCCGATCCCGAAAAAATTCGATTCTCAAGAAAAATTGCGCTTACCTGGGCTTTTTTGGCCTTCGCGGGCGCGATGTTTATTGGCCTTGTAGCGCTTGGGCACTATGGACCCGGCGCTTTTGAAGACAGGGAATTTGTGATGCCACATATGACCAATGACCTGCTTCCCTCCTGGCTTGCCGGGATTTTTATATCCGGGGCGATCGCCGCCATGATGTCTACAGGAGACTCACAGTTACTTGTCATCGCCTCCTCTGTCATTGAAGATTTTTATCACAAGACATTAGGGTACGAGGTATCAGAAAGACGACTGTTGATCCTGAGCCGGGTGGTAACAATCGCTGTCGGTATTTTGGGGTTCATCATTGCTTTGACCTCTGAAAAACTGGTTTTTAAAATGGTCTCCTATGCCTGGGCTGGGTTGGGTGCTTCTTTTGGCCCACCGCTTTTATTATTACTTTGGTGGAAAAAAATTACCAGCCAGGGAGTGATTGCGGGAATGATGAGCGGCGCCATCATGACGATTGTCTGGACAGAACTTCCGGAGCTGGATAACGCTATCTCTGTCAGGTTTGTATCTTTCGTTGTTTCCTTTTTTCTGGTAATTATCGTAAGCCTTTTTACTTCTAAAAGAAATTAAATGCAACACTACACGACTCAAATTCTGGAGGTATTTAGGCAACACAAAAATGACGTAAAGGCTTCAGAAATGAAACAATACATGAAAGGGCAATTTGAATACCTGGGAGTATCGGCACCTACGAGAAAGCAAATCACCGCCCCCTTCTACCAAAAGTCAAACCTCCCTCCTATAGAGGCAGTTCCTGATATCGTACGAGACATCTGGCATCAGCCCTATCGGGAAGTTTTATATACGGGGATCGATCTGGCGATCAGGTTCGTCAAAAAATGTCCGGAAAACTGGATTGAACTTTTTGAATGGATGATCACGAACCATTCGTGGTGGGATACGGTGGACTTGACTTCGAGCAATCTGGTAGGCCCTTATTTTAAAAGATTTCCAGGTGGCAGAGACACGTATATTGAAAAATGGCTTGTTTCTGAAAATATATGGCTACAGCGAACCACTATTTTATTTCAGTTAAAATATGGAAAAGAAGTAGATGTAGAGGTGCTGGAAAAAGCAATCATACATTGTAAGTCGTCAAATGAATTCTTCCTTCGGAAAGCCATTGGATGGGCACTTCGTCAGTACGGAAAATTCAATCCTGAGTACGTAAAGGAGTTTATCGAAAGGAATCCCGATCTCTCCAATTTAAGCAAACGGGAAGCTTTGAAGCACCTTACTTAAAATGCTGAAAGCCCTGCGCTTCGATATTCACTTCGTAGTCGCCTTTGGTCATCAGCTTCATACCCTCTTCTATTTTTGTGGCATACCCAATAAAGTGAATATCCGGGTGCTTTTCCAGCTTTTCAAAATCAGTCTGAGCAATAGTGAACAGCAATTCATAATCTTCCCCTCCATTCATTACAGCCGTCACAGGGCCAATATTGAATTCAACAGAAGTATCGTAGGTCTGCTTGTCTATAGGTAATTTATCTTCATAGATTTTAAACCCAAGACCAGACTGCCTGGAAAGGTGGTGTAGTTCAGAGGCCAGTCCATCGGAAACATCGATCATGGATGTTGGTACCACTCCCAATTCCTTTAGTTCATGAATGATATCCATCCGGGCTACGGGTTTTAGCTGGCGCCCCACAATGTAGGAATAAGCATCCAATTTTGGCTGCATATTGGGATTACCTATGAATTCCTGTTTTTCCCTGTTTAACACCTGCAGGCCAATAAATGCCGCCCCCAGGTCTCCTGTGACACAAACGATATCAGAAATAGCGGCACCCTTTCTCAGTGCAACTTTGTCCTTTGGAACCTCTCCCAATATCGAAACAGAAATTACCAGGCCAGAAGGCGAGGAAGTCGTATCCCCACCCACCAGGTCAATTTTAAAATCTTCGCAGGCAAATTTGATCCCCTCATACACCTGTTCCACCGCTTCTACAGAAAATCGGTTGCTCAAGCCAATGCTCACCGTCACCTGTGTAGGCGTTCCATTCATAGCGGCGATATCAGATACATTAGACGAGATGGCTTTATAGCCTACATGGGAAAGAGGGGCATAACTCAGATCAAAATGAACATTTTCGATCAACATATCGGTGGAAACCAACAGAAACTTATCTCCCGCATCGATGATCGCTGCGTCGTCACCCACACCAAGATGTGTCGAAGGTTGATTATTTCTAAATCCCGCAGTTATCTTATCGATCAAACCGAATTCACCTAGTTCCTTGATTTCTGTTCTCTTGTTTTCCATGAGCTATTATTTGATGCAAAACTAAGGTTTATTTAACCTGAATTGTACAATTCAGGAGTTAAAAGTTATTGATAAATTGGTTATTAAGCTGAATAACTGACACTAACAAACAAATCTGCTCCTTAAAAAGATAACTAATTGACTTATGGTACGGCTCGCCGGAATCAACTCAAAATATTGAACCTGATAACTCAATAACCCGGACTCGCCGACAGGCAGGTATTTTTCTGATAACGATCGCTTTTGCTTCTGCAAAATACGGGCTTACGAAACCATGAACAATGTCGCGCGGAAGTTAAAATAGCTAAAACCCTGACATGAGAATCCAGTATATGAATATGTATTTTTAAAATTCAAATAGTCTGTTTTATTTTGTAAAAACATTCGGGAGAAAAAATGATTCATATTTCAGACAAAGCAAAGGAGAGAATTAAGGAACTACGGGTGGAAGAAGGGCATACCCCAGAACATAATATCCGTGTATCGGTAAAAGGTGGTGGATGTTCGGGTCTGATGTATGACCTGTCTTTTGATGACGCGATTAACCCGGAAGACAAGATCTTTGAAGACAAAGGAGAAAAAATATTGGTGGATAAGAAAAGCATCCTTTATTTATTAGGCACCACGCTTGATTTCAGCGATGGCCTCAACGGAAAAGGATTTCAATTTATCAATCCCAATGCATCCCGCACATGCGGATGCGGGGAAAGCTTTGCGGTGTAGTGCACCGCTTTTTTTTATTTGACTAACAATATACCGATTGGTATATTTGCAAACAAATGACAAAAGCAGAAAAGACGCGGCAGTATATCATTGAAAAAACAGCTCCCCTGTTTAACAAAAAGGGTTTTGCTGGCACTACGATGTCGGAAATCACATCGGCTACGGGATTAACAAAGGGTAGCGTATATGGCAATTTCAAAAACAAAGACGAGCTGGCGTTGGAGGTTTTTAACTACAATTATGAACTTTTATCAACATCGATACGGCAGGAACTTGTTACTAAAACAACTGCTATTGACAAATTGCTGGTATTCACTAAATTCTATCTAAGTCACTATCAGGAAGTGTTTAGTCGGGGCGGTTGTGCCATTCTGAATACCGGAACAGATACTGACGATCAGCATCCGGAATTACTGAAAGCGGTACGCCGGAATCTTTTGAATTGGAAGGGAACCATTGAGAACATTGTACAGGAGGGAATAGAAAATAATGAAATCAATGAAATAGATCCGGATGGGTTTTCCTCCTTCTTTATTGCCATGATAGAAGGGTCTTTGTTTTTGTCCAAGACAATTGACTCAGGTATCCCAATCGAAAAGAACATCAGGCGATTGGAAAAGGAAATTGAACATTTTAGAAAATAAAAAATTTAACCAACAATATACCGTTTGGTATATTTTAATAATAATATTATGACCAGAGTAGTAATTACAGGAATGGGGGCGATTACCCCGATAGGAAATGATTTACCAACGTATTGGAATAACCTCCAAAATGGAGTTTCGGGCGCGGACAATATCCGAAGGTTTGACACATCAAACCATAAAACCAAGTTCGCCTGCGAGGTAAAAAATTATGAAGGTGAAGACTATTTTGACCGGAAGGAATTAAGAAAGTTGGATCGCTATTCACAGTTTGCGCTTATCTCTACAGAAGAGGCTGTCAAACAGGCACATCTCAACGTTGATACCTTGATCAAGGAGCGAGCAGGTGTAATTTGGGGCAGTGGTATCGGAGGCTTTGAAACATTCGAAGAGCAGATCCGGGACCATTATTTAAATGACGCCAAATACAACCCGTTTTTCATTCATAAAATTCTTCCCGACACAGCGGCTGGTTTGATTTCCATAAAATATGGATTGATGGGGGTCAATTTCAATTCAGTTTCTGCCTGTTCCTCCGCCGCCAATGCGATCATTGAAGCTTTTAATTATATCAAGTGGGGAAAAGCTGACCTTATCATCGCCGGTGGATCTGAAACCCCCATCACCAAGGCATCCATGCATGGATTCAATGCCATGAAAGCACTGTCTGAAAACAATGATAACTACGCCTCTGCCTCGAAACCCTTTGATGTTTCAAGGAATGGTTTTGTGGCTGGGGAAGGCAGCGGAACCTTATTATTAGAGTCCCTGGACCATGCGAAACGTAGAAACGTACCAATTTTGGCTGAAATCATTGGCGGTGGATTAGCAGCAGATGCATATCACATCACAGGCACCCATCCGGATGGAAAAGGAGCATTTTTAGGAATGAGATCTGCGTTGGAAGAAGGTGGGATTTCGGCACAGGAAATCAACTATATCAATGCGCACGCCACGTCCACCCTTCCTGGCGATAATTCTGAAATGAAAGCCATTGAACAATTATTAGATGGCAAAAATACCCAAACATTTATCAACGCCACCAAATCAATGACCGGCCATTTACTGGGTGCTTCAGGAGCCGTCGAAGCAATTTCAGTGGTTCAATCGATCTTGCACAACACTATTCCACCCACCATCAATTCCCGGCAAGTGGAAGACCATTACCAATGGAAAGATTTTATCGTCTTGGGTAAAAAAAGAGAAATAGATATCAATTATGCATTGAGCAACAACTTTGGATTTGGAGGGCATTGTGCCTCGATCCTGTTTAAAAAATGGACCGATAATTAATAGGCCCTGACCAGTTTACCCTCCATGAAGTTTACAAAAGCCTTATTCACCACTTTATTTCCACCCGGTGTTGGATAATTGCCTGTAAAATACCAGTCGCCTATGTGATTTGGTATGGCTTTGTGGAGGTTTTCGACGGTTTGATAAACCACCTCTACCTCTGCCTGCGTATCCTTGGGGGTCACTATTTTACCGATCATAGCTGAAATTTCCTCATCAGTGAAAGGGTCATACAGTTCCTTCACATAATTTGGAGGATTTTTTTCGTTGACGGAAGCAAGGCATTTTTCATAGACTTCATCAAGAAGATATTCCTTGTTGCTTTCCTTTAATAATCGAAGCACTGCCCTGAAAGCTACAAAATCCCTCATCCTTGACATATCAATTCCATAGCAATCAGGAAAGCGGATTTGTGGGGCTGAAGAAACGATTACCACCTTTTTTGCCCCGGTTTTATCTAACAATCGAAGAATACTTTTTTCCAGGGTTGTACCCCGCACAATTGAATCATCGACCACCACAATGGTGTCCCTTCCCTTTTTCACCACTTCATAGGTAGTATCGTAGACATGGGCTACCAGGTCATCGCGGTGCTCATCATCGGTGATGAAGGTCCGTAATTTAGCATCTTTAGAAACCAGCTTCTCCACCCTTGGCCTGAAATCCAAAAGATCTTCTATTTTTTCAAGGGTTGGTTTTTTCTCGATGATATATTCCTTCCGTCGCTTACTCAAATAGTCTTCCAATCCCGAAATCATTCCAAGAAATGCTGTTTCTGCAGTATTTGGTATGTAGGAAAAAACAGTGTTTTTCAAGTCAAAATTAACTGCCTCCAGTATTTGAGGAATCAGGTATTTACCCAATTTCTTTCTTTCATTATAAATATCCGGGTCAGATCCCCTGGAAAAATATATCCTTTCAAAGCTACAGGATTTCTTTTCCCGAGGTTTGGTAATCTGAACTTCTTTATAATTACCTGCTTTATCGGTAATCAAACCATAACCTGGCTGGATTTCTTTGATTTCATTAAAATCTATATCAAATGCCGTCTTAATAGCTGGTTTTTCAGAAGCTACCACAAGTATTTCATCATCCGCATAATAATATGCTGGACGGATTCCATTGGGATCACGCACTACAAAGGAGGCCCCATAGCCAGTCAATCCAGCCATAGCATATCCCCCATCAAAATCCTTACAGCTCCTTACCAACACACGGGCCAGATCAAGCTCCCTTTCGATGATTTCTGTTATTTCCTGATTGGTATACTTTTTTTCCTTTAACTGGTCAAACATATCCTGGTTTTCGAGATCGAGGAAGTGACCGATTTTTTCCATCACGGTGACCGTATCCGCTTTTTCCTTGGGGTGCTGACCGAGGTTGATCAATACTTCAAAAAGATCATCCACATTGGTCATATTAAAGTTACCGGCTACCGCCAGGTTTCTGCTTCGCCAGTTATTTTGCCGAAGCATGGGATGGCAGGCTTCCAGGTTATTGACGCCATGAGTACCATAGCGGAGGTGTCCCAACCAAACTTCTCCGGTAAACGCCACATTTTCCTTCATCCAGGAGGCGTTGTAAAAATTCGTTGGGTCCTTTTTGAAGGCCTTTTTATATTTTTTGGAAATCTTATTGAAAATCTTTGCAATGGGGCGGGAATCTATGGAGCGATATCGGCTGATGTAGCGTACACCGGGTGAGTTGTCGATTTTTATATTTACTACTCCTGCGCCATCCTGACCTCTATTATGTTGCTTTTCCATGAGGAGGTACAGCTTGTTCATTCCATAAGTAGGCGTACCATATTTGTCAACATAATATTGAAGTGGTTTGCGCAACCTGATCAACGCGATACCACATTCATGCTTTATTACATCACTCATAACCCTTGTTCAAAAGACAAAATTAATACTAATTAATTTGGCGTTCAAAAATAAAACACGAACAAATTCCGAAAGTTTGAGTTATTCGACCAATGCCCGTTTGAAAGCCACATAATTATCCTAAATTTCTTCAACAGGCAGCTTGAATAGCGGGAATTTTTCGACAGCAATTTCCATATTCTCAATCTCCTGTCTATTCCGGTCAATCAGATTATTAAGTTCTTCGGCAAAAACATCATAGTGAACGCGATAAATCAGAACATAGTTGTTCTTTTGATTGATCTCACTCATTAATTTCTCGATCAGATCATTTTCGTTTTTTTCCAGGAATTCATAGGAAAAATCTATCACCTGCCGGGTGACAACATTTGTTGCAGAGTCATATTGATCGATAAGGGCTGAGGAAGCCATCGTCTGCTGGTCATACCTCATAGCTTTAAGTTGGTCAACCAGAACCTGTAACTCTTCGATTCTCGATAATCTGAAATTGCTATATGAAATCTCCAGCAAGGCCCTCCGCATGAAACCAAGCTTTTCGTCATCATCACGGATCATTTCGTCCCAGGTTTTTCGCACACTATCCTGCAAAACCTTGATTTTTATTTGTAAAGAATCAGCAGTAATCTTTGATTGTGTATCTTCTCTGACGCTTTTTTTGCATGAAATGTATAAACTTGAGCAGATTATCAGACAGGTAAAGACAAAACCCTTGTTTAGCATTTTTTTCGAAATCAATTTTGTAGCGAGCATGGGCGAACGTGTTGAATATGAAAAATAATAACTTTCCTTACAAAAACAGTAAAGACTACCAGCGAAAATTACTAAATGTTGCCTACTCGGCCATTGGGTTTCCTATGATATTTTTTCTTTGGCTGCTATTGAAAATGACGGCTGATGACCTTTATCCAATGGTATCCGGCCCAATGGAATACGTGGTGATTTTCATTTCCATCTTGTTGGTTGGCGGGCTCATCTGGATGGCACTGGTCACCTTTAAAAGTGGGATTACCTTGTCAAGCGAAGAAAAGCTGCTCAAGGAAAAATTGATCATCTATGAAAAAGTATCCGAACGGAAATTCCTGTTCCTTTTCATTGCTTCCGCCATCACTACCCTGGGTCTGTATCTCTGTGCCAACCAGCTTTTTACAGCCATTTATGCCCTTTTGATTGTCTTTTTTTCCATTGGAAACCCAACCCGGGACCGTATCGCCGCTGACCTTAAATTGACAAAAGAGGATAAAAGAAAGGTGATCACAGGCGAGGATTTCAATTTTGATTATTGAATTACCACCTTGCTAACTTTATTGATTTTTTGGTAGGGATTGGTATTGAAACCGAAGGGGTTTCTGCCGGGTCCGGCGGTATCGGCCATGATGTATTTTTCGTTTTGATACTCGTAAAAGGCGTCGTAGGGTTTCGGTATCCCCTTCACCGCCGGAAGTACGTGCCCGGTTTCATATAAAAGCACTACTTCAGTGTTCTTGAAATAAGATACTCCAGCGCAAAAAACGACAGCCTTCGAATCACAATCCCCAAATTTGTTGACAAAAACCTGCGGCGGAGGAAATACCCCACCGATGTACTTATCATTAAAATTCTTCGGTGGCACTCCGTAGGGAATATCCTGGCATACCTTCATGAAATATTCGATATAGTCCCTCCATGTATCCTCGGGTGTTAATATCTTTTGAGTTTGAAGGGCCAATGGTTGCAAATATTTACGGTAATAGTTAACCATTTCCACAAGGTCAGGTTTGATATACCGGCCATCCTGGAAAAACAGTCCATTTTGCATCCAGCGGTTTCTATTTTGAATAACAGAATCCACCGGATAGTAGGGTTCAAAAATTGCCTTCGGCACGCCAAAATGTAAAATATCACGATCTGTTGAAACCTCATCAGCCGACCACGTCCAGTTCCACAGTTTATTTCTCGGCCCTTTGAATGTCAGGTCAAACTGATATTCACCACTGGTCGCGGAGGCATTGAATTTTACATGAGGATTTGCCTGGTAGTCTTCCGGGGAGCTATTATACAATACGCTACTGCCTTTCATGTCAATTAAATCGACATAGTGTGTGAATAAATATTCGTTCAGCCTGTTGACAGCCAAAATGGCCATGATAAAAAAAACAACTGATAAACTAATAAAAAAATATACCCTCATTCTAAATTATTTAGGTTCAACCTGCTCAAGTGGAACAATCATTTCCCCTGGCCCCTCTTCTGGCAAACTTTCACTGCCTATCGTTTCAAATTTCTCATAATGGATTAAACTTGAAATAAACCTGTTGAGTGATGGCCTCACAAAAAGTGAAATCCCGATTACCACGGCAGCTACCACAATCGAAACAGCTACATTCTTATTTCGCATTTCCTTCATTTCGTCCACCCAGCTTGTCGCCTTGAAAAACACTTTTAGAGTAAGGAAGAGAATGACAATACTAAAAAAGATGGTGATGGAAAAAAACAACAGAAAATACAAAAATGAAAGTCCGACCATTTTAAAGGTGATCGTTTCGTTAGCCAGCACCATCACTCGCAATGTGTCAACTGCGGGAAGCACGCTCGAATTGACAAGAATTAGCACCCCTATGATTATGCTCCCCGAAAAAATGGACAATGCCATATTATCTTTCAGGTCATCCTGGTTTCTTTTGATGAATAAAAAGTTGAGGAATTTTTTAGTAATAAAAATGGTAAGCAGGCTGAAAAGTATGGAAATAATTATTTCGTATGAAGCAAAGAAAAAGGTATTCCAATCCATGGTTGTGTATATTTAAAGCGGTTTTTTGAATTTACTTTATAATAATACTCTTTTGATATCAATTTTTAAACTAAGTACCTGCTAATATTTCCTTGGATAAAGCGCTTGACATATTGCAAAAATATTGGGGCCACAGCCAGTTCAGGCCTCTGCAGGAAGATATTATTCATGCGATCATAGAAAAGAGAGACGCATTGGCACTGCTTCCCACGGGTGGTGGAAAGTCTGTTTGTTACCAGGTGCCTGCCCTGATGATGGAAGGCATCTGCATCGTGGTCACTCCTCTGGTAGCACTGATGAAAGACCAGGTAGACCAGTTAAAAAGGCTGGGCATTAAAGCTTATGCTTTGCATTCCGGCATGTCGAGAAGGGAGATTGACGTGACGCTGGACAACTGTATTTACAGCGAGGTGAAATTGCTTTATGTCGCTCCCGAGCGGTTGCAAAGCGATTTATTTATTCAACGCGCTTTGCAAATGAAGATCAATTTGCTGGCGATTGACGAAGCGCATTGCATCAGCCAATGGGGCTACGACTTTCGCCCGCCTTATTTACAAATAAAAGATTTCAGGGAGAAAATTCCCGATACGCCATGCCTGGCCGTGACCGCCTCTGCCACTCCAAGGGTAAGGGAAGATATTATAAGTAAACTCGCCCTAAAAAGGCCAACGTCTTTCAGGGCAGCTTCCTGAGAAAGAAACTTTCTTTTTCCGTCAGGAAAGTGGAGGATAAACAACAAAAGGTCCTTGAAATACTTGGAAAGGTGAAAGGTAGCGCCATCATTTATGTCAATAAACGAAAGACAACCAAAGAACTAAGTGTGTTCCTGAACCACAATAATATTTCCTCAGACTATTACCACGGAGGCCTCGGGCACGACAGCCGGGTGAGAAAGCAGGAGGAATGGATGCTGAATTTAAACCGCGTCATGGTTTCCACCAATGCGTTTGGGATGGGGATCAACAAGCCGGATGTCAGGTTGATCATACACTATGATGTGCCTCCTAACATCGAATCGTATTACCAGGAAGCGGGACGGGCCGGTAGAGATAATCGCATTGCGTATGCCGTCATGCTGTACCAGGCGGCAGATGAAGCCATGCAAAAACACCTGGTGGAGGTCAATCACCCCGAGCCAACTTTTATGAAACGGGTGTACCAGTCGATTGCCAATTATTTAAAAATAGCAGCCGGAAGCGGTGAAATGGAAAGCTATGATTTTGACATCCACGGGTTTTGCTCAAATTTTGATTTTCATGTCAACGAAGTGTACACCGCCCTTCAAAAGTTGAAGGAGGAAGGCATTCTGGATCTCAATGAAAGTTTTTACCATCCTTCAAAATTCATTTTCAATCTGGACAAGGAAAAAATCTATGAATACCAGGTGGTACATGAAGAGTTTGATCTGTTGATCAAAGCATTATTTCGGCTTTATGGCGGAGAGGCCTTCATTCAATTCACTAACCTCTCTGAACGGCAACTAGCAAAGTACCTTAACCAGACCACCTATCAGGTGATTCAAAAACTGGAAGTATTGCACAAAAACGGGGTAATATTCTACGATAAAATAAAGGACAAGCCACAGTTGACCTTCCTCACACAGCGATACGACGCAGCAAAACTGCCGCTGGATCAAGGCCGACTGAAAGAGCGGAAGCAATTGGCAGAAGAAAAACTTCAGCACGTGTTGACTTACACCAAACAAACTACCGAATGCCGAATGAAATTCATTTGCGGGTATTTTGGAGAAGATTTGGCGGAGGACTGCGGGATTTGTGATGTCTGTCTATCCAGGAAAAATAGCAGCAAAAAACCTGACTACAGAAAAATATACGCAAAAGTCATAGAGGGGCTGAATATAGAAGCAAGAAGTGAAAAGGAAATAATTACCCTGATCAATGATGAAAAAAGGGAGGATGTTCTTGTCGCAATTAAAACCCTACTTGATGAGGGGAAGATTTATTTAGATCATGGGGGGAAGTTGCATTGTGTGATATAGGAGCTTCAAGTCGGGCTTACAGGCAACATTATCAGCACTTTTCAAATCCTACCGGTCATATCATGAACGACTTTAGAAGACATCCCAGGCAACAGCTACTAGCAGTAAAACTCCACTAAAAGATGAATTTATTACAAAGGTTTCATATTGGTGGAAACTCCAAATCGAACAGCCTGCCAGTAGAGTAAATTTACCTCTCGATTTTTAAACCAAATATGATGTTAAAAGAAAATAAGCAACTTTTTAAGCTGTGCCTAATCACGGGAGGAGTTTTTTGGCTGGTTTCGGTTTTAATATATGTGTTTGCCGGTAGCCCTGTTCCGAAGGATGCAAACCCAATCCTCCAATTTTACGCGAACTATCAATCCACCTTTTTGTTTTTTTTCATTTTCACTTTGGAAGGATTAGAACAAAAAAATTACAAAAAAGCGCTGACCGATACCCTTATCTATTCTATTCCCCACGTCTTTCTTGTTGTGTTTTACAATTCTATAATCCAGCAGGAGGGTTTTTACAATTTGACATCCTACAAACTCGTCTCTAATTTAACTTTTATCGTTAACCCATTTTCTATCTGGATGTGTGTGAGGTATATGAACAAGAGAGGGGCGAACTTTGCACCGCTCGTAGTGTTTGTCTTTCTGATAAATTACCCCTACTATTTTTATGAAGTTTTTATCGAAGAATTAATTTATAACTCTAACCTACGGTACTTTCCGGTTTTTGAATTCCTCAATCCATTAATCTATTGGGCCATCATAAAACTGGCAGATGGGATCATTCTTAAAAAAGGGAAAATCCATCAGATTTTTGATTACACTAAATCGATGGATGTTCATTCGTATCGTAAAACGATTTACATACTGATGGCGGTTCAGCTTGTTATCTTGTTTCATTTATATTTCCTGATTTTTCGTTCAAGCATTTTTTCCACCTCAAATTTCCACATTACTATTACCATTACTGCGGCCTACCTGTTTACTTCCTACTTGATTTTCAGCATGGGTTATCGACAGGTCCTCGATGCCCAAAAGGGCTTCGCAGGCCTTTATTTTCTTTTGGTTCCAGTTGTAAACTTTATGATAGCCAACCGGCTCTCAAATTTGAAATCCTCAGAAAATGAAAAACTGGCCACGATCAATCAACTCGAGTATTGCAAAAACTGTGTTCATAAAATCATGGATAAGGCAACAGGTATAGCATGCCAGACAACGGGGGTGAAACCAAAAGGAAAGCATGACTGTCCTGGGTATGTAGCTGTCCGGGAAATTGAAATAGAGGAAAAAATCATGGTCGGTGCCAGTGAAAGGACAGGGGTCTTAATTACGGGGTATTTTTTGGTTTTGACAGGGGCGGTGCAGGTTTTTCTGGCGATTACTAAGTTTCCACAAATATCACTGATCGTCAACCACCTGGCCAGCGCCATTGTCCTTTTTGTTTTATCGATCTCACTATTGAAATTTAAAAAGTGGGCTTTTTGGGCAATTGTATTTCTGGTTAATGCCGGAATGATAGCATCCTCATTTACCGCCGGGTATCGACAGATGGATTACATTTTTATTTACTATCTTCTTTTCATCTTTTTTTCCTTTAGCCTGTGTATGCCTGCCCTTAGGCTATTTAACACAGACAGGCGATTGTGGGTACATTCGTAAACGATGGTTGTTTATACATCCTTACTGGGACCCTGATCAAAAAAAGACTCGCAAAAAAAGGACTTCGGTATAAGAAGGAAGTGGGCTGGTGTTAATCCCCTCGCAATGTTAAGAAAACGGGTTGATGTTCTCATCGCGATTAAACTCCTGCTTAATGAGGTAAGATCTATTTGGATCAGGAAGGGAAGTTGCATGCGTTAAAATAGTGAGGGGTGGCTCGCAGCCTTAAAAACGCATGTAAATACAACCAAACGGGTTCTTACCAAAAACCCTACAGTTTTTTAGTAACTTCTTCTTTTAACGGTATCCGTCCGAGGAAAACAGGGTATAAATTTATGAATGGGTCTTGTATTTTTCCCAGTTGTTTG
>JBNLGG010000019.1:0-63506 GCA_050305935.1 Cyclobacteriaceae bacterium | reverse complement strand
TTTCAGGTCGTCGTTGTTGATGGATTTTCCACGTCGCCGCTGATTGTTATTAAAATCCATTTTCCCAATGCGATAGCTAAAATTGATTTTGAAGTTCATGTTGTTCATCGTGTTCACATTGTGCTGATTCACCGTGGACGAACTAATATCCGTAATCATGTCCATTGATGATCTCAGGAAGTTTTCTGCGCCGATTCCTATTGAGCCTCTGTCTTCCTTAAATTTCCTGTTTAGGTTCAGGCTGTACATATAGAAGCCACTTTGATAGCCCTGTAATTGCACTTGTCGCCCCCGAGCGAAAGCAAATCCCTGAATAGCCCATTTCTCCATCAGACTATAGCTCCCAAACACCCTACCGCTTACGACGAACCCCGAATTGCTCGCATTATAAAGAGGATCATCAACGTTATTATTAATCATTGCATAATATCCGTCGATACCTGCATTGACCATATATTTCTTCCCTCCTATGATGTTTCCAAAAAGAGATAAGCCATACGCATCTTCCTCCCCGATATTTTCATATGTCGTGAATGTCACATCATCTTCAAGGTAGCTTCGTACAGGTTGGATTGATCCATTGGTATTACGCATAAAAGCCGATAAATTGATGGAACTTCCTTTTTTATAAGTGCTGAATGAAACTTCGAAGTTATCGGTATATTCCGGGTCAAGATTTGGATTTCCCTGTGTTTTGCTTTTTGGATTCGTCGCATTGATATTTGGATTTAGAAATTGTAAAGATGGTCGCTGTATCCTTCTATTATATGCCAGCTTTACCATGTTTCCCTGTTTCAACTTCTTTGAGAAATTAACACTGGGAACCAATGCGCCATAAGCCGGAATGTCTAACACCTCACTCGTCTGAAAATTAGCTTCAATGGTAGTATACTCATAGCGGGCGCCGGCTTTGATACTATAGTTTTTGGGTAAATTTTGCGTAAATGACAGATAGCCCGCAGTGATATTTTGAGTGTAGTCAAATATGTTAGTCAATTGCCCGCCGGAAACAGGAACATAAGGATCATCAGGACCCGTACTGGTAAAATAGGTATAATCGCTATTTACCAGACGCCAGATATTTTTTGCCCCGATTTCAAAGATCTGCTTGTCACTGATCGGTGAGACATAATCAGTCTGAATGGTGAGCTCCTTGTTATCACTCTTATTGTCATTTTTTAAACGATCCAGTGTAGGCGATACACCCAGATTTTCAAAATCATTTGTTCGGTTATTGATACTGTACTGCGAAAGAATACTGAACTCCTTTCCCTTTTTTTCATAGGTTTTAATATAATTAAGGCTCATGTCGATTGTATTGGAATGATTGACGAAATCAACATTCTGATGATTTTCACGAATGAGCGCATCATTCTGATAGCTTTTGGAAGTGAGGTCTTTTTGATCTCCATTAAAATTAAACACACCGTAATTAATGGAAGCTGAGACCCAGTTGTACTTATTAATCTCATAGTCATAGCCCAGGTTATACCTACCGAAAAGCATATTGTTTTCTGTTTTGGCATACTGGGTGGTAAATGTCTGTTGATTGGTATTCAAATCAGTGAGTGTTTGGTCGTTCATAAATTTGCCGGTTACATTATATCCTACTCTTCCGAATCCCCCAATAGAAATGCCATGCCTTCCTTTTTTCATGCTACCTCGCAGACCGAGGTTAGAACCGCGTAGACCTGCCCCCGAATTGATGTTGAGGGTGGTTCCTTCAAAATTATTTTTCTTAGTGATGATGTTGATAATTCCACCGGTTCCTTCAGCGTCATAACGGGCGGACGGCGAAGTAATCACTTCTACGGATTTAATCTGGTCAGCTGGAATTTGTTTTAGCGCGTCTGCGATGCTTCCTGCGGTAATCGTAGATGGCCGGTTGTCTATCAGCACTTTAATATTCTGGCTACCTCTCAAAGATACATTTCCATCCAAATCTACCGTCAGCAATGGTACCCGGCGAAGTACGTCAGCAGCATCTCCACCTGTAGTCGTCATATCTTTTTCTGCATTGTAAATGATACGGTCGACCTTTTCTTCAATGAGTTCTTTTTCACCCTGAACAACTACTTCTTCCAATTCAGTGGCCACCTCCACAATTTTTACCGTCCCAACATTTTCTGTATTTCCTTTGTCCGTGATTTCGATGGACTCTATGGTTACCGGATCATATCCGATAAAACTGATGACTAATTTGTAATTTCCTGCCACAAGATCTTTAATGGTGAATTTTCCCTTTTCATCAGCAATTGACCCCCCAACAACCTTTTCCGTAATTTGCTCCTTTAATGAAACCGTTGCATAGGGTACTGCTTCCTTGCTTTCGCTGTCGATCACTTCACCTCTGATCTTGCCATATCCGATTTTTGGTGCAGCGTCTGGCATTGGGAAACCCTGGCCACGGCCTCCGCTACCCCTGGAGGGCATTTGTCCAAAAGAAAACTGAACCGCCAATAATAATAGCCCGGCTAAAATGATCTTCTTCATATGTTTTTTTTAAGATTTTTCAAGTTGATTAAAGTCCAAATCACGGTCTTTTATTATGCAAATCAACGAGGATTTTTTCCAATGGATAAGGCAAATAGACTTTAATCCTTATTTAATAGATGGTTGGCAAATGCGCATCTATGAAGCATTCCCCATGGGTCAGAAATAACATTTGATAGATTGAATTTTGTTGGCGGTCTATTTAGCATCGCTTTTGAAAGATTTCATCAGATATTAAAAAAGGAAAGCCGTAAGTTTGATTACAAACATTGTTTTTGCGATGAATATAAGGCTTGGGAAAAATGTGGCGGCAGCAGGAGGTTTTTTCATTCAATTGTTGGTATGGATTTCCGTGTTGGTAGTGTTGCCACTTGGATGGAAGACCAATTGGCCTGAGGTTTTTTGGGTAAAGCAGGGAATAACACTGGTGCTTTTTATGGGGGTTTATTATTTCAATAGCATGACGCTTATTCCCAGGCTATTATTAAAGCAAAAGACAGCACTATATATTGGATCAATTATTTTAAGCATTCTGATTGTGTTGGCTTTTATGCAGCTCATTGAGCACTGGCTTAACCTTGCTGAGCAAATACACCGCTCGTTCAATCCCGATAAACCATATCATCCGAGGCATTCTTTTCGATTTGATATTTTCCTGTTTGTACTTACCCTGTTGGTATTCGGAATTAGTACAAGTGTCACTCTAATTAGCTTTCATTACCGGGAAAAGGAAGCAAGGGATGCTTTTGAAAAACAAAAAATAGCCACTGAATTGGCCACATTGAAATCCCAGATAAATCCCCACTTTTATTTCAATACGCTCAATAACATTTATGCATTGGCAGCCATAGACGCCGCATTGACCCAAAAGGCCATTCACATGCTTTCTAAGATGATGCGCTATGTGCTTTATGAAAGTCAGAAGACAGAAGTTCTGCTGAGCCAGGAGATTTCTTTCATTGACAACTACATCGAGCTGATGCGCCTTCGAATGAACCATAAGGTGGAAGTAGTTTATTCAAAACCAAATCTGATCAGTGAGGTATTTATTGCACCCATGTTGTTTATGCCTTTTGTGGAGAATGCCTTTAAACACGGCATTAATCCGAAGGGGAAAAGCCAGATAATAATATCCATTGACCAAGAGGGAAGCGAAGTCAAAATGATCGTCAAAAACGAGGTTTTTGAAAACGAAGGAATGGATATTGAAGAGAACGAAGGAATTGGCATCAGTAATACCAAAAGGAGATTGGAACTACTATACCCAAACCGGCATATTCTTAAAATAAAAAATGTCGATGATGAGCACTTGGTGGTGTTGTCTCTCGAATTGAAGGATGCGGGTTAATTCGACAGGTCTATGAGTTCAATTTTTTTGTACTTTTATTCATCACCCAACATCTAAATGCAAAAAGAAGAAATGAAACTTCGATGCATAGCCGTTGACGACGAACCTTTGGCCTTGGACCTGATCTGTTCTTATATCGATCAGACACCCTTCCTTGAGTTGGCCGCCCGTTGTGATAATGGCATTGACGCACTTAAATCCATCTACGACGGACAAGCAGATGTAATTTTCCTGGACATACAGATGAAAGGAATGACCGGCGTGGAGCTTGCACAGGTGCTGTCCTCCGGTAAATATGCAGTCAAATTAGTTTTTACTACCGCCTATGATCAGTTTGCGATAGAGGGCTACAAGGTGGATGCGGTCGACTATCTTCTGAAACCCTTCAGCTATGAGGAATTCCTCCAGGCGGCAAACAAGGTTAAAGCCCAACTGGAATTTCAAAGAGCAATACAAAGCCGCGATTCTTCGGAGCAATACTTGTTTTTAAAAGTGGAACATTCACTTGTCCGGGTAGCTTACGATGAAATCAAGTACATCGAAGGATTTAAAGACTATGTCAAAGTACATGTGGCGAGTGGAAAGGTAATTCTTTCGCTGACAAGCCTAAAAAACTTAGAGGACATCCTGCCGGGTCAGCAGTTTATGCGCATTCACCGCTCCTACATTGTATCCTTGTCAAAAGTAGATTCGCTCACAAAAAACTCCGTGCAAATAGGGGAAAATCACATTCCGGTGACCGATAACTACCGCGAAGCCTTTGATCAGTTTGTAAGCCGGTGGAGGAATTGAATTAAAAATCTTTATGCTTGTAATGGCTGGTATCTTCGGAGGTATTGCTGACCCAATTGTGGTGACTAAGGGAAAAGGCCCCTGGATCCGTGCCAATAATTCCCTTCTATAAGCAAGGTAGTTTATCTAAGATTCCCGCATTCGCGGCAATGATGATGGAGGTACGTCATGCCTGTGTAGACAGGCATCATCCGGGAATTGGTTAGCTCAGTAGGGTAATTTGGAGGAGAGAGCTTCGAGGACAATCCATATTCTGAGCCAGGTAAATGATCTATGATTCCCAGTATAGCCGACGAGGCTGGCTGCCTTCGCAGGAAAGACGGGATGAGAGGTGTAAAATGCGGTCTACTAAAATAAATTGGTGATAAGAATTAAAATGCTAAATGTGACAATAAATCCTATAAGAATATTGAAAACATACATTTTTCCTCCAGCATTACGGTAATGCTTAAAACTCTTTTTAAATCCGGAAAACACCCATACTATAAATGCTCCAATAATTTCCATGATTGTTAATCCGGCCATTTGCTAACTATTAATCTGCAAAATCTTCACCTCCACCCGGCGGTTTTTTGCCCGGTTTTCTTCGGTGTCTGAAGGAGCTACGGGATATCGTCCCCCAAAGCCAATGGTCGATACGCGGTTTTTCTCTATGCCAAATTGAACCAAATATTCCTTAATTCGATCCACACGTTCCTGGCTGAGCACCTCGTTAGCCGTTCTTCCGCCCAGGCCATCTGTGTGGCCGGAAAGTTCAATTTCCAGTGAGGGATTTTCCATCATAAGCTGAAGCAGGCGATCCAAAGTCGGCAATGATTTATCCAATAAGTTTGCCTCGCCCCGCTCGAAAAACAGGTTATTCAGTGTTACAACCTGCCCCACTTCTATCGGCATGAGCTTTACTATTTTCACCACAGTCTCGCCAGGTTGGATCCCTTCCAGGCTCACATCTTCCTCAAAGGCAATATATCCCGGAGCGTTCACCTGGAACTGATGGTCCCGCCCGGCGGGAACGAACAAGTTAAATTCACCGGTGATCTTATCGGAGACCGATCTATAGGTATTTTTATTGTTTTCATTTTGCAAATAAATATCACTGCTGATCGGCAGGTTTGTCTTTCCGTTGATCACCCGTCCGGTAAATGTGATCAGGTCGGTTTTCGGCTCATCCGAATAATCCTGCCAAAGGGGTATTCTGAAAATGTTTTCCTTTCCATCACGTGATCCTTCAGAGGAAACGAAATATGCATAGTCGCCACTGGAGGTGATGCTGAAATAGGCATCCCAACTGGATGTATTGACAGCAGGCCCCATATTTTTAGGGGGCGACCAGTTCTGCCAGCTATCATCAAGGCGAGTGGTTTTGTAAATATCACTTTGGCCATAGCCACCATGCCCTTCCGAAGCGAAGTACAATGTTTTGCCATCCAGGGACAGGAAAGGTGAAAATTCTGCTTTAGCCGTATTAATAATACCCCCCATATTCTTGGGTTTGCTGTACTGGTTTGGTCCGATTTTTTTGCTGATAAAAAGGTCCTGATCACCATGAGAGTCCGTGTTTTCGATGGCGAGAATAATGTATTGCTGGTCGGGCGAAAGGTAGAAATCCTGGTACTTACTTATATTTTCAAATCCGATTATATCAATTTTTTTTGGCTTACTCCACCCACTGGCTGTTTTTGTTGATAAGGAAACACCAGGGCTGATCTTTCCGTAAGGTTCGTAGCCGTTAATCACCAGGATAGAGTTTCCATCAGGAGAGATAGAGCATATCCCGTTTGCCATTTCGTCATTTAAGGGAGAACCAATGTTGAAAGCTTTTGTCCATTGACCATTCAGGTATTTGGAAAAATAAATATCCTGTGGATCTGCAATACCATCTACATTGTCGGGTGTATATAATCTTGAAAAATAGAGGGTGGTTCCGTCGTGTGAAACCAAGGGTTTTACTTCAGTATACTTTGAATTAATTGCATCGGTGAGCAATTCTTTTTTCTCGGCAAATGTTACTTCCTGCTCAATATTAAAATTGGCTCCCCTCAGTTCCGATTTGATGACGTCCAGTCCCTCTGCGTCCAATACTCCAATGGCATCTACCTGGTAGATCGCTGGTTCTGAGATGCAGTTGATGTTTAACTCAATGGTTTCTACTTTGTACGTCGTACGAGGCATGCTCACGATCAAAGTCCTGAAATCCTGCCTGATCCGTTCGGCGGATTTTTGATAGATCAGGTGGTATTTTCCATCCGTATCTTTCAGTTTTATTTGGGTAAGCCGTCCGGGATTGTAGTTTTCAACAATAATGACATGCTGGACATTTTGAGGCTTGCTGAAGCTAACGACCAGTGTACCATATGATCGATCAGACTTTAACCGAAATGCTCTCTGGCTAAGTACTCCCGGAGGAAAGGCATTTGGTGGACCCATCACTTCCATCCCTGAAAAATGAATTTCATGATAATTATTGAATTGATACTCGACTTTTCCAGCCCATTGAATTTTTGTTTGCTGAGCAAACAGGAACGAAGAAAATGAAATAATGAGGATTATCAGAATAATCCGATTAGCCAAAGAATTTCCGGCGTATTGAGCCCACATATCACACATCTGAGTTTAAACCAATCGGAATTTAAATTACTAAAATTGACAAGTATATAGCTGGGCGGGTAATAAAAAAATGACAAATGATGATTTTGGGACGATGACGGAAAACTTATTCTTGATTAAATTGCTCCTTTTAATAGTGAATAATAAAAAAGGAGATTATGAGGAAAGATATTCACATGCCTAAGGTGTCCGGAGTGGACGTAGCGATTATTCAGGAAAATAAAGCCCTCGATTCGTGGAAGGTATACCTTCTTAACAAAAATGATTTTGAAATCGACAATGTATTGGTGTCATCCAAAGGCTATGGAACCATTGATGGTGAAAAGCGAAAAACATCGATACTTAGGCATTTGATAGGCAGGGTGGAGGCAAATAAATTTGCGTTGATCGAGCCCATCGACACTTCTGTCTTTCAGCTCAACAATGAGTATTGGGTGAGCTATTACGCAAACAACCAGTTGTTTGACAAGAAATTTGTGTTCGTAGAAGGTAGTATCAAGGAAGAAAACCTTATCGAAATAGAATTAATAGGAAAGAAGGGAGTACTTCACGCATAATCAATCCCTCTGGTAGACTACCTGCCCCCGTCGGTTCCATTCGCGACTAATATAAGGTTTGGTGGTTTTGTCGTACGGACTGCTTGGGTAGACTATTTCCTTTTTTCGTCGGTTTAGAAATGGGTAAAATTCTGTCCAGCGACCCACCTTCTCCCCTTCTTTATATTCTCCCTTTAAAGCGATCATACCATTTTCGTGAAAATAATAGTAATCCCCTTGTTTCTCCCCGTAGACCAAGGGTATGATTTCCTTAAGCTTGGTTTGATCATTGGCATAGTATTTCACTTTTGATTCCTTGGGCCAACCCTTGTAATACTTTTCCTTATTGAGGAGGATACCCTCTTTGTCATAATTTGTCCAGCGACCATGCTTCATCCCGTAGTAGAAGATGCCATCCTCCACCAGGTTATTTCCCACCAGCACTTTATATGGACCATGTAAAATGTATCCTTTGCGTGGGTCAAATTCCCGGGCGCTTCTTATTTTTTTTTGGGTAACGTCGTACCAGAAAATTTCTGGAACATAGGGGTCAACCTCCGTGGGAGCCTGTTTTAAATAGTAAAACAATTCCAGCGTTACATTATTTCCATAACCTCTCCGGGTAAATCCTTTTTTGGTTTTGACACCGTAGAAAACTTTTTTCTTAGGCTTTTTTTCTTTCTTTTCTTCATCTTCCTCCTCCTCTTCCTCATCAAGATTGATGGTAATGGGAGATTCCCTGATCAGACTGAAAGTGCTGTCCGGTTGACCGAAATAGAGATTGGTTTCTTCACCTTCGTCCTGTGCCTTGAGCCGGGAAAAAATTAGTAAGAGTACGATTAGGAAAAAAAGCTTCTTCATTCAGGCTTTTGTTTAACGAAAAACAACGGATTGATTAAGCGATTATTTGACAAGTTCGGCAAATTCTTTAGCAAAATAGGTGAGAATTATTTTTGCTCCCGCTCGCTTCATACTTAATAAGGCTTCCACCATGGCGTTTTTTCCATCGAGCCATCCATTCGCTGCGGCAGCTTTTATCATCGCATATTCCCCGCTTACGTTATAGGCAGCGATGGGGAGGTTTGAGTATTCACTCAGGGTTTTAATAACGTCCAGGTAAGCTAATGCCGGTTTTACCATTAACATATCTGCTCCTTCTTCTTCGTCCAACTGAGCTTCAATTATGGCTTCACGCACATTTGCCGGATTCATTTGATAGGTTTTCTTGTCACCACTTTTTGGGGCGGAGTCAAGTGCATCACGAAATGGTCCGTAAAAAGCGCTGGCATATTTAGCCGTATAGCTCATGATCGAGGTATTGGTAAATCCCTTTAAATCGAGTGCTTCCCTGATGTAGCCCACCCTTCCATCCATCATATCGGATGGACCGATTATATCTGCCCCGGCTTCGGCTTGCGCCACTGCCATTTTTGCTAATACCTCCAAGGTCGGATCGTTGACTATTTCACCATCTTCTACAATCCCGTCATGACCATCGGAAGAATAGGGATCCATCGCAACATCCGTCATGATGACAATATCAGGAAAATCCTTTTTTAAGGATTCAATTGCTTTTAAATAAAAATTTTCCTGGCTATACGAATAGATTGCATACTTGTCCTTGTACTTTTCTTCCACTGCTGGAAACAGGCAAAATGAACTAATACCTTTTTTCAGACAATCATTTATTTCTTCCTTTAGCAAGTCGATGGAAAACCTAAAAATCCCGGGCATGCTGCTTACTTCGATCTTTTGGTTTTTCCCATTCAATAAAAACAGCGGAAAGATGAAGTCGGAAAGGTGTAGTTTGTTTTCTTCCACCATTTCCCTGATGATCTGGTTTTTACGGTTCCTTCTTGGTCTTATTAACATAACGGGGCGTGATTTGCTCAAAAAATCATTTTGCCAAAGATACAATCTAAAGCCAAAATTTTGATCGAAAAGCCAAATAATGCATTCATTTTCAGGGCTAAGTACCAGAGCTTTAAAATTATTTTTACATTTGCCGTCTGAATTTTAAAAACGGATGTCATGTTAAGAACACACACCTGTGGTGAGCTACGAATCAATCATGTAAACAGTGAAGTAACACTAAGCGGATGGGTACAGAGGATTCGCGACAAAGGTGGAATGATCTGGGTAGATCTGAGAGACCGGTATGGTATTACCCAATTGATCTTTGACGAAAGTAAAACGGATCGCACCGTAATTGATGTTGTTCGCACCCTGGGAAGGGAATTTGTCGTCCAGACCAAGGGAGTGGTAGTAGAAAGGTTTTCAAAAAATGATAAAATCCCCACTGGTGATATTGAAATAAATGTTTCCGAATTAAAGGTCCTAAATAAATCAAAGGTTCCCCCATTTACCATCGAGGATGAAACCGATGGGGGTGAGGATCTTCGAATGAAATACCGCTACCTGGATTTGCGAAGAAACCCGGTGAGGAAAAGCCTGGAGCTGCGCCACAAAATGTTGCAGGAAACGAGGAAGTACCTTGATGGCCAAAAGTTCATGGAGATCGAGACTCCGTTCTTAATAAAATCTACACCAGAAGGAGCCCGCGATTTTGTAGTGCCGTCGAGGATACATCACGGGGAGTTTTATGCGCTCCCCCAATCCCCTCAAACATTCAAACAATTGCTGATGGTTTCCGGTTACGACCGGTATTTTCAAATTGTTAAATGTTTCAGGGATGAAGACCTGAGGGCCGACCGTCAGCCGGAATTTACCCAGATAGACTGTGAGATGTCGTTTGTAGAGCGAGAAGATATCCTTACTACATTTGAGGGCCTTGTGAAGCACCTGTTTAAAAGTGTCATTGGAGTTGAGCTTAGCGAAGTGGATAGAATGAGCTACGACGATGCCATGAAATATTACGGTAGTGACAAGCCTGACACGCGATTCGGGATGAAATTTACAGAGCTAAATGACGTCGCTCAGGGAAAAGGATTTAATGTATTTGACAGCGCTGAATTAGTAGTGGGCATCGTGGCAAAAGGTTGTGCTGAATATACCAGGAAGCAAGTAGATGAATTAACCGACTATGTGAAGCGACCACAGATCGGAGCGAAGGGATTAGTTTATGTAAAATATAATGCCGATGGTTCCCTAAAATCATCTGTGGATAAGTTTTATGGCGAAGACGACCTCAAAAGTTGGGCGGAAAAAATGGGAGCAGCGCCAGGCGACCTGATGCTCGTACTTTCAGGGGAAACTGCTCATACGAGAAATGCTTTGAATGAATTGCGCCTAAAAATGGGAGCCGACCTTGGCCTTCGTGATAAAAAAGTGTTTAAGGCGTTGTGGGTGCTGGATTTCCCATTATTGGAATGGGACGAGGAAACGAAACGCTTCCACGCCATGCACCACCCATTTACATCTCCTAATCCTGAAGACCTGGATAAACTGTCTTCAGATCCCGGATCAGTGAAAGCCAATGCCTATGATATGGTAATCAATGGGGTAGAAGTAGGTGGTGGATCGATCAGGATTTATGATCGTGAAATCCAGCAAACCATGTTTGATTGCCTCGGTTTTACGAAAGAGGAAGCGCAGAAACAATTTGGCTTTCTGATGGATGCGTTTGAATATGGAGCGCCTCCACACGGTGGAATTGCCTACGGTTTTGACAGGCTTTGTGCATTATTTGGTGGTTCTGATTCGATCCGGGACTATATTGCTTTCCCAAAAAATAATAGTGGAAGAGATGTGATGATCGATTCCCCTTCTACCATAAGTGGCGATCAGTTAGACGAATTATCATTGGACATAAAAAAACCGGATTAATCAAATCCGGTTTTCCTTCGTTCTTTTTTCTTTAAACAGGTTGTTCGCCCTCTTCCAGGGTAATGGTTCTTTCCACTGGGTTATAGGGACTGTTCACCAGGTTGCCCTCAGCATCCATTAATTCCAATTTTATTGTGCTTTGTCCCATGGGCAATCCCTCGATAAACTGTGGCGCCCATTCGGTTATCATAAATTCCTCCCCATTGATGGTAGCCTTAACTTTATATCCTTCTGGAGATAAATCTGCATTCACCAGGTAAAAGTCTAAAATCACTTTTTTAGTGTCTTCTCCGGAATAGGTTCCTTTTGGCCTACTGTAAAACATATGTGGCAAGGTAAGGTCTACTGGCTCTCCACTGGCTTCGCCTACTGAAAATTGCCTTAGCACGTAAGCTTCGGGATTTTTCACGCTTTCATGGTATGAGCGGCTCAGAAATGAAAGGGCCACATAATGCCCATCATCTAAATCCTTCTCAAAAGAAGCTTCGTAGTGCGCCGTGTAGGGTTGATTGTTCAGGATTAAGTGTATGTGCTGGCCTTGAGCAGAGTTTGCGCACATCTTAATACCTGCATCAGCAGTTTGGGCAGCCAGTTTATAATTGGTGACGTCAAATGAAAATGTGACAGTATTTTGTTCAATTACCTCATCTGGTGCCGGAGAATTCATGGATAATATAGCATCATCAAAGCTGGGAGAATCATGGTAAGGAGTAAGTGAAATGGTCGATGTTTCTTCAACTGTTTCTTCCGCAGTTTCTGTTTGTTCTTTCTTACCACCACAGCCTTGGACAAATGCCCAAAGCAAGGCAATAGCTAGTATTTGTGTTATGTTTCTCATGGTAATTTTATTTTAGGTAGTTAAAATTAGAGAATACATATGACTATTTTAAATGATCAATTAATTATTATGACATTAGTTTAGATTCTGTTTATTTGTTCTAACTTATGATTAGTTTCAGCTTTTTATATTTAAAATAAAAAGTAGGCTTTTGATCAAACGAATCCGAAATATCATTTTTTTAAGAGAAGTGTTGATCATCTCTTTAACAGCTTTTGGAGGACCGCAGGCCCACTTTGCGTTATTCATCCGGCGGCTGGTTCAAAAGCGGGCTTATCTCTCGGAGGAAGAATTAATAGAATTAAATGCACTCTGTAACATTCTTCCGGGTCCCACATCAACACAAACAATAACGGCACTCGGGTTTAAAATTGGAGGGCCAAACCTAGCCTACCTCACCTTGCTTGTGTGGGTATTTCCTGCATTTATCGTCATGACAAGCATGGGAATTTTGGTGTCATACTTTCATGAAATGAATTTGTCACTTGATTTTGCCAAGTTTATACAACCGATGGCGGTGGGTTTCGTGGCTTATGCTTCGTTTTTGATTAGTACGAAGGTGGTGAAGTCATACCACGGGGTAGGGATCATGTTTGTGTCAGCCATCATTACTTTTAGAGCTGGGTCTCCCTTTGTACTTCCGGCCATCCTGGTTATCAGCGGATTAACCACCGCTCTTAATTTTAAAGCCCATCCAAGGGAAGAGAAGGGTGGTTTCAAAATCAATTGGTCGAATTTTATTTTATGGGCAGGTGTATTTATCGGAATAGCGCTAATCGGTCATTTTACTAAATCGCCACATATACAATTGCTGGAGAATTTTTATAGAAACGGTTCGCTGATTTTCGGTGGTGGCCAGGTATTGATTCCTCTTTTATATACTGAGTTTGTTGATTTCAAGCACTACCTGAGTTCGGAAGAATTTTTGACAGGTTATTCTGTCGTACAGGCTGTCCCCGGACCAGTATTCTCGTTCTCGTCCTATTTGGGGGCGCTGTCGATGCGTGAACACGGTTTGTGGGGAGAGGTGCTGGGTAGTGTATTGGCAACGGCAGGTATTTTTTTGCCGGGAACCTTTTTCATTTTTTTCACGATCCGTTTTTGGGAGGAATTAAAGAAATACCGACCGATCAAGGCTTCACTTGAAGGAATCAATGCAGCCAGCGCGGGAATGGTCATTGCAGCCACCTTTGTTTTATTTGACCCCATCGAAGCCAATTTCATCAATACCTCCGTCATTGTCGTAACCTTTATATTGTTGATGTTCACAAGGATTCCATCACCGGTGATCATTCTATGCGGGTTGCTGGCGGGTTTTATTTTCTAGACACTTGTAGTAGAAGTCCTTGGTGGTCAACTTCCATCAGGTATCTTTCTCCAAGAATCACTGGTACATTCTCCTTTTCATGACCGACGGGAGCCCCAAATGCCACGGGTGTCTTTAATGGAATGTATTGTAGAATGATTTCTTCGAGGGACTTTCCAAAGGGATTTTCCACGTCATCTGTTGTGTTGGTAAATTTTCCCACGACTAGTCCTTTTATCTTATTCAATTTTCCCGACCTGGCGAGTTGAAGAAACATTCGGTCGATCTTATAAAGAGGTTCTGAAATTTCTTCTATGAATAGAATGTGACTGGCGTAGCTACTATCGGTGGACGTTCCTATCAGGCTTGTGAGGATGGAGAGGTTTCCTCCCACCAAACGTCCCTCAGCCCTCCCGGTTATATTGAATTCATTTTTCGGGGAAGACAATTTCACATCATCGCCAAATAGAAGGCTTCTTAACTGGCTAACTGAAGTCTGAAATTTAGGTGTAGAAAATTGAATGGGCATGGCTCCATGAACACTCATGGTATTTAAAGTGAGCGAGTGCATCAGTAGGGCAGTAATGTCACTAAACCCGATCAACCACTTCGGCGAATTTTTAAAGCCCGACCAGTCGATCATGTCAATCAACTGTGCACTGCCATATCCTCCTCTTGCCAGAAAGATCGCTTTAACTTTCGGATCATTCAATCCCTTTTGAAAGTCAGCTAGTCTGTTTTCGACGGTTGCGGAAAACCGAAAATGGTCATCAAACAAGTGCTCACCCACAATAACATTTAATTGCCAACTTCGAATAATCTTTGCTGCCTCCAGAATAGTTTCTTTATTTACTTTTCCCGCAGCCCCGAAAATTGCAACCGTATCGTTTGGACAAAGAAATGGCGGTTTTACCATAATTTAAAAATAAAAAAACCTCTGTCGATTTCAACAGAGGTTTTCATCTATTCAAGGATTTATCTTATTCATTTGTTGCTTCTTCCGCGGGTGGCTCTACACCTAATTTGGTAAAGACCAATTCAGAAATGTCATAAGCTTCATCAGCGCTAAGAATTACAGATAATCCGGAAGGTCTTGCACTGAAAATGAAGGAAAAGCCGTTTTCTTTTCTCACTTCGTCAATAGCCTTTTGGATTTTGTCATACACAGGTTGCAGCAATGTGACTTGTTTTTTTTGCAACATTCCCTCGGCGTCTTGTTGGAATTTTTGAATCGACTGTTGCATGGTCTGCAATTCTGATTCTTTATCAGCCTTTATTTCAGGTAACATTGTTGCTGCGCTGTTTTGATAAGCTGTAAGTTTAGTTTGAAAATCCTGCATTTTAGAAGATAGCTGTGCTTCTAATTTTTGTCCATAGTCTGTCAATTCAGATTCAATTTGTTTTGCTTCCGGCAGAGCACTTAAAATATATTCTACATCGGTATATCCAATTTTAAGTGATCCCTGCGCATTAGCTCCAAATGCAGTAACAGCTCCCACTACTGCCAAAAAAAATAACTTTTTCATATCTCTTAATTTTAATATTCTACTTAATAACATCATTTGGGTCTCCTAATTCCAATTCTTCCAACACATAGTCTGTGTAGTCGTGAATCGGGTTAGTATAGATCATTACCAAATCTCCTGATTTGTCAAATATAATCTGTAATTTTTTATCTTTTGCTACTTTTTCCACTGCCTCATAGACTTTCTCCATGCTTGGCTTGATCAATTCTTTCTTTTTTAAGAAGTATAGACCGTCAGCTCCAAATACTTTATTGTGATACGCTTTTGCCTCTTCTTCCTTTTTCTTGATCTCGTCGAGACGTTTTTGCTTCATTTCATTTGTCAATAAAACTTCCTGAGCCTTATACTCATTGTACATCCCTTCAATGGTCTTGTACATTTGTTTTATTTCTTCTTGCCAACTTTGTGCCAATTGATCTATTTCCCCCTGGGCTTCCTTGTATTCAGGCATTTTGCTGAGGATGTATTCTGTATCCACATACCCAAATTTTTGTGTAAAGCCTTGAGTGGCAAGGAAAAGTATCGGCAAAAGTAAAAATATTTTTTTCATGAAAAATTTTTATTACCTGATTTGTTGACCGATAGTGAAATGGAATTGGGGGCCGCTGATTGGCTGCCCTGGCAATTTATCAAATCCGTAAGCCCAGTCGATACCCATAAGGCCAAAAGCAGGCATAAATATCCTGGCTCCAAAACCAGCAGAGCGATAGGAGTTAAAAGGATTAAAGTCACTCATAGAATGGAAATTGTTACCGGCTTCTGCAAATCCAAGTACGAAGATGGTCGATTGCGGGCTAAGCGTCACAGGATATCTTAATTCCAACACATATTTATTGTATGCCACTCCACCTACGATTTCGCCACCTCTACGGCTGGCATTTGGATTATAATTGGGAGGGGTTACAGAGTTATCTTCATACCCTCTCAGACCAATTACATCATACCCAAGCAAGAATGTGTTTCCACCTGCCAGTCCTGATCCACCTAACTGGAATCGGTCAAACGGTCCGGTAGGGGCGCGATCAGAATAGGTGTCAATAAAACCAAAGTGAGCACGGGCGTTGAAAACAAGGTTTCCTACTACTGTTTGGAAGAAGCTTGCATCAAACATCCATTTATTGTATTCTACCCATTTGAACATTTCTTCCCTTTCTGCGGTCTTGTAATCAATGTCATTAAACAGTGAATAGGGAGGTGTCAAACTAATGTTTAAGCTCAGAGAGGAGCCAGATCTCGGGAACATCGGTTTGTCCACACTATTTCTGGCAATAGTGAATGTGTACATGAAATTACGCGCATTACCCGTAGTAAATCCTAACTGCGATCCCTGACCTGCATCAAATTTATCAAACTCATATAATGTGTAAGACAAAGTGTTCGATATCTGGAAATAATCATCCGGCCATCTGATACGCTTACCGAGGCCTACACTTACCGATGTTAGCTTCAAGGTTCCGGCATTTGGATCGTTGCGACGATAGGTATTGCTTTGAATCGATCTATTAATGCCGAACGAAAATGAATTAGGCTTTTTGCCACCAAGCCATGGCTCCATGAATGTCAATGAATAGTTCTGGAAAAGCCTTCCGTTTGCCTGAACCCTTAGGGATAGCTTTTGTCCGTCTCCAATAGGAAGAGGTCTCCACTTGTCAAAGTGAGGGATATTCCTTACCGAGAAGTTGTTGAAGGATAATCCTACGGTACCGATAAAGCCATAATATCCACCCCATCCACCAGAGAGTTCCACCTGGTCACTCGGTTTTTCCACAAGGGTGTATTCGATATCCACCGTACCATCGGCCATGTTAGGAACTGGGTTGATACCGATACTTTCCGGATCAAAATAGCCAAGCTGTGAAAGCTCGCGCTGGGTCCTGATCAGGTCGGACCGGCTAAATTTTTGACCTGGCAAGGTCCTGATTTCCCGCATAATCACATGATCATTGGTCCGGTCATTGCCTTTGATAATTATTTTATTGATGGTGGCCTGCTCTCCTTCATGGATGCGCATTTCCACGTCAATGGAGTCTCCTGCGATTTCGATTTCTACAGGGTCTGCCCTAAAAAAGAGGTAGCCATAGTCCATGTAAAGGGCCCCAAGATCGGTTCCATTTGGGTTAAATGAAATCTTCTTCTGGATGAGGTCCATATCGTACACATCCCCCTTTTTTATTCCCAATACTTGATCCAACTGCTCGTCTGTATAAATAAAATTACCAGTCCAGATGATGTCCCTGAAATAATATTTCCTTCCTTCGTCAATGTGAATGTCAATATTAATCTCATTGTCTGATACGCTGTAGATCGAATCGGTCACGATATTAGCATCGCGATAACCTTTTGAGTTGTAAAATGCAATGAGGGCCTTTTTATCGTCTTTGTAGTCAGACCGTTTGAACTTCAGGTTTTTAAAAAAATTGACGTTGATATATTGGCTAAGTGATTCCCTCATTTCCTCCTTGTCGACATCATGCGATTTTGTGAAGAAATTCCATGTTTTCTTAGGAGTAGCTGTGGTGACCGCATGAAACAGCCCTTGGAAGACCTTAAGCCGAAGTTTTTCGTTGGTGTTTTTCATTTTACCATTCAGCCTGCTGTCGTAGAAGGCTTCATTGCCGTGGAATGTGATCTTGTTGATCTTAACCTTTTGCTTCTTGTCGATGCCGAAAGCCAGTTTGATGCCATTGGCTATTAAGGTGTCAGGTTCTTTTTTGGTATCCACCGTTACATTTAAATACCCCTTGTCAATAAAAAACTCTTTGATTTGGTACTCTGCATTTTTAACTACGGCATCAGAAAGAACGCGTCCTTTGATCAGGTCGAGGTTTTTATCCAATTCCGATTTTTGGGTTTTGTTGATGCCCTGGTATTCAATTCTCGTCAGCCTTGGTCTTTCTGTCAGCTCTAACACAAGATAGGCTTTATCTCCTTCAACTTTTGATATGTACAGGACTACGTTTCCAATAATCCCGTTTTTCCAGAGCTTTTTAATGGCGCTTGCAGTAGCGTCACTCGGAATCCTTATCCGGTCACCTACTTTTAATCCCGTGATGGAAATAATTGCATTTTCATTAAGTGTTTTGAGTCCGGTTACTTTGATTTCTGCTATTTCATATTCCCGGGGATTGGCATAGCTGAGTTCTATCTTACTGCCATCATTTTGGGTACCGACTCCCAGTTTAATCTGCGCCACTGAATCAAAAGCAATCACCAGGACAACTACAGGCAGGAGTACTAAAAACTTATACATTATTCGATTCAATAACTTTTCCAAATCTTCGCTCTCTTTTTTGGTATGCAATGATTGCCTCATTTAAATCCTTCTTTCTAAAGTCTGGCCAAAGCACGTCCGTAATAAATATTTCTGTATAGGCAATTTGCCAGAGTAAAAAATTGCTGACCCGTAGCTCACCACTCGTTCTTATAAGTAGTTCTGGGTCAGGTATTCCCTTTGTACAAAGATATTCCGAAAACAGTTCATTGGTAATACTTTCCTCTGTTATTTGCCCTTTTTTAACATCTTTTAACAGCTTCTTAACGGCTTCCACTATTTCCCACCTTCCGCTGTAACTTAATGCCAGAATCAGTGTCAGCCCGGTATTGCTTTTGGTGGCTTCGATGCAATCCATTAATTCCTTTTGGCAATTTCCCGGGAGTTGTTCAATATCCCCTATGGTGGAAAGCCGGACATTGTTTTTCATCAAAGTCTCCGTTTCGCTCTTGATGGTCATGACCAGCAGTTCCATCAATCCCTTTACTTCGGCTTTTGGGCGATACCAGTTTTCTGTTGAAAATGCATAGAGTGTCAAATACTCCACACCAAGTTCGGCACATCCCTCGGTGGTTTCGCGAACTGCTTTTATTGCATTCTTATGACCGAAGATTCTCTTGGCACCCTGCTTTTTGGCCCATCTGCCATTGCCATCCATTATCACCGCGATGTGCTTCGGTAGATTATTCTTGTCGATGTCTTCAATAGCCATTTAAGATGCCCTTCGTTTTTTCAGTCCGCAAAGTTGGTGTTTTTTTGCTACTTTTAAAATTATTTAACTGGTTGAATATCATAAAAGTCGTATGGACAATCTACACCATAAATGGTATAGCTAAGTGTTATTCCAAAAAAGTTGTACCAGTCCTTATCGTATTTATTGCCGTATTGGAAATTTTTAGTATTGGTTATGGCATCTGAAGTATCATCAATCCAGTCTGTGAAAAGCTTTCTAAACCCAAATTCTACTTCAATATTGATGTAGGGATTAATATTGAATTTAGCTCCTCCGCCAAAAGGGATCACCGGTTGGATGGTGCTATATTGACCTACGCCATTTACCGGCTCATCACCGGCAATGTAGAAGGCTCCAATGCCCATGAAAAGATAAGGGGTCCAATTGTTTCTCGAAGATTTGCTTTTTGTGTCCAGAAAATTGTATTCAAAGTCACCGGAAAGTTCGATGACAGTAAGGCTGAAATCTTTGTTGCGTGGGGCTCCGGCAGCGTCAAAAGGATTGGAATCTGATCCTGACAAACCCCCAGCCATCAGAGAGCCCCTCAATGAAATAACAGGGTTAAAATTGTACCGGTAGTAAAGCTGGCCACCAGGTCGAATGCTATTAAAATGATAGCCGCGCTGAAGGTCTCCGGCATAGTTTAATGCGCCAGGTCCCAGGCCGATTTCATGGTGCTGGGCACACAGAAAAGCTGGCAACATACTCATTGCGCCCAGAAAACAAACGAAAGGTATGCTTAGTTTAAGAATTCTTTTCATACTATTTTTCTTTCTTATCGGTCAGGATGTAGGTTATCCTAAAACCTGTCAATATATAAAAATCATTGTTTTGATCATCACCCCTTTGATCACTGACGCTGCCAAAGCCATCCAGTACCTGGTAATTATTACCGTCATAGGCCGAACTGTAAACAACCGGTTGGGTGTTTTCATAGATCAACTCGAAATTCCTGGGATTCCTCCCGTTGGATGAATTGACTTCTCCAGCCCTGTAGGAAAGTGATTTTGCCAGCTCACCATCTAAGCCGCCAAGGTCTACATAGTTGCCACTTACATCATCCAGAAAATCTGTAAACGAATAACGAAAAGAAATTTCCAAACCTACATCAAAATAGGCATTAATTTTGAAGTTAGCGCCAAGGCCCACCGGAATGACCGGCTGAAGATACGAATAAGGCTTAACATTATAGTGCGGACTAAATTGCCCTTCTGTGCCAAGGGGTCGCAGCTCTGTCCACTTGCCTGCATTTTCAAATCGCTCATTGTTTAAACTAAACTCCGGCACTCTGGCCTTCGGATTGTGATAGGAGATTCCCGCTCCAGAGAAAATGTATGGATTAATGGCTGGCCTGCCCGCAGAACCCAATTGATTTTTAGTAAGGTAAAACTTTGTTTTGAAGGAAAATTCCAGTAGATCATTTCTGAAACTTAAATTCCTAGTGTAATCGTTGACTCCTTGCTCTGTTGAAACATCGGCCATGTAAAAGTCATCGGCAGTCAGGCGAATCCAGGCCAGACATCCCGAGATAGCAAACTGTTTTGAAACTTGCCTTTCAATCTCCGTGGATATGCTGATGTCGGTTGATCGATTATGTAGAAAGGTGCTGAATACATGCTGATTTAAATCTCCCTGATATTGGGTGGCAGCGATCACCCCGGATATGGAATAATATTTATCGGCCTTTTTTAATTTCTCGCTTCCCCTGAATTTGGACCCATTGCCGTTTTGGCAGAACGCAAATTGGTGCGACAGGAAAAAAAGAAAAAACAGTGTTGCCCTTTTCATTTTCAATTCCTGATGTCCAAACCCCAGTTGAGTTTTTTACGCAATGTGTCCATAAAAGTATGATTGCCGGTTTTTATGAGCTTAGCGACGAAAGATTCTTTCTTTATTGTGAATCTGAAACCTGAACTGACGGTGTGTGACCTGCTGTCAAGGGATACTAAAAAATAGTTGCTTCTGCTACTCACTTCCAGAGTAATGACACTTTTATCAGATACTACGAACGGACGTATGTTTAAATTGTGTGGGCTCACAGGTGTGATAATGAAGCTATGGGATTCAGGATAAATAATTGGCCCACCGCAACTCAATGAATATCCCGTCGAACCGGTGGGTGTAGCAATGATCAGTCCATCAGCCCAGTAACTATTAAAAAATGCGCCGTCAAGGTAGGTGTTTACGGTGATCATTGAGCTGGTGTCCTGTTTTAAAATGGTAAACTCATTTAAGGCAAAATTTGTCCCCTTAAAAATGTTGGCTTCACACTCTGCCCTGATTAGCATTCTGGAATCGATGTCATAGTGGCCGTTTATGATCTGTTCGATAATTTGTCCGGAGTCCTCCAGTGTAGCATTTGATAGAAATCCTAGTCGCCCCAGGTTGATGGCAAGGATGGGAATTTCCTGCGAACCGATATGTGTGACCGATTGAAGCAATGTGCCATCCCCACCCAGACTTATAAAAAAATTAACTGCAGATAGTTTTGCACCAGGTTTATAAATTGAAAGCTTGTGGGTTCCGATGCCATTCTTGGCAAGAACCTCAAAAAAACTTTCGGAAACAGATATTTCGACTTGTTTTTCTTCTAATACACCGAGAAGTTTTTCAATCTGGAATGTGACGTCGGGAAGAAAGGATTTCCCGTGAATGGCGACTTTCATGTGCGAAAAAAATTGAAAGCCAAAGATAACAATTATAAGTGTAAGGCCTTGCTAGATATTCAGATATCTCATTAGGTGGTCGAGACGCTCCTGAGTGGTTTCACTCCTGTCTATGTCATTAAATTTTTCTATTACTTTGTAGTTGTATCGCTCGAGGGCGGCAAGAGGTGCAGCAAGATCGTTTACATTCAACTTAATTGTGAGGTAAATGCCATCACTGTCTGAATATGGAGCAGTTACATAAGTGCCCAGGATTTTTGCATTGTTGCCCTCAATGATCCGACTGATTTCAACCAGTGAATAGTCTCTTTGTTTCATAGAAATGACGATGATGCCACCCGGGCTTTGAATCGTAAGTGTTTTGGCAAATTCTTCCAACACATCTTCATAGCTGGTCACCCCGATGTAGTTTTTGTCCTCATCCAGTACAGCCACGATCTGAGCTGATTTTTCAAGGGCAATCTTCAGGATGTCAAAGAAATGCTGACTTTCCATCACATAGCAACTTTCAGATTCCAGTTGGATTTCTGATATTGGTTTGCTCAAGTCATTGATTTCCAGAAGTGTACCTTCAGTAACAAGCCCTTTAAACTTTTTATTTTCTATTACAGGTAGTTGGTCGATTTTCAGCTCTTCCATCCAGATGATTGCCTTCTCTGAAAGATCTGTTGGCTTCAGAGCTGGAATCATTTGATTAATTAAGGCTTCAGCAATCATACAGTCACTTCTTCATCCATTAAAAATTCCGCTAAAATGTTGTTAAATTCTTCCGGCCTCTCCATCATGGGGGCATGGCAACATTTATCTATAAATCTCAGTTTGGAGTTCGAAAGTAACCGGTTAAAATCGTGGGCTACTATTGGGGGCGTAATTGTATCATTTAATCCCCAGATTAACAGGGTAGGGGTTTTTATTTTGGGAAGGTCATTGGCGAGATTGTGGCGCTGTGCAGATTTTGCGATTGCGATGATCCTCAATACTTTAGGAATATTATTGGCCACTTCAAAAATCTCATCGATATAGTCTTTTGTGATCGTTGCCGGATCATAGAAGGTATATTCCACTCTTTCTTTAATGTATTCATAGTTTCCCCGTTTAGGAAAGGAACCTCCCATGGAGTTTTCAAAAAGCCCAGAACTTCCGGTCAATACCAGCTTATTTACTTTGTCGGGGTTTTCTAGCACATAGACAAGGGCCACATGACCTCCCAGGGAATTACCCATTAAAGTAAAATCGTTGAGGTTTTTAAAAGCGACAAAATCTGTAAAGAACTTGGAAAGCCCTTCAACACTGGCCTTTTTTAAGGGCATATTGTAGATGGGCAAAAGGGGAATAATTACCCGAAACTTTGATTTGAAGCGTTCGATCACACCTCCCCAGTTGCTGAGGGCGCCAAACAAACCATGCAAAAGTACAATGGGTTCACCATTTCCTTCGTCCACGTATTGGTACCCGCCTTCCTCTCTGATGTTGTAATCCATTTCGCGAATTTATTGTGTGATGGTGCAAAATAAGCTAAAATACCAGAATTATCAATCTGGCTTCCCGATTAAACGGAGCCAATTTTTTAAAATCGTTACTCCGTATTCTGTCAATGCAGCTTCGGGGTGAAACTGAAGCCCGTAAACTGCCAGGGAAGTGTGGCGAAAAGCCATCGGTTCATTTTCTTCTGTAAATGCCAGCAGTTTTAATTCAGTAGGGAGGGAATGGCAAATGAGCGAATGGTAGCGGACAACGTTGAAATAGTCCGGAACATTTTTAAAAAGATCGTCATCAACCCGGTGTACCTTGGATATTTTGCCGTGCATTGGCCTGATGGCTTGACCTATTTTTCCGCCGAAGTATTGGCACAAGGCCTGGTGCCCAAGGCAAATACCAAGCATGGGAATTTTTGCTTCAGCTTCCTTTATCCACGAAAGCAGATTTCCGGCGCTGTCAGGATTGCCCGGTCCGGGCGAAAAAACAATCCCATCAATTTTTTCAATAAGGGAGAGATCCACAGGCAGGTCGTTTTGGATCACATGGCATAGCTGCCCTAATTGTTCAAAGTAGTCAACAAGGTTATGGGTAAAGGAATCGTAGTTGTCTATTATTAAAATCAATTTCCGAGCGAGTGAAGAAAGTCACTTACCTTGTCTGCCAACACTCCGAAGGAGGGAAAAATAGCCACCAAAATCTCACTTACTTGCGACCCGACCATCACCACATAAGGGTAAAGGGAGGATCCATGTGATATGTTGTCTGGCAATTTAATACCAAGATTAATAACCACCCAGTTAATGATACTTATCATTAAGGCGAATTTAAACACGCCGAGAAGTGCGCCTGCGACATTGTCAAAACTCCCCAATAAGGTAAAATCAATTATTTTCTTGAAAATCCTGCCAGCTAAATTGATGGCCACTAGGATCAGGACAAACACGACGATGAATGCAACTATCGGAAGGAAATTACCCAGTGAATCTTTTAACCCCTCTAGCAGGTCAACTCCTATATCCAATAACTTAAATCCGCCAATGATGGCCAGTATGAATGCCACAATAGCGACGACTTCCAGTAGAAAACCCTTTTGATAACCTTTGTAGGCCCCCAAAGACAGTATTCCCAGCAGGATGAAGTCAACTATATTCAATTCAACAATGATTTTACGACTTCTGAAATGGCTTTCCCATCTGCTTTCCCAGCCAGGGATTTTGAGGCAATCCCCATGACTTTACCCATATCCTTGATCGAGCTGGCTCCGGTCTCATCAATGATCTTTTTTATTTCAGTTTCAAGGTCTTCTTTTGAAAGCTGTTTGGGCAAATACCTGGCAATGACATCAATTTCGGCCTGTTCCACCGCGGCAAGGTCATCCCTTCCCTGTTGCTTATATATTTCTAATGAATCACTTCTCTGCTTTGTCGCTTTTTGAAGTAGCTTCATTTCAGTATCAGCAGACAGCTCCCCGGTTTTCCCTTTTTCAGTCTCAGCTAAAAGGATCATTGACTTAATCGCCCTGAGGGCTCTCAACTCATCTTTTTCTTTGGCAAGCATCGCCTTTTTAATATCGCTTTCTATTTGTTGTTTTAAACTCATAAATTCTGAATTTTGTGTGCTGAATTGCTGGCAAATTTAGACATTTAAAAATAAAATGAATGACAAAGCTTAGTGTAAATATCAATAAGTTGGCCACGCTGAGAAACGCCAGGGGAGGGAATAATCCAAACCTGATTCAATGCGCCCTTGATTGCGAAAGGTTTGGTGCGGAGGGGATAACTGTTCACCCCAGGCCTGATGAAAGGCATATCAGGTATGACGATGTGTTGGCGCTTCAGAAAGTGGTAAAAACAGAATTCAATATTGAGGGATATCCGGATCGAAGATATATTGAGCTTGTAAAAAAAGTGAGACCAGCGCAGGCCACCCTAGTGCCTGACGGACCGGATGTCCTAACGTCAAACGCAGGATGGAACACCATAAAAAATAGAGACCTGCTTATTGATATTATTAATGAATTAAAATCTTCGGGTGCAAGGGTGTCCGTTTTTTGTGATCCCGACATACGAATGGCAGAAGGTGCTGCCAAGGTCGGCGCTGACAGAATTGAGCTCTACACAGAACCCTATGCGGTGAATTATCATATCGATAGAGAAGGGGCAGTGGGAGAATATGTAAAAGCAGCAGAAGCAGCAAAAAAGAATGGTTTAGGCATAAATGCCGGACATGATCTGGATTTGAAAAACCTGCAGTTTTTAATTGAAAAAATACCGTATATTGATGAGGTTTCTATCGGGCATGCACTTATTTGTGATGCCCTCTATTATGGCTTGGAAAACACTATTCAAATGTATAAAAGGAAATTAAATATATAATTATGATAAAGTCGATGACAGGGTTTGGGCTTGCGAAGCAGGAAGATAATCAACGAAGAATAAGTGTTGAAATTAAAACCCTGAACTCAAAATTTTTAGACACTGGCATAAGATTGCCCAAGTTTTTTGCCAGTAAAGAATTGGAAGTAAAAAACCTCGTTACTGAGAGTCTTGAAAGGGGAAAGATCTCGCTGGTAATCGAATATGCAAGCGTGAGTGAAGAAAATGCACCGATTGAATTTAACAAGAGTCTTTTTAAGGCTTATTACCAACAGTTGACGGATCTGGCAAAAGAAGTCAATTCGTCCAGCAATGACCTTTTTAAAATAGCGCTTACCTATCCGGATGTCCAAATCCAAAACTACGACGAGGAAATTTTGGAGGAAGAATGGGAGGTATTGAAGAAAGTGCTCGCGAATGCTTTAAAAAAATGTGATGAGTTTCGGATCAGTGAGGGAAAAGAACTGGAAAAAAGGTTTATCGATTATATCAACAATATTGAGTCTTACCTTGAGGAAACTGAAAAGCACGACCCAAAACGATTAGGCGAGTTAAAAGACCGTCTTAAAAAGTCGCTGGAAGACCTGTCGCTGAATGGAGAAATAGACAAAAACAGGTTTGAACAGGAATTGATCTATTACATCGAAAAGCTGGATATCAGTGAAGAGAAAGTTCGTCTAAAAAATCATTTGGATTATTTTAGGGAAGTGATGAATGCAAAAAATTCCCAGGGGAAAAAGCTGAATTTTATTTCCCAGGAAATTGGTCGGGAGATAAATACCCTGGGCTCCAAGGCCAACTATGCACCCATTCAAAAACTCGTCGTAAACATGAAAGACGAGCTGGAGAAAATCAAAGAACAGATCCAAAACATTGTATAATAAAAAAGCCGCTTCAAGCGGCTTAATTTTTATCGTTTCTTTTGAAGATTCTACACTGATGATTCTTCTCCGGTCGTTTGTTTTAGTTTGGCAATTCTGAAAGCTTTCCTTTCCTTATAGCCACAGTAATCGCATTTGTAAAACTTCATTAACTCTCCCTCTTCGGTTTCAGTGGGTGATTCTAAAATTTCTTCTTTCGTCACCTTCAAAGTTTGATAGTTGCATTCGGGGCATTGAAGGGCAATGAGGTGACCGGCATACTTTTCAATTTTAGTATATCCGGATTCTTCGTCGATCCAAACATCATAGTCAACGGAAAACACATTTTCTTCTGCCTGCATACCCTCGTCAAGGTAAACATCTTCCTCATCTTCACTCAATAGTTTCATTGGTTTCCCTGATTTTGGCGAGATTCGAGGCGTGTACCTTAATTTTTTCAATCTTTTTTCCACATAAAATGGATAGTAAAATTTAAGCAGGTTTGAAATAATCACTCCAACGATTAATCCCATCATAACAGTAACAAAAACTCGAACTGCCAGCCATATTACTTCACCTTCGGGGACAAGTGTGTTCACATAAACACCGATTCCCAATAGTAAAAAGACTGATGCATACCATAGGTTGTTGATTTCGTGTTTGTTAATAACATCATAGCGATTCTTGGGGTCCTTTGTCATTCCCAGTCGTAGCCAGTGCAGCAAGAGGATGATTACCGCAATCGCAGTAAATCCAATGGCTATGTACCTGCCCCAATAGTTCCAGGTTTCTAAATTTAAGTATGCATTCATGATTTAGTAATTTTGTTCAATTAACTCCTGTAAAATTGAAAATATACTTCCCGTAATTTATGTAATTAATTACAAACAACAAAAATAAGAATTATGGTCAATGTAGTATAAAATTAGCCAATTATTTACATTACTTTCTCAAAATTTTAATGAGTGATTGCGCCTCACCTATTTAACTATTTCATTTTTAGAAATTTAAATAGTACAATTTTTTATAGGGATATTTTTAAACCTTTTGCTTATAGGTAAATGGCAACAATAAGGAATCAGAGTGAATTCGTGCCCCCGCTTTGGGAGTAGATTTTTACAATTAATACCTGAAAATTGTGGTTAGCTAGCTTGGCAGCTCTCGGCAAAAGCGGTAATAGCTTCGATGGATTTCCCAGTATTTTCGAACATCGCCATGTGGGCAGTGGCCTCAAAAAGATAAAAATTTTCGCTCTTGATAATATCTTTCATTTTCCTGGATGCTTCTTCGGGAACATTTTTGTCTTCCATTCCTGCAATGATCATTACCTTGTAAAAGTGGTTTTTTAATGTCTCCATTTCGTCCGACCGGTCGCGCATGGCAGCGGCATATCCCGTAACAGCCAGAGGGTCAATGTTTTTGCCCATGGCTCTAAGTTCTTCGATAAGGGATTCAAACTCCCGTACTCTTTTTTCAAAGAACAGGGAGGGTATAAAAGTTTGGATGAATCCGGCTGTACCGCTTTTGTTAATAAGTTCGATTAATTTATTCCTGTTTTCTTTCTTGTCAGCGGTATCTTCAAAAACAGTTGAATTATATAAGCAATAACCATCGAGCGCTTCGGGGAACTGCCTTAAAAAGGACATGGCCACGTAGCCTCCCAACGAATGACCAATCATCAGACCATTGGATATTTTCAATTCATCAATCAATTCTTTGATCGATTGTGCAACCTCGTCAATAGTAAATCCATCATCCAATATGGGGCTTTTGCCAAACCCGGGAAGGTCAATCAGAACGACTTTAAATTTGTGCTTCAATTCATTGGCCAAATCCTTCCAAACAAAATGAGTTTCGCAAAACCCATGTAAAAAAATAAGGGGATAACCCCCTCCTTCAATTTTATAATAAATATTCCTCATTTAGTCAGTCAATTATGGAAAGCTCCAGGATTTTTTCTACAGATTGTATTATTCCATTCGTATCAAAGCCACATTCTTTATGCAGTTCTTCGGGGGAGCCATGGTCGATGATTTTGTCGGGAATGCCCAACCGGATTACTTTGGGGGCATATTGATGATCAGAAAGGAATTCAAGTACCGCGCTTCCGAAGCCTCCCTGCAAACATCCATCTTCTACGCTTACGATTCGTGAATATTTTTTTGCCACCAGGTGAAGCAATTCTTCATCAATGGGTTTTACAAACCGCATATCATAAAGAGAAGGGTGAATACCTTTCTTATTTAAAGCTTTGATAGCTTCCAGTGCAGAGTTTCCAATGTGCCCAATGGTAAGAATGGCCACATCTTCTCCCTCGACTACCTGTCTTCCCTTGCCAATTTCTATTTTTTCAAAAGGTGTTTGCCAGTCAGCCATTACCCCCTGACCTCTGGGATACCTGATGCAAAACGGACCGGTTTCGTCTAGTTGGGCAGTAAACATTAAATTCCTTAACTCCTGCTCATTCATTGGAGCGCTCACTACCATGTTTGGAAGGCATCTCATGTAGGCAATGTCAAAATTGCCATGATGAGTGGGGCCATCGGCTCCAACTAACCCAGCCCTGTCCAGGCAAAAAACAACGGGAAGATTTTGGATACAAACATCATGGATTACCTGATCATATGCCCGCTGCATGAAGGTGGAATAAATATTGCAAAATGGTATTAAACCTCTCGTAGCCAAACCGGCTGAAAAAGTGACCGCATGCTGTTCTGCAATCCCCACATCAAAGGCCCTGTCCGGTAGCTCATTCATCATAATATTCATCGACGAGCCTGAAGGCATGGCGGGAGTAACCCCCATTATTTTCTTGTTCTGCTTTGCTAACTCAACCAGTGTGTAGCCGAATACATCCTGGTATTTCGGTGGTTGGGGAGTATCAAATTCTTTTTTGTGGATGACCCCGGTCAGTTTATCAAATTTGCCTGGTGCATGCCATTTAGTCTGATCCTTTTCGGCCAAAGGATATCCTTTTCCTTTTGTGGTAATGCAATGAAGGATTTTTGGTCCGGGGATGTTTTTAAGGTCATCAAAAATATGGACAAGGTGGTCCACATCATGGCCGTCTACCGGACCGAAATATCTTAAATTAAGTGATTCAAAAAGATTACTTTGTTTAAGTAGGAGAGTCTTAATACTTGTGTCTATTTTGCTGGCAATCTCCTGGGCATTCTTTCCAAACTTGCTGATCTTGCCAAGGACCTTCCAAATTTCGTCTTTTACTTTATTATAAGTCTGTGACGTGGTAATGTCAGTAAGGTAGTCCCTGAGAGCGCCTACATTCGGATCAATAGACATGCAATTATCGTTCAGCACGATCAACAGGTTTGAATTGGAGACACCGGCATGGTTCATCGCCTCAAAGGCCATCCCGCCGGTCATCGCCCCATCGCCTATGATGGCTATGTGTTGCCGCTGTCTTTCGTTTTTATAGCGGGAACCTTCCGCCATTCCCAGCGCCGCTGAGATAGAGGTAGAAGAATGTCCCACGCCAAACGCATCGTATTCGCTTTCACTCCTTTTAGGGAATCCCGCAATGCCTTTATAAGTTCTGTTCGTGTGAAATGTATCTCTCCTACCTGTAAGTATCTTATGACCATAAGCCTGGTGTCCAACATCCCACACCAACTGGTCGTCTGGTGTATTAAAAACGTAGTGGAGCGCCACTGTTAGTTCAACTGTTCCCAAGCTTGCCCCAAAATGGCCACCGTAAATGGAAACATTGTCAATGATGAATTGCCGCAATTCCTTGCTTAACTTGACAAGCTGAGAAGCTTCAAGTTTTTTAATATCCTCAGGGGAATTGATCTTAGCAAGTAGTTCGCCCGGCGTTATTAACATTTTAACAATTCGTTATTGGAAAGATAAACAACCTGGACAACAAATTGTTTAAAACTTACCGTTTTTTAGAATATTTTAAAATTAGGAGGCAAAGTTATTGTTTTTATCTGCTGTATCATATTCTTAATAACAAATTATAAATATCTTTGGCTTTGATTATCAAAAATCATCAGGATTTCTCTTCATTTTGAGTTTCGAAATAAAACTTCCGCTTTTTGAGGGCCCATTTGACCTTCTGCTCTTTTTTATCGAAAGGGACGAATTGGATATTTATGATATCCCGATTTCGAAGATCACTATGGATTTTCTGGATTATTTGCATCATTTGGAAACCATGAACATCGAAGTAGCCTCGGATTTTATCCTGGTGGCTGCCAAACTCATGAGGATCAAAGCCAAGATGCTCTTACCCAGGCCTCAGCTTGATGAGGAGGGGAATGAAATCGATCCTCGTGATGAACTCGTAAAGCATCTCTTGGAGTATAAAAGATATAAGTCGGTGTTGAATGAGTTAATGGACTTGGAGGATGAGCAATTGACCCGGGAAAAGAGGGGCAACATTGACCGGGAATTAAAAAAGCTTTCCGAAACAGTAGATGTGGAAAGCGAACTTCAAAATGTTGACTTGTACAAGCTTCTTAATGTATACCGCAAGGTGTTACAACGATGGGAAATAGAACAATCCAAACCAAAACACACCATCCAGCAATATCCCTATACCATTGAAAAACAAAAAGCGTTCGTTCTGGAAAAGCTGGGCGATAAAGAGCGCTTGACATTTGAAGATATCATTAGTTATATGCCATCAAAAATGGCTATCATTTATAATTTTTTATCAATTCTTGAACTACTACAACTGAGAATAATCACGATGCACCTCGGTATCGGATATAATAATTTTTGGATCGAAAAATTACAGGAGGAACCCGCAGTCTAAATGGATCTCGACAGCAAAAAGATCTTTAAAACCCTTAATCCTAATAAAATCTGGTTGCCTGTTATTTTTGGGGTGGGCATCGTTGTTTACCTCATTGTCTCTGATCCGGACTTTTCACCTTCCAAATTAACGATGGCCAGGGATGCTGCCCTCGGACCAATGATTCTTGCGTTTTTAGTATTGCTTGCCCGGGATGCAGGCTATGTGTACCGGATCAGGACGATCACTGATAATGCAATAAGCTGGACAAGTAGTATCTACATCATTATTCTTTGGGAGTTTGCTTCTGCGGTGACACCATCTGTGGTGGGAGGTACTGCCGTGGTAGTTTTTATAATTTGGAAGGAGGGAATCAATCTGGGCAAGTCATTGTCCTACGTAATGCTCACCGCTGTGTTCGACAATTTATTTTTTGTTATCGCTGCTCCGCTTGCTTTGCTATTAGCTGGCGACGCTATTTTCCCACAGGTAGATACACAAGCTGTTTTAGGTAAAAGTCTCAATGGGATTTTTTACACATCCTATGCCTTAATTACGATTTATACACTCGTAATGGCATTTGCACTTTTTGTAAATCCACGGCTGATAAAGTGGTTTCTTATAAAGATTACTTTTAACCGCCTATTAAAAAGGTGGCGGTACGCAGCTTACGAAAGGGGAAATGAAATCATGTGGGCAAGTAGCCAGATCAAGGGAAAGAACCTTTCATATTGGCTCAAAATTTCTATTTCAACGATTTTCATTTGGTCTGCCAGGTACTTAATGGTGAATTGTCTTATAGAAGGTTTTGTTAATATAAGTGTAAAAGAACATGTTCTCGTTTTCGGAAAGCATGTTATTCTTTGGATTGCGATGCTACTGTCTCCTACGCCAGGTAGCTCCGGGACAGCGGAATTTTTCTTTAACCTTTTCTTTGTAGAGTTTTTGGGTGATTATACCCTTGTGGGAAGTATTTTTTGGCGAGCTTTTACCTACTATCCTTATTTACTGCTGGGCGCCATCTTTTTACCTCGTTGGATCAGGAAGGTGTTTTTCAAGAAAAAAGAGGCTTGATCAGTTATATTTCCTCAACACTCTTTCAACACCCGAAAGGTATGACGTCCCAAACAAATTAACATGCACCATAGAAGGATACATGTTATAGATATCAACCCTGGTTTCAAAGCCCGGAGCTAAGGGAAATGTTTCGTGATAGGCCTGGTAAAAATTGATGTCAAACCCACCAAACATTTTGGTAAATGACAATTCAATTTCACGGTTGCCAAAATAAATGGCCGGGTCGATCAAACATGCCAGGCCATCACTACCGGTCAAGAAATTTCCACTCCACAAGTCACCATGAAGCAGGGAGGCCGGTTCTTCTGGAAGTAGATCGGGAAGGCGCTGGTAGAATGATCTGTACCTTTTTGCAAAACCTTCGTCGACCAAGCTATTGTTAAGTGCCAATTTTAACTGGAATTCCAGACGGAATTCTATAAAAAAGTTGATCCAATCATCCTTGAAATTATTGTCCTGAGGTAGGCTCCCAATAAAATTATTGTGATCAAGACCGAAGTGATGGTTACAGTGGTTTTTGTGAAGGTTTGCCAGCTTTTGTCCAAAGTCTTCCCAGAATTTTTTTGCAGGCGGGGCGCTGTTTATATACTCCATCAGGATAAAGTTTTTATCCTCGCACTTCCCCACAAATTCTACTTTTGGTACGGAGATCTCCCGGGTATTCGAAAGAACTTCAAGCCCTTTTGCCTCGGTTTCAAAAAGATTTCCTAAAGATTCATCATTCCACTTTAAGAAGAAGCTTCCCTGATCAGTGTCCATCTTAACCGCGTTATTAATGCATCCCCCGCCCACCGGATGCGCTTTGTGGATAGTGATATTTTTATCGAATGCGAGATCTAAAAATTGTTGGTATTTCGATGTGTGGAGGTTCATTATTACAACGGAGGACTTTGCAGATCATGCTCCCCCTGGAGGTAGTTGAGAAATTTTTTACAGGAGCGATCCAACATTTGATATACATTTTCAAACCCTTCCGGTCCGCCAAAGTAAGGGTCCGGCACATCTTTATTTCTATCTATGTCGTCAAATTGTCGCATGAGAAAAATCCTGCCTTCATCCATCTCGTCAAACCCCGCCGCCTTTTGAATATCTTGCAGATTACTTTTGTCCATGGCAATGATGTAGTCAAAATTTTTGAAATCGTCAGGTTCTAGTTGTCTTCCGGAATGGTTTAAGGTGATGCCATGCTTATTAGCAATAGCTTCTGACCGCCTGTCGGGTGGTTCTCCGATGTGCCAGCCGGATGTGCCAGCCGAGTCACAAAAAATTTTATCAGAGAGGTTTTTTTGTTCTAAGAGGGTTTGAAATATTCCTTCTGCAAGTGGTGATCTGCAGATATTTCCGAGGCATACAAACAAAACATTCACCATAAAATTGTACTATTACAATAATTAACTTGATTATTTAAACAAATTGAAAAAAAAGTGAAAAATTGTGCTTTCTACAGGTTACTACTTTAAGAGCAAAGGTATAAAAAAACGCATAACACAAATTTATTCATACACCTGTTTAACATTTAGCGTGAAGCCTCTTAAAAGTAAGAGGCTTTCGTTATTTATATAGCTTAGTTCGTCAGACTTCCGGGATTTTTCGACGAATAAAAATTTTATAAACCCGCCAGGTTTCGGTTTCCCTTTCAAGTCTCGCTTTTAGACTTCTCGGTTACACATGTAATTGTAAGGGCAATACCGGCACTTTTGGTCCTTTTCTGTTTGCACAAAATCAATATCTGGATGAAATATATTCTCCAACAGTCTCGTCAATTCTGATTTGTATTCATCTAAGAATGACCTCACGTCATTGATCAGGGTAGACTGCCTGTTTTCTTTTTGTCGAATCAGTAAGTTAAAATCTTCCTGGTACATTTCTTTGAGGTTAAAAAGGCCAGCCTGAATTATTTCGTTTGAATTTGGGTGTGCGTTTTGATAAAATAAGGCGTAAAGGAAGGTCTGAAATACAGCTTTGTTACGAGCTGAATTTTCCGGGTCGAATAGCGAGGAAATAGTAGAAAACTCCCCGGAATCGCGGCCGGTTTTGTAATCGATAATGCGAATGACCTCGTTTTTCTTATCAATTCTGTCAAGTACACCTTTGATACCGACGGTATGGCTTGACAATTCAGTAGTAACGGGTAGGTCGAGAAAATATCCATTGGTTTGATCGGCTTCCACACCCACTAATTCAAAGGGGGCGTTTTCCCGGTCTATAGACAATACTTTTGTCATTAATTCTCTAATCACCTCATACACTAGTTCAGATTGTCCTGAAATTTTTATTGTATCGGCTTCTTTGTGATAGTAGTTGGCAAATGCCTGCCGGATGGGGATGTCAATATTGCGGATGAGGTCATCGATTTTTTCTTTTGTAACCACCCTTTTTCCGTCTACGTCATATTCGCGGTAGGCCAGTTCAATAGCATTGTGGAAGAGGAGCCCCAATTCCCGTTCCTGGATGCTCTCTTCAATTTCGTCTTCTTCGTAGAGGTCAAGCACATATCTAAAATAGAATCGCAGGCTGCAATCGAGATAGATATTGAACGCTGAAGGTGAAAAGCGCTTTTTAAATTGGCCATCCTGAAGTGTATATCTTTTTAGCCGGTCAAGGACTTCTTCATTCTTTTTTATGGTAATTGAATATTTTTTTGGAGGCGCAATGTCAAGATTTTGAGTAGAATAGTTAATGGCAATATCTGATTCGAGGTCTAACTGTTTCACGAACCGGCTAATTTCCCCGGTGTTGCCTTTTTCTGCATTGCTGTTGTAAATGATCGTGATTGATTTGCAATTGTGGATGAGTCGATAAAAGAGGTAAGAAAATATTGCATCATAGTGGTCGGTGGTTGGGAGACCATAAGCCTTTCGCAGGGCGTATGGAAGGAAAGACACTTCCTGACGGCCCGGAGGCAGTGAGCCCTCTTCGGCCGACAAAAGAACGACATGATCGAAATGCAGATTTCGGGTTTCCATGAAGCCCATAATCTGTAGGCCTTCCAGCGGTTCACCTTCAAAGGGCAGCCTTTCACGATAAATGGCCTGTTTTATTAATCGGTAAATCGACTGTTGACTTATTTCCAGCCCGTAAGTGTAACAGATTGTTTTGAGATTATTGAGGAGCCGATAAAAATGAAAAGCAAACTCACTTTCGAAGTCCTCGTGGTCATCCCTCTCAACGATCATCAGCAGACATTCCTGCAAATACTCCAAAAGCTCTTGTGTACCCTCCACCTTTTTAAATATGTGCGGCAGCAAGGTGTCTTCAATAGAAAACAGGCTTTGATCAGGGAATAGAATGTTTTCCTCGCGGATCTTGTCAATGATTTTTTTGCAATTCGTTTTTAAACCTGAATAAATAAAGGGATGGTAAAGAACTTTGAGCGTTGCCTTGTAGTAAAAGGTTGACTTTCCATTCTTCGTATCTAACTGTAATTCTAAAATTGACGCCAAAAAGCTATAGGTCAGGCTATTTTGCAAAGGATAGCCCATGGTAATATTGAGGGTAGGGATTTCCTCCGGGATAGCATCAAGCACTGGAAGAAGCAGTTTTTCGCTGGGTAAAATAACACCGGTGCTCTCGGGTTTTCCTCCTTTCCCGATAATTTCTTTCAGGATTTTTCCTGCTTCCTGAGCCTGTCCATTGTCCGTACTGCATTCTATAACTTCCACCACTTTATTTCTGAAGGCTTCGCTTTGGTACTCAGGTTTAAAGGTCTCGGATAAAGGAGTGCCCGGTAAAGCATAGGACCGTAAGAAAAAGCCGGCTTCCTGAATGGGGTCTTTTAAATAGTAGTCATCAGCGTCCCAGAAAATTTCACAATCCATGTGTTGTAGACACCAGGAAATAAGTTTTTCCTCGGAGGACGAAAGGGCATTAAAGCCAGCAAAAATTATTTTTTGTGCAGGCCAATTTAATCCACTTTCTATGTTTTCTGCCACCCACCGATAAGCCAGGCCCTGGTAAACGGTTTTCTCATTGATTAACTCTGAGGTAAATTCATTGTACACTTTGAGAAGAATTTTCCAGATACCCAGGGTTTCTTTTTGATCTTTAGAAAGCACATCACTAAAACTCTCCCAATATTTGAGAATCCATTGCTTTTGCTCTTCGGTTAAAAATGGCAGTCCGGACTCCAGTTCTTTTACATCCCTCAGGTCCTTGAAAATGTAAGTGGGATCAATCAGGTATTTATCAATCTCCTCAAAATCAGAGAGCAGCGATTCACCCCAATAGTAAAATTGTTCAAATGATTCTTTCCGTGAATAGTGCTTTTCCAGGATTTTATATAGTCTGAAGACCAATGATATTTTATCAGCAATCTGGTAAGGGCTTAAGGTTTCAAAAAGATCAGAGATGCTGATAATGGAGGGTGCCCAAATAGGCTGGTTGATTTTTTGCCCAATCAATTTCTTAAAAAAAAGCCCGGCCCGTTTATTGGGAAACACCACTATCCAGTTACTGAAGTCAGTTGACTTTTCCTTTAGTATCCGTTCGGTCAGTTCTTCCAGTAGATTCATTAATCGATCTCCCTCACCTTATTTTTAGAAATGTACAGTACATAGGCTTTTATGGATTGAAAGCCCATTTCTTTCAATTTTTGTTTATACCTGGCAAGTTGCCTACCATGTTCTGGAAGCTCTTTTCCGGTTTTAAAATCAATGATGATGGCATTCAGATCTTTAATTAAAACTTTATCAGGGCGCATTTCATCATTACCCGGGGATAAAATAGATTGTTCGCTTTTTACGTCCCACTGGTCTTTAAACCATCCCGCCACTACCGGGTTTGAGAAGATCGAATTGATTTGCGCTTCTATTTGATCTATTTCTTCTTTAGAAATTATCCCCTGAAAGTGATATTCCAGCAACAACTGCGGGACATCAGTGGGAGCGCTTATGCGTGCGAGGATTTCGTGAACGATGATTCCATAGTTGATTTTTTCCTTTCTGTCTTCGGTTCCTTTTTCAAAAAATTCCCGACCACGCTTTTTCAACTTTGCCTTCTTGCCCCAATGTGAGATCTGGTATGTCGTGGGAACAATCTTTTCGATTTCCCCTTTTGGTTTTATAGAGTGCAAATGACCGAATGAAAATTGGTCATCGTCCTTTTCCATTCCCGGCAAAAATGAATCGGAATCAATTACCTGTTGCAGTAAGGAGGAAACAGATTTTCCTTTAGTATTGCCGGTGGACTTGGTGGTATTGACCATCAGGACTCGCTTCGCACGTGTGAAAGCAACATAGCAAAGATTGAGGTTGTCTATCAAAGCACGTTGCTTTTCCTCAAAATATGCGGTAGAAAAGTGACTTTCAGAGAGGTCCTTCACATATTTTAGAGGGACCATCTGCTGTTCCGGATATTCGTCATTTTCATTTTTACACCACAAGAAGACACTTTTATTTCCTTCGTGATCAATATTCCAATCAACGTAAGGGAGAATGACAGCTTCAAATTCGAGGCCTTTTGACTTGTGTATCGTCATAACCCTGATGGCATCAATCGTCTCAGGGTTTTGAAGTGCTAGTTTTTGTTTGTTTTCTTCCCACCAGTCAAGGAATGAAAAGATATCGTTTCCATAATCGGAAATGAAGGACTGTAGCGTATCCTGAAAAGCCATCAGGTACGGGGCGTTTTGCGATTTTTTGTCCAATTGAAAAATACCAATCAGCTCTGAGGAACAATTATGGAGTCCATATCGTTGAAATTCGCCAATTCGTTCAAGGAATTTTTTTGGAAATAATGTCTGAAATTCTTTTTTGAAATTGGTTTTGATGAGCAGCTGATCCAAACTTTCTGATTCCTCCTTTTCATTAAAATAGGCGATGGCAAGGTTAGCAAGATTAAGATCGTTGTCGGGGTCTTTAATAAAATAAAAGCTATTAATTAACAGGCGAATGGCGGGATAGTTTTTCAGCAACAATGACTCGTTGGAAACAGTGTTGAATCGGTGTTCACCGTTCAGCTGATTTTGTTCCCCCAGATATTCGATTATTTTTGCCCCTTCTGCTTTGGTCCTTGTCAGGATGGCGATATCGGATAACTTATATCCCGCATCCTGTAGTCTTTCAAGTTGGTTTTTTAATTTTTTTAAAGACCCGTTCTCGTCTTCCTTATCAACCAGATTAATTTCTACATATCCTTTTATGCTAGCATCCAAGTAACCCATTTTCTGGGAAGCGTTTTGATAGAGACGTGTAAAATCATTTCCTAAGATGTGTAATGATTCGGGGGCTTCTTTTTCAAAGGTCTTTTTGAATTCCCCGGGAAGATTTTCAAAGAGAGCATTGTTAAAATGTAGTACCTCTTGAGCACTCCTCCAGTTTGTGTCAAGGTTTTGAATATTGATTCTTCCGGGTTGAATGTCTTCCAGGAGCTTTTTTTCGATCAACTCCCAGTCACCACCCCGCCAGCGATAGATGGATTGCTTCGCATCGCCCACCACCAGATTAGAGTTTTGCTCATCCAATGAATTAACGATCAGAGGTTTAAGATTTTCCCATTGTAGTTTTGAGGTGTCCTGGAACTCATCGACCAGGTAATGGTAAAACCAGCCCCCGGTTTTTTCATAGATAAAAGGGGCTTCATTTTCTTTGATGATGCCACGAAGAAAAATATTGGTATCACTCAGCAGAAAAACATCGTGCTCCTTTTTGTAGTGGTCAATGGCCTTTTTGATCTCATTGAAAAGTCCGAGCGCATAAAGATTTTTCAAGATGGAGGAAACTGTATTGTATTCTGTAATTTCACTTAGGTAAAGCGAATTGGCTTCTTGCAACAGGCTCAATAACTGATTGTTTACCAGATTGATTATCTCATCCTTCCTTTGTGTTTTTGAGGAAGGCCACTTTTCTACGTCTTCCAGGCATTTTACAACATAGGAGTTCGGTGCGTATTTTCCTGAGGGTTTTAGAATATGAAAGAAGTATTGAAAAACTCCTCGGTTACCCTGGAAAAAATCGGACGCCTGTAGGTGATACTTGTCAAAAACATCTATGGCCTGAGTAGCAATAGACTTCATTTGATCTTCAAATGTCCGCTTGCTTTTCGTAAGCTTTGAAATAAAAACTCCCAACTCGGAAGTGGATGAGATCAATTGCGGGTTTAATGTTTCGAGAATTTTGTACTGTTCATTGTACAGTTCTGAAGCCAGTCCCTTCAGGTCTTTGCTGATGTCCCAAGACCTACCATCTTCCAGCCTCGCCCGTGTGAAATCGACGATCCATTTTTTAATTTCGGGAATTTCGCCAGCCTTATCTATTACCTCGGTGACAGCTACTTCAAGAACCATCTGGGTATCAAGTTCCAGCTTGAAATTTCCCAGGAGGCCAATTTCCCGTGCAAATCCCCGAAGGATTTTTTGATTGAAACTGTCGATCGTTTTGACCGAAAAATAGCTGTAATTATGGAGGATATTCCTAAGCTCTATTTGGGCCCTTTTTATCACCTCGCTGGCGGAAAGCTCTGATTTTTCTGCGACTTGGCTGATAATATTTTGATCCTGCGATCTGGCTATTTTTACGAGGAAGTTTATGATACGTTCCTTCATTTCCCGGGTGGCCTTATTCGTAAAGGTAACAGCGAGGATATGCCGAAACCTGCTTTGTTCCTGCAAGGCAAGCGCAAGGTAATTAAGGGCCAGATTGTAGGTTTTACCAGAACCTGCAGATGCTTTTAAAAGGATAAGGTTGCGAGGATTTTCTGAAAGCATCTCACAATTTATAAGAAATAGCAACTGCTGACCAAAAAAGGAGGGCCGGCCCTCCTAAATTTATTTTTGTAATTCAAACTCTACTCTTCTGTTTTGTGCTCTTCCTTCTTCGGTATCATTTGAAGCGATGGCTTGATCCGATCCATGCCCTTCTGTGGCCATGTGTTCGCCTGCTACCCCTTTCGATTCCAGGTAGGATTTTACAGCCTTAGCTCTTTTTTCGGAAAGATCTCTGTTAAAATCTTCCGATCCGATATTATCGGTGAAGCCGGAAATGACGATTTTTAAATCTGTATTTGAGGTGAGGTAATTGGCAATTTTGTTCAGAAATGATTTTGCGTTTTCCTTCAATACATCTGAGCCCGAATCAAAAAGCACAGCATTACCGAGAATCAACTTATCGGTTTTCTTGGAGAAGAACTCTTCTACCTTTCTTTGCTCTTCATCGGCATTGATGAGGTTTAGGTTTCTTTCAATTTCCCGGTAATCTGACTCTTCCATTAAGTCGATTTTTTCGGTAAACACTTCGTATCCTTCGGCATCGATTTCATAGGAATAGGAAGATCCCGCGGGCAACAATATTTCATATTCTCCCGTCACAGGGTCTGACATCACGTAGCCCACACTTTCATTTTCAGGCAGAAGCGTGTAAGAAATCTGAGCTTCAACTGGCTTTTTGGTAAATTCATCCACGATTTTTCCTTTGATTGAAACCACCGGAGAGGGTTGATAAAAGATAGGAAGTTCTATTTGATGGATGTCTGCGTTAGATTCGCTGCCACCCCGTGTAAAGTAGGCAAATTTGCCTGATGGCGGCAGGGTAAAGAACACATCGTCATTTTCCGTATTGATCTCAGAGCCCAGGTTTTCTGGTTCTGTCCAATTGGTCCAAGTATCGTCCAGCCGTCTGCTTATATATATGTCAGCACCACCATAGCCACTAAAACCATTCGAAGAAAAGTAAAGTGTTTCATCATCTGGAGCCAGAAATGGTGACATTTCATTTCCTGCCGTATTGATATCATTACCAAGGTTGCGGGGTTCGGTCCATTTGCCGTCGTCCTTCTGGAAGCTGACATAAAGATCCCTTCCTCCATACGAGTCAAAGCGATCTACTGACATGATGATCGTTTTGCGGTTGTTGGCCAGGAAGTAATGGCCATCAGAGCTTTCGATGTATGCATTCTCGATATCCAATTCGACGGGCTTGTCCCAGCTATCACCTTGCTTGGTGGCGATGGAAACACCAGGTTTCATTTTTCCACCCTTTGCATATTCGTTTCCAAGCAGTACAACCATTGTGTTGCCATCAGGTGTGACAGCACTGATAAAATTCGATCCTTTGGTGTTTAATGGTTCACCCAGATTTTTTGCCGGTTCCCATTCTCCTGTTTCTTCATTCAGGGTTGAGTACCATATATCATTTTCATCTTTTTCACCACCTACATTTTCAGGATGAAACTTACGGCTGAAATAAATAGTATTACCGTCGGGCGAAATGAGAGGTCTTGTTTCATCGTACTTACTGTTTACATTTTCGCTCAGTCGTTCGATTTTGATTTCCTCCCGCAGGTTTTCTGGCATATCGATTTCAACTTCAATTTTTTTCTTGGAGGGAGAAACAGCAATTGCGTCAATTCCATTGTATCCTGGAACTTTTGAGCAATCAAGGACCAGTTTCATCGCAGCTACCTGAAAATCAGTTCGTTCTATGTAAATATTGATAAGACGTCCCTTGAGATCAATCGGCCTTGGTGTAAAAGTATGGACCAAATGTTCGTTGCCATCTGTGTCGATCATGTACACCTCGAATGTCGCAGATGGATTAAAAGACTCGGCAATTACCAGTTGCTGAACCCTGACTTCTTTTTCAAAAGAAACCGTAATATATTCCATCTTGTTTGGCTTGGATGGGAGCCAGGCTGTAGGCGTTTCTCCGGATTGTGGTAAAGAATTAGGTTTACCTAGCACCTGCTCGGCTGAATATTCTTTATCAGATAGTTGAGACGAAAAGTCTACGACTTTATTTGCCCAATAAATTCTCTGCCCAAAGGCATTAGTACTTAAGATAATTGCGGTTAGCGCAATAAGGATTTTGTTCATATTCAACAATGATAATTCTGGTTACTCGATTTTTAATATTCTAACTTCGACACGCCTGTTTATGGCAGATGCTTCTAGCGAACTGTCCCGGGTCAATGGTTGTGTGCCTCCGTAAGCTTTGGTTTTAATCCTTTTTGGATCTATTCCCCTGGTTGTCAGGTAGTGTTTTACTGCTTCAACGCGATCTTCTGAAAGGGTCATGTTACTTTTGTGGTCACCACGCCAGTCAGTGTGTCCTTCCAGTTGAACTACCATATCTGGTTTGGAATTCATAGTACTTGCCAACATATCCAATTCAGACAACGATTCGGCGAGGATTATTGACTTTCCCTGTTCAAATATTAATTTTCGCAACCGGATAACCTGGTCTTGTTTCCACTCGGGCACTAGATAATAATTCTTATTTATTTCACCGTTTTTTGCCCATTGTTTTGTCTTTACGGTTTCAAAAAAACTCTGATGTCCCTGGCTTTTTATATCCAATCTGTATTCATGTTCAAAGGATAAGAAATATTCGTAATAGCCTGTCTCACTATTTGATGAAATTATTCCTATCTCGCTTCCATATGGAAGTCGCTCCAGTACCAATTTTGCACCTACCGGTAATTTATTGGGGTTATCAGAAACAGAATCCAGAATGTACCCGTGAAATTTGATCAAGCTATCCGCCTTTAAGGAAACAGCACAGACCTGCGATTGATTAACTAATATCGAGGCGGTGAGGATAATTATGAAATGTTTTAATTCCGTATGCATGCGCATGAAGGTGAAAAAAATATTCATTACCATAAATCTAATAAGATTTAATAAAAAAACATGTTTTTAAATTTGTTTCATCCTTAGATTGACAATGTTGTTGGTTAAAAAATTGAAATCAAAAGTGGATCGTAGTCATAAGTTCGGCAAAAAGCTTTATTTCCTGGCCGTCATCCCCGATGATGGGTTCTGTAAAGAGACTGAGAGGATTAAAATGGATTTTGCGGAAATTTACTATTCAAAAGCTGCCTTAAAGGCGCCATCACATATCACTATTTTTCCTCCCTTTCACTTCTATGAGAATGAGGAGGACTACCTGAAAGAAAAATTGAATAAGTTATTTTCCAGACAGCAGCCATTTACTATTTGTCTTAAAGATTATAATTGTTTTGCGCCGCGGGTGATTTACATAGACGTCGTTGAAAACGAGTTTTTGGTGGATCTTTATAATAAGTGCGGTGATTTTTTTGAAAAACAATTGGGACAGAGAAATGATAAAAACGGGAGCCGTAATTTTTCCCCTCATTTGACGGTAGCGTTTAAGGATCTTTCGAAAAAAATGTTTTACAAAGCGTGGGAAATCTATGGGGAGAAAAAAATATACCATGAGTTTTTGTGTGAGACTATATGCTTGTTAAAGCATGAGCGTGACAGGTGGGAGGTCGTTCATCGGGCGAGGTTTGCGGGGCGAAATGCAAAAAGACCGGGTTCTACCACAGCGTTTTAAATGTCATTTAATAGTCATATTATTGTGACACCTTTTTTGCTTTTTATGTAATTCTGTAGAGAATGGAGCAGTTTAAAATATATTTTAGGTTAGGGATACAGCATATTACGGATATTTATGCAGTAGATAATATTCTGTTTTTACTTGCAGTATCGGCCATTTTTTTGTTGAAAGATTGGAAAAAGGCGTTGATCATGGTGACCCTTCTTACGCTCGGCCACGCTTTGACACTTACTTTGGCTGTTAAGAATGTGTTTAACTACAGTCAAAATTTAATTGAATACCTGATCCCTACCACGATTTTTATCACAGCGGTGGCCAATCTGATACGTAAAAAGGACAATTTCAGCATTCATAGAAATCTTAATCGAAACTATTTCTTTGCCTTATTATTTGGGTTAATCCATGGAATAGGATACGCACACAATCTAAAAGGAATTCTCGGGATGGAGAACAAAATATTCACGCCTATTTTGGCCTTCAATCTTGGAATTGAAATGGGCCAGATCATCATCGTAGGAGTATTTTTAGTGCTCTCCTCCATTTTTATTGGCACCTTTAATTTTAACCGACGCGACTGGGTGATGGTGATTTCGTCTGCCATTGCGGGAGTAGCAATGACCATGATGTTTGAATCAAAGTTCTGGTAAGCCTACCTTTTGAGCAATAGCTGAATGTCACCCATAATGGAGAGCCTGATTTCCTTTTCATTTTGTTCCTCTATGACATAAGGAATACCCTGCACATCATTTTTATCGATGAACCTCATTATCCTGTCCTCTATTTTCCAATTCAGGATATTGGTTGTTGTATCGCTCATGATTAGATTTCCATCGAATCCATAGGTGGTGATCTCGACATTCGATGAATCCAAAAAATTCAATTTGCCATTCACCTTGAGGTTTTCAGGAGCCTCACCTTTTAAATCCGGGTCATTCATTGTCCATGTGGCCTTCCAGGTGCCCAGGATGGAGTCTCCTTCCGATGGATTGGATTTAGTCGTGGTGTTATCTTTAGAGCCACCGCACGAGTAACATAAAAAAAATAGAACCAGCAATTGGAAAAGAAACCCTGATCTTACTGTCATAGTCTACAAATCAAATTTTTAAACCGATACAAAATTAATGGAAAGTTTGCGATTTTGTCTTTTCTACCATTCGAATAATTGATCGGCTATCACCAACAACCTTTTCAATTTCTTCCAGGGCCACCCAGGTAATATCTGTGGACTCATGATTGGAAGCAAAGGAAAGGTTTTCGTCGGCCTGAAACAAAAATCTGATGTCATAGTGATAATGACTTCGAATACCTTTTCTTTCTGGTATCAGATGAATATCCACATCAAAAATGGAAGTATAGATCCGGCTAAAATCAACCAGTCCGGTCTCCTCTCTAGCTTCTTTTAGCGCCACTTGTAACACGTCTTCCTGTCCATCAGCATGTCCTCCGGGCTGAAGCCATTTTTCTAATTTAGCGTGGTGGATTAACAATGTCTTGGTAAGATCGATGTTTACAATCCAGGCACTTGCTGTTATGTGGCGATCAAGATTGGATCGGAGAAAGCATGATGGCTCAGACAATAAACTTAGGAATTTTGGAATAGTTAGGCGCTCTTCCTCGTAAGGTGTTTGGTAGGATGTTAATTGATTTATTAGTTCAGTTCGATCCATATCAAAGAAAAAGGCAACCTTTTGTCGAAAAAGTTGCCTTGTATATTTTCTAATTTATTTCTTTTAAGAACCTGATGCCAGTGCTTCAGCCCCACCTACAATCTCAAGGATCTCCTTAGTGATGGCGGCCTGACGTGTCCTGTTATACATCAGTGTCAAGTCTTTCAACAGCTCTCCTGCGTTTTCTGTTGCCTTGTCCATTGCGGTCATCCGCGCTCCGTGCTCGGAGGCATTTGACTCCAGAATGGCTTTGTAGAATTGAATTTTTAATGTTTGAGGAATTAATTCTTCAATAATGTATTCTACACTTGGCTCAATGATATAGTCAACAGCTGGAGCGGTAACTTCTTCATCATTTTCCTTTTTCTCAATGGGAAGGAAGGTCTCTTCGCGTTGGATTTGCGTAGCTACATTTTTGAATTCATTGTAAATCAAATCCACCTTATCAAAATCGCCTCCAATAAATCCATTCATAACGAACTCAGCCGCAGACTTTGCACTATCAAATGACAAATTGTGAAACAGTTCGTAAAAATCAGGGATTACCTGATATTTTCTTTTCTTAAAATATTCGAATGATTTCTTTCCAATCGGAAAGATGAACAGGTTGCCAGCTTCCTTTTGTTCAGAATAGAATTCGTCAATTCTTCGCACTGTGGCCTTTAATATATTTGCATTAAATGCTCCACAAAGGCCTTTGTCAGAAGTAATTGGTATTAAAAGAACCTTATTAGGGGTTCTTTCTTCCGCATAGGCGCTTGACGTTGAACCGTCAGACGATTGAGCAACGTTTGATAAAATACCATATAATTTTTCTGCGTAAGGCCTCATTTGCAAGATGCTATCCTGTGCCCTTCGCAGTTTAGACGCAGCCACCATTTTCATCGCTTTGGTAATCTGCTGCGTCGACTTTACAGATTTAATACGGCCTTTTACCTCCTTTAAATTCGGCATTTCTCCTGTGGCTTTTTCCTATTGTTTATATTTATCAGCGGTTTCCCTGGCTACTTTCTCGAGTGCTGAAGTAACATCATCTGTCAGTTTCCCTTCTTTCAGCCCTGCAAGTACTGTTTTATGGTTGATACTAAGCTCCTGCAGCAAGTCAGCCTCAAAGTTTTTCATTTTAGCTACGGGTACCTTGTCGGTAAAGCCCTTGGTAGAAGCATAGATGATAGCGACTTGCTGTTCTACAGGCACAGGTGAAAATTGTCCTTGCTTCAATACTTCCTGGTTTTTTCTACCCCTGTCGATTACTCGTTGAGTGGCGGCATCCAGGTCAGATCCAAACTTCGCAAATGCTTCCAGCTCCCTGAATTGTGCCTGGTCTAATTTTAGGGTACCTGCGATTTTTTTCATTGATTTGATTTGCGCAGCACCTCCCACACGTGATACAGAAATACCCACGTTAATCGCTGGTCTGATACCAGAGTTAAACAGGTTGGTTTCAAGGAATATCTGCCCGTCAGTAATAGAGATCACATTGGTAGGGATATAAGCTGATACGTCACCGGCCTGTGTTTCAATTACTGGAAGTGCTGTTAATGATCCACCTCCTTTTACTCTTCCTTTGAGGGAGTCAGGAAGGTCATTCATTTTCTGGGCAATCTCATCGCTTGAGTTGATTTTTGCTGCTCTTTCCAATAACCTTGAGTGCAGGTAAAATACGTCTCCAGGGTAGGCTTCACGTCCCGGAGGTCTTCTTAGAAGTAGAGAAACTTCTCTGTATGCTACTGCCTGTTTTGATAAATCATCATAGATCACAAGTGCAGGTCTTCCTGTATCCCTGAAGAATTCCCCGATTGATGCACCGGTGAAAGGAGCAAAGAACTGCATTGGTGCTGGCTCGGAAGCTGCGGCAGAAACAACCACCGTGTAATCCATTGCACCATGTTTTTCCAATATGGCTACCACCTGACGTACGGTGGAGGCTTTTTGTCCAACCGCTACATATATACAATAAACAGGCTCGCCTCTGTCGTAAAATTCTTTCTGGTTGATAATAGTATCAATGGCAACAGCGGTTTTTCCCGTTTGTCGGTCACCAATGATCAGCTCCCGCTGACCCCTTCCGATGGGGATCATAGAGTCAATCGCTTTGATACCTGTTTGCAAAGGCTCACTCACAGGCTCCCGGTAGATAACACCTGGCGCTTTTCTTTCCAAAGGCATTTCAAATAGCTCGCCTTTGATTTCTCCTTTACCGTCGATTGGGTGACCAAGGGAGTTAACCACGCGCCCACACATGCCGTCACCTACGTTTATGGAACCAATCCTTCCGGTTCTTTTTACAGTGTCACCTTCTTTGATATCTTCGGATTCGCCAAAAAGTACTGCACCTACGTTGTCTTCTTCCAGGTTAAGTACCAATGCGGTAGTTCCGTTTTCAAATTCCAGGAGTTCACCCGCCTGGGCGTTAGATAGTCCATAAATACGAGCCACACCATCACCTACCTGCAATACCGTACCTACTTCCTGTAATTCTGCTTCAGTCTTAAAATTCGAGAGTTCTTCCCGTAATATCGCTGAAACTTCATCTGGTCTTACTGATGCCATTTTATTTTATGTCTTTATTATACTCTGGTTAATAATTTTCTTTTCAATTGTTTGATCTGGCCGGAAACCGAATTGTCAAGCTGCTGGTCCTTAATATTTAAGACAAAACCGCCAATTAATTCCTGGTTTACCTTTTCTTCCAATATCACTTTCTTTCCGGTTGATTTTTCAACTGCATTCAGGATCTTATTCTTTTCGTCAGTAGAAAGGGTGATGGCGGAGGTCACCTGCGTGGTGACAATGTTTTTAAACTCATGGTACATATCCATCCATGTTTTGGCAATTTCCGGAAGAATGTTTGCCCGGTTTTTTCTCGCTAGTAATTCAATGAACCGAATGACTAGCTTGTCTACCTTTCCCTCAAAAATCTTTTTTAAGATTGACAGTTTTCTGTCGTATTTGATAATTGGATTTTTTAAGACAATGATTAAATCCCGGCTATTGAAACAGGTATCAGTGATTAAAGCCATATCGTCCATAAGCTTATCTTCGATTTTTTGCTCAATGGACAAGGACAAAAGTGATTTTGCATACCTGGAAGCAACCCTGAAATCAGACATATTAGTTCAGTTTTAATTCGTCGATATAGCTATCCAACAATTCCTTTTGAGCCTTATCGTTAGAAAGGCTTTTGCGAAGAAGTTTTTCCGTTATTTCCAATGACAGCACTGCTACCTGATCTTTGATTTCTCTTAAGGCAGCTTGTTTTTCAGAGTTGATCGTTTCCCTGGCTTCTTCAATCATTTTATTTCCAACTTCCACGGCATCCTGCTTGGCTTTATCCTTGATCTCATTGGCCGCCTTTGTAGCAGTCTGAAGAATCTTGTCCCTTTCTTCCCTGGCTTCGCGAAGCAGGTTTTCATTGTCAGCTTTTAATGAAGCCATTTCTTCTTTGGCAAGTTCGGCCGCCTTTAGTGCTTCTTCGATTGAATCTTCACGGGTTTTGAGCGCACTTAGAATAGGTTTCCAGGCAAATTTACCCAATACAAACAATACCAGGATTGTAATGATTGTCTGCCAAATAATCAGGCCTGATTCCGGATTTAACATATGTATATCGTTTTAAAATTCATTAAAAATGTCCGGAACAAACCTACTGTTTGGCTCCGGACCTTTCACTTAACTCTTTTTGATAACTAGCTTGTTGCAATAATGAAACAAACAATTACTCCAAAAAGTGCAGCCGATTCAATAAGGGCCGCGGCAATGATCATCGCAGTCTGGATTTTACCGGTTGCCTCTGGCTGCCTTGCAATAGCTTCCATTGCAGAACCACCAATTTTACCGATACCAACTCCTGCGCCTAATGCAACAACGCCAGCACCGATTCCAGCACCCATTAATGCCAAACCTTCAACTGCTAATAACAAAATTGAACTTAACATGTAGTATATAGTTTATTTGAATAAATTCTTTTTAAGCTGCCACTTTTCCCACCTCTTCCTCGCGATGGTGTTCTTCATGATGATGCTCTTCTACCGCCTGCCCAAAATAGATAGCAGAAAGCAGTGTGAAAACAAAAGCCTGGATAAATGCTACCAGTAATTCTACAAAATTCATGAATAAACCAAACAATACACTCACAGGGCCTATGTAAAGGCTCTCAAATATGAATATCAAACTGATTACGCTTAATATAATAATGTGGCCTGCGGTAATATTGGCGAAGAGTCGTATGGTCAATGAAAGTGGCTTAGTAAATATCCCGATGAATTCCACAATAGGCATCAGGGGAACAGGAAGCTTCAACCACCAGGGAACTCCAGGTGTATTAAATATATGTGCCCAATAGTTTTTATTGCTGTGCCGCAAAGTGTAAAACAAGGTAAATAATGAAAGGACCAATGTCACTGCAATATTGCCGGTAAGGTTAGCCGACGCAGGGAGCAGCCCTAGCAGGTTATTAAACCATATAAAGAAAAATACCGACAGCAAAAACGGCATAAATTTCATGTATTTCTCTTTCCCAATATTTGGGATAGCTATCTCATCGCGCACGAAAAGAATAATTGGCTCCAAAAGGGATTGGATGCCTTTTGGGGCGCTCAGCGGATTTTTTTTGTAGCGACTGGAAACAGTTAAGAAAACAGTAAACAAAAGTGCCACGCTGATAAGCATCGACGCCACGTTTTTTGTGATCGAAAGATCCAATATGCTTCTACTTTCGTCTACCGGTACCAGGTGTTCGTGCTCGTCGATTTTGTAACCATTAAACTCCACCGGCTCGTGGTGTTCATTCTTAAAATCTGAGGACATAAAAAACTCTAGTCCCCGGTCAGATGAGTAGACAATAACGGGCAGTGGAATGGTAAGGTGAGAATGGCCAAAAGTAGCGATATGCCACTCGTGGGAATTCTTAATATGGTGTAAAATAAAATCAGTTTTGCTTCCACCTTCTTCCGAAGCGGCAAAACTGCCAAAGTTTACGACAAAAAGAAAAGCAACTAATAAGATGCTTATTTTTAATCCTTTACGGCGGATTTTCGAGAAATTCTCAATCATTACCTATACCCTTCTTAAAATGAGTGCGCAAGTTAGTTAATATGGTATATATTTCAAACCCAAGAAATAATAAATACAATACGATGAAATTAAGCCCAAATACAAGCACATGATCCCGGTCCTTCACAATAAAAATCAGCGCAAAACCAAGGCTTATTAAAAGCCTAACGGTCATTATGGCAAAATACACCTGAATAAACTGCTTGTTGAGTTTTTTGGAGGCTATATGGGTAAGCCTGATCGTGCCGAGGGTAATCAAAAATAAAAACAGTACCACTAGCCAGACATAATGATAGATCCAATCAGGCTCGACATACTGAATGATCAGGATGGTAATCGCCACAAGAACTGTATAAATAAAAAATTGAAATTTGGCGAGGGGGGAGTTTTCTGAAATCACTCTTTCGGCATGTTTTTGATCAAAGAATAAATTGCTGCAAATAAAAAAAGGAAAATCATTATAATCATAAAAATAGGATAACCGGTTCCTACCCAGTCATCCAATTTTTTTCCAATCCAGTATCCTATGGCCACGAGTATTGCCATCTGCATGGCAAGGCCGGAATACTTCACATATTGGGTGATGTTGTTAGATGGCTTTGACTTGCTCTCCTTGTTTTTTTTCCGATTGCTCTTTGGAATATCCGTTTTCTCCAATTTTGATCTCCTTTTGCGAGACACCCATTTTACATGTACCGTTAAACGTGGCCCCAGACTCTACCAGCAACTTGTTGGCTATAATATCTCCATGGACCATCGCCGTCTTTTTAAGGACAAGCAGGTCAGAGATCTGTACTTTCCCTTTCACTTCTCCTTCTATTTCTGCGTTCTGCGACACGATGTTTCCATCGACATAAGAAGATTGGCCCAAAGCTATTTTTGATTTGCTTTTGATATTGCCAATTACTTTACCTTCAATCCTGATATTACCAAATGATTCTATATTTCCTTCGAGAATGGTGCCTTTGCCTATTTGGTTAGTGGAGTCTCGTACGTCTTGTGGAGCCATATTTTCTGAGCTTTTCTTGAACATGCTTTTTTTCGTTAAAATGTAATAAAATCTTCCGGGTCTACCGGATTGCCATTAAACCATAATTCCATATGTAAGTGAGGACCGGTTGTCAGCTCACCGCTGTTGCCGATTATGGAGATCACATCTCCCGAAAACACAAAATTACCAAGTTTTTTTAATAATGCAGAATTATGTTTATAAACGGAAATAATGTTTCCCCGGTGTTGAATAGCAATGACATTTCCTGATTCCTGTGTCCAGTCTGAAAAAATAACCGTTCCATCGGCAATCGCTTTTACCGGCTCATTATCTTTGGCCACAATGTCGATTCCGAAATGGTTGGTACTTATATCAAATGGATTGCTTACAATTCCTGAGACGGGTGAAAAGAAAAAGGTTTCTTCAAATTCCTGTAAATAAGAGTGGCTGCCTGCCACAAAGGTGAACTCTGATTGCTGCTCAAATTCTTTTCTGAACTGTGAATCTATTTCAGAGAGCGAAACCTCTTCTGACGACCTGTCTTCTTCTTTGACTTCAGACTTTTCAGCCGTCTCCTTGACCATACCGGGTTCGCCCATTAATATCCCCTGAAGATTTCTGACAAACTGGTCTTTTTTTCTCACTTCATTTTCCAGCGAATCAAGCTCCAGTCTTAACTCAATGATGTGTTTTGATAAAACCAACTGCTCGTGCCTCGGGTCAAACCATTGTGCCATCAATGTGCGTGATAGATAAAGGCTTACAAGCATCAATATTATTAGTATAAAAAATGAAATCAGGATAAGCTTTGAATAGGTGAAACTAATGGTCGTTTTTTCAGCGAAATTCTCCTCATTCCTGATGATCAGCAGATACCTGTTATTTAGCCAACTTGATAATGTTTTCCTTGGTTTCAACGTTTACAAATAGTTCTGTAGGACAAAAGTAATATTATAAGGAGATAGATTATTAATTATTGTATTATTTATCCTAATTTTCGCGTTAAAATACAAATATTTATTTTTCAATTGAAAAGGCTGCTGATCACGCAAAAGTTTTTTTTGTTTTTCCTGGGTTCTTTAATGTTGGGTTGCTCTGCGGAAAAAACCAACGTTTTTAGCACCACCTACCACAATACTACGGCACACTACAATGCCTACTTTATTGCCAGGGAGCAGATATCCGAAATCGAAAATGCAATTTTTGAAAATCATAAGGAGAATTACAATGATATCCTGATCATATTGCCGGAAATCGATACTACCTATACCAGGACATTTAAAGACGAATTAGAAGATGTCATTAAAAAAGCCTCTCTTCCCATCCAGCTCCATAAAAACAGTAAATGGGTGGATGATAGCTACGTGCTTATAGGCAAAGCACGACTTTATTCAGGTGACTATATCAATGCGATCGAGACTTTTAAGTTTGTCAATACTAAAGGTGAGGACGATGATGCCCGTCACGAGGCGTTGATTAATTTAATGAGGACATTTATCCAGTATAATGAATATAACAACGCCATCGCTGTGGCGGATTTTTTGAAGAAGGAGAAATTGAACGGGGAGAATTTGCATGACTTCTATCAGATGAATGCCTATCTCTACCAACTGATGGATGACTACCAAAACATGATCGCCTATCTTAACGAGACCATCCCTTTGAGCAAAAAAACCGATCGCCTTGCAAGGAAATATTTCATTGCCGGGCAGGTGTATCAAAAATTTAATTATGACAGCGCGGCTTACAGCAATTATCAAAAATGCATTCGAAGCAATCCGACGTATGAATTATCATTTTATGCCAAGCTCTATATGGCGCAGGTAACGCAGCTTGCCAAAACTCAAAATGTAAAGAAGGTAAGAAAGTATTTTAAAAAACTATTAAAGGACAAGAAGAACAAAGAATACCGGGACAAGATCTACTACGAGCAGGCCAAATTTGAAGTGAAGCAAAACGACTACCAACTGGCGGTGCAAAATCTCAGGCAATCCGTTGCCGTAAGCGAATCAAATCAGCGGCAGAAAGCATATTCTTACCTGATGCTGGGAGAAATTTATTATGATCATTTCAAAGATTTTTCCATTGCGAAAGCATATTATGATAGTGTCATGACCGTCTTGCCAAGCGATGATGAGCGATATGCTTCAATCAAAGAACGGCAGAATATTCTAAAGGAATTTGTAGAAAACTACAATACGATCCAGGAGCAGGATAGTCTACTTGAGTTAGCAAGTTTGGATAAACAAAAGCTTGACTTACTGCTTGAGGAGGTAGTGGCCAAAATGAAAACCGATAAAGAGGAGAAGGCAAAAGAGGAAAAAAAGATGCAGCGAAGACAATCTTCGGGAATAATTGATGAGGATGCTCCATTCGCTGCAACCCAGAACACAGGGGAAGGAGGTACCTGGTATTTTTATAATAGTAGTGCTATAGCGTCGGGAAGGAACGAGTTTATCAGGAAGTGGGGCAACAGACCATTGGAAGATAACTGGAGGAGGTCGCAAAAAAGCAGTTCCTATAATGTGGATGAATTGTCTGAAAACGATGAGCAAACAGAGCCAATTGATTCAGCAGCAGTTGCCCAGAATGAGTCATTCTCAGAAGAAGCCGAGAAAAAGGCACTCCTTGCTACGATTCCATTCACACCGGAAGAAAAGCAACAAGCCTTAGATAAAATCGAAGTGGCGCATTACAACCTTGGCAATATTTACTACCTGAAATTGCATGAAACAGGAAATGCGGTAACTACTTTCGAAAACCTGATCAGGAGATTTCCCGAATCTGAATACACTCCCGAGGTGCTTTACCAGCTCTATCTCATTTATGGACAGCAGGGCGGTTCACGGCAGGAGTTTTGTAAAAATGAATTGCTGACCAGATACCCGGATACCGATTTTGCCAAACTGATCGAGAATCCTAATTACTACGCAGACAGGGATGCCACGAGCAATCGCCTTCAAAAACTGTACGATATTGCTTATGGCTACTTTGACTCCGAAAATTATGATCAGGCCAGCCTGATGGTAAGCCGGGCATTGGATCAATATCCCGACAACCCCTTCAGCGACCACCTGCGCATACTCGACATCATGATTGCCGGAAAGCTGGAAGGTATCAGCAAATACCAATTCCAATTGCAGCAATTCATTGATCAAAATCCAGACAGCGAGTTAAAAGGCTATGCTGAAAATTTGCTGGCAGCCAGCAGACGTCTACAGGAAGCGGGCGTGAAATTAAAAGGTATCACCTATATCGGCGAACTTGATTTGGAACATTTTTACATTGCCACTTATTCCGTTAAAGGAAATGTAGCTGATAAGCTGGCTGAAGCCATCGACGTATACATGAAAAAAGAATTTAGCTCAAGTGGGCTAAATATTGGTAATTTAACATTGGATGAAGGGGTCGGCCTGGTGCTGGTCAATCAGTTTTCCAACCGGGAAAAGGCGGAGCAGTTTCTTAAACGAATAAATGGGGCAGGATCACCGTTAAAAGATTTCGCACCATACAATGTGGAGGATTTCATTATTACAAAGGAGAATTTTGAAATACTCTATAAAACAAAAGGGTTAAAAGAATACAAGGAATTTTATCAGGAGCATTATAAATAAAGGCTATGCAACCGGAAACAAAAGACAAACTATTTAAGAGAATCATAAAAGCGCTTTGGATTTTATTTGGTACTGGTATTCTCCTTATCTTCCTGCTTTTCGTGGGCGTTTATTATGATATTGGGGGGTTGTTTGGGTCGCTTCCTTCCTACAAGGCGCTGGAAAACCCGGAAGCAGAAAATGACTTAGCCTCAGAATTGTATTCGGGTGATGGTGTGATGCTGGGCAAATATTACCGATATAATAGAACCCAGGTCACCTATGAGCAGCTTTCACCTCAATTGGTAGAGACGCTAATGAGTACTGAAGATCTTAGGTTCAGAGAACACGCTGGTATCGATTTAAGAGGTTTGATCCGGGCAGCATTCGGTATGATGACCGGGAGGTTTATGGGTGGCGGTAGTACAGTGACAATGCAGACTGCGGAAAACCTTTATGGTACCATGAATAATAGTGAAGGCAGGTTTTCACACAATGGTATCATTACTAAAATAAAGGAATACATTATTTCAATAGAACTGGAAAGGAACTTTACTAAGGATGAGATCCTGGCCATGTATTTCAATACCATCTCTTTCGGCCATAATACCTACGGAATTTCAACAGCAGCTAAAGTTTTCTTTAATAAATCTCCTGACAGCCTTTCTTATCCGGAGTCGGCCCTGTTAGTAGGAATGTTAAATGCGCCAACCCGTTACAGTCCGATTTTGAATCCTGAGAATGCGTTGAATAAACGCACAGAGATTCTTTACAATCTGTTTAAGTATGATTTTATATCCAGAGAAGAATATGACTCTATGATAATGCTTCCTCTAGGCCTTGATTATCGGGCACAAGATCACCTGGAGGGACCGGCTCCCTATTTCAGACAGGAAATCAGGAGTGACCTGCTAAAATGGTGCAATGAGCGTAATCTGGACCTTTTTGAATCGGGTCTGAAAATTCATACTACTATTGACAGTAAGCTTCAGATGTATGCGGAAGAAGCGGTAAAAGAGCATATGTCTTTTTTACAGGAATTATTTAACGAGCATTGGAAAGGGCGAAATCCGTGGATTGACGAGGAAGGCCGGGAAATAAAGGGATTTTTAGAGAAAGCGATTAAAAGAACAGATCGATACCGGTCATTGGCAAGGCGTTATGCCGATCATCCCGATTCTATTGACATTGTTTTGAATACACCTAAACCCATGACGGTATTTTCTTGGAAAGGTGATATTGATACGCTGATGAGTCCGATGGATTCATTGAAATACTATAAACATTTTCTCCAGACCGGATTTATGGCAATGGATCCGCATAGTGGTCAGATCAGGGCCTGGGTAGGAGGCATCGATTTCAGATACTTTAAATACGACCATGTAAAGCAGGGAAAAAGGCAGCCAGGTTCTACTTTTAAGCCGGTGGTTTATACGGCCGCTATAGACCATGGATACTCTCCCTGTTACAAAGTGAAGGACGCCCCGGTTACTTTTATTACCGCGGGTCAACCTCCCTATACTCCTGAAAACTATGAAAAGACCTGGACGAACGAAGATTTTACAATTAGAAGAGGTTTGGCAAATTCCAAGAACAGCATTACAGCATTTCTTATGAAGCAAATGACACCTGAGGTAGTCGTCAAATATGCCCGGGACTTAGGCTTCGAAAGCCATTTGGATGCAGTTCCCTCACTCGCGCTTGGAGTTAGTGATGTTTCCATTTATGAGCTTATCGGTGCGTATGCCACCTTTGTCAACCAGGGTACCTACATCAAGCCGTACTACATCACACGCATTGAGGATAAAAACGGTAATTTGCTACAGGAATTCCCGGCTGTCACAAAGGAATCGCTTAGTGAAGAAACTGCCTACCTGATGATTCACATGCTTCGCGGTGCGACGGAGGAAAGAGGTGGAACAGCGCTTGGACTTTCCAGAGATTTGAGAATTGACAATGAAATAGGCGCAAAAACGGGTACCACACAAAATGGCTCTGACGGTTGGTTTGTTGGATTAACAAAAGACCTCGTTGCCGGTGCATGGACGGGTGGTGACGACCGACCTATTCACTTCAGAACATCCGCTTTGGGGCAAGGTGCTCGTACCGCGATGCCGCTTTGGGATAAGTTTATGACCAAGGTTTATGCGGATTCCACTTTGGGATATACTAAAGGGCCATTCCCTCGGCCAATTAAACCACTGCCGGTAGAGATCAATTGTCAAAAATACGAGGATCCCAGTTATAATCCATTAGACAGCCTCGATCAAGGACTAGATGACCGACTGGATCAAGACAATATATATTAGCGGATGGAAATCCCAAGCTATCTACCGGAAGATGTAAAAAGCTTTCCGACGAAACCTGGTGTGTACAGGTTTTTAAATACGGAAAACACCATTATCTATGTTGGTAAAGCCAAGAATTTAAAAAACCGGGTTTCTTCATATTTTTCAGATAAGTCCGGAATAAACCGTAAGACCATCCGGATGGTCTCGGAGATCAGGAAAATCCAGTTTACCATAGTCAACTCAGAATTTGACGCCCTGCTGCTGGAGAACAACCTCATTAAAAGCTTCCAGCCAAAATACAATATCCTTCTTCGTGATGATAAATCCTTTCCCTACATCGTGGTGGTCAACGAGCCCTTTCCCAGGATCTACCACACACGAAGAAAACTTGAAAATGTAGGAAAATACTTTGGGCCATACACCAGCGTGCGGGCAATGAAAAATGTACTGGAGTTGATCAGAAGCCTGCACCATATTCGCACTTGTAACCTTAATTTAGCGGAGGAGAACATTAAGGCTGAGAAATACAAAGTTTGCCTGGAATATCATATTGGTAAATGTAAAGGACCATGCGAAGGCCTTCAACAGGAATCCGACTATTTACAAGATGTGGAACAGGCAGAAAATATTCTCAAAGGGAATCTCGCTCCTGTGCGTCAGTATTTTAATGACCAAATGAATGTCTTCGCGCAGAATATGGAATTTGAAAAAGCGCAACAGGTAAAGGACAAAATCGAGTCGCTTGAGAAATTCCAGGCTCGTTCGGTCGTTGTAAACCCGAACATCGATCACGTAGATGTATTTACTATTGTCAGCGATGAAAAAAGATCCTACGTTTCCTTCCTGAAAATAAACAATGGAGGCATCGTTTTAAGCCAGGTAGTGGAGGTAAAGAAAAAACTGGATGAAGGCGATGAAGAGGTGCTGGCGCAACTGATCATTGATCTGCGGGAGAAATACGAAAGCGACTCCAAAGAGATATTGACCAACATTGACATCAATTATGACCTGGGTATCGAGATGCGGGTTCCCAAAATTGGCGACAAGAAAAAACTGATCGAACTGGCGCTGAAAAATGCACTGTTTTATAAGAAAGAAAAACTGAGTAAGTCCGATCCTGATTTCTACCGGGAGAAACGGGTATTGCTTACGCTGAAGGATGATCTGCAATTAAAATCCGTTCCTGAGCACATAGAGTGTTTTGATAACTCAAACCTGCAAGGTACCAACCCCGTGGCGTCCATGGTTTGCTTTAAAAGGGGCAAACCGTCAAAAAAAGACTACAGAAAATATAATGTGAAAACTGTAGAGGGGCCGGATGATTTTGCTTCTATGAAAGAGATTGTCGGTAGAAGATACAAAAGATTGCTGGAAGAAGAACAACCACTGCCCGATCTGGTGGTGATCGATGGCGGGAAAGGACAATTGAACGCAGCCATAGAAGCATTGAAAGAGTTGGGAGTTTATGGCCGGGTAGCAGTAATTGGCATTGCCAAACGGTTGGAAGAAATCTATTTTCCGGAGGATCAGTTTCCGGTTCACATCAGCAAAAAGTCGGAATCGTTAAAACTCCTTCAGCACCTTCGCAATGAAGCCCACCGTTTTGCCATCACCTTCCATCGCCAGAAGAGAAGCAAGGGAGCTATTTCCACACAGCTTACGTCCATTGAGGGGATTGGTGAAAGTACAGCAACCAAACTGCTGAAAAAATTCAAGTCGGTCAAGAAGGTAAAAGAGGCATCGCTGGAGGAGATTGAAAAAATAGTAGGTAAAAGCCTCGCGGAAAAGGTGAAAATGGGACTGGCTTGAATTGTTTAAAATCACTTGTTAATTTGATGGGTGATTTTAAAAATGTAATTTGTCTGACAAACTTTTCAAACCTACACTGATGGCATTAAATAAAACTATTGTACTCGGATCGACAAAGGCCAACAAGTGGCTTTTCGGATTTTCAGCTGTTATATTTCTACTAAATGCTGGATTTCATGTCTTTTATGGTTTGCAGGATGATCCATTTAGGTTTGTGTTGGGAATTTTGTTTCTGGCGGCTACAATATATTATTTCTTTTATGCTTCCGTTGGGTTTTCGCCCAATTCAAAATATTCTCCTAAAGTAAGAGTCGATGAATCCACGGTTGTGTTCAGGAACAGCGTTTGGAAACCTTCAAAAAGGATGAAATGGAGCGATATATCCACCATTACGTTTCATTCCTACCAGATTGATTTTGATACGAAGAAAGGCCCCGTTACATTTTCATACAATGCCAGTGCCGATGTTTCAAAATCGATCAAACAAATGATTAGAGAGTCCGCCGAAATGAAAGGTATTGAGGTGATCGGCGGATAGTTGTCGAAATCACTTACCTAATTAAGCAAATTAAATCCTGCGTGTTATCCGCTCCTTAAAAGGTAAATTCTACCCTTTAAATAAAGAAAAATTGACTCCTGTATTTACGCCTTTTCTTTTTATGTTAGCGCAGGAGAATGATGAGGTACTGAATTTTAATTGACAAAATCTATCAATCGTTATTCACAAAAACCATCAATCTTAGGAGCGCTGTTTATGGACTATTTCTTATTTCCGGTGAAAGGAATATCGTTTTATGTAATCACAATTCTTATTGTGTTTTACTCCGGATGCTCCAGGAAAACTGATCCTCTTTTTGAATTAATTCCCGCCGAAAAATCAGGTGTTCATTTTTCCAACATACTTACCGAAACACCCGAAATGAACATCTTCAATTACCTCTACTTTTATGATGGGGGAGGTGTGGCAGCGGGTGATGTCAATGGAGATGGCTTGCCGGATCTCTATTTCACATCCAACCAGGATTCCAATCGACTATATCTCAACAAAGGGAATTTCGAATTTGAAGACATTACCGTCAGATCGGGCGTGTGGGGGCAGATCGGCTGGACCAATGGGGTATCCATGGTGGATGTCAATGGCGATAACAGGCTCGACATGTATGTAAGCCAGCTGGGAGAATTCGGGAATATTGGTGGAAGAAATCAACTGTTTATTAACCAGGGAAATAGTGAACAGGGAGTACCGGTATTTGTTGATGAAGCCGCAACATGGGGGTTGGATTTAAAAGGCCTTTCCACCCAGGCGGCATTTTTTGACTATGACCTGGACGGCGACCTGGACATGTACATGCTCAATCATTCGGTTCATTCCCTGGGAACCTTCGTCCGGTCGGAAGCCCGGGAAATTCCTAACGAACTGGCAGGTGACCGGCTGATGAAAAATGAAGGTGATCACTTCGTTGATGTTTCCCAGGAAGCCGGAATTTATCAAAGCGTCATTGGCTACGGGCTGGGTATCGCCATCAGCGACATCAACAAAGATGGCTATCCGGATATTTTTGTGGGGAATGATTTTCACGAAGATGATTATCTCTACCTGAACAATGGCGACGGTACTTTTACAGAGTCGCTGGGTAAATCAATTGAACATACCAGCAAATCATCGATGGGTAATGACATTGCTGATTTTAACAATGACGGGTTTCAGGATATCATTTCGGTGGATATGCTGCCCTATGATCCCGTGCTGCTAAAGACCGCCGAGGGGGAAGATCCCTATGATATTTATGTAAATAAATTGGCCTATGGCTATAAACATCAGCTTGCAAGAAATACCTTGCAGCTAAACCTGGGCAACAATACCTTCAGTGAAATCGCTTACCTGGCTGGAGTTCCAGCCACCGACTGGAGCTGGTCTGGCCTGTTTGTAGATCTTGATCTCGATGGCTGGAAAGATATTTATTTGAGCAATGGGATCAAGAGAAGATCTAATGATATGGATTACATCACCTTTATTTCGAATGATGCCATTCAGCGAAGACTTAAAGGAGAAATGACGGAGGCAGAACTCGCTTACGCTGAAAAAATGCCGGAAGTAAAAGTGCAGAATTTTGCGTTTCACAATAATCGGGACCTGACCTTTACCAATGTGGCAGGAGATTGGGGAATGGGTCAACCCTCCTTTTCTAATGGGGCAGTCTATGCTGACCTTGATGGCGATGGCGATCTGGACATGGTAGTCAATAACATTGAGGACAAAGCCTTCATTTTTAAAAACAATACAATCAACGGGCAAGTTGATCAACCCAATTTCCTGAAAGTCGAATTGAAAGGCGAAGGTTTAAACACAAAGGGAATTGGGGCTAAAATTGTCATTCCAAATTCCGATCAGGGCACTATTTACCACGAGGTCTTTACTAGCCGGGGCTTTTTGTCATCTGTTGATCCTACAGTAATTATTGGCTTAGGAAATGCGAAAGCAATTGATTCACTCATTGTCATCTGGCCAGATAGACGATATGAGTCATTGACAAATATTGATGCCAATCAAAAGCTAATTATTGATCAAAAAAATGCGAGAGGCGAATATGATTATTCAATGACTACCAAGCCTATATTTTCTGAAGTTGAAATCGAAGGACTGGATTATCAACATAAAGAAAACCGACCCATAGAAATTTACCGCGAAATACTGCTTCCGCAAATGACCTCAACCGAAGGGCCATGTATGATGGTGGGGGATGTAGATGGAGATGGGAAAGAAGATATCATCCTTAGTGGTGCAAAAATGCAGAGAACGGCAGTTTATCTTCAAAAGGAAGATGGTTTCTCCCTAAGCGGCCAGCGGGAATTATCGAGGGATAGTTTATGCGAAGATACTGCTGTAGAGTTGGTCGATGTGGATTTAGACGGCGATCTCGACCTGCTGATTGCGAGTGGAGGAAATGAATTTCGGCTTTCCGATGAGCCGTCGTTGGTTCGTTTGTATAAAAATGATGGTCTTGGCAATTTTTCACGTGATCGCGCCAGTTTCCCGGAGATTTTTGTGATGGGGTCTTGCATCGCTACCCATGATGTTAATCGGGATGGGTATCCAGACTTTTTTATTGGGGCGAGGGCCGTCCCAAGAAGTTATGGAGAGATCCCCCGTAGTTATTTATTACTAAGTGACGGGAAGGGAAAATGGCTGGATGAAACGGAAAAGACAGGCGGAGTAAACCTTGCCAATGTAGGGATGGTCAAAGATGCAAAATGGGTGGATATCGACAACGATGAGGATGAAGATTTGATCGTGGTAGGCGAATGGATGGCTCCAATGATTTTTATAAATGAAAAAGACCGCCTGGTTGAATCCGATGAAGCCAACAAAAGCTTTAAGGACAAAAACGGTTTTTGGAACAACGTGGAGGTGGTTGATGTTGACGGGGATAGCGATCTGGATCTGCTGACAGGAAACCTGGGATTAAATTCGATCTTTCAATCGTCTCCAAAGGAACCAGTCGAAATGTTTGTCAAGGACTTTGATCAGAACGGTGTGATGGATCAAATTGTATTTCACTATGTATTAGGTCAAAAATATTTGCTTCCCACACGTGATGAGCTGGTGCAGCAGCTTGGTTTTATGGATAAAAAATTTCCTACTTATCGGGAATTTTCCCAGGCAGAGCCAGACGATTTTTTTACTGAAAAAGAATTGGCATCTGCTCACCGACTTGTTGCCGAAGAACTGCGTTCGGGCGTATTTTTAAACCAGGGAAATCTACAATTTGAATTCCGGCCATTCCCAACTTTGGCGCAGGTTTCACCAATCACTAGCATCTACATCTTGGACTATGATTCCGATGGAATGGAAGACATACTCGTCGCTGGAAATGAATTTAATGTCAGCATCCAACGGGGCAGGTACGACGCCAATCGCGGCTTGTTGCTCAGGAATGCTGGGGAAGTCAACTTCGAGCCAGTTTGGAATGACCGTTCGGGACTAAATCTCACCGGTCAGGTCAGGGAAATGAAGTCAATTGATTATCAGGGAAAGCGTCTCATTTTAATAGCTATCAACAATGAAAAGATCCGAATACTTGAAAAAATGGACTAGACTATTATTGCTTTGCGCGATAATTTCCGGCACCACCTATGCCCAAAAGGCATCTTCCACCTGGGAAATAAAAGCGGAAAATATTGATCCGAATAAGTACTTTGGAGTCACGGTCGCAAACGGAATGGTCGGATTAGTTTCATCCGCCGAACCAATGCAAATCAAGGATGTGGTACTCAATGGCATCTATGATAAGTACCAGCGGGGAAGGGTTTCCAATATTCTGAAAACCTTCAACCACCTGAACATGGCGTTGGAAGT
>JBNLGG010000018.1:0-64938 GCA_050305935.1 Cyclobacteriaceae bacterium | reverse complement strand
ATTGATCACCCGGCTGGAGCCGAGCGATTGGTTTACCTACAGGGCAAACGCATTAAAAAAACAACTTCGTCATTCTGCCTGGGTCAGATAGGATTTGATTTGTTCAGGATCTTTGCTGGAACCTATCGTCTTGACAAGACGGTCCCTGGGGCCGGAAGTGTCAATGATCTGCACACTGATTGATCCACTTTTATTTCTCTTTTCCTGTACAAACACCCCTAAATTTAAAACGGGTCAGTCTGGATTCCTCTGAAACCGCCCTAATTTTTACGGAAAACCACTTTTTATGCCATGCCAAAAATTTGTCCGGAAAACAGGAAAAAATCGCCCCTCCTTGTTGGGTGTTTTCACCAACAAGCCCCCTGAACCTGCTAAAAACATTCCGATATAAAGCTTACGCTTATGATTTTTACTTAATTTTTCTGGTGAAGGCATCCGGCCGGGCTATGAGGAGGAATTCATTTACAGCTCCAAGGATTCAAGCTTAAAGCTTAAAACATATTGATCACCCGGCTGGAGCCGAGCGATTGGTTTGCCTACAGGGCAAACGCATTAAAAAAACAACTTCGTCATTCTGGTTCCGATAGCCATCGGAATCCTCTTATGTTTTTAAAAAAGAGGAAAAATTTCCGGAATCTATTATAGGTTATTTCATAGATTCCACACAAATTTTGTTCTTAAAAAAACTCGAGCAATCCCGCCTAGCTATCAGGACTGGAATGACGGTACATTCGTTTGCCCTGCTTTGTGCCTTAGTGACTGTGACTTAAAGATTTAATTTAATTACCAGGGCTTAGAACCCATAAAATGATTATTTCAAATGTTTTTTGCCGCTGTGTAGCCATTGCCGTTCATCGAACAGATACTATCTTTTTTTTTGTGGACCCGGATCAGGCACATTTTCCTGTTGCTGAAGGTTACTAAAAAAGTCTCCGGTAATGATAAACGAACGATAGTAACTAACTAACAGGAAGGTTACGGGTAAAGCGATCAGCAAACCTAACAAGCCCAATAGCTTACCCCAAATGGAAAGAGACAGGAGGATCATAGCCGGATTCATTCCGGTAGCATTCCCCATGATTTTTGGTATCAGGAATAAATCCTGGATGCTTTGAACCACCACGTATACGATTAATACCAATCCCATGTATTGCCAGAAGGGGACACCCTTTTCAATGCAATGGAATAGGGCAAGAAAAGAAACCGGAATAAGGCTGATCGTTTGTAAATAGGGAACCATGTTTAGCAATCCCACAAATAATCCCATCAAAAGCCCGAGAGGAAGGCTGATGATTGAAAAACCTATGGCAAACAGTACACCGACAATCGTGGCAATCAAACCCTGGGCGCGGAAATAGGTGCGCATCGCATTGCGAAAGTCTTCGATGAAGTGCAGTACCCGGGCTTTGATATTGGGTGGTATCAGGTCTTTTGCACCCTCCACGATACCGCGGTAATCTTTCAAAATGAAAATCAGGTAAAGGAAAATGATCATCAACCCGGCAAGGCTCAACATCAGGTTGATGGTTTCTGAGAATAACCCACTCGCCTTTGGCAGGATGTTTTTCAGTCCGTCGACTAATAGCTCGTTTACTTTTTCTGGAGTAAAGAAATTTCTGAATTCCTCACTGTTGACCATGGTGACGATGTATTCAGAAACGTCCTTGGGGACTTTTTGTAAATATTGCTGTTCCAGGTCCTGGCTTGAAGCAAGCGTGGAGATGAGTTTTCCCATGGACACAAACTCCCTGTACAAAAGCGGGATCAAAAAATAGAACATGATAAAAAGTAAACCGAATACGATGACCAACGACAATACCACTGTCACCACCCTGGATTTGATCTTTAATTTCTTTTGTAAAAAAAGTACAAACGGATCGATCAGATAGGCCAAAAGCATCGCAACGGCGAAGGGAATCAATACATCACTCAGGTAATCGAGCAGGATAAACGACAAATAGCAGAGGCCCACTAATATGGCCGTCCTGACTGTCCTGTCAATGGTGAAAGGTTTGTTTAACATTAAATTTTTTCTACGAATTTATTAAAATAATCCAGGAAAATGGAAACCCCCGGGTGGGTGGTGTGTCTTTTAGTTAAAGTTGTAATTCGTTACAAATGGATTGCTGAGTTACAAAAAGAAGCCCGGGATTTAATTCCGGGCTTTGTCATATCAGGCCAGATTTTTAAATGCCGTTTTTAAATGCCGGTAAGCCTCAGTCAATTCTTCATTAAACTTTCCGGCCTTTTCTTTAGACGAATCAACCGCGCTATTTATCTTTTCCTTGAGCTTACCGATTTCCTCCTGCTTAGTCTTTTTCCAGCTTTCCCATTCATCTGACGATTTCTCTTTTAACTGTTTGAGCTGCGCCTGCTGGATTTCCAGCTCGTGTTTAAATTTTTCAATGCCCAGCTTTATTTCTGTTTTAGCTTTGGAAGTTGCTTCTTTCGATTTGCCTTCCACTTCGATGTAGTAGTCTTTGACCACTTTTTCAAAGTCTTCTACGACCCTTTTTAGCGAATGGGGCTTGTCTGAATAGTCAGTGTATGACACATCAAAGTTGCTTTCCAGGGTATCGATCAGGTCGGCTGCTTTGTCTTTCAATTCTTTTACTTTTTCTGAACCGGTCTTTTCGTATTCATCCAGGTTTAACTGAACCTGCTTTATCAGCGAAGTGAATTTTTTCTTTTTGGCTTCAAAAGCTTCCTGTAGTTCCTTTTTGCCAAGGTTGAGCTGAACTTCCAGCTCGTCCAGATCATTTTTGATTTCTTCCAGGATTGTTTTTTTTGGTGTCTCTTCCATGTCAATATTGTTTTGGAATCATTTCGAGGAACTTAGCTTGTCCTCCATTTTTTCATACTTTTTAATTTCCTTTTTGTTGCTTTTCGCGCCAATACTACTTACCACACCGCTAAAAAATATTTTTGCCCAGTAATTAAATATAGACCGGTACTTATTTCTTTCAAAATATATCTGCCCGTCTTTAAAGATGATCAGGCGGGGATTGCTTTTGTTAATAATAAATGTATTGGCAAAAAAGCTCCCGATCACCGGCCCCATGCCTTTATTTTCAAAGGTGTTTTTATTGACAAGCGACACTTTCAGGTTATCATATTCAAACCGCATTTCACCTATCGCAACGTCATCATCAGCATTAGCGCTCATGGTGAGGATGTCATTATAGCCTTTTTTTATGGTCACAAATGCGTTTGGTTCCAGCATTTTGTTAAGATGGGTGAGGTCCATTTCTTCCAATTTTGCACTGATAAAAAACGGATGTTTCTCTTTTTTCAAGTCAAATTGGATAAAAAGATCCAGGTTGCCCGCATTCATGAGCCTCGCATTGGCTGTCAGCACACAAAAAGGGTCGCTTATGATCCGTTCAGGGATATTGGTCACATTGATGAGCGAGGCATTTAATTTTTTGAAATCAACTGATCCGGGACGGAATGACTCTTCCCCAAATTCTTCGTATTCTATTTTGCCCTTATTGACTTTCAATGAATCGATCGCAATTGGGACTTTCAGGTCAAGTAAATATTTCTGGGGTAAATACCTTTCTTTTTCTGTCAGACGGGGAATCCGCTTATCCCGGAAAGCATAAATGTTCAGACCGTCGAGGTCAATTTTTTTTGCCAGTATATTTTTATTCAATGCCAACGAATGCAGGTCAATGCCTGATGCTTTGACGGCATCCACATTGATACGAAGATAGTCGGTCTGATCGCCGACGATGTGCCCGTATTCGTATTTTTCTTCTTTCGGATCCAGGAGTACGTTGGTGAGGGTGATCGAAGAATCAGATACCTTGAAAAACACCCGGTCAAAGCTGATCTTATTGAGGCTGTCCGGCAAGTGGTATTCAAAACCGGAGAAGCTCATGGCCACATCATCGGACTTGAATATCCTCTGTTCGCCTGTGCGTGACAGGTCAAAGCCCTTGATATCGACCATGATATCGTCGAGATTTATTTTTTTTGAATAGATACTGTCCTCTAAGTCCAACTGCACATTTCCCTCCCTGACCTCCAGCCTTCCCAGTAGGAAATTTTTAACGCGGCTGGTATCCGTTGTGAAAGATTTCAGGTAGAGCATATCTGTCAGGTCTGTCTTCTTATTGTCGGCAGAAGGTGTGAGTTGTAGTTCCAGCGAAGGGCGAAAGAGAAGTGCCCGGCCGATTTCCACCTGCTTATCTTTTAGTTTGTCAAATTCAAATTCTTCAAAATAAGCCGTTTGAATACTAATTTCATCGAATGTTTCGGGGTGTAGCTCTTTGTGCTTTCTTATAAAAAGATTTTCCAACGCAAAGGATTTCTTTTTGGAAGCATTTTCAATCTTACCGATGTAAATGGAATCATAACTGTTATAAAATGTGATGGTGTTGTCGGTCAGGCTGCTGCTAACGTCGTCTGAAAAAAGAAAGTGGTGGTGGTTTCGCGATGAGTCAATGTGGAGTTCTGTCACACCGACATTGATGCGTGAAGACTGAAAATAAATGGAGTCATCTTCGATGGCCTTGCTGATGCGTATGTTTCCGTTCTCAATGCCAATTTCCCTCGCTCTGATGGTGTTAAGAAGCTTGTTGATTCCCTCTTTTGAATGGCTTGCCGTATCGAAATCCTTAGGAAGTTTCAGCACGAAAAAAGGGTCTTTAAGGATGATTTTTTTTGTATTCACATTTTTTTTAGCCACGATCTCGTCTGGCTGCCAATTGTAAATGGCCAGCTCAGGTATGGTGCAATCCACCGTGGCGGCATGTACACCTTTTTCCGTATGTTTTATTTTAATGTTATTGAGAGAAAGACAGGTGTCCCTTTGACTGTAGCGAATAGTTTTGACGGAATAAATGTTTTTTGAGTTGGCATCCTTAAAGGTGAGGTTGTTGGCGCTCAGGTCGTATCCGTATAGGTCCAATGGCCTGAACCCGGATGAGTCATTTTTCAGGCCGGTCAGTTCGAAGAAAATATTATTGGCCTGGATCGACTTGTGGGACCCGATCATAAGGTCAACTTCACCGTTGCTGATAGCTAATTTGTTGATGTCTGGCAGGTGAAAGGAAGGCCGGTTTTTTGCGGTATCCTTTTTTTTCTCTTTTTCAAACTTGTTGAAATTGTATGTGATCAACGGATCTTTTAATTCCAGCAGTTCGATGGTCTGCTTTTCTTTTTTGAGAAACTGGTTTACATCGAAACCCGTGATGTTTAGCTCAGCCGCCGCAATGGATTCCTGTATCGTGGAATCCACCTCCATATCAAATCGCTCAAGCTGGAATTTTTTGATCCTGAAATCTTTGGAAACAGATGAATAGATGAATTCATCTAACGAGGTAATAATATCTTTCTCAGGAACCTCCAGAATCGTCTTTTTGGAATTGATTTCAATATCTTCGGCGGAAAGCAGATGGTTTTTGCTTTTCGCTCCTGAATCAAGTGCCACGTTGTGTAAATCAAAATTGACATCGGTCAGGGTGACAATGGGCTGTACTTTTTCTTTTCGTTCAGTGACAAAAAGATTGCCATTCTTTAAATGGACTTTTTTGAGATAGACAGCATTGAGAAAATCGGTGATAAAAGGATATAAGTTATTGATATCGGGTGCTCCCCGTTTGTCAGTTTTGAGGTTTGGATATTTTGTAATTCTTATTTCAGGAAAGGCAAGCGCCATTTCATCGACGTAGAGAGTGTCTGTATTAAGAAAGTCATGCCCGTTGATTCTATGTATTTCTACCACAGGAATGTAAATTTCAAATGTTTTGTTCTTGTGGTTTTTCGAAAGGAGCTTAGCGATATTCACGTTGCTCCTCGGCCGGATCCTTAGCTTATTGAGTTCAATTTTCCGGCTGTCCGTGGATCCTTTTAGCAGGTGAAAAGACAGGGTGTGGATGCTATCCGGCAGATTGAACGTATAATCTTTTACGCTAAAATCGATTTTGTCATAGTAGATGGGGCGCTGGCTTTCGATGTTCGAGGAGTCCAGTTTAAACTGCGTAAGTTTGATGTTGAAGCTGTCGAGTGAAAAGCCCTGGCTTTTGGTTTTCGATTTGAAGTTGTAGCTAAACAGTCCGTTGTTGAGATTAAAGGTGTCAATTTCAATATTGTTGAAATAGTCGAGTGCAAGCTTGGAAAAACTCCGTTTCACGGAATCCTGTTCACTGGACTGCCGTGGTTTATCGGATATTTTGATGTTCGGGTATTCAATGTGCAGGTCACCTATTTTCAGGAGACCGTCATTGTAGGCACTTTTAAAATCGATTTGTTCGATTTGTATGTTAGGAATGAACACGTTGAAAGCATCAGCTTTTCGGTCATCGGTGAGATTTCCCCTCGGCTGAAGTACCAAACTGTCGACTAAAATCTCAGAAGCGGTCGTAGAGAGCAGCAAGCGTTTAAAATACAGGGAGTGAACACTATCCTTCAGGTAAATTTCCTGGTCGAGAAATTCAATATCGATATCGTCCGTATAAAAGAATTTTTCAGTGTTTTCGTCAGCTTCACTATCGAGAAGGAAGTTTTGGAATTTAAACGAGACGTTTGCTATTTCATATTTCCTTTTTTTACCCACATGCTTTTCAAAGTGGAAATGTCCATCTTCCACTTCCAGGTCATTGATTTTAAACACTTGTAATTGATCAGAGACCAGGCTGTACAATGAACCTGCGTCGTTTTGCCATTCAATACCCTTGCTTTCAGCATAGCTGATGATGGTGATGTGCGGCTTATGCAGCCTTATTCCACTTACTCTTAACTCCTTTTTAATATAAATGGACCAGATATTTTCCAGATCCACGTAGAGATAAGGGATTTCAGCCTCGAAAATATTCTGTTGGTTTCTGATCAATAGTTCTTCGTTTTGTGCGGCTACTGAGTCATATTTAAATTGCAGGTCTCGCAGTGTAAGCACCCGGTTGAAAAAGTTATATTCCAGCCCTTTGTAGCTTATTTGATATTCCCCTTTGGAATTGTAATTGATAAGTTCTTCCACGAGCCTTCCTACGATCTTGTTAGTGTAGCTTGCGAAAAACACAGAAAGGAAAAAAATGGAAATAAATAGAATGGAAGCGGTCTTGATTGCTTTCTTGACCACAGAAAGATTAAATTTCTTGTTTTTCCTTTTTTGTTCTTGTACCGGTTCCATTAAGGTGTTTCAGGATCAAATTAACCTAAAATACTGATCACTATGGTGATTAGTGATTTTTTCCGAAAATTATTTTAAATAACGCGCTTATCATAAATCCATCCATTAAATTTGAGGTCGACAATTTTAGATTGACTTATGCGCCAGTATCACGACTTAATGTCCCACGTGTTAGAGAAAGGAACAAAAAAAGAAGATCGTACGGGTACAGGTACCATTAGCGTTTTTGGATACCAGATGCGGTTTGACCTCTCTGAAGGTTTTCCGGTCGTGACAACCAAAAAACTTCACCTCCGGTCAATTATCCACGAACTTTTGTGGTTTTTGAAAGGCGAAACAAATATTCAGTACCTGAAGGAAAATGGTGTGAGCATTTGGGATGAATGGGCAGATGAAAATGGCAACCTGGGACCTGTTTACGGGTATCAGTGGAGAAGCTGGCCTACCGCAGATGGTCGACATATCGATCAGATTTCGCAAGTAATTGAGCAGATAAAAAATAACCCTGATTCAAGGCGGATCATCGTGAGCGCCTGGAATGTGGGCGAGATAGAAAATATGGCATTGCCTCCATGCCATGCTTTTTTTCAGTTTTACGTAGCCGATGGCAAGCTAAGCTGCCAGTTATACCAGAGAAGCGCTGACATATTTTTGGGGGTTCCGTTCAACATAGCCTCCTATGCACTACTCACCCGAATGGTGGCGCAGGTGTGTGGCCTGGAACCGGGTGATTTCGTACATACTTTTGGTGATGCCCATTTATATTTGAACCACCTTGACCAAACGAGGCTTCAGCTTTCACGGGATATAAGGCCGCTGCCCGAAATGAGGATCAACCCCGATGTAAAAAGTATCTTTGATTTTACCTACGAAGATTTTGAGCTGGTCAACTATGACCCGCATCCGCATATCAAAGCCCCGGTGGCAGTTTAATAAGGCTTGTAAACCTCCTCAATTTCTTTGCAGACTGAAAACCCGGTGGTATTGATTTTCAGGAGGTGTGTGATGCCTGATGCATTGGTGCTAAACACATGATCAGCGCCGAGTAATTCTTCTGTGGTACATTCCACTTCTTTGACGCTTGCATTTCTTTTATTTAATTCCCTGATGACCACATTTCTTGACACCCCCTCAATGCATCCGGTCGACAATGATGGCGTAAAGTAAATGCCATTTTTTACCCAGAAAATATTGCTGGTAAGGCATTCTGAGATGTTACCGTTTATATCGAGGATAATGATCTCATCCAGTTCCTGTTTTCTTTTCTCTAATCCCGCGATGACGTATTGAAGGGCGTTGACGGATTTGAATTTCGAATAGCCGGTCTGAATGTTTTTGACATCCTCGCAAATAGAAACTTTGCTGGCTTGCCTGATAAAATTCTGCGAGGATTCCTCCAGCGAAATAATGATTTCCGAGGAATTGCTGAGCGGGGTGTAGGTGCCTCCCGGCGTGCGCCAGGCAATTATTTTAACCCTGGAATAGGTGGGCCTTCCTTCCTTTTCAAACAAAGTGAAAATCGTATTTTGTAAGGTCTTGTGGTCCAAGTCATTACCGGACGCGATGGCTAGAAAATCGAGCCCCTGCTTCAGCCTGGAAATATGTTCGGCTAAATACTCTACCTGTCCGTTGTAAGCCAACATGGTTTCAAACATACCGTCCCCATATTGAAAAGCTCTGTTTTTTAAAATTGGCAACGACAAGTTTTCGTCAGTTATACTTCCCTTATAAAATGCTTTCATGCGTTTAAATCTTATCTGTTTTTCAATGGAACACGTGCCGTGCCTGTCGGCAGGCTGGGAACCGCTATTTAATCATTCTCCTATTCGTCAATACTTTTACAACGCGGTTTCATCTGTTTTTTAATTTGTTTTTAAAAGGTCAGATGAAATGGCCATAATATTTATTCTTGTTGAGTATGATGTCATTCTTATGGGCGTTTCATGTAAGCAATACACCATTGGTCAATTAAATATTTAAAGGCTTAAATTTATTAATTAATCTTGACCTATAATTTTCCCCTCAAAATTATAACCGGTTGCTTTAATTTTTAACAACCGAAATTTTATGAAACGAATTCAGATTTTACCCCTAACCTTACTGGCAAGTTGTTTAGTGTATGTTAATGTATTGGCGCAGGATGACAATGTGTGGTCATTGCAGGAATGTGTGGATTATGCATATAGCAATAACCTGGATGTCAGAAGAGCAGAATTAAGTCGATCAGCGGAGGAACAGTACCTGATCCAATCGCGGCACTCGCGAGTCCCAACCCTTAATTTTAACCTCTATCAGGGGTGGAACTGGGGTAGGACTATTGACCCAACTACCAACACCTTTACAACCAGCAGGTTTTCATCCAATGGATTCTCAGGCAATTCCAGTTTGATTTTGTTCAACGGAATGCAGCAGGTAAACGCCCAAAAGCAGGGAGAAAAAAGTGTGGAGGCATCCTTTTATGAGCTGGAGCGGGCGAAAAATGACGTAGCGTTAAATGTGGTCGCAGGCTACCTGGAAGTAATCTTTACCAAAGAATTGCTCGGCAACGCGCAATACCAACTGGAAAATACCAGGGCACAGTTGGAAAGGACGGAAAAGCTGGTCAACTCCGGATCGCTTCCAAAATCTGAAATGCTGGACCTGCAGGCACAGCTTGCCAGTAACGAAGTAAATCGGATCAGTGCGGAAAATAACGTTGCCCTGGCTCTGCTTCGACTAAAGCAGTTTTTGCAGATCCCGGCCAGTGAGCCATTTGACATTGTTATTCCGGAATTTGACGAGACGCAACTCTCCATGGTATCTGAAAATGCCGAGGAGGTTTATTCAAATGCAGAACTGACCATGCCGGAAGTGAAAGCTGCTGATTTAAGAGTAGAAAGCGCCTTGATCGATGAAAAAGTAGCTGCCGGAGGTGTGTATCCGGTATTGAGTATGAACATGAACATCTCCACCAATTATTCCAATACCAGAGATGTGGATAACAGGCGTTTTGCCACTGGTGATTCTATTCAAATTCAAGGCCAGCCAATAGGGTATTTAGCAAGTGATCCAGGCCAAATTGTATTGACCGACTATACTCAACCAGAGTTCAGGACTGTCGATGGTTATCCCATCGGCGAACAATGGGGGGATAACCTCAGCTATGGCTTTGGATTTAATTTGAGAATCCCAATTATCAACGGCCACCAGGTACAAACGAATAGGCAGTTGGCGAGAATCCAAAAGGAAAGGGCTGAAGTCAATGCTCAGGAAACCAGAAACGTGCTACGCAGGACAATTGAGACAGCGTATAACGATGCCCAGGCGGCCCTAAAAACTTATGATGCAGCAATGAAACAAGTAGAAGCACTGGAGGAATCTTTCAGGGCGACGGAACGAAGATATCAAAACCGGGCCAGCAACTATACCGAATACCAGGTGGCAAATAATAATTTATTCGTAGCAAAATCCGATCTTGTACGTGCCAAATATGATTATATTTTTAAATTGAAGATTTTAGATTTTTACCTGGGTAACCCTATAACCTTAGAATAATGTCCAAAAGATCAAACAACAAAATCATCTATGTTTTAGTTGCCGTAGTTTTAGTTTTATTAATAGTTGCAGTAGTCGGGAAGAAGAAAGGATTTATCGGGCAGGGCGATACCGAAGAAGTGGAGGTGGTCAAAGCAAAAAAAGTGACCATCGTGGAAAAGGTAAGCGCCTCCGGTATGGTACAGCCGGTAAACGAAGTAAAGATAAGTCCCGATGTGTCCGGGGAAATAATCGAATTGCATGTGGAAGAAGGGGATTCTGTTCAGCAGGGACAATTGCTGTTAAAGATTCGCCCGGATATTTATGAGTCTTACCTGGACAGGGCGCAAGCGAATGTAAACCAGCAAAGGGCCAACCTGGCAAACTCCGAATCACAACTTCAAAGTGCCCGGGCGCAATTCATAAAAGATAGTCTGGACTATTCCCGAAATGTGAGGTTGTATGAAGACTCGGTCATCTCAGCGGCCGATTTTCAGTTGTCAAGGGCAAATTTTGAGGTGTCGAAGAGTAATTACCAGGCGTCAAAAGAAAGTGTAAAGGCGGCCAAATATATCGTAAAAAGCGGTGAGGCCGCCGTAAATGAAGCGCGTGAAAACCTTCGCTTTACCATCATTACTGCCCCTGTTACCGGCACAGTGTCCAAGCTCAACGTGGAGTTGGGTGAACGCGTCGTTGGTACAGCCACCATGACAGGAACGGAAATGCTTCGCATCGCTAACCTTGCCAATATGGAAGCCAGGGTGGATGTCAATGAAAATGATATCATCCGGGTGTCTTTAGGTGACAGTGCGGTCATTGACGTCGATGCTTATTCGCATCAAAAAAGAAAATTTAAGGGGATAGTGACCCAGATTGCGAATACAGCAAATGACAAGTTAAGCGCCGATGCAGTGACGGAATTTGAAGTGCGGATCAAAATATTAAATGAATCATACGCTGACCTGCTGGAAGACAGGAAGGTGGTATCGCCCTTCAGGCCAGGTATGACTGCTAGTGTCGATATCATAACCGATGTAAAAAAAGATGTCCTTTCAGTGCCACTTGCAGCTGTAACCACCAGGGAGGCCGAGAACAAGCCTGGCGACGAGGGGGGTGAGAAACCTCAGGAAAATGAATCTCCTGAAACGCCCACGGCTGATACAGCAACCGGGGAAAAACAGGAGATCGTCTTTGTGTTTGACAATGGGGTAGCAAAGAAAACCGAAGTGAAAACCGGAATTAGCGACTTTGATAACATTGAAATCCTCAGTGGAGTCGAAGATGGCCAGGAGATTATTTCAGGACCCTTTGTTTCGGTTTCCAAAAAATTGCGCGATGGGGATTTGGTGAAGAAGTCGGCGGAAGAAAAAGAACGCGGCAAGGAATAGAAAGATACTAACCGAACGAAGTGTTTTTTTGATCGGATCCAGGGTAAACACATTTACCGTCATTCCAGAAAATTTTGTTCTAATTTTATTTTAAAGAACAAAATTTGTCTGGAATCTATAAAATGACCTTGAATTGATTTCGGAATGACGAAGTTTCCTTTTAAAATGCGTTTGCCCTGTCGGATCCGCCCCTTGTACATAATTTAATTATTCCTTTCCGCTGGTTTTCCTGTTTTCCATTTTGGAAGCAACCTGGCTCCTTGTCAAGAACTGAAATATTTCCTAAGATTCCAGCTATACTTTTTTAATTTTGCGGCCTAAATATTCTTCCGAATGAATATTCTTTTTTTGACACAAGAAGGCCACACGGCAGGTTCCACCTTTTCAATTTCCTACCTAACCATCGGATTGGCGGAAAGAGGCCATAATATCTACGTGGGTTGTCACCGTGACAAACTTTTATATGAGCTCCTGGAAAATACCAAAGTGAAGCTTATTCCGCTGAATATTAAAAGTCGCTTTGACAGAAGCGGGATGAGAACGATTAAAGAACTAGTTGATAAATATTCCATCCAGATCATTAATCCTCAATCGAGCTACGACCGATTTAACGCGGTTTTGACGAAATGGCTTTTTGGTCTGGATGTCAAAGTAATCCACACGCGTCGGCAGGTATCCCGGAGCATTGGTGGGTTTTTCCAAAACATAATCCAGGTCAAGGGAACCGACAGGATAGTGGCGGTAAGTGATGGCGTGAAGAAAAGCTTGATAAGGAAGGGAATTCCTGATTCTCATATCAGCGTGATTCACAATGGCACTCCTGTTGAAAAATACAATGGTGTAAATAGTGAGATCACCGAAAAGCTGACGGCTGAATTCCAGATTACAGAGAAGGATTTTGTCATTGGCTGTGTATCACGATTGAAAAACCAGGAGCAAATCCTCAAGGCCCTTCAATACCTGGAGTATCCGGTGAAAATGATTTTCGTGGGTATAGAAAAGCAAAAAAAGTGGGAAGAAATTATTGACTCCTACACTCAGTCACATCAGGTATTCTTTACGGGCACGGTTCATCCTTCAGAGATCCTGGCATATTACCGTCTGTTTGATGTCAAGATTTTGGCGAGCACCATGGAAGGGTTGTCGCAGGCAATCCTGGAATCAATGGCCATGGGTGTACCGGTGATCGCAACAAATTTCAGTGGAAATCCTGAAGTGATCCGGCATGGTGAAAATGGTTTGTTGTTTGACGACGGGGACATTGACGCCCTGGTGTCTGACATAAACATGATTAAGGAAGATGTGGGCTTAAAAGACCGCATTATCAGAAATGCCAAAACCACGGCGCTGGAGGATTTTAATATTGAGAAAACTGTAACAGGATTTGAAAAGCTTTTTGAGGAGATGACAAACAAAAAAATTCCATCAAAGATGAAAATTTCATCCATTGTGCTCACCTTAAATGAGGAGGAAAATATCGGGCGTTGCCTAAGCTCACTTCAGGAAGTGGCTGACGAAATGATCGTGGTCGATTCCTTTTCTACCGACCGGACAAAAGAGATATGTGAGGAATTTGGGGCGAAATTTATTCAACATAAGTATGTAAACCATATTGAGCAGAAGCAATATGCCGCGACGCTGGTGGAGCATGATTACATCCTTATGCTGGATGCCGACGAATGCTTGACAAACGAGCTTAAAGAGGAAATAAAGAAAATTAAGGAACATCCCGATGCTGATGCGTATATAGTCAATCGCTTCAATAAATATGTCACGAGATGGATCAGGCATTGTGGCTACTATCCCGACAAGAAGATCAGGCTTTGGAACCGGCACAAAGCAGATATCATTGGCACTAACCCGCACGAAAGGGTAGTGATGCGTAAAGGTGCAGTGGTGAGGCGGTTACACCTGGATATTTTACATTATGCCTATGATAGTGTAGATGAGCATATCAAGCAAATGTATGTGTATGCGGAGATAAATGCCCGTGCCAAGTACAAGAAGGGGCTGAAAGCAAACTTTGCAATCAAAGTCCTACTGGCTCCAATGGTTAAGTTTATCAATAAATACTTTTTTCAGTTGGGTATATTAGATGGCTACTATGGCTTCGTCTTTTGTGCCTGCGAGGCATCCATGGATTTTTTCAAATACCTGAGACTGTACGAATACAATCGAAAGGGGCTTCCGGAAGACCGGGTAAAATAATTTGACGCTAGTAATCAAATCAAGGCCGGAAGCTCTGAATAGATCATGTGGATTGGCAGCCCCATCACATTGAAGAAAGATCCTTCAATTTTATTGACACCAATCATACCTATCCAATCCTGAATGCCGTACCCACCAGCCTTGTCAAATGGCTCAAAGTTATCAATGTAGTAGTTGATCTCATCGTCAGTGAGCTTTTTAAAATAGACGAAAGTTGTGTCGTCGAAAGCGATCACTTTTTTATGGGTTTTAATGCAAACGCCTGTTGTGACGGTGTGTACCCTGCCAGACAAGGAACTTAACATCTCGAATGCTTCGTGTTTATTCTCTGGTTTGCCGAGTATCGTTTCGTCAATTACAACAGTCGTGTCGGCAGTTAGAAGAATTTCATTGGGCTTTAAAAAGGGAACCTGCTTCGCTTTTTTTTCTGCCAGGTACTGGGCAACGTCCATCGCGTGCATATTGCCGGGAAAGGTTTCCTCTACCTTAATCACCTTTACATCAAAGTCTATTCCTGCTTCAGACAGGATCATTTGCCTTCTTGGTGATTTGGATCCTAGTATTAGCTTATAATTTTTAAGATTCAACAAGGTTTTTCAAGATTTTTGGTAAATATAATATCTATACCTTCTGCATAGAATATTTTTAATATTTTTAAGTTCAACTTTTGCTTAAAATGGAAGGACTAGTGGGAAAACTTGAGAGTGAATTGAAGAAGCCCTTACCGGGATTAAAAGCGCAGCTCAAGATGTCCCCCAATATCACACGGATTCAGGAGAAGTACATTGCCCCCCGCTCTGATGCCCGACAAAGTGGTGTGCTGATTTTATTATATAAAGACGAATACCAAAATGTTAGATTTCCATTGATAAAAAGGGCCAGCTATGACGGCGCCCACAGCGGGCAGATAGGTTTGCCTGGTGGTAAAATGGAACAAGGTGAATCCTTTCAGCAAACGGCGCTCAGAGAGGCTCAGGAGGAGATTGGCATCGAGAGCAAGGATGTAAAGGTCCTGGGGGAGCTTACCAGGTTTTATGTTTGGGTGAGCAATTATATTGTCCAGCCGATCGTGGGCTACCTGGACTACATTCCCCGGTTTATACCGGATCTACATGAAGTTGATAATGTCATTTCTGCCAGTCTGGGTGATTTTTTGGATGACCAGAAAATAATGCGGAAGGAAATCAGGACCTCCCAGGGTTATGTGATTGACGCTCCTTATTACAGCGTAGAAGGAGAGGTGGTCTGGGGGGCGACGGCCATGATGCTGAGTGAATTCCGGGAGGTGTTAAAGAAAATTAAGCAATGAAAGATGAGAAGTGAGCCTTTAGTCACCAATGATGCTGTGGTGTTTGGATTGTTGTTAACGATCCTGGCCATTGTTTTTTATACTTCGAATAGCAACAACAAGTCGTGGGAAAAATTTTATACCTATATCCCGATGTTGTTATTGTGTTACTTCATTCCGTCCCTGTTCACAAGTTTTGGAGTTATTGCCCCCAAATGGTATGAGTCGGATAACGTGATTAATTACTTGGTCAGTCAGGGATATGAAATATCTGCAGATGCTTCCTGGAATGATGTAGTCCATCTGATTAAAATAGAAGATATCCCGAAAAAGACATTTGACCCATTCATGCACGAGTCGCAATTGTACTTTATAGCGTCAAGGTACCTTTTGCCTGCCTGCCTTGTTCTATTGACCATGAGCATCAGCCTTCGGGAAATTTTTAAGCTGGGCCCTAAGGCGTTAATCATGTTTCTTACCGGCACCCTTGGTGTGGTGATTGGCGGCCCGGTAGCGCTATTGGCAGTGTCGGCGATATCACCTGAAACAGTTGGAGGCGCCGGGTCGGAGGCGGTTTGGCGGGGGATGACGACCATAGCCGGGAGCTGGATAGGTGGCGGAGCAAATCAGGCCGCCATGTATGAAATTTTTAAACCGACAGACAAGCTGTATTCGATTATGATCACGGTAGATGTGATTGTAGCGGAGATTTGGATGGCCTTCTTGCTTTTTGGCATAGGAAAAAAGGATAAGCTGGACCGGTACTTCAATGCAGATGCGAGTTCTATTGACCACCTTCAACATAAGATGCACGAATTTAGCAAAAAGATTGCCAGGATACCGGTGACGACGGATCTCTTTGTTGTGCTGGCTATTGGTTTTGGGATTACGGGAATTTCGCATCTACTGGCCGATTACATTGCCCCCTGGATAAAAAACCATGCTCCGGAATTAGGTAAGTTAAGCCTGGACAGTTCTTTCTTTTGGTTGATAGTGTTGGCTACCACCGGAGGAGTAATTGTTTCTTTTACCCGGCTAAAAAAGTATGAAGGAGCAGGCGCTTCTAAGATCGGCAGTGTGTTCATATTTATTCTGGTAGCCACTATTGGAATGAAAATGAATGTTCTGGAAATACTCGATAATCCGGGATTGTTTGTCGTGGGAGCGGTTTGGATGATCGTACATGTGTTGTTGCTGTTAATGGTCGGCAAGCTCATCAGAGCGCCCTACTTCTTTCTTGCTGTCGGCAGTAAAGCCAACATAGGCGGGGCGGCTAGTGCTCCTGTATTAGCTGCGGCTTTTCATCCATCGCTGGCGCCGGTGGGCGTATTGCTGGCAGTGCTGGGATATGCCCTGGGCACCTATGGCGCCTGGCTCTGCGGCTTGATCATGCAGGCAGTGGCCACCAGTTAAACTAAAAGTTATCTTCAAATAGCTTTTGTACCACTTCGGCATGCTGATTAACATGAAGAGGCTCAGATTTTTCAATCGGGATACTCACTTTAAATTCTGTGGTTTCCTTCTTTTGGCTATTGAATTCAATTTTTCCATCCACGATTTCAGCAGCGCGTTGCACAAGATACAAGCCCAGCCCGTTTCCCTTTGACAATCCGGACCCCCTGAAAAACATGGTGAAAATCCTGTCGTGTATTTTTGGGTCAATCCCGATGCCATTATCCACCACAGAAATGATCAAATGCTGGTTTCCGTATGACAGGCGAAGTTTTACAAAGGGGTCTTGCCTCCTGCAGAATATGACAGAGTTCTCCATCAGGTTTTGAATAATGGTTTTAATCATCACCTCATCGGAATATAACTGCTGGTCTATGTCGATCTCAAGGATTTTCTTCACATGATTTTCAGGATCAACTTTGCTCAATTCCGTTTTAACGTCTGAGACAATCTTATGCCAGTTGAGTTTGTGGTCAACCCTGGTGGCTTTAAAAAGCACATTGGAATCATTTAGTTTTTTCAGGAATTGGAGCATGTCACTACAGGCTTTCTTGATCTTGTCAAAGAAGAAGTGGTACCGGTCGTCTTCAATTTCCATTTTGGCGAGCTGCGTCAAGCCAATGAGCGTGACAATGGGGCCTCTAAGGTCGTGGCTCGACCGGTATAAAAATGTGTTTAGCTCTTTATCTGTCTTGATAAGTTGGGCAATGGTGTGCCGCAATTCCACCGTTCGTTGATCTACAGTCTTTTCAAGCTTTTCATTGTACTTTTTGAGCTCATCGTTCGCCTTTTTTATTTCACTGTGAGCTTGCTCCAGTAGCACGGATTTTTCTTCCAGTTGCTCCCTTTGTGTCTGGATCTCCTCATTCTTGTGTTTCAGTTCTTCATTTTGCTCTGTAATGTAGTTATTTCGCTCTATCAGCTCTTTTTTCTGTTTTTCAATCTGGAGGGTCCTAAGTGCTACCTTTGATTCCAGGATTCCCTTTTGGCGCAGCAGAATACCAGTGCGCAACCGGATTACGGCATAAAACATCAGGGCAGCCAGGGTAAGGAAAAGAGTGTACGCCCATGTTTGGCGATACCAGGGAGGCATGATGTTGATAACTATTTTTTTTCCGTTTTCATTCCAGTAGCCTTCATTGTTTGACGTAATAACACGAAAGGTATACCTGCCGGGAGGAATGTTAGTGTAGGTCGCCTGACGTTGGGTATTTACATAGTTCCAGCCTTTATCGAATCCTTCCAACTGGTAGGCGTAATCATTTTTTTTAGGAACGGAATAGCTTAAAGCAGCAAACTTAATACTGAATATATTTTGGTCGTAGGATAAATTGATTTCGTCAATGGCGTTGATATCGCCTTTAATGATGTTAGGATGGCTGGCATGATTAATTTCCTCATGAAATAGGTAAAAACCGGTAATGGCGATTTTCGGAATTTCTAAGTTGGGCTTAATCTCCCCCGGTTTGAAATATGTCACGCCGTTCAGTCCTCCGAAATAAAATGTTCCATCAGATGCTTTTAATTTACTATCGTAATTGAATTCATTCCCCTGGACTCCGGAACCCTTGGTGTAATATTTTACCACATCGGTAATGGCATTGTACCTGGCCAATCCCTGGTATGTACCTATCCAAAAGTTCTCTTCATCGTCCTGTAAAACACTCAAAGCTTCATCACTCAGATTGGTATTTGATTTCCACCAAATAAACTGGTCCAATTCTTCGTCATAATAGTTTAAGCCACCGCCATTGGTCGCAATCCATAATTTTCCAACCTTGTCTTCAAAGATATCCTTGATATCATTGTTTGAAATCCCAACCAGATTGTTTTCATCATAGACGTATCTCTTAAATTGCCTGGTAGATTTGTCCAATTGTCCCAGACCACCTTCCATGGTGCCCACCCAGAGGTTTTTGTTTTTATCTTCATAGATTTTAGTAATGTCAAAAGATCCTAAACTGCCAGGGTCAAAAATGTCTATTGGATACCGAATGAATTCTTTGATATCAGGAATAAATTCACAAAACCCTCCCAGCAGCCCTACCCAAATCCTGTTTTCGCTATCCTCGTAAATGTCCCAAACATGATTGGTAGGTAGTGAACTGGAATCCATATTGTTTGCATAAAAGTGGGTGATTTTATTGCCCTTTTTATTTATATAATTTAATCCGCCCGCGTAGGTGCCAATGAAAAGGTTGCCGGAATGGTCTACTAAAAGGGATTTTACCACATTACTGCTGATGGTATTTTGATCATTAGGATCATGCAGGTAGGATTTGATTTCCGATGTGTTAGGATTGTACTCGTAAAGGCCAGCCCCATCAGTTCCAAACCACACGTTTTGCTCTTTATCTTCGGTAATACACAACACGGAATTTTTTCCGATATTTTTCATGGTTTCATTAAAATATTCCATGTGGTAAAATCCCCGGTTTACATCGTCGATCTGGACAAAGCCCGCGCCATAAACGCCAAGCCATATAAATCCATTCTGGTCTTTCATTATTCCATTTATGGACGAACTAAAAATAGTAGGATCATTCTTCGAATATATTTTACTGAAATTGTTACGGGTCGAATAGAATTTGAATAGCCCGGATCCATCTGTCCCAATCAACAGTTCACCCCGCTTGTCTTCAATGATGGAGAGTATTATGTCGGAAGTATTGTTGTTTGTTTCCTTTGTCAGGGAGTACTGAGTATAGGTGGCCGTTTCTTCATTGAACTTAATAAGACCTGCGCCATTTGTTCCAATCCAGATCGTACCCAGCGAATCGATATAGAGGCATTCTATTTTGGCGTTTATATCTTGAGCTTTTTCTGTGTTGTGCTTGATCCTCACTGTGGAGGGCTCCAGGGTTTCGACGTCTATAAAAGACAGGCCACCTTTAGTAGCCACCCAGATTTTTCCGTCTTTTTCAGAAATCCCCTGGATGTCGTTGTGGGCAATGCTTTTTTCTCCGGAGGAATGATAGTACTTATAAAAGGAAGAGGTTTCCGGTACCAATAAATTCAGGCCCCACAATGTCCCTATCCATAATCTTCCCTTTGAGTCCTGGAAAATGGAATTAACTGTATTATTGCTAAGTGATAGGTCATCAGCGGGATTGTATGTAAAACTGGTGAATGACTGGGTGCTTCTGTCATACCGGTTTAGCCCTCCGAGGTTGGTGCCAATCCACAGGTTTTGCCGATTGTCTTCAAAAAGCGTCAGGATTTTATCGTCTCTCAGACTCAGACTGTCATCAGAGCCATTGTAAAAGATTTTGAATTCATACCCGTCGAATCGGTTTAACCCCTCGTCTGTACCAATCCACAGGAATCCCTTGTGGTCTTTAAGGATCGTATTGGCATTACTCTGTGATAATCCATCGTCCGTGGTGTACTTATGGGTAAAAAAGCTTTCTTCAGATGTAATTAATTGTGCTTCTACACTGATCAATATGAAATTTAGGAAGATAAAAATTAAAAAGTGTTTCACTTAAGCGAATGTTTATGTTTTTATTTTGCTAAAGGCTGTGGGATTGACGTCTATAAATATCCTCAATGATTTCTTGAAAATGAAATGTAAATAGCCCAAATATGTGTTTATCGAAAACCTGATAAACGAAGCTTAACAGTTTCGGTCGAGTGGTGAATATTTTGAATTGAGAATTGGGAGGAGGTCTAATTAATATGTGGGGTTTACCGGGACTTTGCCTTTTTTGACCGGATGTTTTTATTGGGGCTTCTTTTTATGGGTAAGGTGATGATAAATGTTGTTCCCAAATTTAGTTGACTATCGATCTTAAGTTTGCCATTCAAGGCATGAACAGCTTTTAACACCAGGAATAAACCTAGCCCATTTCCCTTGGATAGCTCCGAACCTCTGAAAAACATCTCAAAAACCCTTGCCTGGATTTCTTGAGGTATTCCTATCCCGTTGTCTTTTATTTCAAGAATGAGCGAATTGTGGTTTTCGACTATTGAGAGGAGAATCTTCGGAGAAATGTTTTTATTGAACACGATGGCGTTTTCTATTAAATGGACAATTATCCTTTTTATGATTGCTGCGTCAGAATTAATCTCTGAATGGATGCTGGAGCTGATTACCAATTCGCACCGACCGTTTGGATCAAGCTCTTTCAATTCGGTTTTCACTTCTTCAAATAACAGGTTCCAGTTGAGGATGCTGTTTTCTTTTTGGATCCTGAATACGGTGTTTGTCTCCCTTAATTTTCTTAAAAACCTTAGCATTTGATGACAGGCGGCCTCTATTTTGTCATAATAATTTTGGGCGGCGGCATCTTTGCTTTCAAATTTTGCCAGATAGACTAGTCCGAGAAGGGTAGTGATTGGTCCCCGTAGATCGTGGCTGGATCTATACAGGAAGGTGTTGAGTCCTTCATCCGTTTCGGTTAATTTTTTAATTGTTTTCTGAAGTTCAATAGTCCTTTCATTTACCAGTTGTTCAAGGTTGTTGTTAAGCTTGATAAGTTCAGAGTTTGCGTTTTTGATTTCGTCGTGAGCTTTTTCCAGTTGAATGGATTTCAGGCTTAGTTGTTCCCTATGGGCAATAATTTCAGAGTTCATCTCCCTTAGTTCATTATTCTGGAGGGATATCATTTTATAGCTATCCCTTATTTTTTCATTTTGGAGACTGAGCTTTTTATTCTTTTCCTCAATTTGTGATTTCTGTTTTTCGATTTTTTTAGTCCGGGTTATAACGAGGGATTCTAGTCGCTTCTTTTGTTTCAATAATATTTGGGTTCTTAGCCGGACAAAGGCAAAAATCAGAACGGCCAAACCCAAAATAAATAGGAACTTGAATAAGGTTCTTTCGTACCAGGGGGCGATGACCACAATACGGAGTTCTACCCCAGGCCCATTCCATTGTCCCAGATTATTGGTTGTCATGGCTTTAAATACATATTCGCCCGGAGGCAAATTTGTATAGGTTGCCCGCCGTTGTTTCCCCACGTAATTCCAATCATCATCAAACCTTTCCAATTTGTAGGCATAGTTTTTTGAACTCGGCAGGTCAAAGCTTAGGGCCGCATATTCAATGGAAATAACATTTTGACTTGGCTTTAAAACGATCTTTTTGGTATAGGATATGTTGTTCTTGAGTAAACCTGTTTCATCGTTTATCTGTACCAGATTATGAAAGAGGTAAAGATTTGTGAGGATCATGGGCGGGGTTTCACCTTTTTCAACCATTTTTTCAGGCCTAAATACGTTATACCCGTTTAATCCACCGAAATAATAATTTCCTTTGCTATCAATGAGCTTGGCTGTGATATTAAATTCATTTCCCTGGAGGCCGTCCGACTGGGTAAATGAGCGGACGAATTCTGTTTTTTTATTGATTCGGTATAATCCACTATTGGATGTGATCCAATAATTACCCTGATGGTCTTCCAGCATAGCGACCACAGAAGAGGGGAGTTTGGTGTCGTGGTATTTTCTTTCGAAAATATTCTTATCCGGATTGTAGAGGTTTAGGCCGCCTCCATTGGTCAAAGCCCAAAGGCGCTTGTTCCGATCTATATAAATATCTTTCACATCATTGTTTGTGATGCTGGAATTCACATCGTCGGTATTGATAAACCTTTCAAAGGTGCCATTGGATTTATCATATTTATTGATGCCGCCACCTTCTGTAGCCACCCACAGGTAGCCCTCACTATCTTCGGCGATCTTCGAGACAAATCCGTTACTTATGGTACTCGTTTTGTTTTTCTTACAGGGATCGAATAAAAACTGCTTTTTCACCGGGTCAAATTCGCATAGGCCCTTCCCCAGGGTTCCAAGCCACACCCGGTTATCGGAATCTTCCATTACATACCACACACTGTTAATGGGTATGGAGTAGGGATCGGTAGGGTCGTTAAGGTAATTCGTAATTTTATCATTTGATAAATCGATAAAAATTAATCCTCCGGAAAAGGTCCCAGCATATATGTTTCCGTTATGGTCAACGCAAATGCTTTTAATTACATTCGAACTAATTCCCTTGTGGGTTTTTGGATCGTGCAGGTAGGCTTTGTAGTCTCCCGTGACTGGATTAAACCGATACAGGCCGGAGCCGTCTGTACCTATCCAAATATTCCCATCGTGGTCTTCAGCTAGAGATAAAACCGATTTTTTCCCCGTTTTAGGCATATCCGGGCCAAAAATGTTGATGGCATCAAATCCTACATTTTCAAGATCCAATATTTTGACCCCCTCGCCATAGGTACCGATCCACATTTTTTGGTTATTATCGATATGGATGTCGTAAACGGCGGTTTTTTGGAAACTGGGCTCATTAAAAGATTTAAGCACAGAAAACACATTGGTTTCCCTATCGTAGGTAGATATTCCACCTCCGTCTGTCCCAAAGAACAATCTACCCCGACGGTCCTCTGCTATTGTGCGAATAATTATAGAATTAATGCTGGCGGGATTATTTATATCATGGAGAAAATAACTGAAAGAATTTGTTTCCTTGTCGTATATGCTCGTCCCGAAACCACCCTGGTTCACCCAAACCAAGCCCCTGCTATCGATAAATATATTTTGAACATTGTCAGTTAAAAGGCCACCTTTAACTGAAGGATCATAGGTGATATTTTGAATTGAGAGGTCATTTACATTAATAATACTCATCCCTTCTTTGGTTCCCAGATACATGTGGTCCTTTCCATCACTCACTATACAATTAGTGTAATTGTTTACGATTCCGCCACCGTTAGGAGAATAATAAAGGTTTATAAACTTATTGTTTTCGTAGTCAAAAATGCTCAGCCCCCATTGAGTAGCAACCCAAAGCCGACCATATTTATCTTCCGAAATAAAATAAACTGATTGTTGACATAATGAATTAGGATTGTTTGGATCATGTGTGAAGGTGATAAACTTCTCGGTTTTTTTATCAAAAAGACATAACCCACCTTGGTTTGTCCCTACCCAAAGCCTGCTTTTACTGTCTTCAAATACCCGCCATATTTTATTTTCCGGTAGGGAGAAGGAGTCTTTCGGGTCATGATTATATATCTTGAAATCATACCCGTCGAATTTATTCAATCCGTCATCAGTGGCCATCCAGATGAGCCCATCCCGGTCTTTTAAGATTGAGTTTACATTGCTTTGGGACAATCCATCTTCTACTGTAATGTTCTTTACATAGATGTTGTTAGCATGGATATGATTCTGTCCAAAAACACTAGTAATGGCAGCTGCGCCAGTTAGCAAAATGAAAAAAATGTAAATACTAATTTTCAACCTTAATGCTCAAGTATTTTAAAAAAAAATAATTTTTAATTGTAGTAGAAGTTGTCTGAATAACCTCTGGTAATTAAAAAGTAAAAATTTTTGGTTTAGGGCTCATTTTAAATATAAAAATAAAAAAACAAAAGAAGGAAGAAGCTTTTATTTTATGGATTTATTACAAGAAGGTGGTTTTTTTTTAATCTATCGTATAATTCAGCGATCTGCTATTACGCTTTCTGATTAATGCCTATTTTCGTGAAATTTGTTGTTTGAATTAAAATAAATAAAAATGGCTGAAAAAAAGACGATAACAGTAGCATACGGCGACGGAATTGGCCCGGAAATCATGCAGGCAACTTTGGATATTTTGTTTGCTGCCGGGGCACAGATCGAAACGGAAGTGATAGAAATAGGAGAAAAGGTTTACAAGAAAGGAATATCAACCGGTATTGCATCCGAATCGTGGACTAGCCTGAAAAAGAATAAGGTCTTTTTAAAAGCTCCAATAACAACGCCTCAGGGTGGTGGTTTTAAAAGCCTGAATGTTACCACCAGGAAAACACTTGGCCTTTACGCCAATGTGCGACCATGTCGTTCTTATTACCCTTATGTGGACACGCATTTTCCTCTGACGGATATGGTCATTATCAGGGAAAACGAGGAAGATCTTTATGCGGGTATTGAGCACCAGCAGACAAACGAAGTGATTCAAGCCCTTAAATTAATTTCCCGGCCAGGCTCAGAGAAAATCATCCGGTATGCTTTTGAATATGCGAAAGCTTATGGCCGGAAGAAAGTGACCTGCATGACGAAGGATAATATCATGAAGCAGGCAGACGGGCTTTTTCACAAGATATTTGATGAAGTAGCTCATGAATATCCTACCATTGAGACGAACCATATGATCATTGATATAGGGTCTGCCATGATTGCTGACCGGCCACATAGTCTGGATGTGGTAGTCACTGAAAACCTCTATGGGGATATTATTTCTGATATCGCCGCTGAAGTAACCGGCTCCGTGGGTTTGGGTGGCTCCGCCAATATTGGAAATGACGTAGCCATGTTTGAAGCGATCCACGGATCGGCACCTGATATTGCCGGGCTGGATATAGCCAATCCCAGTGGCCTGATCAACGCGGCAGTAATGATGCTTGTGCATATCAACCAGCCGGAAGTAGCTGAAACCATTCAAAACGCCTGGCTGAAAACCATGGAAGATGGTGTCCACACGTCTGATGTTTATGGGAAAAACTCGGCTCGCAAGGTTTGGACGAGTGAATTTGCAAAGGAAGTTATTCTTCGTTTGGGTCAAAAACCAGCGCAGTTAAAATCGGTAAGCTACGATCAAAATGTGAAAATGGACCTGACTAAAGTTTCTAAGGTGACGAAAGCCAAAAAGGAACTGGTGGGAGTTGACGTGTTCCTGGATTGGGATGCGGATGGACGTGATCCGAATAAATTGGGTGAGAAACTGGGAAAAGCCAATACCGGGGAAATCGAATTAAAGCTGATCACGAATAGAGGTGTGCTGGTGTATCCGTCGGGTCACCCTGAAACCTTCTGTTCAGACCATTGGAGGTGCAGGTATTTTTCAACCAAAGAAGGGAAAGCTATATCACACCAAGATATCATTGACCTATTAAAAGGAATCAATGAACAGGGATTTGATTTTATCAAAACAGAGCACCTGTACACCTTTGATGGTGAAAGGGGATATTCACTGGGACAGGGAGAGTAGGCAAAGTAGATTTGTAGAACATAGCAGTTGATAGTACTGATTAAGATCAATCAGTACTATTTTTTTGTAGAAAAACAAACATTAATATATTTAAATATGATCATATGTTTTTACACGACATATGCTCTACTTTAACCGCACTAAGGGCCATACACCTCGTTTCATGATATTAGTCAGTAATTTTTTAAATATCACAAGATACATTAGAATGAAAAAGATAGAACAGGACATGGAGGAAACAATCATCATCATTGGAGGATTGTCTGCCGGACCTTCAGCGGCAGCAAAAGCTCGACGAACCAATGAAAAAGCTAAAATTATTCTTTTTGAAAAAACACGCTACATCAGTTATGCCACGTGCGGGATTCCTTACTCTTTGTCAGGTACGATAAAAGATCGCGACAAACTATTAGTGGTAAAAGCTGAGCTTTTACGAAAACGTTTTGGAATTGACGTCCGCCTGGAAGAAGAGGTGATGGATATTGTTCCGGACGATCATCTGATCCAGACCAGCAAGGGGTGGTACAAATATTCCAAATTAATATTTGCTACCGGGGCACATCCTTTCATTCCTCCCATCAAAAACATTGAGCAGGTTTTCAATTGGTCGAACTGCCGGACAATAGAAAATTTTGACAAGTTGGTAGAGGATGGCGTGCTTACCAAACGAAAAAACATTACCATCCTGGGAGCTGGATTAATCGGGGTGGAAGTGGCTGAAAACCTGAAAAAGGTAGGTAAGAATGTATCGATTGTTGAAATGGCTCCAAGTGTGCTCTCAATCTGGGATCCAAAATTCGGTCATATGGCAGAAAAGGTATTGGTAGAAAATGGCATCAATGTCTACACCTCGAACACCATTGAAGAATTGATCATTGAGCGTGGCGAAATGAAAGCCATTAAATTGAAAGATGGTACGGAAATCAAGTCAGATTATTTGATCATGGGTATCGGTGGCAGGCCGAATACTCACTTGCTCACTTCAAAAGGTGCCGATAGCCTCCCCAATGGCGCATTAAAGGTGAATGAAAAGATGGAAACCAATCTCACTGACATTTATGCCGCAGGTGATTGTGCCAGTATGATGAATTTACAGACGGGCGAGCACGATTATTTCCCTATGGGTACCCACTCCAATAAAGGAGGGCGTACCGCCGGTGCGAATGCGGCGGGCGGACAGGAGACTTTTAAAGGGGCATATAAAACTGCCATCGTAAAGGTGTTTAATTACACCATGGCACGTACAGGTATGAACCCATCTTTCATGGAGAGGAAAGGGATAAAATTTGAATCAACGTTTTTCATTTCCTCATCTACACCAGGATTTTATCCGGAGCCCAAAGATTTGGTGGTTGAGGTGTATTATGATCCGGAAAGCGGAAGGTTATTGGGTGCCGAGATTTTTGGAGAAAAAGGGGTTGATAAAAGGATCGATGTGTTTAGTACGGCAATTTATGCAGGATTGACAATCGAAGATCTACCTAATTTGGATTTGGCGTATGCACCACCTTATTCCCCGGCGAAAGACGCGGTCATTTTGGCTGGATATATTTCCCAAAATAAGGGCAGGTATCAGTTTAACGAAATCAGCGCTCTTGAACTCAATGAGAGAATAGAAAAATCTCAAAATGGGTACCGGTTGATCGATGTTCGTGAAAAAATCGAACTGGAAAGAGGTGGTATGATACCCGGTGCGGAAAATATTGATTTAGATGAACTCAGGGACCACGTAGATGATTTTGATTGTGAACAGGAGATCATTGTTTATTGTGCTAAAGGACTCAGGGGTTATTTAGCCACCTTGATCCTAAGAAACCATGGTGTGAAGGATGTGAAAAATCTGGGCGGTGGATTTAAAGCATGGAAGCTAATGGTGGAATCAAAAAGGCAAGAAGTAGAAATGGTATAGTACATAATAATACAATTTTGTTTTAGGTAAAGTGGTTTTAACGCTGCCTCCCGCTCATGGTGATGAAATAAGGGAGGCAGCTTTTTTATGTGAAAATCGGGCAGAGCCATAAAAATTCGTTGCTGTATAAATCAATTAATTTTGTCATCTTTGCAATCCTTAAAATAAATATGTTTTGCCCGTCATGAGTTTAGAAAAAAGACTGTCCATTGCAGTAAAAGATGCCTTTTTAACACTATTCAATTATCAAATCGAAGAAGAAAATATTCTCCAGCCCACACGGAAAGAATTTGAAGGGGACTACACGTTTGTGGTTTTTCCTTATTTGAAATTCAGTAAAAAGAAGCCCGAGGAAACCGCTGAATTGGTGGGTAGGGAACTGGCTGAAAACCATTCATTGATAAGTAGTTTTAATGTGGTAAAAGGCTTTCTAAACCTTTCTATCCATGACACAGCGTGGATCGATGTTTTTAAAGGTGTCTTGTCTGACGAAGACCACGGCGCTGCACCAGCAAATGGGAAGAAAGTGGTAGTGGAATATTCTTCCCCCAACACAAATAAACCACTTCATTTAGGGCATTTACGCAATAATTTCCTGGGCTTTTCAGTTTCCCAAATTTTGGCGAAAGCTGGTTTTGATGTAGAAAAGGTAAACCTGGTAAATGACAGGGGTATTCATATCTGCAAATCCATGCTGGCCTACATGAAATTCGGCCATGGGGAAACACCGGAGACTGCGGGTATCAAAGGCGACCACCTGATCGGAAATTATTATGTCCGGTTTGACCAGGAGTATAAAAAGCAAATCGAGGCTTTAGTGGCCGATGGCATGGACAAGGAAACGGCAGAAAAGCAAGCGCCTATCCTCCAGGAGGCCCAGACGATGTTGAAGATGTGGGAAGAAGGGGATAAGGAAACAGTAGATTTGTGGAAAAGGATGAATGGCTGGGTGTACGAAGGTTTTAATGTGACCTACGAGCGAATGGGCGTTTCTTTTGATAAGTATTACTACGAATCTGATACCTACCTGTTGGGAAAAGACATCGTGATGGAAGGCCTGGAAAAAGGAATCTGTTTTAAAAAGGAAAACGGTTCAATTTGGGTTGACTTGTCGGACGAAGGCCTCGACGAAAAACTTCTACTTCGTGCCGACGGAACTTCCGTGTACATGACCCAGGATCTCGGTACTGCCGAATTGAAATACAAGGATTATCAATTTGACAATTCTATCTATGTGGTTGGTAATGAGCAGGACTACCATTTTCAGGTGTTGTTTCTAATTCTTAAAAAACTTGGTCGAAGCTATGCGGAAGGAATGTATCACCTGAGCTATGGCATGGTGGACTTGCCAAGTGGCAAAATGAAATCCCGGGAGGGAACGGTCGTAGACGCCGATGATCTGATGGACGAAATGGCCGACACGGCAAGAAAGCACACGGAAGACCTGGGAAAAATTGAAGACTTTACTGCCGAGCAGGCAAAAGAACTGTATGAAACGCTGGCGTTAGGAGCGGTTAAGTTTTTCCTGATGAAAGTTGATCCCAAGAAACGAATGATGTTCAATCCGGAAGAATCCATTCAGTTTCATGGAAACACGGGGCCTTTCATCCAGTATACCTTTGCACGTATCTCAGCAATTGTAAGAAAAGCGGAGGAATTGGGGATCGAATATAAAAATATTGATTACACTAAATTAGATTGTCTCCATGAGTTGGAAAAGCCCATTGTATTCCTACTCAATGAATTCCCTGAAGTAATACAAGAATCTGCGGCCAATTATGCGCCTTCCGTTATCGCACAATATGTGTATGAATTGGCCAAAGAGTACAACCGTTTTTATACCGAAGTGTCTATTTTTGGCGAAAAAGACGAAAACCTGTTGAAATTTAAGGTGGGATTTTCCTATGCTGTTGCAAGGACAATCAAGTCTGCGATGGGATTACTGGGGATAAAAGTTCCTGATAGGATGTAAAATTTTCAGCTTTGGGTTTGAAGTCTACCTTAGGTTCCAGTTACCTCGATTCCTGGTAGTAATAGGCAATGATTGCAGCTGAATCAATTCGCCACAAAAGAAGAATACAAAAGATATAAAAAAGCCAGAATGCTATATAAATTGGCATTCTGGCTTTTTTATTAATACATATGGTCTTTTGGACTGGCAATTATTATCGCTAAATGTTGTCATTGTAACTATTCACACGACCATACTGCACTTGGGTCTGCTAAATTGGAAGCCCAATTGTAATTCCATCCATCTGTAATGTTTGAAAAATCAGGATAAGCCTTTGTAAATACCTTTCGTTCGATGAGCCATTGCCATTTGCCATATATAATTATTCCATTTGGCATCAGTTTACCCTCAGCATTTACCCATGTTGATCCTGTACCATCAGCTTCATGTAATTCCCAAATATTCAAATCGTATGCAAAACCATTGTTGGTAGAAACTCTAATGAAGGGATCGTATGGAAAGTCCGGATTAAAATCAAAATCTTCATTCGTCAGAACTGTGATACTCCGTTTAGCATTTGGTGTACAGGTACTGTCATCTTTCGAAGCATTAGATGCATATCCGGCACTTGGATAATTTTCGGCTGGTAAGACGGCTTTTGTACTACTGAATACGGTTACATAGTACTTGTCTCCCTTATCTTCTACTTTTTCAGCACCAAATATTAGTGGGGACTTCTGAGCATCACTTGAAAGAATAATACCTTTTTTAGGTATTTTAAATTTAAAGGAATGATCCAGGCTTGCTCCCCTGGCCGCAGCTAAAAATGTTACCTTTAGCTTTCCATCCGTCCTTAGCACGTCAGCTTGTATCACCAAGTCATTGTAGTCAGCGTCGTTTATATTATCATTAAGGTAAGTATTGTTGATATCTTCCCAGGCATAAGTATAGTCTAAATTAAATATTCTTTCTTCAGGGCAGAAGTCAAAATATGCAGACCACGCAGTACCAGGAAATTTATTGGAATCATCCAGGGTAATTCCCGGGTTATTTTCCTGGCACAAAGCACCCCAGCTAACTTCGTTACTGGACAATACTACCTGAATAGCAATATTGAAACACCCTTGGTCAATGGAAATATCGGAAAGGGGTAGCTTCACTGTGAAAATGTTTTCTTTTTCAGTAGGTTCCCAGTTTTTTTTAAAATCAAATTGCCCAAAGACTAGTTTTTCGTCAACTAATTTTCCTTCTTCCTTCAATTCATCTATGGAATTAAAAATTTCCAGGTAGACCTTCTTTAAATAAGTGTTTTCTTTATCGATTTGAGTGGTTACTAGTAAAAAATCACCATCAATTGCCACGTCTACGATACCAGCTTTTCTGGTTTGTCCGACGACCAGGCAGACTTTGGCCCCTGGTTCAGGTAATGGACCGGTAAATTCTGTCCAGTTTGGTTTGTTGGGTGATTCTTCGGGAATAGGTTTAACAACCTCGGAGGATTTGTTGCAGCTTTGAATAAAGCAGAAACTAAACAAAGTGATAAGAAGTAAGTTGTTTCTTAAAAAATAGTTCCATGTCATAATTTTAAATGGCTAAATAAAATCTCCCGAAATTAATATTAAAAAGTCATATAGTACAATTACTGCAATTTATATTTGTAAATTTTAAATGAATTCGTTGTAAAAATTATTATTACCATCGACCACAAAATCCACTATTTTTAATTTGTCATTGACAACATTTTTTTCGAATTTATTTTCGTTTATTCTCTGACTATTTTTTTACGCTAAACTCATTTAAAAATGCAACTTCTCCCTTCGACTACTTCCTCCAAAATGATTTTTGGAGCAATCGCTTTATTGGCTGTTGGTTTTATTGTTTTCTTCGGAATAACTCACAGCAGTACGGCAAAACTGGACATTAATCAATCGATTAACCCCGCCTTTGCGCAATATATTTCCGGGTATACAGCGGGCGTGATTAGTAAGAACTCCACGATCCTGATCGAACTCGCGCAGGAAGTGGAGAGCGACCTCGTCACAGACGGAGCCATTTCCCAGAAGTTGTTTCAATTTGAGCCATCAATAGCAGGTGAAGCATTTTGGCTGGACAATAAAACCATTGAATTCCGGCCAAAAGGCCCGCTTGAATCGGGTGTCAAATACCATCTGAATTTTAATTTGGCTAAACTGATGGAGGTGCCTGCCGATCTGAAAATATTTGAATATGTGTTTCAAACCATCACCCAGGATTTTGACGTGATTTTTGAAGGATTGGGGATTTACGAAGAAAAAGACCTGAAACGACAAAAGCTGAAAGGCACGGTTGTCACCGCTGACGAAGCTGGAAATGAAGGCGTTGAAAAGATCCTTGCCGCATCACAGGAAAATAAATCATTGAAAGTTAACTGGAGCCATTTTCCAGAAACCAATAAGCATGAATTCACCATCGAAGATGTGAAACGAACGGACGACCCCGGAAAGGTGAGTGTCAACGTCGATGGAAATGGCATAGGAGTAGAGCGGTCGGAGAGTCTGGAGTATGAAATCCCGGCCCTGGGTGATTTTAAAATAATGAATGTCAGCGTGGTGCATACACCTGAACAGTATGTCCTGTTGAAATTTTCTGATCCGGTGAAGGAAGACCAAAACCTTGATGGATTGATCAGGATCGAAGATGTGAGCAGCCTTCAGTTTATCGCTTCGCAAAATGAACTCAGGGTGTACCCAAACGTTCGACAAGCGGGGAGTAAAACGGTGACGATTACCAGGGAAATAAGAAATGTGTTGGGATATAAACTGCAAAAAGCCTGGTCGCAGTCGGTCTTATTTGAGCAAATAAAGCCGCAGGTCCGTTTCACTGGTAAAGGAAATATTTTACCCTCAACCGATGGCCTGGTATTGCCATTTGAAGCTGTCAGTTTAAAAGCAGTTGATGTCAGCGTTTATAAAATATATGAGAACAATGTCACCCAGTTTTTACAGGTCAACAATTACGATGGTTCAAACCAGTTGAGGAGGGTGGCTACACCTGTGTTAAGAAAAACCATCCGCCTGGAAAGCTCTGGACTAACAGATTTGAGCAAGTGGAACAGGTTTACGCTGGATCTGAATGATTTGATAAAAAAAGAGCCGGGTGCCATTTACCAGGTGAAGCTTAATTTTGGCAAAACACATTCGGCTTATTTCTGCGATGGTCAAACAGATACGGAGTCAAATATTGTGGAGGTTTCGGAGCTCGAAAACTGGGACAACCCGGACAACGAATCCAGCTATTGGGACTACTATGAAGACTATTACTACGAGGATTACGATTGGCGGGAACGAGATAATCCATGTAATGGCAGCTATTATTACGGTTCACGACACCAGGTCACTAAGAACATTCTTGCCTCAGATTTTGGCTTATTAGCGAAAAGAGGTTCTAAGGGGGAATTGCTGGTAGCGGTTACAGATTTGAAAACGGCTCAGCCAATCACGAGTGTTAATCTGCAGGTTTTCGACTATCAAAAGCAGCTGCTGGCAACGGCTGCGACGGGATTGGATGGCTTGGTCTCGATTCCACTAGAGAAAAAACCGTTTTTATTGGTTGCATCGAAGAATGACCAAAGAGGTTATTTAAAGCTGGACGATGGCAATTCCCTTTCTCTCAGCAACTTCAACGTCGCGGGGCAGGTTGTGCAGGATGGCATTAAGGGATTTATCTATGGAGAAAGGGGTGTTTGGCGACCGGGAGATTCACTTCACATTAGTTTCATGCTGGAGGATAAGCAGAAATTGTTGCCATCAGGTCATCCGGTGGTATTTGAATTCTCCAACCCGATGGGACAACTGCAAACACGACTGGTCCGGTCTGAATCTGTCAATGGCATTTACTATTTCGGAGTGAAGACCCCTCAGGATGCTATCACTGGTGACTGGCAGGGCAGGGTGAAAGTAGGGGGTGCAACATTTAATAAAAGCCTGAAGGTTGAAACTATTAAGCCAAACCGCTTGAAGGTCAACCTTGATTTTGGTGTAGAGAAAATTACGAAACGGAACGAAAGCATTGAAGGCGATCTGGAAGTAAAATGGTTACATGGCGCCATTGCTAAAAACCTTCGGGCAGTATTTGATGTTAAACTTACGCCTATTAAAACCACCTTCGAGAAGTATCCCAATCATACCTTTGACGATCCCAGCAGGAGCTTCGATAGTGAAACGATGGAGGTATTTGATGGTTCCGTAAATGATCAGGGAAAAGCAAAAATCAATATCAACCTGTCCACGGACTCCGACCCCCCGGGGGCTTTGAGCGCATTATTTAGCGGCAGGGTATACGAAGAAGGTGGAGATTTCAGTGTAGACCGCTTCAGCATTCCATATTATCCATACGAATCTTTTGTTGGGATCAGAGTTCCTGAGGGGGATGCCAGGGGGATGCTTCTTACTGATACTACTCATTTTGTCGATGTGGTCACGCTGGATGCTGCAGGAAATCCAATCAGCCGGGAAGGTTTGACGGTTGAATTGTTCAAAATGGAATGGCGATGGTGGTGGGACCAGTCATCCGGCGATGCCAATTACATCAATCGCAATTACAATAAACCAATCAGCAAAGCCACGATAAGCACAAAAAATGGAAAGGGACGTGCGGCGTTGAGGGACAATTATCCGCATTGGGGGCGTTACATGATCCGGGTATGTGATCCCGTTTCCAATCATTGTTCAGGTCAGATTGTCTACCTTGACTGGCCCGGATGGGCAGGTCGTGGGAAAAGGGATGTTCCCGGCGGTGCCACAATGCTTGTCATGAGTGCTGACAAGGAAAAATATGATGTGGGGGAGAAAATTAAGGTCACTTTTCCGGGGACTGAAAATGGACAGGCGCTCGTCGCCATAGAGAATGGAAGTAGTGTGATTGAAAAATTTTGGTTGCCCACTAAGGCAGGGGAAAATATATTTGAAATCACTGCTTCGGAAAAAATGACGCCCAATGCCTATGTGCACATCAGCCTCATGCAGCCACACAATCAAACTGGCAATGATCTTCCGATCCGCCTGTACGGTATAACCGGGTTCAAAGTAGAAGATCCAAAGACCCACCTGAAACCCGTGCTAAAAATGGCTGACGTATTGGAGCCTGGAAGTCCGGTTAATCTAAAGGTTTCTGAAGCTACTGGCCAACCAATGGCTTATACAATTGCCGTTGTTGATGAGGGAATCCTGGACTTAACACGTTTTCAAACGCCTGATCCCTATGCTACCTTTTACGCCAAGGAAGCTCTTGGTGTAAAAACCTGGGATTTATTTGATGATGTGATTGGAGCTTATGGAGGAAAGATCGAGCGACTGCTTTCCATCGGTGGTGATATGGAAGCCAAGGAGGAAGATGCGAATGCCAAACGATTTAAACCCGTGGTAAAATTTATGGGGCCATTTTTCCTGGAAAAAGGGAAAACGGCAAATCACAGTTTCACTATGCCGCAATATGTTGGTTCCGTACGAACGATGGTGATTGCGGCAAATAATGGAGCATATGGCCATACCGATAAGGCCACACCCGTCCGGCAGCCATTGATGTTGCTGGCGACGGCCCCAAGAGTTTTGGGTCCGGGTGAATCCTTTAAACTTCCTGTCAATGTATTTGCCATGGAAAAGGGAATTGGCTCTGTGGATATAGAATTAAAAACGAATGAATTTTTCACTGTTAAAGGTGGGAATAAGAAGGAGTTGTACTTTGGTGAAGAAGGTGATCAGATGGTGTCGTTCGAAGTGGATGTGAAAGAGTTAACCGGGATCGGAACATTTAACATAATAGCTAAGGGCGGAGGTAAGACTGCCACGCAGACCATTGAATTGGATATCAGGAATCCAAACCCGCCACAGACTGAAGTATTGGAGGCTGTCATTGATCCGGGAAAAACATTCTCCCAGGCATTCAATACCATTGGGATCAGGGGAACAAATTCGGCGGTCATCGAGGTATCCAATATTCCCCCGCTTAATCTGGAATCAAGAATGCGCTACTTAATTCGTTATCCGCATGGTTGTGTCGAGCAAACAGTTTCTTCTGTTTTTCCGCAGCTTTATCTGACCGATTTTGTCGACTTACCAAGCGAATCGAAAAAAGAAATAGATGAGAATATCAAGGGTGCTATTGAAAAATTAAAAGGATTTCAGCGGTCAGACGGTAGTTTTAGCTACTGGCCCGGAGACTCTTATTACAGCGACTGGGGAACTTCCTATGCCGGTCATTTCCTGGTAGAAGCCTCCAACAAAGGCTATAATGTTCCGGCTTCCATGATCAGGAATTGGACCAACTTCCAAAAGAAAGAAGCTAATTCATGGAAGAAATCGGCTAAGTATTATCGAAGCGATCTGGTGCAAAGCTATCGACTGTACGGATTGGCACTCGCCGGGTCACCCGCAAAAGGAGCTATGAACCGAATGCGGGAGGAAAATGACTATTCGCCCACTGCAGGTTGGCGCCTGGCAGCGGCTTATGCCCTGACCGGCCAGCCGGAAGCTGGAAAGGATATCATTAAAAACCTGTCCTATGATGTGCCGGGCTATCGCGAGATGTCCTATTCCTTTGGGTCACACACCCGCGACAAGGCGATGATCCTGGAAGCAATGGTTTTATTGGGAGAGAAAGAGAAATCCGGAAAACTGCTCATGGAATTATCGAAGAACCTCAGTAATAAAAACAATTGGATGAGTACCCAGGAAACTTCTTATGCGCTGCTGGCCATTGGGAAATACCTGGATGGCCAGGAGCTATCTGCCTCCATGAATTGTTCTTACACTTTTAATAACAAATCGGAAAATGCCAAAACGGAATATCCCTATTTTAAAAAGGATTTACCGGTAAAAATGGGACAGAATAGCCTATCGGTTAAAAACGAAGGGAAGGGAATCATCTATGTAAGGATTTCCAACACCGGAACGCCAGTAGCCGGTAGTGAGCAGGAAACCTCTCAAAATATCAGCATGGGTGTAAAATACCTGAATTCAAAAAATGAACAGGTAAATCCCGCGATGATAAAGCAGGGGGATGACTTTACGATACAGGTCACCGTAGCGAATTACAGCTACGCTGGTGAAATTAAAGAGATAGCGTTGACGCAAGTATTTCCATCAGGATGGGAAATTGTGAATGCGCGCATGGATGCTACGGCCAGCGCCGATAAGGCGTCCAGACCTAATTACCAGGATTTCAGGGATGACCGGGTACTGACATATTTTGATCTGGGCAGGAATAAAAGCAAAACCTTTACTATTAAGTTGATTGCTGCCTATGCGGGCAGGTATTATATGCCGGGTATTTCCTGTGAGGCCATGTATGATAACAGCATCAACGCCCGTACAAAAGGCGGATGGGTGGAAGTTGTAGGGGCATTGGAGCAGTAATTTCGATGAAGCCTTCATTCATGCCATGACTCCGGGTCATGGCATGAATACTCATGGGAAAATCATTAATAGATGATAAAACTAATTGAATGAAAACAGGATTTTTTGTGATGTTAGTGGTTTCTTTCTCCCTTTTTTCTTGCGAAAAAATTAAAACTCAATCACACAAAACAAAAAAGAGAGTTTTAGACAAAGTTGAAAAGCAAATAGCTCATCAGGTAGAAAAAATATATCCCAGGTTTGATCATAATAAGCCTGATACGGAAAATAACAAAAAGCGATTTAAGGATTTTTTAAACGTCGATATCACACTGGATGTTGAAAACATCTATTGTTTTGATATTGCCATCGGTTTTAACGCAACCTACATATTTTCCTTTAATTGTAATCCTGCTACATCGCTAAAAATCATTGAAAGAAACAAGTTGACGTTAGATACTTTGAATATCAACTCATCTCAACTACAATATGATTTTGAATGGTGGGATAAGGAAATCGTGGCCCAATTACCCCAATACAGTTGGACGGATGGGAAGTCATATTTCAAACAGTATTGGTATGATGAAAAGAATGAAAAAGCTTATTTCCTAGACTTTGATTTGTGATATAACTCTTTGGCTTTTATTCATGCCATGACTCCGAGTCAGGGCATGAATATTAGGAGCCCCTTAAACCACCATTTTCATTTTTTTCTTCTCTATAACTGAATTCAATGAGATAAAGAAGGTCGTTCCCTGGCCGATCCTGCTTTCGGCATGGATCCGGTGTTTGTTTTTCTCCAGGAATTCGCGGCAAAGCATGAGTCCAAGCCCAGTGCCTTTTTCATTTTCAGTACCACGGGTAGAGTGGTGGTGGTTTCGCTCAAACAGTCGGTTTAATTCCGCCTCTCCAATGCCAATGCCATTGTCTTTAACCATTAAAATCACGTTTCGCATTTCCTGCTTCATCGCTATTTCTACCCTTCCCCCCGAAGGAGTGAATTTCAGGGCATTGGAAATCAGATTTCGCAGCACAAGGCGAATTATGTTTTTGTCAGTTTTTATACTTAGTGCCGGGTCAATGTCATTGATCAGCGTGATATTCTTGGCATTCGCCTGAATGCTGAAAAGCTGAAAGATTTCATCTACTACCGTATAAAGGAAGAACTGCGTGTTTTTCTTTCCTTTGTTAAGTTTTGGGTTTGCCCACATTAAAATATTGTCCAGCAGGTATTTGGTGTTTTTCAGGGCAATGTCCAGGTTATTGATAATGTTTGCTTTTTCTTCCTTCGTCAGTGTGTTTAGTTTTAACAGTTCCAATAATCCGGTAAGGGTAGAGACCGGACTTTTCAAATCGTGCGAAATAACAGAGAACACCTTGTCCTTAAACTCATTAGCCTCTTGAAGCTGGTCCTCCTGTTTTTTAAGCGTTTCAATGGATTGTTCCAGATCCTTCGTGCGCTCAAACACCTTCGTCTCCAACATCTGTTTCTGATGGGTAATCAATTTTTCATTTTCAATCGCAGTTTGAAGGGCCATCTCCTGGGCTTCATTTTTCTTGTCGATGTAGATCCTGATCTTCATGGCCAGTGCGAAAGACAATAAAATAATATGGATAAGCGCTGAAAATTGCAGGATATTTTCTGTCAGCATATTGTAACTGATCCACTCCAGGTCGATCATTGTGGAAGTGATCATTCCACCAAAAAGAACAAGCCATGCCAGAATGAAATTTATGGAGGGCTTAAACCCTCTTTTCCACATGGAAACAGACACATATAAAAAGAAGAAAATGCTGAACAGGGAATTGTAATAGATAAGCTTGCTGGCAAATTCGTCCCCGCCAAAAAGGAAAATTACTCCGGCGATACCATAAAAAACCATAAATGCCATGAGCCACATATGGCGCCGGGGCACATTGATGATGGTTTTCATGAAGTTGGTGGTAAATAGTATCGCCAGGATACCCGATATGCAGATTAACAGTTGAACGTAGGTTTCAAAATTTGTCAATTCGCCCAGGTAGTACTCAATGGTGTAGCCTTTCATAATCGCAAACAGCAGGGTAAGTGCTGCTGCGTACAATCCGAAATAGATGTACGAGGGGTCTTTTACGGTAAAGTATTGGAACAAACTATACACCACAAGAAGCAGGAATATTCCGAAAAACATTCCTTCGAGAAGGTTGATGTCAGGGCGATCATCCAGGAATTTCTTGAGTGTACCAAGGTTAATCTCCAGATCGCCGAGGTCTTTGTCGTCAGAAATGATCAACGCATAGGTTTTTTGCCCCCCTTTTTTTGATTCCAGCTCCAGCAGGAATTTGCTTAGTCTGATGTTGTCAATATATTTTCGGTGATTGTTCCCTCCTTTGTACAGGACTTTTGAATTTCCCCCGGTGATATCCAATAAAATGATATGGTCGATGGATGGGTCGCTTAATTGGATAAACAATTCTTCGTGGGAAGTATTTGTTAAATTAAGATAAGCAATGATCGATTTTTCCGATTTTATTTGGCGGTAGAGGATTGAATTATTTTGTGATTCATCCTGCGATTGAAGAAGGGACTCCCAGTTTTTGACTACGTCCGGGTCAACTTTCTGATACTTTAATTTGTCGGAGATATTGATGATCTGGTCACTGTTCCTGATTAGTATTCCGTCTAAGGCATAAGAGTTGATGCCGGCCAGGGTTAACAAGGCAAGAAGAACCGTGCGTTTGATCATGTTAAGTTTATTATTTCTGTATTTTAGAAATTTGATAATAACTTCTTCAACTTTAACCCTAAAATTACCCATATTAATAATGTGTGTCTTTGTGCTTCATTTTGTTTCGTCACCCATGTATGGATTTTTTAAAAAATGGCAGAAGCAATCAAAGCCCCGGAAAAGAGTGATTTGGACTTTTTTGATTCTGGTGCTTTTAGTTTTTTATTATTTTTCCTTGTCATTTCCACTTTTTACCTCTCCCTATTCCACTGTTGTGGTGGATCGAAATGGCGGGCTTTTATCAGCGATCATTGCGGAAGATGGCCAATGGCGTTTCCCAACGGCAGATTCGATCCCTGAAAAGTTTGAAAAATGTATCCTTTATTACGAAGATGAATACTTTTTTCATCATCCTGGATTCAATCCGGTGTCTCTCGTTCGGGCGTTAATACAGAACCTTTCTGAAGGAAAAGTTGTGAGCGGAGGTAGCACGTTGACCATGCAAGTTATTCGGCTTTCCCGAAGAAAAAACAGGACTATTCTCGAAAAAATTATCGAATTGTTACTGTCAACCCGCCTGGAATTGCAATATTCCAAGAACGAAATCCTTGCGTTGTACGCCTCTCATGCGCCATTTGGAGGCAACGTAGTTGGGCTGGAAGCAGCAGCCTGGAGGTATTATGGCCGAAGTTCGCAAATGCTGAGCTGGGCGGAATCAGCCACGCTGGCTGTGTTGCCAAATAGCCCCTCGCTGGTATTTCCGGGGAAGAACCAGGAAATTTTGATGGAGAAGCGGAATGTCTTGTTAAAAAAATTAAATGAAAATGGTGTGATAGATACCCTGACGTACACCCTTGCGCTGACAGAATCCTTGCCTGGCACTCCATTGGCTTTGCCTCAAAAAGCTACCCATCTCATGACCAGGGCTATTCAGGAAGGAAAAAAGGGAGAAAGAATACAGGCAAGTTTGGATTATTACCTACAGGAAAGAACGGCAGGTATCCTGCAAAATCATTGGGAAGAAAACCGCCATAACCAGATCCACAATGCAGGGGCAATTGTAATTAAAGTTTCCACGGGAGAGACGTTGGCCTATGTGGGAAATGTGTGCGGTGATGACAATCATCAATATGTAGATGTGATCCGGTCGGCACGAAGTACCGGAAGTATTCTGAAGCCATTCCTTTACGCAGGATTATTGGATGACGGGAAAATTACACCCAGTCAAATATACCCCGATATTCCTACCTTTTTTGAAGGATTTACACCCAAAAACTATTCACTGACCTTCGACGGTGCGGTACCAGCGGACGAGGCGCTTTCCCGCTCGTTAAATGTACCCGCAGTGTATATGCTCAAGGATTACGGGCATGAGAAATTTCATTTTCTATTGAATGAAATTGGGTTGACTACCATTAATAAACCTCCCGGACATTACGGCTTGTCCCTGGTGCTGGGTGGTGCTGAGGCAAATTTGTGGGACCTCACCTCTGCTTACGCCGGAATGGCCCGGACCGTGATTCACTACAACCATTTCATAGATCCGGACAGGTATGATAAAGGGGATTTTCATCCGAATTCCTATTCGATAGAAAAAGAAAAAGTTCAAAAAAGACATGGAAAGAATCAGAGCAGTTACTTAAGCGCCCAGGCCATTTGGTTTACATTTCAGGCGATGCTGGACGTCAGTCGACCACAGGAGGAATCCTCCTGGAAGCTTTTTAATTCTTCGCGAAAAGTTGCCTGGAAGACGGGTACCAGCTATGGCTTTCGGGATGCATGGGCTATTGGGGTTACGCCTGAATATGTAGTAGGGGTTTGGGTGGGAAATGCCGATGGAGAAGGAAGGCCGGGCCTTACCGGATTGCTGGAAGCGGCGCCGATACTATTTGATATTTATAATATACTCCCCACTACTACCTGGTTTAGCAAGCCCTTTACCGGGATTAAAGAAGTAGATATTTGTAAATACAGCGGCTACCGGGCGGGTATCAATTGCCCCGAAGTCGAAAGAAGGGACGTGCCTCTTTCGTCCCTGAATGCTTCGGCCTGCCCTTACGGAAAAATTATCCATTTGGATCCTACCGCATCCTTTCAGGTGACGGAAGACTGCGTCGATCCTGGAAATATGGTGCATAAAAATTGGTTTGTGCTACCGCCTGTGCAGGAATGGTACTATTCGCAGAAAAATCCATTATATAAAAAGGTACCTCCCTATCGATCAGGATGCCAACATGAAAACATGGACCGGGGGATGGATTTTGTATATCCAAAGCCAAACTCCATTGTGTACATACCGGTTCAGATGGACGGAAGTCTGGGAAATATGATTGCCGAGGTGGCTCACTCTACACCCGGAATCCAGCTTTTCTGGCACCTGGATGAAGCGTACCTGGGCGCCACATCGGGCAATCATCAGATGGCCATCCAGCCTTCACCGGGCAATCATGTGTTGACCATTGTAGACGAGGCTGGAAATATGAGGTCTTGCCAGTTCTCTACCATTAATCCTAAATAAGGCCTCCTGAGTTTTTCATCTGGCCCTAAATAACGAGGGACGGTTGGTTGACCCCGAATTTGAAAGCAATCACGACGTAAGTTTCAATGCTTTCAACATCGATATGGTGTATCCCCTGGTGTTTTCACCGGCCAGCGAGTTTAGCATTGTCTGGAAAAATACCATTATGGATGAGCAGGCGGATTCGGAGGATGATTATTTTAATACTTTCAATAAAGTCAATACGGCGCCGGTGGAGAATTCCATTTCCTTCAGGTGTACTACCCTGATTACCTCATGATCACGAAAAAGGGGAAGGGAAAACCCTGCCTAACCCTTCTATTTTTTTTCATTGAAAATAGAAGGATTGTATTACCTCCTAATTCTTTTAACTTACATTAATTGTTAAGGCCTCTGTCATTTAAAATGGGTTGATTTTAGATGTATGTAGGTGTGTTTTATCGATTAATGTTTCATTTAAAAATGTACGATTAATGAGTAGAAAAATACGATTGGGAATGGTAGGAGGCGGACAGGGGGCCTTTATTGGCGCCGTTCACAGGATAGCTGCGGCAATAGATGGACAAATAGAATTGGTTTGTGGGGCGTTCAGCAGTCGTCCGGATAATTCAAAAGCTACCGGGGAACAGCTATTTCTCGACCCTAAGAGGGTATATGCCTCGTACAGGGAAATGTTTGAAAAAGAAGCCCAACTTCAAGAGGGGGAGCGCATGGATGCGGTGTCTATTGTGACGCCAAACCACGTTCATTTCGAACCCGCAAAATTAGCTTTGGAAAATGGCTTCCATGTGATTTGTGATAAACCCCTTTCTTTCAATACTGAAGAAGCAATTGAACTCGAAAAACTGGTAAAAAAATCAGGGTTGGTATTTGCCTTGACTCATACCTATATCGGATATCCCATGGTCAAACAAGCCCGTGAAATGGTGAAATCGGGTGCGTTTGGAAAGATCAGAAAGGTAGTGGTGGAATACCCACAGGGATGGCTTTCCACGCCTGTCGAGCAAACCGGCCAGACCCAGGCCAGTTGGAGAACCGACCCTTCAAAATCGGGCAAAGGCGGCTCCGTAGGGGATATTGGTACTCATGCTGAAAATCTGGCCGAAACCATTACCGGGTTAAAAGTTACGGAACTCAGCGCCGACGTCTCCATTTTTGTGGAAGGCCGAATGCTGGACGACGATGCCAACGTGCTGCTTCGCTTCGATAATGGGGCAAAAGGCATTTTACATTGCAGCCAGATCAGCGCGGGTGAGGAGAACGAACTAAACATCCGGGTCTACGGGGAAAAGGGTGGGCTGGAATGGCATCAGGAAGAACCAAATACCCTGATTGTAAAATGGCTGGACAAACCAAAAGAGATTTACCGGACTGGTTTAGGATATTTAAGCGACATTGCCGCTGGCAATACCAGGACGCCAGCGGGTCATCCCGAAGGCTATCTGGAGGCTTTTGCTAACATTTATAAAAACTTTGCATCGACTGTACGGGCGAGAATTGAAGGGAAAACCGCCTCAGAATTTGACCTCGATTTCCCAACGGTTGAAGATGGTGTACGGGGAATGAAGTTTATTGACGCGGTGATTGCCTCGGGACAAAACAATGCCGCCTGGACAAAAATCAACTAATCACTAAACCAATTACTAAAGGGAAATAATGAAAGGACCAGCAATATTTTTAGCACAATTCATGGGCGATGAAGCCCCATTTAACACACTGGAAAGCATCTGCAAGTACATGGCAGGCCTTGGATATAAGGGGGTGCAGATACCCACCTGGGACAGTCGCTGTGTAGATTTGAAAAAACTGGCGGAAAGTAAAACCTATGCCGATGAAATCAAGGGAATTGTTAATTCAACCGGTTTAGAGATTACTGAACTTGCTTCTCATCTTCAAGGACAGTTGGTAGCCGTTCATCCGGCATATGATACCATGTTTGATGGCTTTGCAGCGCCAGAAGTTAGAAATAATCCGAAGGCAAGAACCGAATGGGCTGTTCAACAAATGAAATGGAATGCACAAGCTAGTAAAAATCTTGGATTAAATGCCCATGCTACCTTTTCAGGTGCATTACTTTGGCCGTTTATGTACCCATGGCCTCAGCGGCCAGCCGGATTGGTTGATCAGGGATTCGCTGAACTGGCGAAAAGATGGAAGCCGATTTTAGATGAGTTTGATAAAAACGGAGTGGATGTGTGCTATGAATTGCACCCGGGCGAGGACCTGCATGACGGGATCACATTTGAGATGTTTCTGAATGAATTAAAAGGGCATCCCCGTGTCAATATCAACTATGATCCAAGCCATTTTGTGCTTCAGCAATTGGATTATTTGCAGTTTATCGACTTTTATCACGAGCGTATCAAAATGTACCATGTAAAAGATGCGGAATTTAATCCTTCGGGCAAAGCCGGAGTGTATGGTGGCTACCAGGGTTGGGTGGATCGGCCTGGAAGATTCCGATCGCTGGGTGACGGCCAGGTAGATTTTATGGGTATTTTCAGCAAACTAGCACAATACGATTATGAAGGCTGGGCGGTGCTGGAATGGGAATGCTGCCTGAAACATCCGGAAGATGGCGCCCGCGAAGGAGCTGTTTTTATTGCCGACCATATGATCAGAAAGACAGAGAAAGCCTTCGATGACTTTGCCGATTCCGGTACCGACATAGAAGGAAACAAGAAAATATTGGGAATTTAGTCCCCCAGACATTTAAACCGGGCCGGTAGAATTACTTTGCCTGTTTTTTTAAAACCTGCCAGCCAATATGCCCCGACCACTACTTTTTTATCATCCTAATCAGCCGGACACATAATTTCAGCAGCGGAAGCGGCTGGTGTTTTATTAATTGAGTTAAAATTTTACAATGCGAATGAATAACGTACAAAAAGGGATGGCCTTTAAGTGCCTGTGGGTGTTGTTGGTGTTGTCAATACTTTTTAGCTCCTGTGGGAAGAAGCTGCCAGGAAAAAGGGTATTGATTTTTAGCAAAACGGAAGGGTATCGGCATGAGTCGATTCCCGTAGCCAGGGAGGCTTTGGTTAAGCTTTGCCTGGAAAATGGGATAAAGGCAGATACAACCGAAAGTGCCGATTATTTCACGACAGATAGCCTGAAAAACTACAGCACAGTGATTTTTTTAATGACCACACAAAATGTATTGAACTTCCGCCAGCAGGCACATTTTGAACGGTATATCCAGGCAGGGGGCGGTTTTGTCGGGGTTCATTCTGCCACTGATACGGAATATCAATGGCCCTGGTATGTGAAATTAGTAGGCGCCAGCTTTCAAAGCCACCCCGAGCAGCAAAATGCCACCGTTGACGTAATAGATCGTTCCCATATTTCTACCGAACACCTTCCAGAAAAATGGGATCGCTTTGATGAATGGTACAACTTTAAAAATTTCAATAAAAATGTACATGTCCTGGCAACACTCGATGAAACCAGCTACAAGGGAGGTGAAAATGGAGACTTCCACCCGATAGCGTGGTACCACGAATTCGACGGTGGGCGGGCATTTTATACTGCCCCCGGTCATACCAATGCCAGCTATTCCGAGCCGGAATTCCTGCAGCACCTCCTTGGGGGAATAAACTATGCCATTGGCAACAATACCCTTGATTACCATCAATCGCATACACAACTACCACCTGAGGAAACCAACTTCGTAAAAGATGTGCTTATCCAGCGCCTGGATGAACCTACCGAACTAGAGGTGTTTAAAAACGGAAAAATATTGTTTGGCCAGCGGAAAGGGGAGTTGATTCTTTACGATCAAAACACCAAAACCTACCGAACCATAGCGAAAATCAATGTTAATTCTTCTTTTGAGGACGGGTTGATTGGACTGGCAAAGGATCCCCATTATGAAAAGAATCACTGGATCTACTTGTACTACTCACCTGCCGGTGATGAGTGGGTCAACGTGCTATCCCGATTTGTATTCATTGCTGACAGCCTGTTGATGGAAACTGAAAAGGTATTATTGAAGGTTCCTGTTCAACGGGCTACATGCTGCCACACCGGTGGCAGTGTGGAGTTTGGCCTGGATGGATCTTTGTATTTATCAACCGGGGATGATACGAACCCATTTAACATTCGGGAATTGAAATATAATTCCAATGGATATGGCCCGATGAATGATCTTCCTGACCGCCAATATTGGGATGCCAGGAGGAGTTCTGCCAATACCAACGATCTTCGGGGTAAGGTACTTCGCATAAAACCAGAAGATGACGGTACGTATTCTATCCCTGAGGGAAATCTATTCCCAAAAGACGGATCAAAAGGACGACCGGAAATTTATGTGATGGGATGCAGAAACCCATACAGGATTTCTATCGATCAGAAAACAGGAATTTTATATTTTGGGGATGTTGGCCCGGATGCCAATGAAGATTCGGAAATGGGTCCAAAAGGCCATGACGAAGTGAACCAGGTGAAAAAGCCGGGATTCTTTGGGTGGCCGATGTTCATAGCTGACAATAAGCCTTATGCTGATTTGGACTATTTTACTGGAGAAATCGGCTCTCTTTACGATCCGGCAAACCCGATCAACAATTCACCCCACAATAACGGTGCGCAACAACTACCTCCTGCACAGCCGGCGATGATCTATTATCCTTATGGTGAATCAAATGTGTTTGAGGATGTTGGAACCGGTGGACGTAATGCGATGGCCGGACCAGTGTATCATTATGATATGTATCCAAATACAAGGTATAAGCTATCAAACTATTATGACGGGAAATTCTTTTTTTACGATTGGATAAGGGATTGGATCATGGCGGCCACGTTTGACGAGGATAATAATCTATTATACTATGAGCCTTTTCTTGAGTCATTTGATTTTTCGAATATCATGGACATGACCATCGGACCGGATGGTGTACTTTATATTCTGGAGTATGGAAGCAACTGGTTTTCGGTAAACCAGGATGCCACGCTTTCCAGGATATTGTACTCAGATGGAAACAAGATTCCTACGGCAGTAGCAATGGCTGATCACACTGTTGGATCGGCGCCTTTGAATGTTCATTTTTCAGGAGCTTCTTCGTTTGACTACGATGCGAAAGATAAACTTCGATTTGAGTGGGTGCTGGACGATGAAATTCAATCAGATGAAATGGAATTTGATCTATCGTTTGAGAATCCGGGTACCTATCATGTGAAATTATTGGTGTACGATCAGCACGATGACTATTCGGAAGATGAGATAGAAATTTTGGTTGGTAATGATTATCCCGAAGTGGATATTAAATTCAATGGCAACAAAACTTTCTTTTGGGACGGAAGGGAAATCAATTACCAGGTAGTGGTGAAGGATAAAGAAGATGGTGAATTTCCGGGAGCTATTTCGCCCTCCTCCATTGCCTTTACAATTGATTATATCGGTGGTTTTGATAAAACGGTAGAAGAAGCCGGACATAAAAGCAAGACGGATTTATTGGATGGTTCGCAGTTGATCCAGGACAAAAATTGTTTTGCCTGTCACCAGATAAATGTAGAATCAAATGGGCCAAAGTATATGGATGTGGCAAAACGATATAAGCCTACATCTGCTAACATTTCCATGCTGGCAAGCAAAGTGATCAACGGTGGCAGTGGCAATTGGGGTGAGCGGATGATGGCGGCAAATCCGTCGGTCACCAATGAAGAAGCGGAGGCCATGGTAAAATATATTTTGTCATTAAATGCAGCAAAGCCTTCACAGTCTCTGGATGGAAAGTATGTGTTTGACAAGCATACAGTGGCATCATCGGGTCAATATCAGTTTAAAGCGACCTACAAGGACAAAGGAGGAAATGGTATTGAGCCACTGCAATCAACAAAAAGTCTTCTGCTTAAACCCCTTCGAATCCAGGCAGAAAGCTTTGATGACCTTTCCGGCGGACGGCCAGTTGATTTGGTCAATAAAGAAGGTTCGGGCATGTCGAGACTGGTAGATGGATCGTTTCTGACCTATAGGAATATCGATCTTACCGGTATTACGTCGGTTGGTGTGAATTATGAGACGGAGGTGCCGGTGTCCATTGAATTCAGGGAGGGAAGTGCAGAAGGTAAATTGGTTGCTTCAGGGCTGATGGAGCCAGGAACGGGCGATACCTATGAAACTTTGGATTTAACCATAGAAAACCAATCGAATAAAGTGGTCGACCTGGTCGTGGTGTTTAAATCTGACCAGCGATTCGGAAGCTCATTGTTTGTGGACTGGTATGAGTTTGGATTAGGAGAATAATAAATATCGATGAAGCGTAAGGGTGCGTGCTCCTTATGCTTCATCCAATTTTGAGACAAGCGTCTCCCACTTTTCTGTTTTAGCTTCCAATTCTTTCTTTACACGCTCGTAGTTCTCAGTTTCCCTGGCGAGCTCGTCCGGATTGCCATACACGGAAGGGAGCGCCAGTCGGACCTCATGCTCATCAACCTTCGCTTCCAGTTGCTCGATTTCCTTTTCGAGAACGGCAATTTCCTTTTCCAGCCTTTTTGATTCTGCGTTTTCCTGAGGAGCTTTTTCTGGCTTTTCCTTTTTTACCACTTCCCGTTTTGGAGAGGCGTCTGCTTTATCGTCGGCTAAATTTTTTGATTTCCAATACTCATATTCCTGGTAAGTACCAGGATATTCTTTGATCTGATGATCCTGGAGGTACCAGATTTTGGTAGCGATTTGAGAAATAAAATAACGGTCGTGTGACACAAGGATGAATGTGCCTTCGTATTGCTGAAGCGCCTGGATGAGGATGTTGACCGATTGCATATCCAGGTGGTTAGTCGGCTCGTCAAGCAGGAGGAAATTGGAATTGGAGATCAATGTTTTTGCCAGTGCCACCCTCGACTTTTCCCCGCCTGAAAGCACTTTGATTTTTTTAAACACTTCATCGCTCTGGAACAGAAAGCATCCAAGAACCGTTCTCAACTCCTGCTCTGATTTATCAGTGCCATGCTGCTTTAGTTCATCAAGTATCTCATTCTCAATATTCAATGATTCAATCTGGTGCTGGGCATAGAAGGAGAAGTTCACGTTGTGACCCAGATGCCGCTTTCCTTCGTGAGGTTCCGTACCCGCAATGATCCGCAGCAGCGTAGATTTACCCTTACCATTTGCACCGATCAGAGCTATTTTGTCTCCTCGTTCGATGTGTGCGTTCGTATTTTTTAGTATTTCAATTGGCCCGTATGATTTGGATGCATCTTCCAGGCGAAAGACATGACGTCCCGATTTTTGTGTGAAATTAAATTTGAAATGAACTTTTGCAGCGCTGTCAATCACATCTTCGATGAAATCCATTCGCTCCAGCGATTTCACTCTCGACTGTACCTGCCGGGCTTTGGTAGCTTTTGCACGGAAACGCTCTATAAACCGCTCGGTTTGCCTGATTTTTTGCTGTTGGTTTTCATAGGCGTTTTTTTGGATCTCCGACCGGAGCGCCTTTTCTTCCAGGTAAAAACTGTAATTTCCTTCATACACATTGAGTTTGAATCCTGACACTTCCACAATTTTATTGATTGTGTTGTCCAGAAATTGCCGGTCGTGGGACACCACAATGACCGCACCCTCATAGGTCTTAAGGTAACTTTCAATCCATTGGATGGAAGGAAGGTCAAGGTGGTTAGTAGGCTCATCGAGCATCAACAGCGAAGGGTTTTCTAATAGTAATTTGGCGAGCATCACCCGCATTCGCCAGCCTCCGGAAAACTCCCTCAGTGGCCGATGGAGGTCGTCTGTGGTAAATCCGATTCCCTCTAGGATTTCTTCGGCTTTTGATTGGAGGCTATATCCGCCAATGGTCTCGTATTTCTCCTGGGTTTTGGTCAGTTGATGTACCAGGTCCTCACTGTATTCGGTTTCCAGTTTCTTGATCAGCTTTTCTATTTTTATCTCCAATGCCTGCGCTTCCTTAAACGCCTGCATAGCAACCGCCAGGATACTTTCATCGCTTTGAAAGGAAAGGAGGTCTTGGTTCAGGTAGCCAATGGTGCAGTCATTACTCTTACTCACTGTGCCACCGTCAATGTTGTATTCATTATTAATGATCCTCAACAAGGTGGTCTTACCGGTTCCGTTAAGCCCGATCAGACCTATTTTATCTTTTGGCTTAATGTGAAGAGAAGCCTCATCATAAATGGGTCGATCCCCGATGTAGTAGGATAGATTGGAAATAGAAAGCATCTGAATTTTATTTGGAGAGGCAAAAATAATAAAGGCATCAATAAAATTGATGCCTTTTTTCAAGTATAGAAAAACTAATTATGCAAATCGATAATTAGTTTGGCGATGCTAGATGAGGTGTTTTGAGTTGATAAAATCCAGTCTGTCAACCAACAGCTTTTCAACCTCCACTTTATTTTTTTGAGTTTTAACAACAATCGAATTGACTAATTGCTCGAATGAGTTATCGATGGCATTCAGGTCATCATTGGTCAATTCAGGATAGATATTTTTCAATTCTGATTTTAAAGCTTCTCTTTTGCTTAGATTAAGATCTCGTACCATAAAATATTATTGTTTAAGTGAAACAACTTTTACATTTAATTTTGTGATTATATTAAAAAAATACGACAAAATAAAATGTAAGTTATTGATACAGAGTTATATATAAAACCGTGTGAGCGATTTTAGGGTGTTTCTGGAGGGGTGTTCAAATGACAAATGCTGAATATTCTCGCAAGGTAGGGTAAAATAATACCCAACTTTAATAATAAATCTGTGTGGATTGAGTAAACAGGATGGCAACTAAATCGAGTATAAAAATTAATATTTTTTAAAATAGTTCCCTTCAACTAATAAAAACCACACTTATCAATAAGAAATCAGCCTAACGCATTAAAACTCAATCGGAAAATAAGCTTTGGTAGTGTCCCATATAAAGACCATGTTGGCGATGTTGTCCTGCAATTCAAATTCAATGGTGAAGGGCTCATAGACTTCCTCCATTTGTTCTACCATTGCATCAATTTTTAACACATCGTTGGTGGGGTTGTACGAATAAGCGCCCCATTGGCCGAGTTCGTTATTGAAAATGATCGTCCACTTATCTTTTTCAGGAATGGAAAATATGGTGTAGGTACCGGCTTTCATTTTTTTGCCGCCAACTTTTACATCTCTTGTAAAGGTGATTTCCGTTGCCTCATTTGCCCCTGTACGCCAAACTTGCCCGTAGGGTACTAGAACATCATCGCCATTGCCAAAAATGGTACGGCCTTTTTTGGCGGGCCGACAGTAGGTGACCTTTACGTAGGTAATCTTGTCGCTTTCATCCATCTGGTATTTCACAGTGGCCACGTACATTGGGCTGGGCCTTGGCTTAAGTGCTTCCTGGGCAAAGGAGGTGGAGTTAATCAACAGGGCTAATAAAAATAAAAATGATGCAGCGTAGATGGATTTCATAATTTTTATAGTTGGTTAAAATATGAGGATATGAATATAAATAATTGTGCCAGAAATTGTGGTTCCAATTTTATTTTCGCTAAAAAATATTGACTTCTGGTTCTAATTTAATGTGAAACTTCTCAAAGACGGACTTTTGGATGCTTTTGGCTAGATTTAAAATATCCGTTCCCGAGGCATTTCCGTGATTTACTAACACGAGGGGTTGAAGGTGGTGCACACCTGCATCGCCCACCCGCTTTCCTTTCCAATCACACTCCTGGATCAGGTAAGCCGCGGGAATTTTGAAAGAGCCGTCTTCATTTTGATAGTAAGGGGCTTCCGGGTATTTCTCCAGAAACATCTTTCCAGGCATTTGGCCCAAGGTTGGGTTTTTAAAAAAGCTACCTCCGTTGCCAATATCTTTTGGGTCAGGCAGCTTACTCTCACGGATTTGAATGACGGCATCGCTGACATCCTTTAGCGTGATGTTCGCGATGTCCGTGTCTTTAAAAAAATCATGCAGCGGGCGATAGGATAAATTGAAATGGGGGACTTTAGAAAGTTTGAGACTTACAGACTCGATAAACATGTTGTCCTTTAGCTTAGTTTTGAAGATGGAGGTTCGATAGCCAAATTCGCAATCTTGATTTTTAAAGGTCTGGTTTTTTCCGGTCGTAAGATTCACAGCCTCCAACTCATGGAAGACATCTTTGAGTTCGACGCCGTAAGCGCCAATGTTTTGCATTGGCGCAGCCCCAATCGTACCTGGTATAAGCGATAAATTCTCTATCCCTGACCAATTATTTTCAATGGCGAAGCGCACGGTTTCATGCCAGTCTTCACCGCTGCCCACTTTCAGGATGACGTGTTGGTCGGTTTCTTCGACGATGGACCTTCCCTTCAATTCATTCTTAACCACCAGCCCATCAAAATCACCGGTAAACAGGACATTGCTGCCGCCACCGAGCCACAACCTTCTTCCGGAATTCTTAAACTCGGCAGACTGGAGGAGACTGGAAACATCTGTTTCATGTTGCAAACGGGCTAACAACCTGGCCTTTACATTGATGTGAAACGTGTTAAAAGGAAAGAGGCTGTAATTCTCAAAAAATTGCATTAATATTTATTGATATCGTACTCCATTTCTTTGGCAACCTGCTCGGCAAGATCATTGCCCCAGATTTTTTCGATCATGTAGAATGACAGATCAATGCCCGCGCTAATGCCGCCCGAAGTTAACACTTTACCTTCATCGACAAACCGCTGGCCTTTGATAATTGTTATAGTGGGATCGATTTCTTCGAGCAGGTGGAAGCAGGTGTGGTGTGTGGTAGCTTTCATTTCTAACAATAGCCCTAATTTTGCCAGCAATAAGGCGCCGGTGCAAATACTCATAATATACTGCGTATCAATATGCTGGGTGTAGATCCACTTAAGGGTCTCTTCGTCGTTCATGAGTTTTCTGGTGCCATTGCCTCCTGGGATGATGAGTATATCGAGTGTCGGGTGGTCAGAAAAGCTGTAATTTGGTTGAACTTTTAAATTACTTCTTGCATGAACGATGGTAGCCTTTTTCGCCACAGTAAATACATTTGTCTGGATATCGCTCACATCATTTATAACGCTGAAGGTTTCCAGCGGCCCGCAGAAATCCAACACTTCCACTTCGTCGAAAATAAGTATTCCAATATTCATGTAGTCTAGAAGGTTCTTTTCAGATTAATTTTGGCATTCACTATTTTTGAAGAATTACCAGCCTCGTCTTTTAGCATCAGGAAAATGACTTTTTCACCGTCCTCACCTGGCAAAATGAAATTTTGGACAGTTTTTTCATATTTTTTCCAACTCGAAGTCGAAAAAGCCGGGTCATGGTCGATTCTCATTTCGGTGGCGTCATCAGCGTCAATCGTAAGGGTAACTTTTTTCTCCTTGTCGTTAGTCCATTGTTCCCCGTTGTCAATCTGGAAAACATTTATCTTCGGCGGAGTAGTATCCAGGATAATTTTGTCACTAACGATTTCAGAAAGGTTATCTGCCTGGTCTTTAAATTGTGCGAATACTTCTTTTTCGCCGTCTCCTTCCAGGATAATCATTTCTTTAAACCCACCGGTAGGTTCCCAATCAACACCCCTGAAAGATTTGTCCGTGCTGATCCGCATAAACTTCGCACCCTCAACGCTAATGGCGATGGTCATTTTCTTTTCACTACCAATGATATATTTGTCTCCTTTATTGATTTCTATCTTCGGGTTCTGTGGTGGGATGATGTCAATTTTAATACTGGCGTTAACCACGTCGGATACATTTTCTGCGGGGTCCTTGAATTTAGCGTAAACAGCCGCCTGTGTGTTTTTCAGATTTATTTCCCAATTGTCCTTAATGGCTGAATAAGGTTCCCAATTTGCCCCTGTAAATTCCGGGCTGTTGCTCACCATCATTTCAGTGGCTCCAGCGGCTTTTAAAAAGAGGGTTACCTTGCCCTCCTTATTGGTCATCCATTCCGCGTTTTTATTTATAGCTATTTCGCATTCGGTAGGAGCAACCCTATCGAGGATTATTTTGGCATCATATTCACCCGAAATATTTCCTGCCTGGTCTTTAAACCTCGCAAAAACCGTCTTTAATCCGTCTTCGTTACTCAATATCCACTCTTTTGCTGGGGCAAATGGCTCCCAGGTAGAGTTTTCATTGATCGGGGTGTTGCTTATTGCCATTGTTTCCGCGCCTTCTGCGTCCATTGTCAGGGAGACTCTTTTTTGGGCTTCATTCGTATACTTAGCGCCGCTATTAATGGCAAAGGCCTTTATAAAAGGCGGCGAAAAATCTGATTTGATGGACGCAGAGACTACTGGTGCTTCATTACCTGCAGCGTCAGCAAACAAAGCGTAGACTGTATGGCTTCCTTCGGGGCCTTCCAGGTCCCAGCCAATGGCAGTTTTATAAGGCATCCATTCTGAATTGGAAAAATCCGGAGTATTACTGATCTTCATTTTATAAGCTTCAGTAGCGGTAAGGGAGAGAGCCACTTTTTTGCTTTTATTGGTCATCCATTCCGCATTATTATTGATGGCAATTTCGCAATTTGCCGGGGGAAGGCGATCAACAATGATGTTTGAAGTGAAGGTGTTGGAATAATTGCCTGATTTGTCCTGGAGCCTGATATAAACTGTCTTCATGCCATCGCCAGGTTCTAAGCGCCAGTTCTTTACCTCGGTTTCAATGGGGGTGAGCTTAGCATTTGTAAAATCGGAGGTATTTGAAATTTGCATACCCGCTACATCATCGCCATCGTAGGCAATTTTGATATTCACATTTCCATTGGGATCATTTGTGAATTTTTCCCCGTCGTTAATCATTGATTTCCCCAGAGGAGGTCGTGTGTCTAGCTTAACTTTTGCCGAAGCCACTTCTGAGACATTTCCAGCCTCATCCTTAAGCCTGATATAAACGGTTTTTTCGCCATCCCCAGGAATAATCCGCCAGTCCGTCTTGGTCTCACTGAATGGTTCCCATTTTGAAGCAGTGGAGAAATTGGGGTTATTGCTTATTTGCATGCCCACGGCATCCTGGGCCACAATTTTGATATTTACCCTCGGGGAGGTGATGAAGTCCTTAGAATCATTTAGAATAAAGCTTTCAAGCACCGGTGGTGTTCGATCCAGTACAATCGACGCACTGACCGTTTTTGAGTCGTTTCCTGCTTCATCGGTTAATTTCAAGTATACAGTTTTTAAACCGTCTTCCGCAGCATCCAGCGACCAACTCCTGACAAATTGGTCGTAATTTTCCTGCTTGCCATCCTTAAAATTCTCAAAATTTGAGAGGGTTTGCTTCAGGTTGTCTTCTGACTGTCTTAAGATGATCTGAAGATCAACTTTGCCTGATTTATCATTTGTATACTTATTTCCGTTATTGATGGTCAGATTGGGAATAACGGGTCCTTTTGTGTCATAGGTAGTTTCAGCGGTCACATCCACAGTCGTCTTGTTTGTAGCCTCGTCCATAAAATAGGCTTTGACAATTTTTTTTCCCTGAAGCGTGTCAAACTTCCAGTCGACCACCATAAATCCATCGGATCCAGGCTTAAATTCGTAGTTCTCGCCACCATTTCGGTCAACCAGCCGAACCATGTGCGCACCGTCGGCTTTGACTTTTAGCTTTACTTTTGTGTTTTTAATAAACTTTTCACCCTCATTAATGACCAGCATTCCGTTTTGAGGAGGCTGTGTGTCCAGGATGATGGATTTCGTCTGAACGGCCGATATATTTCCAGCCTGGTCCTGAAACCTGCAGTAAACCGTTTTTTCCCCATCGCCAGATCGAAGGTCAAGCATCCAGGTTTTGTTATTGGCCAATGGCTCCCAAACATTATTGAAATTAGTATTGTTGCTTATCTGCCAGCTGGCCGCATCATCTCCTTTGTACTGAATGAAAACCCTTCCTGTTCGGTCATTGGTAAACTTCTCTCCTTTGTTGATAAAGAACTCTATGTTTGATGGAGGAGTGGTATCAAGTATGATCCTGGCTTGTTCAATAGAGGAAATATTCCCTGCCTTGTCCTTTAATCGAACGTAAACAAACTTTTCACCGTCTCCAGAAGGCAGGTGAATAGGCTGGTCATTCTCCGAATACGGAATCCAACTGGCGTCGCCAAGGCTTTCACTGATTCCGATCTGCATTGATTCAAGTAGGGTGGGGGCAGTTTTAAGGGATTTGATTTTAACGACTACCTCGGTGGTATTTGTAAATCTATTACCATTGTTAATAAGAATTCCAATGAGGGGGGCTGAGCTTAGCGCATCTTGATTTATTAAATAAAAGATTGTGAAAAAGAATATTATTGGTCTTCGGTAGAGCTGGTTCATAAAAGGTTTATTATCCGATGTCTATTCTAACAATAGCTTATTAAATATCGGATAATCCTTAAAAAAGTACAAAAATGAGAAAGGTTTTTAAAGGTATTTGAAGTAATCTTACTTTACGCAATGCAACTTGATCAATTGCTGTGCATTGGTTGACCCTAAAATGAAGGCCTCTTTCCAATCGTTGCAAGCTTCTTTCATTAATTTTAATTCAAACTTTGCCAATCCGCGATTTGTGTAAACGGCATGTGAATCAGGTGATAACGAAATGGAAAAGTCATAATCTTCGATGGCGCTCTCGTATTCCTTCAATTCAAAAAGGAGATTGCCACGTACGAAGTAGGTTTCGGGGTTTTCGGGGTCATTGATGATGGCGAGGTCGTAGCATTTCATTGCCTGAGCAAATAGACCCAACTCGGTCAACACATTTCCTTTATTTAACTGAAGTTCGTCAAATTCAGGGTCGAAGTGTTCCAGTTTATTAAAGGCTTCCAGGGCGTGGTTAAAGTCATCATTATAATAATACGATAAGCCCAGGTTAAACCATGCAGAAGTATTAGTGCTATCTTGCGCCAATACTTTTTCAAATATGGCAACCGCTTCTTCAATTTTTTCATTTTGTAAGAGAGCTGAGCCCATAGCTATTTGATAGTCAGTGGAGGGATTTAGTTGATTAGCCTTGCTAAAATCTTCCAGCGCTTTTTCTCCATCCTCCACCAGTAAATAGGTGATGCCCCTGTTATAATAGCCAATATCATTTTGGGAATGAGTTTCGATCAGGTAGCTAAAAATAGCATTGGCTTCTTCCAGTTCATCATTGTCCAGGTGAATTGTGCCTATTTGCAACAAGATATCAGCGTCTGTGGAATCGACTTCCAGGTAATTATACAATTCTTCCAGCGAGGCTTCATATTGACCTTCTTCCAGCAAGATGTCCGATTTTAATTGAATGGCTTCCTGAAGTGTTGGGTCAAGATTTATAGCAAACGACAGGTCTTTTATCGCTTCGGAAGAAAAGCCCTGGATATATTTGATTTTTCCTCTCAAAAGATAAAAATCCGGGTCAAGAGGGTTGATGTTTATGGCCTTGGCGACGAAATATCGTGCGCTGTCATACTGGTCCAGGTAGAAATGTGTTAACGACAGACTGTAAAACGCTAAATCAAACTCCGGGTCAATTTGTATGGCAAGATTATAATCAACGATAGCCTGGTCAAAATCTTCAATTTCTAATTTTGTATCTCCCCGCGATAAGAGATAAAAAGGCGCTTCGTCATTGAGTTCGATCGCCTTGTTGTAGTTATCAATTGCCAGATCATATTGCTCAAGAGAAAAATTGGCGAAACCTATATTGAAAAAGGCCTTTTCATTTTTTGGATCCAACTTCAAGCATTGATTAAAGTCTTTCAATGCTGTTTCAAACTCTTCCATTTCGCTATAAGCAATTCCCCTGTCCAGATAATAATCAGCTTTTTTTGGATTTTTTTGAATGGCATTTGTCAGATGCTCAATGGCCAGCTTGAAATCTCCGTTTTCATAGGCCTTGTTAGCTTCCTCCAGGTAATACTTTTCTGACTTCTCCTGTGCGAATGCGAGGGAAATGGTAAACGAAAAGACTAGGATAATAACAGATCTCACGCGCTTGAAAATTTTGTTGCTAAATTTATGCGCTAAATTTTAAAAGACAACGACGGATCAATATCTTTCTTTTGTAAGGAAAATTTCCACCCGACGGTTTTTTGCCAGTTGTTCCTCTGTGCCTGTAGAATACAGCAATTCTTTTTCACCTAGACCCTTGGTATCTACCCTCCCAACACCAATACCTTTGTTTGTTATGTACGCGGCTACTTCATCTGCTCTTCTTTGGCTTAACGTCTGGTTATAGGAAGCTGTGCCTTCTAAATCGGTGTGCCCAATTAATTCAACAAAATATTCTCGATTGGTTTTCAACTTTTCAACAAGAAAATCCAAAAGTTCTTTTGATTCGGGTTTAAGAGTATAGGAGTCTAGTTCGAAAAAGATCATCCGAGATAGAGGCATGCCAAGAAGCTGCTGTATCTCGGTTTCGGAAAGTTGATATTTAGAAGGATTGATGATGGCGCGCATTTCATCTAGCTCTTCTTCTATAATTTTAGACATGTATATGTCGGTGTTTTCACTATTTCGATTGCTTACAAAGTAGACATCATTATTGTCAGTTACTGAGAGGTAGGCATCAAAAGCATCAGAATTGATTTCCGGCCCGAGGTTAACCGGTTTCGACCATAATACCCAGGAATTATCATATAATCTTTTGGACATAAACAGATCACAATCACCATACCCTTCATGGCCTTTACTGGCGAAAATCAGTGTTTTTTCGTCAAGGAGGAATGGAGAAATTTCGAATTCCCTGGTATTTATAGTAGGTCCGAGATTTATTAATCCTCCCCAATTTCCGTCTTCATCTTTTAGCGTTACGTAGATGTCCTCCTCACCCAGAGAATTTTCACCTTTCATTGAAACGAGCAAGACATTTTCGGTTCGATTAATATGAAATCCCAAAAATGAATTTTGGGCTTCTATACCTCTGATTCGTATGGTCACGGGTTCCAGATATCTGTCATATCTCCAAAGGGACTTGGCGATTCCGTCGATTTTTGGTGAAGGAGTGGAGTAGGAGTCCAATAGGTACAAGCTGGTCCCTGTCTCGTCATAGCCAATTATTGCATTGTTTCGGTTATTATTTAGCGGAGGGATTATGTTTGATGCAATACTCCATTCACCATTTTGATTGAACTCGCTAAACCAGATGTCCTGACCACTGTTTTTACCCCCTGTATTTTCTTGATAAAGTGAACGGACGAAAAACAGCTTTTTCCCATCTTTTGATACAATTGGCAGGCTTTCTTCTGCAGTGGAATTTACATTTTTAGAAAGCCGCACTGCCTTGGTGAACGAATAATTTTGGGCGTATGAAATCGAAAAAGTACAAAAAAATATAAGGGATAAAATTGTTTTCATTTGTGAATATCTGCCTGTGCTAGTTCAAATATGAAAAAAAATATGTTACCAAGTGTAAGGAGTTTCTAAATCGTCATTAAAAAGCATCAAACTCAGGCACAATTCATGCGAACCATTATTCAGATCGTTTTTCCCAGACATTTTCATGTCATAGGAATAGCCAATCCTGTATTTTTTTTGCAGTGTTACCCCAGCCATAAAGATTAAGTCGTTTGTCGTTCTGTAAGAGGTTCCGAAATACCCTCTATTATTCAGGTTTAGCTTGAGGTTGGCATCCAGGCTATTGATGTTTTGGTCATAGTAGTAGAAAAATAGTGAAGACTGGAGAGCTAAGACCTCGCCGACCGGGAATTGATAACCCGCCTGCAGGTAGTGGGTCATTTTGGTATAGTCGTTTGTTATATTGGATTCTTCCAATGGTATTGCCGCCAAATTGCCAGCAGAATAACCGAAGTAAAATGAAGGAGTATTAAATAAGACACCGGGGCTAAGCTCAATTAATGTAGAATTGCCTCCCTGGGCAATCAATTGCTGATAAAATTCATCAATATTTGGGTCGCGCAAATTTAATTTATTGAGATCCAGCCTTTGACTGTTAATGCCCATGCTTAGTCCTACCGAAATATTTGAATGAACCCCAACGCTAAAATGTGCGCTGTAATTCAGGTTAAGTTTTATTTGGCTAAATGGTGTTTGGGTATCGTAAATGATATTACCTCCATATCCGTGCTTTATCTTATCCCTGATCTTTGGACCAAGAGATAAAATGCTATCATAAAGATGAGGATTGCTGATCCGGAGTGAGAACTCCTTAATGGATAACGGGATATCCTTACGAATGCTTTTGTAAATCCCGATATAATTTGTGCTTGGGGCATCTTCAAAACCTGTCCATTGATTTCTGTGGATCAATGTGGCATCCAGATAGTTGTTTATCCCGGTAAATGCTGGATTAAACGCCGGGGCAACTTCATAGTACTGGCTGAAAAAATAAGGCTGTTGGGCCAGCCCCATCAAACTTATTCCCGATAAAACAATAAAAGTCAATAATGTTTTCATTACCACAGTCCTTTGTAATTAGGTAGTTGTTACTTCAATATAGTGACGGTACCTTTATAAGTAGCGTTGTACTTGTTTAGATTGATAAAATAATAGTATACTCCCGATGGCAGTTCTTTACCCCCCGGAGCCATTCCATTCCATTCTGATTCATACCCCCTTGATTCAAAAACAAGATCACCATTTCTTGAATAAACCTGAACATCTACATCCGGGTATAATGAGATATTTAATATGTTCCAGGTATCGTTTGCTCTATCATCATTTGGAGTAAATCCATTCGGGATGTCAAGAGGTACAAAGGTTTTCTGGAAATTGACTACTCTTTTTAAAGTATCGCTCGCCAGATCAATATCGACAGCCACAAATGCTAAAATTTTTGGATTGTCCGGATCGGGTGCCTGACTTTTTTTGTTGTAGTAGGCTACCGTCCTTAATATCTCCTGATAAGTCTCGTCAATCACTATACCGCTACTCCTGATGGTTAAAACACCTGTTTTCCCGTTAAATGAGATACTTGTGTTTCCTATCGCCAGGGCAGAAAGTGAATCAATACCAGGTTCAAAGTTTTCAATGATTACATTTGCGCTTTCTATACGTCCATTATCTTTTTCCTCGACCGTGATTGTATTTGTCACAATCACACTGTCTGCTCCAAATGGATAGAAAAGGGAGTCGATTTCCAGGTTATCAATGATTGGTGCGTCGGGTTGTCCGGTTACCGTGATGGAAACCAATCCGTCATTTTCGGCGAAATCAGTGCCATCAGAGGCATTCCATTCGTAAGAGTCGAAGCTGTTAAAGTCCTCATCAGGTACGTATTGAAGGTTGTTAATGTTATTCGATAGGATGGTGTCGCTGACTTTTACAGCAGCGCCACTTAACAAGAGTTGTCCATGTTCTGGCAATGAAACGATCAAAATGCTGTGCAGGGTATCACCGTCGTCATCTATAAACTTGGACCGGAAGACATTTAAAGTATAACTGATCGCATTGTCTTCTGTCGTGGCTTGCTGAACAGTACGAAGCCTTGGGGCAGAATTGAACGGTCTAACCTTGATGGTAAATGATTGCTCTACAAAATCGCCTTTGGAATCAGCGGCTCTCAATACGATATTGTAATCGCCACTTCCTCCTTCCGGCGGAGTTCCCTCTAACCTTCCCGATCTGTTTCCGAAGTCAGTAAGCAGTAGCCAGTTAGGTTTGCTGACGACTGTGATGGTGACTACGTCAGTAGCATCGGCATCATCCACAGTGATGTTGTACTCATAGTATACCTTTTCAATGGCAGTTTCTACGGGCGTGCTGGTAAACACAGGTAGATTGTTCGGGTTGGTTACGTCAATCGCAAAACTCTGACCAATCTGCTCTCCAGATGCGTCTTCCACTTGTAATTGCACCAGATGGCTACCAAGGTCATTTTCTGTTGGGGTTCCTGAAAGCGTTGCCGTACCGTCGCCATTGTCCACCAGGGATAGCCAGGAGGGTAGGGTAATACCTGAAATTGTAAGAATGTCCCCCGTGTCTACATCTGAGGCGACAATATTGTAAATATATTCGATTCCATTTGTGGCTGAAAGAACGGGGCTACTATCAAACTTGGGGGCGTCGTTGACAGGATTGACGTTGATGACGACTTGTTGACTGTATGAGTTTTGATGACCGCCGCCTGTTGGTCCATTATCTGTAAGGGTAATGGTCAGCGTAGCTGTACCATTGGCATCCGGTTCAGGGGAAAAGGACATAGATCCGATGGATTGAGGGCTAACATAATCAATGATCGCGTTGCTGATTAAAGAGGTGTTATCGGATGTGACGTCAAAGGAAAGTACCTGAGTCTCTCCCGGCCCGGCATTGATGCCAGTGATGTTGATCAATTGCTGGTCATCATCTTCGGAGATGTTAATGGGGGATGCAATAGTATTAAATGCCGGAGGGTCGTTTTTATCTTCAATTGTTACAGTAAAATTCTTTGTCAATGTTTTTCCTCCCCCATCTACGACGAGTACCTGTATTTGAATCGAACCCGATGCAAAAGCATCCGGGGTAAAAACAAGGCTTGCGGTTGACGGCTGTGGGTTTTGGTTGTAACTATACACTATGTTTGGATCGGGTATTTTTCCCGGACTGAAGGAGATGGCATCGATCAACGTAATTTTTTGGCTGGTTTCAAATGGTCCCGCACTTAGCCCTGTGAGGATTATTTGTTGCTCACCAGCGCCTTCAGCAATGGAGATATCGGCAATATTGTCCAGGGTAGGAGGGTCATCGACGTTAGTGACCGTGAGCGTGAAGTTCTCGGAATATGTGTTGTTTTCACTTTGACCATCATCAGCGGTAATGGTAAATACCTGGACACCAAAACGGTTTGGAATAGAGTTGATTAATACATTGCCCGTGGTGTTGTCAAATGAAATGTTTGCAAAGTCTACTGAAGAGGGAGAAAGCGTATAGTTCACCACCTGACTCACTTCATCGTCGGGAACAGTTCCCGGTGTTACCGTAACGGTTAGGGTTTCAGTGAAGTCCTCAAGAGTTGTAACATCTCCGCTGGTTGAAAAAGTAGGCGGGTTATTAACCGCTCCAATCGTTACTGTCAATTGCCTCGTGAAAGTATTGTTGACACTTTGTCCGTCATTGGCAATCACCTGGAATACCTGTGATCCGGATTTATTTAGCACACGACTGAGCGTGATTTTCCCAGAGCTGCTATTAATAGAAATATTGACAAAGTCGGCAGAGGTGGGGCTTAATGAATAAGTAACATTTTGGCCTGATTCATCAGTAGGAACCGTTCCAGGACTGACATTCACGATGATATTGCCGGCAAAGTTTTCATTGGCATCGACTGTTGATTGTGTTAATGTGAATGCAGGAGCATCATTTACAGGGGTAATAGTAAATTTGAAAGGCTCGTCAATAAATGCTCCGTTTGTATCAGTACATCTGACAACAAAATCGTCAGATCCATTTGCGTTATCTTTTAGGTCAAAGGTTATTGTGCGGGTTGAAGTATTTAGGGTTATGTTGTCAAACAGCGTGTTATTTGAATTAGGAGTGATGCTATACGTAAGAAGATTATCGGCGTCCTCAGGATCGCTGAATAAATCATCCAGGTTAATCACGTGGTTTGGACTATCTTCAGCCACTACGATGTCATCAATTCCGGCTGAAGTAGGGATGCCATTCACAGAGATGGTGGCCTGGGCTAAAAGGCCTCCAAGGCCTGTGTCATTATTGGAGACAGACGCCTGAATATTAAATGAACCGTCATCAGGAGAATTTGGCAAAAATTTTAATCCGGCATTGGCGATGCTAAAAGTTATAAAATCGCCTTCATTTATTGATGTACTCTCATTGTTCCTGTAAAGTGTCCCATTGGTGATTCCTGTTATCTTGAAATGTGTCACCTCTGTGCCGTCATTAGCGTTTCGGCTGATTACTAGTCCTGAAGAATTAAATACCCCCTGGTCAGTGGACGCGTTGGTAACGACCGGCTGATCGGCCACAGGATTTACCGTCACCGAAAATGATTTTTCTATAAAATCGGTTCCATCGTGCACGCGAACTGTAATGGTAGCCGACCCAAATTTATTTGCAAGTGGTGTGTAGCTGAGGGATCCATTACTACTTGGCGAGGTATAGGCGACAGTCGGATTTGGAATGAGCGTAGTATTATTAGATGTAGCGGTAACGGTCAAAGTCTGGCTTTCATTGCCTCCCGCGCCAATTCCACTCAAGGCTACTGTTTGCTGTCCTGCATCTTCGTTTATGGCGGCAGGATTTGAGATATTATCCAATGTAGGCAGGTCGTTTACCGGTGTTACATTGATGGTCATGGTATAGCTAATGGAGTAAGCACCCTGATTGTCCCTTACGCGGAAAGTGAAAGAACTGTAGCTGTTACCGAAGCCATTTAAGGCAGGTGTGTAAGTTAATTTATTAATATTTCCTGGGGTGATGACCAAATTGGCAGTTGCAGGATTTCCATTGTAAGTGAGAGTCCCCAAAGTTGGCAATGTCATTATTCTAATACCGTCGAAAGGATCTCCTTCAGGATCAGAGTAGTCGTTGTTGAATTCTGTTTGGGCGAAGGTGTGGGTTTGGTCTTCGTTGACTGTTATTGATTCGTTAAAAGCGGTGGGGGGGTCGTTTACCGGTGTTACATTGATGGTCATGGTATAGCTAATGGAGTAAGCACCCTGATTGTCCCTTACGCGGAAA
>JBNLGG010000017.1:0-65379 GCA_050305935.1 Cyclobacteriaceae bacterium | reverse complement strand
ATCCGAAGTGTTGGAGCTTATGGGCCAACTCTATAAGATAGAACAGGATATGCGTGATGAAGGTCTCTCCTGGGAGCAGCGTACTGAAAAAAGGCAGCAGGAAGCTGTGCCGGTGTTAGACCATATCGAAGAATGGATGAAAGAGCATATTGATAAAGTCTTACCTAAAAGTCCATTGGGGCAAGCCATTGCCTATACACTGCCCAGATGGAAAGGTTTATGTGCATACGTACAGCACGGGCAAATAGAAATCGACAACAACCTGATAGAAAATACCATCCGGCCACTGGCAGTCGGTAGAAAGAACTACTTATTTGCCGGATCACATGATGCCGCTGATATGACCGCCGCAATGTACTCGTTCATGGCCACCTGCAAGAAAAATGGCGTCAACGAATTGGAATGGCTCACAGATGTATTCGAAAGAATCCAGTCCCACAAGCAGAAAGACCTCTATCAGCTCCTGCCAAACAACTGGGAAAAATACAAGACCCATTCATAAATTTATACCCTGTTTTCCTCGGACGGATACGAACCACAAACACCAAATGGCGGCTTAACCGAAGCAGGTTACATATACTGGAATGATCTTATCATTCATTCGCAAGTGACAGTTTCATTTTTTTGTGGGGCTTTAACCCTACCTTTTTTCTACTGGGGGCATAAGCATTCCACAAAACCGGCTAGAATCCCAAACCATTAAACTGTGATTTTTTTCAACTGAATCAGGGATTTAATGCGCTGACAGTTCTCTAAAATCTCCTCTAATCGAGACTTAAAAAAATATTTCATTCATCAGGTAGGAATTTGAATTGGCCACCTGTTATATGATTGGAATTTAAGACAAGATTAATTCCAAATGGAATTAATTGATTTAGATCCAATGTTACGCACACAGGAGTATTTATAAATGAAACGATTAACTATCATTACCGCATGCATTCTTTTGTTTGCTGCAATAGCCCTTGGATATTATATGTACAATAAACCGCATATCAATGTCCTGAAAGAGAATGTCGATTATGTTGTTTCCGTTGATTCGGTGGTTCACGAATTTCTGGTTGATGTTGAAAAATCAAACCTGAAGTACCACGACAAAATTATCCAAATCACCGGAAAATTCAGTTCCCAATCAGTATCAGAAAGTCACCTGGCAACCATTGTAATAAAGGGTGAAGATCGTCTGGTAAATTGTGAAATGGACTCGCTTTACGCAAAAGACCTACCCATCTTTCAGCCAGACGATGAGATAACCATCAAAGGTTTGTTTGTTGGTTACGACGATCTTTTAGAGGAACTACAGTTGAAAAAATGCCTTTACATCACTGAATAATAAAACCCATAAACACATGCTAACTAAAAACCGAGTCCAAGGAGCTATCATTGTATCACTAGCTGTGATAGTTATTGTCAGTTCTTGTGAACATGAGCCCTTTCTCCTTTCTGAGGATACAGTCAATTCACCAGTTGGTCCTGTCGACACAGACACCGTAGCTTTTAAGATAAACACAACTTCATGTGAAGAAGGAACTGTTTATTTTAACACGCAGATTCTGCCGGTATTTATCTCTAACTGTGCAATAAGTGGTTGTCATGATGCTGCTTCCGCGAAAGAGGGTGTCGTCCTTACCAACTATCAGAATATCCGAAGAAAGATCAAACCGGGTAATCTGAATGACAGCGAAAACTACAAGGTGCTCATTACCTCGGATAAAGAAGATTTGATGCCTCGCAAACCTGGAACCGAGCAGGGCTATTCTCTTCCCGCCGACCAGATCAACCTGGTCAAAACGTGGATACTCCAGGGAGCGAAAAACAATTTTTGTGATGAATGCGACACGACCAACTACGCATTCAATTCTGTCATCTTACCCATCTTCGAACTGAATTGTGCCACTTCGGTAGCCTGCCACGGTGCAGGTGCTAAGAATGGTGAGATGACTACTTTTAGCCAAATTAACTCCTATGTCAGTGCCGATCAGATCCAGAAAAGAGCGATCGTGTATAAAGATATGCCACCAGCCTCACCTCTTTCGGACTGCGACAGGCTTCTTATTAAAAACTGGATCGACCAAGGCGCTTTAAATAATTAACCATGCAAAAAAAAGTAATATTCGTACTTGGCACATTTTTAATATCACTATCATTTCTAACCTCTTGTTATTACGATGTTGATGAAGTGCTGTATCCCGGTGGCACCACCTGTGATTCTGTCAGTGTAGATTTTCAAACGGTTATCAAGCCGATGATCGAAGCCAAGTGTGCTACCAGCGGCTGTCATGTCTCAGGTACGGGTAGAAAAGTATTGTCAACAGACCAGGATATTCTCGATATCGTCAATGACGGACGCCTGGAGGATCGTGTAGTCAAAAGAAGAGATATGCCGCCTGTGCAGCCCTTGAGTACATGCGAAGTCACCTACATAAAATCGTGGCTGGCCAAAAGTGCCCCTGTTAATTAATGAAGCATCTATTTCAATTTTATTCAAACCAATTAACAAAACAAATATGAAAACGAAACCACTCATTTTACTTGCTGTACTATTCTCATCCATTTCTCTGCAAGCACAAAACAGATTTTTCACCCGTACAGGTACGCTTCAGTTTTATTCGGAAACGCCGGTAGAAAATATTGAAGCGATCAACCACCAGGCCTCCTCGGTGTTTGATACTGAGTCAGGTGAAATAGCCGTTTCTGCGCAAATGAAAGGATTTGAATTTGAAAAGGCGCTCATGCAGGAACACTTCAATGAAAATTATGTTGAATCTGAAAAATATCCCAAAGCTGCCTTTAAAGGAAATTTAAAAAACTATGATAAATCATCTTTCCAAATAGGCCAGGAATATAAGATTGAAGTAGAAGGTGAACTGACTCTACATGGCGTCACAAAAAATGTCAGCACAATTGCCACTATTTTTTGGGGAGAAAAGAACATAAAAGCCAATTCATCATTCAATGTATCGGCCAATGATTTTAACATAAAAATTCCCAAAGCAGTCATCGATAACATTGCCGAAACCATTCTTGTTCAAATTGACCTAAACCTCGAACCATACCTAAAATAAAATGAAATATTTAATAGCCATTGCTCTCTCAATCCTGTCTTTAACTGCATTTGCACAAGACAACCTGCTGGAAATGCTGGAAAACGAAATCGTTGAGTCCAACGAAAAGGAATATACCTATGCGACCTTTAAAACTACAAGGATTATCAACGGACAGTCGGTGGAAAATACAGCAGGCGGGCATCTGAATTTCATTATTGGCCACCGATTCGGAAAAATCAATGACGGTTACTACCAGTTTTTTGGCCTGGATCAAGCAACGATGCGTTTGGGATTTGAATATGGTATTACCGATAATTTAAATATCAGCATAGGAAGAAGCTCGTATTTAAAAACAGGGGATGGATACCTGAAATACAAGATCTTAAAGCAATCCAATAGATTTCCGGTTACCACTACTTTGTTTGCCAGTATGGCTGTTAACGGTATGAAGTGGAGTGAGCCTGAACGGGTGAATTATTTTTCATCCAGGTTGTCATTTGCCTATCAGGTGCTGATCGCGCGTAAGTTTACCAATGCCTTTTCGCTGCAATTAACGCCTTCCCTCGTTCACCGAAACCTCGTCGAAACGACAGAGGATCAAAATGACATCTACGCGATAGGTATCGGTGGAAGACTTAAACTGTCCAATAGGGTTTCGCTTAATGGTGAGTATTTTTATCAATTGCCGGGAACTAATGCCGATAAAACTTACAATTCAATTGCTTTAGGATTTGATATTGAAACCGGGGGTCATATCTTCCAATTGCAGGTGACCAATTCGAAAGGAATGATAGAGCAGTATTCTATTCCTTTGACAACCGGCAATATTCTGGATGGAGACATTTACTTCGGGTTCAATGTTAATCGAGTATTTACCATCAAAAAATAGAGACTTTCAGTTTTTTATGAATTATCCTGCCACTTGGTTTACCTGGTTAAAAATCAAAAGAACGTTTCCGTGGAATGAGTGATGAAATGAGATTGATTTGAGTGTCCCGGCGAGGAAAGCAGGGCCGAGGTAGGCTATATTTTGGTCGTTCATTCGAAGACGACATTTTCTTTTATATGTGGGGATTTTGTCGATTCTCTTTTTTTCTACCATCAGTGTAAGCTCAATCCAAAAACCGATGGTGAGCATTGAAGAAATTATTGTTGAAAAATTCGATTAACGGAATCACAAATAATCATCCGGATTAAAGGGAATATCTTCATCGGGATCTTTGTCAAATGGTCCCACACCGGGAGGGTTAAACAGACCCCAGCGGTCGATGATGTAATCTTCCTGGTCAAATGAATTCACCCAGTCGATGAACAATAGACGATACTCTTCAATCAATTCCCGGACGATATTAAAATAGTGTGTTTCTTTAAAACCAAACATTTTTAAGGAATGGTTCTGTATCATTAGCTCGCGTGCGGCTTTACGAATGATGGCGGCTGCTTCCATTTTTATGTCATATAAGCCGCCGGCTTCGGCGCCTGATAGTTTTACGGTCAACGTCATGGCATCCATGAGCATTTGTTCCTTTACATGCTGTAGATGTTCATTGTCTTCAGGAATAAGGTCACTGATTTGTTTTACCACCTCAAAAATCTCCTCACCTTTTTTGTAGATGGGAAGTTCTCTCGAATTGATGTAATCTTCGTCGTCCATTATTTTCCAATATAAAACTTACTAAAAATATTCCCTAATAAGTTCTAGGTAGTATTCCGCAAGTTTTCTCTCTTAAAAATCATAGGCTACCCCGTCAGAATTTAGCGAAGCGTAGTGCCGGTGAAATATACAGTAAGCATTTGCCAGTAATCAGACAAATTTTGCGATGCTCAGCATGATCTAACAATAAACAGGGGAAAAATCAACACGGGAATCGCCTTTAACTTTAAGGTTGGTTTCTTGGCGGAAGATCAAAATCTGGTTATATACGACGAATAAAATCCTACTGGATTTCAAGAAAGGCAAATTTAAAAATGTGTAAGACCCCGTTAATGGCTGAAGCCTTAACAATGGTTAAATGAATGATATAATCAAATATTTCGATAACGATATCCTAGTTGTGTCTCAAAGAATTGACGATGTTTTGTAGATTATAGATAAATTGAGTTGAACAGAAACGATGATTTATGTGTTAAAGGTGTTTTAATATGTTGGGCAGCAACAGATTGAACTCAAATATGTCTAATTGAATATGTAAAATGGTAAAATGTGAATGAATACTTAGTAAATAAATCTATCCTGAGCCTGTCATTCAAAAAAGAGGAAATTGCCATTCATCGATTTAAAAATAAAAAATCAAATTTCCCTCCGATATTGTTGATCCATGGGAGTATTGAAAACGGTAAGGTTTTTTATAGCAAATCGGGAAAAGGGTTAGCTCCTTATTTGGCACAACAGGGTTTTGACGTATATGTAGCGGATTTACGGGGGCGTGGAGCATCCAAGCCAGCAGTTTCTCGACATAGCCGTACCTCCCAGACCGATACCATAACAGAAGAGCTTCCTGCTATCATAAATAAAGTAAAAGAGGTTTCAGGCTATGACTCATTGCATTTTGGGGCACACTCCTGGGGAGGCGTGTTACTGTTGTGTACGTATGCATTGTACCACACACAGTTAGATATTAATAGTATGATTTTCCTTGCTACAAAGCGGAGAATCAGTATCAAAAGTTTAAATCGATTCTTAACCATTGATGTAGGTTGGACAGTTTTGGGTAGGATACTCAATTCAATCTTTGGATATTTTCCCGCAAAGAAGATTAAAGTAGGGTCTGATAATGAGGCTTCCCGATTTTATTTACAAAACAATGCCTGGGTTTATACAAAAACATGGATTGACCCGGAAACGGGATTTGATTACAGGGATAAGCTGAGCACTATTGAGTTGCCACCGGTATATTTTTACACAGGTGTCGGAGATAAAGTGTTGGGCCATCCATCCGATGTAAAAAAATTGGCAGAAGAAAGCGGAATACAGGAGGCAGTGACGATTCTGAGCAAGGAAAATGGCAATTTACATGATTATGACCACGTCAATATATTAACCCATCCTGACGCCGTGAAGGACCATTTTCCTAAGATCGCGGAACTTTATAAGCAGCACTCTAAGCAAACATAACCAATGGAAGCAGTCACCATTGGAGGTGCGCAATACATTGCTTCACGGCACAATTCGGAGTCAGTGCAAGCGTCCTTGGTGAGGAATCAACCCAAATGTTGTGATAGGCGCAATGCTAACGCTGCCAGGGTACGCACAGGATTAGCCGCCGTGCTAACCGGCATAACAGACATATCGCACACGTATAATCCGGTAGAATTCCTGACCTTAAGGTTATCGTCCACCACTGAATCCTGCAGGCTAAAGTCAGAAGCGTTAAAGTTTGACTTCCAGGGCATACGCAATGTACCGCAAGCATGATGTACCGTTCCCCAACCAAACGGGCTTGTTTTACCTTGACCGTCACCGTATTCCCCGGTAATCCATTCTACATCATTGAATTCTGAGAAAATCCGGTTTCGGGTGGTATTCAGCAGGTCAAAAAACTCCTGACGACTCTTGTGCCAGCCAGCAACGGCCGGAAAGCGAGACTGCAACAGATCATCTAATTCGGAAAAGCGTTTAAAACGGATCTCCGGGGTGTAGCCATCTTGGGCGTGGGAGAAAATTCCGTTATCATCGTCCAGGCAATTGGCGAAGCTGAATTTGATATCCACGCGGGGTTTTGATGTGTTGTCTGGTACAGGTTCTGCAGAAGGGTCGTTGTTCCTTAAGTGCCAGTATTCGTGGTTCACGTTCATCTCAATGTTGAAAGGATAGGTAATGTGTCCGTGAGCGTCGCGCCCGCCTTTAGAGTAAAAGATAATTTTTGCGTGGTCTTCGCGGCTGAGCCTGATCCTCGGGTTGCCAAGAGATGAAACATACGCCTGGGATTCAGCCGATACAGGATGATCTGTTAATCCAAAGCCTACTCGGTCTCTCACTTGGCTGGGAAGATTTTTATAAATTTCTGATCGATTGATCAATTTCGGGCTTTCGATAGAGCCCGCGGCAATAACTACTTTCGGAGTATAAAAACTCTCTTGCTGGCCGGTTATAGTATTTGTTGTTTTTATTTCGTACCAGTTGTGTGGCACATCGTTGACGCTTTCAACGAAGGCATTGAGCTTGACGAAAAGACCGTTACCGTTTTGGTCGGTGCCGGGCGTTAAACCCACCTGATTAATCAAAAGCTCCGCTGTATTAAAAACTCCCGTGCTGTTATCGAAAAAGCTGTCTCGAGGTGTACCGTCGGGATTAAGGTAGGGTTGATGAAGTGCCCTTGGCGTCTCCATGATATCAAAATCATTACCAAGGCTACTATTTTTGAAATAGCCTGCAAGCTTCTGTGCTTTCTTTCCCAGAGAGATCGACTCATTCATCCGCTCTCCGGCTAGTTTGAGATAGTTGCCTTTTAAGTCCTGTTTGACTTGCGGAGGGAAAAACTCCAGTTCCCAATCTTGAACCTGGGGGATTAGCCCTGACCAAAAAACAGAACGTCCGCCGAAAGCCATTTGTGGCTCTTCGCCGATTTTATTGTATTGGGTTTCCGTTTGCCAAAAGTTGACAACTCCAAAATGCCGCGCCACTGTGAAATTGGGTATTCTGCTTATGTTGTAGACGTGCGTGGGATAGATAAAAGAGCCCGCATCCAATAGTAATATGCGCTTATGCTGTCCCAGGCGGTCGGCAAGGTCGTCAGCAAGAATACCTCCGCCCATTCCGGAACCTATGATAATGAAATCAAAATCTTTATTATGTCCGTCGTAGTCCCGCATTAATCGGGTATGTGCCTGAGACTTTTCAGCGACTAAATTTTGATAGTTATTTTGAAAGGACATCGTGATTGAAAATTTTGTGTTTTTAGAAATGTGTGTACTGATGAAGTAGTTTGTTTGCCACCAAAGGTGCTTTTTTAGACGACTTCAATGCGTTGATTTCGACCTATATCCGCAAAGGTCCACGCAATAACAGATCAATGTTATTACGCAATGATTTAAAATTATCCCAATAAATTTACTGAATATTTGAATGATAGGAAATACCCAAGCTTGGGTATTGAATTCAATTTGAGGGTTCTTGTTGGTGTTGATTAAAGGTGTTTTGTGGTTTTACTTCCCGATACAAAACTTACTAAAAATATTCCCTAGCAAATCATCCGTCGTAATCTCACCTGTAATCTCACCTAAGAAGTGTAGCGCCTGCCGGATGTCCAATGCCAGGAGGTCATTTGAAACCTGGGCGTCGATACCTTTCAGCACATCTTCCAACGCTTTCTCGGTGTTGACCAGGCTTTCGTAGTGGCGAAGGTTAGTGACGATGGTATTGCCGGTTTTGAAGCCTTCGAGGTTCACCTTGTTGATGATCATCTTTTTCAGGTCTTCGATATGTTCCTTATTTCCCGCAGAAATGATGATCAGGTCTTCCAGTTGCTGAAATTTCTTGAGTTTGGTTTCACTGATCTTATCGACTTTATTGCCTACTTTGATAAAAGGGATTCCCAGGTTTTCCAGGATATTGATTTCTTTTTGGATATCGGTCAGGGACTCTTCGTACAAATCAAATAAATAAATAATCAGCGAGGCCTGCCTCATTTTGGCCTTGGTGCGCTCTACGCCAATGGCTTCAATTTTATCTTTTGCCTCCCTGATTCCGGCAGTATCAATGAACCGGAAGCCTACGCCGTCAATATGAATTTCATCTTCGATAAAGTCGCGTGTCGTACCGGGAATATCGGAAACAATGGCCTTTTCTTCATTAAGCAGGGTATTGAGCAGGGTGGACTTACCGGCATTGGGTTTACCCGCAATAACCGTTGGCACACCGTTTTTGATCACATTACCAAGGCTAAAGCTTTCGATGAGGGCATGGACTACATTGTGGATGTTGTTTACCAGGCCGGTGAGTTGATCGCGGTTGGCGAATTCTACATCTTCCTCTGAAAAGTCCAACTCTAGCTCAATCATTGAGGCAAAATGGATCAGCTCCTGTCGCAAGTCCCTGATCTTATCCGAAAAACCACCCCGCATCTGGTTCATAGCTGCCATGTGAGCGGATTCATTGTCCGAATGGATCAGGTCGGCCACTGCTTCTGCCTGGGCGAGGTCAAATTTTCCGTTGAGGAAGGCCCGTTTAGTAAACTCACCAGGAAGGGCAAGGCGAGCCCCATGTTTCAGGAAGAGCTTAATTACCCTTTGCAGTATGTAATTGGAACCATGGCAGGAAATTTCTACTACATTTTCCTTCGTATAGGATTTTGGGGCTTTGAATAAGGAAACCAGCACTTCATCAACGATTTCCTCACCGTCACGGATGGTGCCGAAATGAATCGTGTGGGATTCCTGTTTTTCCAGATTTTTTCCTTTAAAGGCTTTATTGGTAATGGAAATCGCGTCAGGACCCGACAGGCGGATCACTCCAATGGCACCTACACCGGCTGGTGTGGCCAATGCGATGATGGTATCCTGATTGTGAATGAGATGATTCAAACTCTGTTTTTCCGGTAAATTTAGCGGATAATTTTCAGGAATGGGAAAAACCTTTGACAACTATGCAGATTTATCCGCTGCGATAATTTCTTTGATAGCTGTTTCGACGGGAGTTGGTGTGAATTTATACTGTTCCTCAAAGTGGCTGCTGTTAAATACATAGTCCCGGTCAAACTGGTATAGCATTTCAATGAACTCTTTCATGATTGGCATGAACCATCCCATGATGCGCGCCATCCATTTTGGCACTAGTTGTATTTTTGGCTTGACATTCATCTCCCGGGCGAAGGCTTCTATCCATTGCTTTCCCGTCAGAGGGGCAGCGGTAGGGAGGTTCCATACCTGCCCGTATGCTTTTGGGTCGTTGCCAAGCATGGCCGTTGCTTTGCCTGCGTCGGGTGTGTAGGTGAAGCTGTGTAGCTTATCTGTCGTGCAAAACCAGTTGGCGGGCTTTCCTTTCAAAAAGTTTTTATAAACGGTTTCCTGAAGCATGCTGGTTGTTATTTTGGGGCCATAAAAATCCGCGGCCCTGGCAATCAAGGCTTGCAGGTTCCCCGCCTTCATTTCGTCCCAGATCATAGTAATAAGTCGTGCCCTGATTTCCCCTTTTTTGCTTGACGGATTGATAGGGGAGTCTTCGGTAATGTTGCTTAAAGCTTCCTTGTCCAGCATGTAGATGTTGTCGAAGAAAACCAGCTTCGCCTTGTGCTTTTTGCATCCGTCAATGACATTTTGCATGATGATAGGCCATTGTTGCTGCCAGATTTTCAGGTTGTAGGTAAGACCAGCTACCAGGTAGACGATTTCCGATCCTTCGATGGCTTTGTCTACTTCTGCTTTATTTAGCAGGTCAGCCGCGAATAGTTCATCTGTAGCATTCATTTTTTGAGGATTTCTGCTGACCAACCGAATCTTATTGGTAAATGCAGGGAGAGTGTTCGCGAGCTCAACGCCTATGACCCCGCCGGCGCCAAGTATGGTTTGCATGTGTCAGGATTTTTTGTTGTCAGTAATTTCCTTTTTTATCTTTTAACATTAATAATAAAATAATGTTATGCAAAAAGAAAAGCTGGATGATACCAGCTTTTCTGTGGTTGGGTTTTTCATAATAAACGGGTCAGAAAAAAGATCTGTAAAAAACTTCTTTCTTAATCGGCGGCTATGCGATTAACAGTATTTTTATAAACTCTATTTCCCGAGCTAAAAGATCCGGTAATGGTGAGATCATTTTGGGTGGAATTCGTTCTGGTGTAGATGTCATACTGGCTGATTTTTATTTCAAAATCGAATGTTATGATCCCAGTGTTCTCGTCATGATTAAAGTTTTTGATCGTCACAACGTCAGCAGGCACATCTGGTATTTCTTCATACAGTGGTTCCTCAGTTGCTGCATCGTAGAATACCGATTGATCGACCTCGGCATTATACATGTATTTTAACTCATTATAATGATCAAAAGCCTCTCCCTCTGTTATATATTCACCAGTGTTGTGGTTATACAATGAAAGTAAAGTTCCATCCGTTTTGCTGTAGAATACATAATGATAAGTATCATTTATATATGCGGCAGCCCTGTATTCATTAGTTCCCGATGGAGAAAAATAGACGTCTACGACCATTGGGTTTGAGTTGGTGCCGGTATTGAAATTATAAGTCGCTTGTTTCTCCCTGCTCAGCCTTAGCGTGAATGCTTCTTTTGGCACAAAATAAGGCCTCGCCTTGATTTCAAAAAGGCTTTCTTCATCTAATGCCTTTGTAAAATTAAAGTATGTAGAATAGGGTGATAAAGTTGAGACAAGGTAACCTTCATCGGTCTGTTTTAGCTCCATGTACATCCGCCCGTTTCTGCCATTCCTGGAAATGTAAATAAGCTTTTCGCCATTTTCTTCAGAAAAAGCCAGCAGTGAATCACTCGTGTATTCGAAACTAAAAGGCTCACTAAAGGCAGTCCCATCCCTGCGTGTTCCGCTGAAAGTTCCTTCGAGTGAGCCCAGTTTAAAATAAGAGTCGTTGCCAGCCAGCCCTTGCTCGCCCTGTTCTCCTTTCGGTCCGGGTTCACCGTCTTCGGCACACGCTCCAAGAAATAAAGAAATAGCTAATGCAAAATAGAGGTACTTAGTTTTTAGAATTTTAATAAACATGTTTGATAAAATTAAAAGATTAGCAAAAAAATAAAAATTAAAAAGCTCTTCGGATTGTGGTCATTTAAGTTTTATATTCTGATTAAAGTTCTATATTTTCATAGAATATTTTAAAACAAGGGCCAAATATAGAAGTTGATGAAGGGGAATTAAACTAAACTTCCCTTCATTTATTACATGAAAAAAGCCGGGAGATACCCGGCTTTTACGTGAAAACACAATATGTTTTAAACTGATTTACAGCAATCCAATCACTAGTATTTAGCCATTTCTTCGTCGATCTCATTGGCCCATGCCAGTATACCTCCCTTGAGATTATAGAGGTTATCAAAGCCATACTTTTTCTTTAAGGTATTGATAGCCTGTGCGCTCCTGGCGCCGCTTCGACAATGGACAACCACCTTTTTAGATGAAGAGATTTTGTCAATATTTGATGTGACCATCTTCAGCGGGATCAATTCGCCGCCAAGATTGGCAATGTCAAATTCATAAGGCTCCCTTACGTCAATCAATTGAAAATCTTCACCTTTCACCTGCATATCGTAGAGTTCCTGAACGGTGATCTCTTTGGTAGCTTTTTCTTCCTTCATGTCTCCGATTCCGCAGAACTGCTCATAGTCGATCAATTCTTTTATTTCAGGAGTATTGGGGTCTTTGTGTAGTTTCAACGTTCTTGTTTCGAATGTTAACGCATCCAGCAGGAATAGCCTTCCGGCCAAGGGTTCACCTACTCCCGTAACCACTTTGATCACTTCATTAGCCTGCAAGCTCCCAACGATTCCAGGCAGCACACCAATCACACCTCCCTCAGCACAACTCGGCACCAAACCCGGAGGAGGTGGAGTAGGGAAGAGGTCGCGGTAGTGTGGGCCAAAAGACCCATCGGCTCTTTTATAATTGAATACAGACACCTGGCCTTCAAACCTGAATATTGACGCGTATACATTCGTTTTTCCAAGAATAACGCACGCGTCGTTTACTAAATATCGCGTAGGGAAATTGTCGGTTCCGTCCGCCACGACATCATAATCCTTGATAATCTCCAAAGCATTGGCGCTGGTGAGTTGGACATTGTGGACGGTGAAATTGACATGCGGATTAAGTTTTTCCAATCTTTCCTTTGCCGCTTCAGCTTTTGATCGACCAACGTCATCCACTGTAAACAAAACCTGTCGTTGAAGGTTGGTCTCATCTACCACGTCGAAGTCCAGGATACCTATGTTCCCTACTCCGGCTGCTGTCAAGTAGAGGAGCAGCGGGCTTCCAAGTCCTCCTGTTCCTACAACAAGTACTTTCGATCCTTTTAGTTTTCGTTGCCCTTCTATGTTGAATTCCGGTATGATCAAATGTCGACTATACCGTTCCAGTTCCTCTTTGGAAAATTGAATTTCACTCATATTTTTAATTTTTTCCACCGGCAATGGCAGGGATTATACTTACTACAGAATCGTCTTTTAGCGGAGTTGACTCGTTTTGCAAAGCTTTGATATCATCGTCGCCCACATATATCCGAACAAAACTGCGGATACTTCCGCCATCGTCATAGATGTGTTTGCTTAATTCCGGATAAGTTTCGGTAAGCTCTTTTATTGCATCCTGCACTGTTGCTCCTTTTGTCTGGATAGAACCTTCATTCTCTGTAAATTTCCTCAACGGAGTTGGGATGATCACTTTTGCCATTGTTAATTATTGTTTATGTTTTCGTTTATAATTTTTTCTTGTTCAAATTTTCCTTCTTCATTCAATTGCCAGGAAGTTATATCACCCGCCTTACCATCATTGACTGACACAATGATATAAGAGAAAACAGGGAATGCCTGCTTTAGGTCGGTTTCAGACGGCCGCGAAGGGTGATTGGGATGTGAATGGTAAATACCTACTAATTGCAGATTGTTTTCTTCTGCATACATTTCTGCTTTCATATAATCCGTCGGCTTGACTTCAAATCTCCTTCGCTTGTCACCCTCCTTGCTGTTGACCACTTTTCTGGCTTCTGTTATTTTTCTCGTTTCGCTATCGGTGCCAAATAAAAAGCCACAACCTTCGTCAGGATAGGCTTCCTCCAGGTCTCGAATCATATTTTCAAGCGCTTCTTTTGAGATATCTAGTGGTAACGACATATTAAAAAAGGGTATTTATCACTTCACCATATTTGTCTGAATTGTCCGGAAAGACTGTGACGACCACTCCCTGTTCCAGATTCTCCGCTACTTTTAGTGCGCCTACAAGATTTGCAGCGGCAGATGGGCTGAGTATTAATCCTTCACACGAAGCCACTTTTTTAATCATGTCATAGGCTTCAAACGTGTCAATTTCAAGGTTTTTATGAGCCAGCGTATCATCGTAAATGGTAGGTACAATTGCCGTTTCAAGGTGTTTCCAGCCCTCCATTCCATGCAAAGCGGCATCCGGTTGAAGAGATATCAGTTGGATATTTTTGTTCAATTCGTATAATCGTCTGCTTGTGCCTGTAAAAGTGCCCGTCGTACCCAAGCCTGCCACGAAATGTGTTATCCCGCCATTGGTTTGTTTCCAGATTTCATTGGCTGTAGTAAAATAATGCGCCTTCCAGTTGGAATCATTTTGATACTGTCGGGCGTAATAATATTTTTCAGGATTTTTAATGAACAAATCTTCGGCAATTTCCTGTGCCTCGTCTGTAGAGCCAAATTTAGAAGTGTAAATAATCTCAGCTCCATAGGCTTTTAAAAGTGTCTTTCTTTCGGGAGAAGCATTTTCAGGCAAACAAATAGTCACTTTGATTCCCAATGCGGCGCCTATCGCTGCATACGCAATTCCGGTATTTCCGCTTGTGGCATCTAACAGGTTTTTTTCTGTTGTCAATTCGCCATTAAGTACGGCATTTTTAATGATGTTGAAGGCGGGCCTTGATTTCACGCTCCCTCCAAATTGCTGCCATTCCAACTTTGCAAACACTTTTACATTTTCGTTTTGGTGTAAATTTAAAAGCGGAAAAAGGGGAGTGTTTCCAATAAAATTCTCAAGTGTTTCCAGTTTCCTCACGAGAGATATGTCCAATTGATCTATTGTCGTATTCATTTTTGATTATAATAAAAAAGCCTTTCCACGTAGATGGAAAGGCTTTTTGTGTATTCTTTTATAGTCTATTTTCTATATAAATGTTTTCCTTCCCACCAATATTTTGATGTCGCAACAACAACAGCACGCACAACAAACATTAATAAAGAAAGATTTCATGTGTTTATATTAGTTTTTCAACGGTCACACGGAACCAGCCGATTACGATTATCACTGTGTGTGTTACTCGCGTCAATGCTAGTTTCATATCTGTGAATTTCACAATTTTGGAACGCAAGTTATGACAAATTGTTTACAGTTTGTAATTATTTTTTCAAAAATGTAAATCTACTGACTTATCTCATATTTCTTGAATACAGGCTTCCTTATCTTTATTTAGATTTATTCAAAATAATTAATTTTTTGCTTGGCTGTAAAGGGATGAAAATATAGTTTTGCAGCTTATTAAGATTAAGTCTAAATAAACAATTAAATTTTTAAAAATCATTCATCGAGAATAATATGAAAACTTTCAGTTCTTTATTGGCATTGTTATTAATAGCCAATTTCACAGTTTTGGCGCAGCAGGATAGCCTATATAATCTTCAAAACTCGGCGGCCAAATTAATGAATACAGACAGTAGATTAACAATTGGTGGGTATGCTCAATTGGATTATAACCAACCTGTAAATGCAGATTTTAGAAGTAATGGTGAGCTAGATGTACACAGATTGGTGATGCTTTTTGGATATAAATTCAGCGATAAAACGCAATTTATCACTGAAGTGGAGTATGAACATGTAAAGGAAGTGTATGTTGAGCAGGCTTTTGTAAGTCATCGATTCAACCGAGCTTTGGAGTTAAGAGGTGGATTAATGCTTGTGCCAATGGGTATCGTAAATGAATACCATGAACCACCAACATTTAATGGTGTTGAGCGACCTACAATTGATGGTAGGATTAGCCCTACTACATGGAGGGAAATGGGTATAGGATTGACAGGTTATTTGACAAGGGCTTCAATTCGTTACCAGGCATACATATTTAATGGATTTAATGGATATGATGGTGCGGCAAAATTGAATGGAAAAAACGGATTTAGAAGTGGAAGACAAAAAGGTGCAGAATCCTATATGAGTTCACCTACTTTTGGTGGTAAGGTAGAGTATTATGGAATATTAGGTTTAAATGTGGGGTTGTCAGGTTATTTCGGCAAAACTCAGTCAACATTATATAATGGCATTGCAAAAGATGACCAGGCTGCACTTGCAACTGCAGACTCCTCAGTAGTGGGTATCAATATGATTGGTATCGATGCGAGGTATAACAAAATGGGATTTGTAGTTCGCGGACAATTCTACGTGAATAACGTTACCAATACGGATCAGTATAATGCCTTTACCGGAAGTGATCTCGGAAGTAAACTTTATGGCTATTATGTGGAAGCAGGATATAACGTTTTGCAAGGAAATAAAGATGTGCAAACTGAATTGATTCCTTTTATTCGCTATGAAGAGTTGGACACACAGGCTAAAATTTCAAGTGAGCAATTGAAGAACAGTGAAAATCACCAAAAAATTGTGACCTTTGGGCTTACCTGTAAATTAAATAAAGGAGTAGCCTTTAAAGCTGATTATCAGTCTTTCAATAAAGAAGGGGTTGATAAGAACAGTGGTCAGGTGAACTTAGGGATCGGAGTTTGGTTTTAATGGTGAATAATTATGTCATTGAATAAGGTTAATATTTCATTTATACTCTTTTTAATTATTAGTCTTTCACTTGTCGGATGGCGGCTAAAGGAAAATGATTTGTCGTCATCTGCCATTAAAAGAATTGACAAGACACTCTCAAAAATCTGGAAGGGTCACGATTTAAAAAGGGATAAGATTATTATACCTGATTCTATCGATGACGAATTGAACTTCGTAGCCCAGAAGAATGGGATTTATTCCATCGGAAATACTTCTGAAACACTGGGAATCATGTATGTAGGAAGAGTGAAAAGTTGTAGGATAGGAGGGTGTGCCTCTCCATTTTCTAATGAAAAACCAACTGATCATGAGCACTTCGATTACATGATTATTTTTGAACCCACTAATCTACAAGTACTCAAAATTGAGGTGCTGGATTATCAGGCCACCTACGGATTTGAAATATGTAGCCCGAGTTGGCTTAAACAATTTATAGGATATAATGGTAATTCCCCACTAGAATATGGTGGGGAAATACAAGCTTTGTCAGGCGCCACCATTTCTGGTATTGCGATAACAGATGATGTAGCTCAAGTAAGCAAATACATGATGGACCTGAGGGAAAAGGAGTTGTTATAGCTTTCTCAAAGCAATATCCGAAATAGAATCTCCAATTGATAATGAAGATGTAGCTGCTGGTGAAGGTGCATTTAACACATTCACCGCACTACCATTTTCAATGATCTTAAAGTCATCCAATAATCCTCCATCTCTGTCGCACGCCTGTGCTCTTACCCCTGCTCCACCGGTCACGAGGTCGTCACTTTCAATTTCGGGGATGAGTTCCTGGAGAGCTTTGGTGAAAGCTGCTTTTGAAAAAGACCTGTACATCTCTCCAAAACCTGTTTTCCAATATTTGGCTGCTACTTTTTGAAATCCAGGCCACATGAGTGATTCTAATAATTCGCCGGGTTTAATAATTGATTTCTTATACCCTTCCCTGGCAAAGGCAAGTACTGCATTTGGACCGGCTTCAATGCCACCTTTCATCATACGGGTAAAGTGAACCCCTAAAAACGGAAAAGCAGGATCAGGTACCGGATAAATGAGGTTCTTCACCAGGTATTCTTTTTCTTTTGCCAGTTTATAATACTCACCTCTGAAGGGGATTATTTTCACATTCAGGTTTTTCTCCGTGAATCGCGCAACCTTGTCGGAATATAATCCAGCACAGTTAACCACCAGTTTTGTTTCGTGTTCACCCTTATTGGTTTTTACAATTGAGACCCCATTTTTATTATCCACACCGAGCACTTTCTCGCCGAGCCTGATTTCTCCGCCTTTTGCCCTGATCTTTTCGGCGTACTTGTTGGCCACTTCCCTGAAATCAACTATACCTGTCTGAGGGACAAAAAACCCAGCTAATCCCTTAACATGTGGCTCGTATTCTTTTAACTCTTCTGCATTGAGTTTCTTAAACCCGCTTAGGCCATTTTGCGCACCTCGCTCAAATAATTTGTCTAATTGTGGAAGCTCACTGTCTTTTGTTGCCACCACTATCTTACCACAAAGGTCGTATTTGATACCCTCTTCATCGCAAAATTGAACCAGTTGCTTATACCCATTAATGCAATTGGTGGCTTTAAGGCTTCCCGGTTTATAGTAGAGGCCAGAGTGGATTACTCCGCTGTTGTTCCCTGTTTGATGATCCGCCAGGATATCCTCTTTTTCGATGAGGGTGACCTTGAGGCCTTCTTTTTTCAATTTTAGTTTTAAGGCGGAAGCCAGTCCTACTATGCCACCACCAATAATTACAACATCGTTTTTCAAGACAAAAAATTTTAAGTCCAAAGATAAGTTTTGAACAGAATATTTTTAATAATCACCTGGCATTTTAAAAAAAAATTAAAACATGAGTTTAATCATGTTTAAGGAGGAAAGATGGTCTTACTTTTATTTCAATAAAAAATAGAGCAAGGGGCTGCCGTAAAGAAGCACTTCTTTATGCACTTGAAATTTTAAGAAACATTCACAGCCAGGTAAACCAATTCTTGAAGTTTCATCCTCGCGAATCCAGATAATGGCGGCCCCTGTCTATTTTTTACCTCCTCATCTTTGTCACTTTTATTCGTTTTGAGTAGCGGTTTTTCTTGGGATTGTAGGGCTTTTTATGCCGGATCGGCTTATGGACTTTGATGTAGTCAGATTTTTTTAAGATTGTACATCCACTTGGGGATATCATTATCAAAAATGAACAGACGATGAGTAAAAATAGTCTTCTCACATGTAAAAATTTAGTTCTATTTTTTTTCCAGGATTCCTTCGAAATTTTTTGCCAGCATGTCTTCCAGTTCTTTCTGGCCTTCGGTAATTTCTTTTTCCAATTCTAAAATTAAATCGGGCATTTTTTCCAGGTTGATCTTCATTTTGGAGTTTTCTTCTATCTCCAAAATGTGTTCGCTTGCCGGTTTTATCCCCATGAATTTTAAGGCCGGTTTTATCTTGTGGGCCAGTTGCGCGATCTCATCCCAATTGTTTCGCTTCATCAGCGCTTTCAATTTGATAATATCTTCCGGGGCATTTTTGATAAAGGTCTCGATCATATCTTTTATAAAGCCTTTGTCGCCATCAGATATTTTCTTGAGGTAGCTTAAATCGACCAACTTGTTTGAAATTTGGGGTGAGGAAACGACACTATCGGCTATTTCTTTTTCAGAGGCATCGGAATCAAAATATTTCAACAGAATGTTTTTCAGGAGAACCGGCTCAAAGGGCTTTGAAATATAATCGTTCATTCCGGCTTCCAGGCATTTTTCTCGTTCTCCCTTCAGTGCATTTGCAGTGATGGCAATGATGGGGATAGATTTTTTGGGGTAGGGGAATTCGTTTCTTATTTTTTGGGTCGCCTGATATCCATCCATTTCGGGCATCTGAAGATCCATCAAAACGATTTGATAATCAGTTTCCGATAATTTTTGTAACGCTATTTTCCCATTTTCGGCAACATCCACATCACAGTTGAATTTTTTCAGGATCGTTTGGGCATACAAGGTGTTGATCTCATTGTCTTCTGCCATAAGTACCTTGAGGCCGTCGAAGTCGTGCTGGGCCAGGCTAGCTTTGTCATTCGTTGTTTCCCCGATTCCCTGGATGTCTTCTTCTGTTCCCTGTTGATAGGGAATGATCACGGTAAATTCGGCTCCTTTTTTTATGGCACTTTTCAGCGATATACTTCCCCCCTGAATTTCCGCCAGCTGCTTGCAGATGGCCAGCCCCAAACCAGTGCCTCCATACTTTCTGCTTATGCTTTCATCCGCTTGTTTGAAGCTTTCGAATATGGTATCCTGCTTTTCTTTGGAAATACCGATACCGGAGTCGCTGACCTTGATCTTAAGTACGTGTTTTCCATTTTTCACTCCATCCGACAGGAACTTTATTTCAATGTATCCTTTGGCTGTAAATTTTAACGCATTGTTTAAAAGATTGCTTACGATTTGGTTTAACCTCACAGGATCGCCTTTCAAGACATCCGGAATTCGCTCGTCAAACGAAAAATTGAACTGCAAGCCCTTCTCCGTTATTGTTTTTGTAAAGGTGTAAGCCAATTCATTGAATAGTTGCTGCGGTCTGAAGTTCACACTTTCGATATTGATTTTTCCCGATTCTATCAATGAAAAATCCAATATCTCACTAATAATACCTTTCAGGTGCTGAGAAGAGTTCTGTATGGAATCAATGTATTTTTGTTGCTCTGCATTTAACACTGTCGACTGGAGCAGGCTGATCATACCCACAATTCCATTGATCGGCGTTCGTATTTCATGGCTCATGTTGGCAAGGAATTGTTCCTTGGCCCGCTGAGCTTTGATCAGTTCATTTTCGTTGTTCTTGATGGCCGTAACATCCACTGAGATGCATAACACATTAATTTTTTCGTTTTTTCCCGGGATGGGGATTTTAGTGGTAATGAATATCGTTGGATCCTGGTTTTTTAAAGTCAGCGTCTCCTCAAATTCAATGGTCTTTTGATATGCAACTACTTCCCGGTCCATCGCCAGCGTGAGCTCCTCGTCATCAAAATGAATGCCTGATTTTCCCGGGAGTGAGTTAATGACTTTTTCTTTGGTTGTATTAAAAATATCCGCAAAGCTTTGGTTGACCAGCAGGTAATTTCCATTACCGTCTTTTACGTAAATCAGGTTTGGGCTTGAGTCGAGCACCTGTTGAATGAATTTTTTTTGCTCCTCCAGGTCTTTCTGGATATTTATGTTGTCAGTGATGTCGATGGAAAACCCAAGGATTAGCTCCTTATTATCTGCAGTTTTGATGAGTTTTTTACTAGTATACATGTGGTGGATCGACCCATCAAAAAACATGTCTTCCTGAAGGGTTTTTGACTTTTTGTCGGATCGGATTTGATTGTCGATCATCCTGGATCTATCGGCTTGAAGGCGGGGGAAAAGCTCGTAGTCTGTCTTTCCCAGTGCCTCACCATCATACAGGTTAACCGTTTCCTCGCCTTGTTTGTTGATGAAAATATAGCGGCCATTTTCATCTTTCATGTAAATGTTTACGGGCAGGTAGTTTAGGATCTCACTCATTAAATTCTTTTGCGAGATATATCGTTTTTCCGCCACCTTGCTTTGCTTGATCTGATGTTTCTGAAGGTTGAGCCGCTTAATGGCCCTCGCCCCCATTCCCGCTATTAATTCGCAAAGAGATATAATCTCGCTGGTGAAAAATCGGGTCTTTTCTGTATAAAGATAGAGCACACCGGAGCTATCATTAAAAGGAATGATCGGCATGCAAACATCCGATCCAACTTTTGACAAGGGGTTTAATGATTTGAGTACCGAGTTTTCATCGATATAGGAATTGACAATCGACGCACCGCTTTCAAATACTTCCTGCAATATCTTGTTGTCTTTCTGACCATGATATAAAAAGTCAATTTCCCTAAAACCAAAAGAAGAAAACAATTCAAATTCCTTCGACTGCCAATCAAAATTATAGAAAAGAGACTTGCTGATCTGGGGAATCAATTGATTAAAACCTTCGTTAAACACTTTGCCAAATTCCTGGTGGGTCTTGACCAGGAACAGGTCTTTCGAGAGCTCATTGATTTTATTGATGATAGATCTTTGCATAGCTCTTAAATATTCATTTCCTCCATTTCTTTCAGGTAACGATAAATGGTCGATTTTCCGATGTCCAGCCTTTTGGCAACTTCGAGTACATTATTATTGTATTTATCAAGATAATGACGGATTATCTTAAAGTCATATTCTTTTAGCGTGAGATTGCCGTAATCAAAGTTATCTTCCTTAATTACACTGTTAAACCGGATGTCGTCTGCTGTTATTTCAATCTCATTTGACATCACAGCAGCCAAGTCGATGGTCGACTTCAATTCGCGCACATTACCAGGCCAGTGATAATTTAAAAGCTTGTCCTGCGCATCTTTTGACAAATGCAGTAGATCCATGCCATTTTCCTGGCAAAACTGCTTTAGGAAAAATTTTGCAATCAACAGAATATCGTTCTCCCGGTTTCTCAACGGCGGCAGCCAGATCGGCAATCCAAGCAGGCGATAATAAAGATCTTCCCTGAAACGGCCTTCTTTCACCTCAACACCGAGGTCTTTGTGTGTGGCAACAATAATCCGAACGTCAAGCTTAATGATGTCATTCCCTCCAATACGGCTTATTTCCCTTTCCTGGATGGCGCGCAAAAGCTTGGCCTGCAGGTTTATCGGTACCTCGGCTATTTCATCCAAAAAGATTGTCCCTTTATCGGCTTCCTCAAATTTCCCGATCCTTCGTGTCATCGCTCCGGTAAACGAACCCTTCTCATGTCCGAACAATTCGCTTTCTATCAGGTCGTGGGGCAGGGCAGCAATATTCACCGGGATAAATGATTCCTTTTTTCTCGGGGAGTTGTAGTGAATCGATTTCGCTACCAGCTCCTTCCCGGTTCCCGTTTCCCCGGTGATTGATACCGTGATATTTGTTTTGACCGCTTTTTCCAGCAGTGAAAAAACCGATTTTACAGCTTTGCTGGTTCCGATAATGGTCTTACCAAACTCATATTTTTCGGAAAGCTCTTCCTTTAAGGTGTTGATCTCATTAACCAGTTGGATATTTTGAAGGCCTTTCCTGATAGAATGCAGCAGCAAATCCTTGGTTTCATCGTTTTTTATGATGTAATCAAAAGCGCCCATTTTTAACAAGTCCACGGCGGTTCCCACTTCTTCCTGGGCGGAAACAATGATGACATTTACGTTGGGGTCTATGGATTTGATTTTCTTTAGTAGTGAAAGGCCGTCAATATCCGGAAGGGAATAATCTAAGGTAATGATGGACGGTTTTTCATGCAGGTGTGCCAATAAATCCTTACCGGTGGTAAACACATGCACTTCATAATCCGGATTTAGTGAGAGCACATATTGCAGGAATTTTATATAGGTCGGGTCATCCTCAACAGCAAATATTTTCACTGTATCCGTCGTGTACATATTTATTAATGTTGATTGGTGATTAGAACGTTTAAAATAATTTAAGGTAAAAATCCGTCAATTCTAAACAATCGAGAATATTATAGTCGCAAACTGGTTTTGATATTTTTACCTTGACAGAGTTGAATTTACACTTTTGATGATATAATCCGAATGAAATGTAATTTAGAATTTAAAAGTCATTGATTTATTGAGGTGATTCAATAAATTAACTTTTAGGTTGTGAAAAATTAACTAATTTATTTTCAATGAAGGATTTAAAAATACTTGATCAGGAAGAACTGGCTACGATGTACAATGCGCCGGTTTGGGTGGCTTTGTTAATTGCTGGCGCCGACTCACACATTGACAAAAAGGAGATTAAAGAGGCCATTTCGATTGCCAATCTCAAACGAAATCGGGCCAGGAAAGACCTTGTGGAATATTATCATGAGGTGGCAAATAATTTTGAAAACAATTTAAAAGGTCACCTTGCCCTTCTCCCGAAAGACACCAGAGAGCAGGCGGAGATCCTGATCGAAAATTTAGAAAAGCTAAACCCCATCCTGACAAAGATTGACCCGACGTTTTCTGTACAATTTTATGAAAGCCTGAAAGACCTCGCCAGTAAAGTCGCCCATGCAACAGGAGGCGTAATGGGCTTCTTATCAGTGGGATACGAAGAATCCAAGCTCGTAGGATTGAAAATGATTAAGGATCCTTCAAATAAATAAAATTTTGTTTAAAGGAGGTTTAATTGTTCCCAGCCGGATGGTTTTTTTGATGTGGTTGACATTTTCCGTCCAGCGGTTTTTAGATGTAGATTTGAGTTTTTTAGGAATTGTCCCGAGGGAGCCTGTTGGCCTGATAGGTGTTTTTACGGCGCCTTTCCTTCACGGTAATTATTTGCACCTTTTATCAAATACAATCCCATTCCTCGTGTTGGGAGGCACTTTGTTTTTCTTTTATGAGCGAATAGCCCCGCGGGTGTTCGCATCGTGTTACTTCATAACCAACCTGATGGTTTGGGCCTTTGCCAGAGGAGGTGGGAGTGTTCATATTGGAGCGAGTGGGCTGATCTATGGCCTGGCCTCCTTTCTTGTGTTTTTTGGATTTTTCAGCAGGAATTTTAAATCCCTGAGTATTTCACTGGTCGTTGTGTTTTTTTATGCAGGAATGATCTATGGAATCTTCCCAAATCAACCTAACGTATCATGGGAATCACACCTTTTTGGGGCAATAGTTGGGGGGATGACTGCTTTTGTTATCGGAAAAAGGTCATAGCCAACTACTGGTTGGCCAGATATTCCTCGTAGGTGCTGGTTTTATAAATGTCGTTTCCGATAAAATCCAAAATTGGTTCCAGTTTATCAGGTGTCTGGTAACCGGGTAGAGGGGTCAGCACATTCAGATCTTCGTCCAGGAATATGGAGGTGGGGTAACTCATTTTCCCCTGTAATAATGCTGCTGCCAACTCGTGGTATCCATTTCTGCCTGAAGACACAAATTTAAAAGTATGGTCGCGGAAGGTAATGTCTTGTTTTGCCTCTCCATCCAGTTTTACCGCGTAAAATTTGGTGTTTAACAGGTTGGCGATATCGTCATCGGTGAATGTGTTTTTGTCCATTACCTTGCACCAGCCACACCAGTCGGTATAAATGTCAATGTAGACCTTGCGTTTTTCAACTTTCATTAACTCTTCAATTTCCTCGATGGAATGCCATTTCACTTTAGAATTCTCTTCTGAATTATCTTTAGGGGTGAATGCACTCGCTGCCACGAGGGCGACAAGGGAAAGGAGGAATGCGTATAATTTAGACATGACTTTTCACAAATTTTATGTAAATAACGTGAATTATGATTTAAAGTGTTGAACTATTTTGCTGAAAACCATACTTCAGCTTCTTAACGACAATTCCTTCCTTGGGAGAAAACAGAAAGGCCAGAGCAAAAAACAAACCGGCTGTAGAAGACATGGCACCGGAAATACTGCCATTGAGAAACACCGCAAGATAATACCCTGATAGTGAACACAGAATGGCTATGATGACCGTATATACCAGCATCTTGGGGAAATTATCCGTCAGCAGGTATGCCGTAGCTGGGGGAGCAATGAGAAATGCTATGACCAGGATAGCTCCTACCAATTCAAAAGAAGCGACGGTTGTAATGGAGACCATGGTCATCAATAAATAATGCCATAGAGACACGGAAATGCCTATCGCAGAGGCAAAGGCCGGGTCAAACGTAGTCAAATAAAGCTCTTTGTAGCCTGAAAAAATAAATATTATGACGGCGACCAACACAAAACCAATCACATAGACAGCTACCGGGCCTAAATTCATACCAGACCCGGTTATCCATGAATCCAGCGGGATGTAGGCAATTTCCCCGTACAATACACAGTCCTGGTCCAGGTCGATTTTTCCAGCAAATGCGGAAATCAGGATAACCCCAATGGCAAATAACCAGGTAAAGGTAACACCGATTGAGGCGTCACTTTGGAGTTTTCCCTGCTTGTTCAAAAATTCGATTATAAAGGTGGTGACAACACCTGTAATTGCCGCTGCAATAAGCATGATGGTGGAGTCCCTGCTCCCGGATATCAGGTAGGCAATGGCGATGCCCGGGAGTACCGAATGTGAAATAGCGTCACCTACCATAGCCATTTTTCTTAAAATCAGGTAACACCCGAGTAAGCCGCAAGTGATGGCCACCAAAGATCCGGTTAATATGATCCAAAATGCATCCATGTTAATAGGGGATTTTTGATTTGTGTGGGTCTGTTTCTGGGTAATTCAATAACTTTTCGAGACGTTCTTCCAGCTCGGGAGTAATGAAGTGTTCGATGTTTTCAGCATCATCGTGTACATGGTCGGGCGCGATATTCAAGTATTGTGTCAGGTACACCTCCCACAACCGATGGAGTTTCACGATCCTCTTTCCTTTTTCTTCGCCGGCTTTCGTAAAAGACCAACCTTTGCCAACTTTGGATACAAAACCTTCTTTTTTCAATCTTGCCAGGCTTTCCGTAAGGTCGGCTTTGTACATTTTTCTTTTATGAAGGATTTGGTCGACTGAAAAGCCATTTCCCACTTCACTTTTGACTTCCTCCATTTGGTAAAGGGCTTTCAGTACATTTTCATCCTTGATCTTTCTTTTTATCCTCAATTGCCTCAACATTCGGGCAATTGTCCCTTTTTTTGGTGCAAACAAAAATGATATGATTGCTACCGTTGATATGATCACCACAATCCATGGCCCGGTGGGCATTGCAGGTGCGGTATAAGATACAAAGGCACCAAATACACCGGATATCGAACCAAATATGGCAGCAAGTAAAATAAGGATCTTCAGGTTGTCCGTCCAGAATCGCGCTGCTGCTGCCGGAGTTATTAGAATAGCAGCCATAAGTACAACACCTACCGCCTGAATCCCGATAACCACTGCCAGTACGGTAAGGGTGGTGAGCAACAGTTCGATACTTCGCACCGGGATCCCAATGGAACTCGCAAAATGCTCGTCAAAGGAGATCAGCATAAACTCCTTATAAAAAAGAATCACCGATAATACCAGGAGTATAGCGATAGCTGTAAATACAATAAGGTCTTTGTTTACAATAGATGCTGCTTTACCAAAAAGAAAGTGATCCAGGCCGGACTGGTTAGCAAAATCGGAATGCTGAATGTAGGTCAACGCCAGGATGCCGATCCCAAAAAACACGGAAAGAACCAGCCCGATGGCGGTGTCTTCTTTGATTTTTGAATGGGCAACAATTTTGTCAATCAGTACTAATGAAATCCATCCCGTTAAAAAAGCCCCGGGGATCAATATTAGTGGATTTTTAGTGCCGGATAAAATGAAAGCCAGGCAAACACCAGGTAAAACGGAGTGGGCTACTGCATCGCCAACCAGCGTCTTTTTCTTGAGAAATGAAAATGAACCGACAATGGCGCTTGAGGCCGTCAACCAAATCGATCCAATTACGACGGTCCGCACATTGGGGTCATTAAAAGAGAAGAATTCGAGTAAAGCTTCCATACTATTTCGATTCCCTTGCGGGAATTCTTTTGTTCTCCAATAGTTTAGTAATCTCGCTCAGTAGCGTGAGTTTACCACCGTATGTCACTTTTAGATTTTCATCTGTAAATACCTGCTCCGTAGGGCCGGAAGCAACAAGCCTGGTGTTAAGCAATATCATGTGATCAAAATAGTTGAAAGCTGACTGCAAGTCGTGATGTACCACTACCACGGTCTTTCCTTTTGAAGACATGTCTTTTAACAGGGTAATAATGGCTCGTTCTGTAGCCGCATCCACTCCGGCAAATGGCTCATCCATAAAATACAGGTCAGCCTGCTGTGCAATGGACCTTGATAAAAAAACACGCTGCTGCTGACCACCGGACAATTCTGATATTTGGCGGTTTTTAAACGCTTCCATGTTGGTTTTTTTCAGCGCATCCATCGCTACCTCGCGATCGGCTTTTTTTGGATAGTTCATGAAACCCAGATGTCCGTATCGGCCCATCATGACCACATCCATGACCGAAGCAGGAAAATCCCAATCCACACTACCCCGCTGAGGGACGTAACTCACATTTTTTCGAACCTGCTTCAAGTCTTTGTTGAACAGCTTGACATAGCCACTGGCCATGGGCACCAGGCCCATGATAGCCTTGATAAGGGTGCTTTTACCTGCTCCATTGGGCCCAATGATCCCTACCAACGAGCCCGCTTTGACATGCAAATCGATATCCCATAAAACCGGTCGTTTGTTGTATGCTACTGTCAGGTCATGTACTTCTAACACAATATCTTTCTCTTCATTCATAGTACTCATTTTAATGCGTTCGCAATTTTGTCTACATTCGAAGCAACCATCCCAATGTACGTGCCTTCAAAGGTTCCCTTTTGCCCCATGGCATCTGAATACAGACTTCCTCCAATCACGACGTCGTGCCCCCTTTCTCTGCATCCCTCAATGACAGCATTTATTGAACGCTCAGAAACAGATGTCTCGACAAAGATGGCCTTGATCTTTCGCTCTATTATAAAATCAACCAGATCAGAGATGTCTTTTAGTCCATAGTCAGACATGGTCGAAATTCCCTGGAGGCCGCGAACTTCGATGTGATAGGCAGTACCAAAATAACCAAATGCATCGTGGGCGGTAATTAATACACGCTGCTCTTCAGGGATATCTGATATTTGCCTGCCTACAGCCTGATGCAGGGAGTCAAGTTGTTTTAGATAGACATCAGTATTTTTTTGAAAGAATTCCTTTTGACCCGGGTAGAGTTTTACTAATTCAGTATTGATGCTTTCCACCGCACTCTTCCAGATGGAAACATCAAACCAAATATGTGGGTCGTAAATTCCTGCATCCTTGTCGAATAAATGTAATTTATCTTTGGAAACACCATCGGACACCGGGAATACAGGTTTCTGTTTTGTCAGCTTGCCGAAAAGCTCAGACATTTTACCTTCAAGGTGAAGCCCATTATAAAAGATCACGTCTGCTTCCCTTAACTTCTTAAGATCTCCCTGAGTGGCCTTGTACAAGTGCGGATCCACGCCAGGACCCATCAAAGCATCGACTGTGGCTGAATCCTTTGTGATGTTCTTAATTGCATCGCCAATCATGCCTGTGGTTGCCAGGATGGTCGGCTTGCCTGTTGGTTCTTTTTCTTTCTTTTTATTGGTACACGACCAGCTGGTAATCAATAAAACAGCCGTCAAAAAAATAGTTGTTCGCATGTCAGTTCTCCTCCGTTACCATTAAATTTCCTGATACTTCTTTTGATATGTGAATGGGGCCTGTGCCGTTTACTTCCACTTGCATCGATCCATCGTACTCAATTTTTTCCGCAATTTTTATTTTTGCACCGGGGTGGATCGACAGCTTATCCAGGTATTTTAAAAACGCCTGTGACGAATCTTTTATAGTGATTAATATTCCTGTTTTTCCAACTTCAAATTCTGGTAACAAAATCGGAGGGTTTTCGACAAACTCACCATTCTCATCGGGAATGGGATCCCCATGTGGATCGTATTTTGGGAATTGAAGAAACTCATCCAGACGCGAGATGAGTAGGGGAGACTTGATGTGTTCCAACTGTTCGGCTACTTCATGAACCTGATCCCAGTTAAACTTCAATTTCTCTACCAGAAAAACTTCCCAAAGGCGGTGTTTCCTAATGACCCGTAAGGCCAGTGATTTGCCTTTTAAAGTTAGATCGACTCCCTGGTATTTTTTATATATCACAACTCCCTTGTCGTTAAGCTTCCTGAGCATGTCGCTTACGGATGCTGGTTTAGTACTTAGCACTTCAGCAATTGAATTGGTGCTGACCTTTCCTTTATTTTCCTGTGACAGGTGGTAGATCGCTTTAATGTAATTCTCTTCGGAAAAACTTAGTTGAACCATTGGTTAAATTTTGACAACAAAACTACTAAATTTAGGGAAATCTAAAAATAATTTTAGATATAATAAAATATTGAAAAATGACGGTAAATGTTTCAGAAAAGAGATGTTTTTATTGTCTAAAAAATTATTTAGCCTTGGCTAATTTTTAAATATACCTTGAACAAATCCAATCAGCTTTTGTTCTTCAGTTTCCCAGGAAGCCTCCATTCTTTCTCCCTTGGTATAAAATTTTTTATTGGTTAAAAGTTCCAAAAACAAAGGATTTATTTTATCAAAATCTGAAAAGAGAAAAGCATCATAGGCTTGGAACAAATGGGTCCACGCAGGATTTTCCCGGCAGATCATTGGGATTTTAAGGCATAGGCACTCAAATATTCTGGTAGGTATCCTGTCGGAATAGTAGGAGGGAAACTTATAGGGAAGTAGGGCGAAATCGGCTTCCGTAATTTCTTTAATTATTTGATTGTGAGGAATTAATTCTTCGCCACCTATAATATTGATATAGGTCAATGAATTGGTGATCTCAAGGAGCTTTTTCCAGGTTGATCCGTTTGGGCAATGACCAGCGATAACCAAGGTTAGTTGAGGGAAATATTGTCGCAGTTCCTGAGAAAGATGAATTGCTTCGAATATTCCATATTCAGATGCGATCGTACCTGTGTAGACCAGTCGCAGGGTGGATGGGTGAGCCGACTTCTTTTTATCAACAATTTTTCCAACATATTTGTTTTCAATGACTTGTACGGGATTTCTTAAGAAGCCCAGCTCCTTCCGGTAACATTTTTCAGCCAACAAAAACCCGGAAACAAAAAGGGGTGAAGTAAGTTCTATCCCTCTCACAAAGGCAGCGAGGATATGTTTCACAGGGGTGGGATAGGATTCGGAGGCAGTTAAATTTCGATAGTAGTTTTCCTGTATGTCATAGATGATTTTCGTGCCAAATAATATTTTGTATAACAAGCTAACTGCCAGTAATTCAAAGGTATTAACAATAATTAATTCAGGTTTTACTTTAATCCAAATTCCTAATGTTTTCATTGGTTGGAAAAATCTGGATATTCCTAGTCGTTTAAATCTTGGCAGAGGAAGTATGGTCACCTTTGGATCCGGATTTTCTACCTCTTGTGGGTAGCCGGATACATAAACCTCATAATTACCCGATTTGGCAAGACTAATTGCAATCTTTTTGTAATTTCGCGCATCGTAAACTGGCTTGAGGATTGACGAGATCACCACTTTGGTTTTACCGGACATAAGAATTTTTAACTTCAAAAAATATAAAAATAAATGATTCAACTGAAAGAAATCATAGAAAGTGCATGGGAAAACAGGGAACTGTTAAATGAGGGAAAAACGCAGGAGGCTATCAGAGAAGTGGTGGCGTTTCTGGATAACGGAAAGTTACGAGTGGCTGAACCGACGGGAGATGGATGGCAGGTGAATGACTGGGTTAAGAAAGCGGTGATACTGTATTTCCCCATCAATAAAATGGAGACAATTGAGGTAGGGCCTTTCGAATTTCACGATAAAATAAAGTTGAAAAATAAATATGCGGAAAAGGGCGTTCGGGTCGTGCCGCATGCTGTAGCCAGGTATGGCTCGTATGTGAGTCCCGGTGTGGTGATGATGCCTTCGTACGTTAACATTGGCGCCTATGTCGATGCAGGGACGATGGTGGATACCTGGGCCACGGTGGGTAGCTGTGCTCAGATTGGAAAGGATGTACACTTAAGTGGTGGCGTTGGAGTAGGTGGGGTGTTGGAACCTGTGCAGGCCGCGCCGGTGATCATTGAGGACGGGGCATTTATTGGTTCAAGATGTATCTTAGTGGAGGGAGTCAGGATAGGTAAGCAAGCAGTATTAGGTGCAAATGTAACGCTGACTTCAAGCAGCAAGATCATCGATGTTACGGGTAGTGAGCCTAAAGAGTACAAGGGCTATGTGCCTGAGAGATCCGTGGTCATTCCGGGTAGTATTACAAAAAAATTCCCTGCAGGAGACTATAATGTAAACTGCGCGTTAATTATTGGGCAGAGGAAAGCAAGTACTGATCTAAAGACTTCGCTAAACGATGCGCTAAGGGACAATAATGTGTCTGTGTAAAGAAAATGTGATGAAGAAAATATTTGTAGTAGTTGGATTGATTGCGTTGATGTTTAACGTCGCCTGCAAAAAAAATGAGACAAAACAGGCAGATGAGTTATTTGAGCAAGGGCGATACCAGGAGGCCATTGAATTGTATGATGAATTCATAAAAATGAACCCCTTCCATGTGAAGTCCATCTACAATAGGGGGAGGGCCTATGAGGAACTGGGCGAAATTGAAAAAGCAATGACAGATTTTGAGCTGGCATTAAAACGCGATCCTAAAAATGTACCGTCTTTAATTAGTATTGGACAATACTACCACCGCAATGAAGATAATGAGCAGGCAGTGTACTATTTTTCAAAGGCCCTGGAAGCTGATGATAATAATTCCGATGCCTATTATCTACGGGGACGTGATCAGCATTTACTTGGTAACCTGGATGAAGCCCTGAATGACTATAACAAAGCTATTAACATTGACCCTGAGTTAGGTGAAGCTTATTTGTACAGGGGGGCCTTATACATCGTGAAAAATAAAAACCAGTCTGCCTGCAATGATTTTCAATCGGCGGTAAATCTAAATATCAAGGAAGCTGAAAAAGCCTTGAAGGCTCACTGCCACTAGACGGAAAAAGACTTCTTTAAAAACCATATCCGAAAGGATATGGTTTTCTTTTTTAGTACAACTTAAAAACTCGTTTCACTTTCAAGGGTGGCAAATTCTTCGCCCTTTTCCAATTTCGTCTTGTAACGTTGGAGGCTTTCGTCAATAAAATCTTTCAATTCCACTCCCTCGGATTCCGTCTTTGCCTGGTCAAGTTCGAATGGTTGTTTTTTTGCGATGAGCTTTTTGGATTTGTCCATTGTTTTTTGGTCGTCCTTATTGAGCGGCGTTAGTTCGACACGGGCTTTCATTCCTCCCATTTTTACTTCAGCTTCTATAACATAAACTTTGCCTGCTTCGAGACTTGCCGGTAAAAAGGACCCATTTTCTGAGCTTGCCCAAAAGAGGTGTTCCCCCGGTTCGCATTCCAATACAATATAGTTGGCGTCATTGAACTTGCCGATGTATCTATCGCCGATAAAATATTTGAAGTTGATGGCTGCACCCAGGCCAGATATGCGTGCGATATACACCAGCGCTTTATCTTCGGGAGCCGTTTTTAGTTCCTGAGCCAGCGACGGCACTATGCTAAGCACGATCAGCGTGCCCAACAAAAAGTGTTTGATTTTCATCGTTAGTTAGGGTTTTATTGAGATTAATTCGATTCTAAAGTTTGAAGTTGTATCCAATGCAAATATTGATTGGCCAGGGACTGCCGGTGACTTCAATTAGCGGGTCATTTTTGATGTCATCCCAATCATCTTTGAATTCGGATGACCGGAAGGGAACTATCAGTCCAAAATCCCAATAGCTACCCGGATTTCTTTTCGACATGAGCTTAATGCCAACACCTGCAGATACTCCATAATAGGTCTTATTACGTTCTTCCAGGCCTTCTATGACAATCACCCCGTTGTAGCCATACATGGCAGTCAGGTAGAATTTTGTCCTTGATTCACTTGGAATCGTAATCATTGGCCCGACATTATAGCCAAGCCCGTCAAGGTTATAACCGAGACCGACAAACAAACCAAATACTTCAGAAGGGTTCACAACGAGCCTTCCTCCCAGTCCCCCATAAGTGAGTCCAGCGCCAATACCCAGATTGACGGTGGTTTTGGGCTTATCCGGTGCTGATTCAGTTTCTTGAGCGTGACTTACCTGAATCGCAACGACTAAAGCCACAAGCAGTGTGGTTAATGTCTTCATTGTAATAAAAATTAGTGGTTAAAAAAGTAAGTTGTTATGAAAGTTACTACAAAAAGAATAGCATTGATGTGACTTGAATAAAAATAATTTAGCGAGGTTTTTTATAGAAGTTTAAGCAAAGTTTCCATCTTCATTTTCGTTTCAAGCCATTCTTTTTCCGGGATGGAATCAATGGTAACACCCGCGCCTGCAAAGATCTCGGCAGATTGCCCGGAAATTACCTTCATGCAGCGAAGGTTGACAAAGATATCAGTGTCGTTTTCGGTATTGACCGGGCCAAGAAAGCCGCTGAAATACTCCCGATCAAAACCTTCTTTTTCCATAATAAATTTTAAAGCCGGTTCCTGGGGCATCCCACAGATGGCGGAGGTAGGGTGGAGGAGTCTCAGCATCACCGAACCTAGCTGCGGAAAATTGACTTCATCCATGTGGACAATAAAATCAGTCTTCAGGTGCATTAAATTTCCCGCCTTGACAGTCTTCGGCCCGTGTTCCTCAAATTCACGCAGCCTGATTTTCTTAAAACAATTGATGATGTAGCGGCTCACCATCGCCTGCTCTTCGATTTCTTTTTGACGCCATGCGGCATCTACGAGGTCCATTCCTTCGTGGAATTTTTGGGTGCCGGCCAGTGCTGTAGTTTTAAAAATTGAATTGTTTTGTATAGATATCAGGTTTTCAGGGGTGGCCCCAATCCAGGTCCCCTGTCGAGGCAGGCTTACCAAATAAATGAACGCATTTGGATACGACTGTTCGAGGACTTTAAAAAAGGAAAATGCCTCAAATCCTTTTGGGAGAGTGATTGACTCCTTTCTGCCAGGAACCACTTTTTCGAATTCACCATTTTTTATTTTCTGAATCGCCTCTGATACATATTCTACATAGTCGGAATGATGGCTGCATTGAGGATTATCCCCGCTATGGTCAGGTGAAGTGTAAAAGGCTGCTCTTGCATCATTTTTTTCAAAGAGCGTTTCCAGACGATCATTCGAATCAGGGTAGATAGCCTCATTGATTTCAAGTATGTTGTCAGCCTTCACCTTAAGAAGAATGTCATTTTTGATAAAGTGTCTTGGATGTTTTTCCGAGGATGTAAATGGACAGAATATGAAGCCATTCTGTAGCTCTTCAATGTTTTCTTCGTCGATCCTGGTGTCGCTGCTAAAGGAGACGGCTATGCTATAGTTCCCGGCATTGGGTTTTCTCCAAATGGCAAGGGGTAGCTGCTGGTTGGTAACGTTGGAAAGAAATTGTTCCGGTGTAACTTTTTCTTGTATGGGAGATTCGATTTGCCCGCTTTTTTCCCTCATGCTTCTAGTTCTTTTTTTTATCCTTTACCGCCATGGTAATGCGACTGGTACAAACCAATTCTTCCTTTTCATTGACAATCCTGATCTCCCAAACCTGGGTTGACCTGCCGATATGCAATGCTTTTACCGTTCCAAATACCTGTTCGCCGTAGTGGGCTGATTTAATATGATTGGCATTTACTTCGAGCCCTACACAATATTGCTCTTTCGGGTCCACCTGAAGGTATGCCGCCACGCTTCCCAGTGTTTCAGCCAGTACGACCGATGCTCCTCCATGTAACATGTTAAGCGGCTGAACTGTTCGGTGATCGACGGGCATTTTTGCTTTTAGATAGTCAGACCCTATTTCCGTGAATTCAATACCGATGTGCTCGAGCATATTGCCTTCCCGCATTTTATTTAACTGCTTGATATCCAGGTTTGGGTTAAACATTTTCTTAAAATCTTGTATCTTTGCCCGCTGTAAAATTATAAAAAAAAGGATAGTATCAATTTGTTTTGTTGCATTAGCTTTTCCTTTTCACAGGGAAGTAAATCTATCAGTTTTTAGAAATCTTTGAACTAATTTATTTGTAAGTGAAAGAAATTTATTTAGTAAGGCACGGGCAGACCGGATATAATTTGAAAGGAATCGTACAGGGCAGGGGGATTGACACTTCGTTGAACGACAACGGTAAGGAGCAGGCTACAGCGTTTTACAATCATTATAAACATATCCCCTTCAAGAAAATCTACACATCTTCCCTGAAGCGCACACATCAGTCGGTAGATGGATTTATAAAAGACGGAATTCCTCACGAAGCTTTGCCTGGATTGGATGAGATCAGTTGGGGAATTTCCGAAGGACTTGAATACAGCGCCAATAACAATTCCCGGTATTATAAGACCATTAACCAGTGGTCTAGCGGGAACATTGATGTTAAAATAGAAGAAGGTGAAAGCCCCTTGGATGTTAAAAGAAGGCAGCAGGAGGCATTTAATTACATATTGTCCAGGAAAGATGAAGATGTAGTGCTGGTATGCATGCATGGCCGGGCAATGCGCATTTTGTTATCCTGGCTTACTGACAACCATTTGAAGGATATGGACACCTTTGACCATGACAATCTTTGTCTTTATAAATTATCATATGTTGAAAATAAATTTTCTATTGACCTTTATAATGACCGGAGACACCTTCTTCATTTAAATGGAAATGGAAAGACAAAGCTATAAGGACAGCCACAAAGACCCCCCGCCAATTCTGAAAAAGTGGCATAACCTGTACTTTCTGGTAATTGGCATTCATCTCCTGTTTATCATTCTTTTTTACTTCTTCACAAAAATATTTGCATGAGAACGCTTGATTGGGTCGTTCTTCTAGGGACACTTCTGTTCATCGTGATCTATGGTGTCTGGAAGTCCCGGGGAAGCAAGAATATCGAAGGTTATTTGTTGGGAGGTAAAACCATGAACTGGTGGACGGTGGGTCTTGGGATTATGGCAACGCAGGCGAGCGCGGTGACTTTTTTGTCTGCGCCGGGTCAGGCCTACGACGATGGTATGCGGTTTATTCAGATCTATTTTGGGCTGCCTTTTGCCATGGTGTTTATTTCCATGGCACTTGTGCCGTTTTATCACAATCTGAAGGTCTATACCGCCTATGAATTCCTGGAAAAAAGATTCAATGTTGTGCTCAGGGTATTTACGGCATTTCTGTTTTTAACACAGCGAGGCCTTGCTGCCGGCTTCACCATTTTTGCCCCTTCACTCATTTTATCGACCCTCCTCGACTGGAATATTTACTATACTAACCTGATCATTGGATTGCTGGTAATTGCCTACACTGTTTCGGGAGGGACCAAAGCAGTGGCACAAACCCAAAAGCAACAGATGTACGTCATCCTTGGTGGGATGGTCATTGCCGGGATATTGGTGGTCAAAATGATGCCGGAGGACGTCGGATTTGTCGATGCACTACAAATTGCTGGTAAAACGGGCAGGCTGAATGTGGTCGATTTGGACTTTGATCCCACTAGCCAATTCAATATCTGGACCGGGTTGATCGGCGGATTGTTCCTTTCACTTTCCTACTTTGGTACCGACCAGTCGCAAGTGCAGCGGTATCTATCAGGGTCATCCATTGCACAAAGCAGATTGGGATTGCTGTTTAATGGCATTGTCAAAATCCCTATGCAGTTCATGATTTTGCTAATCGGGGCATTGGTCTACGTATTTTATATTTTCAATGTGCCACCGCTCTTTTTTAATTCTGTTGTTGAGCAACAAACAATAGAATCACCCGCAGGAGAAAAATACATCGCTTTGCAGGACGAGTTTAGAGGCCAGTATGAGATCAAACAGGAAAAAGCTTTCAATTTACTTGATGCCATTGAACGGGAGGACCAGCAAGGGATTGCCATGGCGACTGAGGAACTTAAAGATATTGACCAGCAAACACGCGCAACAAAGAAAGAGGCCCTGGAGGTGATAAAAGAAGCCAACCAGGAAGCCGATACTAACGACACCAATTTTATCTTTTTGACTTTTGTAATCAATTTTTTACCTGCCGGACTGGTGGGTCTGCTGATCGCCGTTATTCTCTCAGCCTCCATGTCGTCGACCGCGGCCGAGCTGAATGCCCTGGCGAGTACCTCGATTGTGGACGTGTATAAAAGACTCATTAAAAAAGATGGGAGTGATAAGCATTATTTAAATGCTTCCCGGTGGATTACTGTGGCCTGGGGCTCGTATGCTATTCTATTCGCCATGTATGCCAATCGCCTTGGCTCGCTCATCGTGGCCATAAATGTCATGGGCTCACTTGTGTATGGCACGATACTGGGTATTTTTTTGGTGGCCTTCTACTTTCGGAAGCTGGGATGGAGGAATACCCTCATCGCCGCCGCCATTTCCGAATCCATTATTTTACTGCTGTGGTTTTTTACGAATGTTCCCTTCCTGTGGTACAATGTGATCGGGGCAGTTTGTGTCATCTTGTTTTCTTTCATTCTTCAAGTGATCCATCCTGAAAAGAATGGGGAGGTTATCTCAGAATAAAATTTTAATTAATCCTACTTTGTCAACTTACCATTTATGTTCATTGCTGTGTGTTTTCACCAGCAATTCCTGATAATATTCCTGTTGGTGAAAACACACAACAGGGAGTTGCTTTTTAAACTTGACAAAGTAGGATTGAACTAATATTACCTCAATGTTAAGACTATGTTAAATATTGGTTAATTAAGAAATTGTTAATTCAAGGTTAAGCAATTCATATTAACTTCACATTCGAATTCAGCAAACGTAGAATTAATGAACAGGATTTTTTTAACGGTCTGTTGCCTTTTTGCCGTTATTTTCAACACTTTTAGCCAGGACGAAAAACCAGAGGCTTTTAAATCTTCACCAGTCACGGCCACTTATAGTGATAAAGGCCTGCAATTGAAATCGGCCAGCGGAAACTTTTCTTCCAGTATTGGCATTCGCTTTCAATTTCGATTTTTCACACCTTATGATGCTGACCCCCGGTCCATCGAAGGTTTTATGGCGGATGTCCAGCCGACCTTTGCCATTCGAAGGGCGCGTTTAAAAATAAAAGGACATGCCTGGAGGGACTATTTAAAGTATAACTTCGAATATGATTTCCCTACGTCTACCTTGCTAAATGCCTTCATGAAGGTGGAAAAATGGAAGGGATTCAATGTAATGGTTGGCCAATACAAAGCCCCCTACAACAGGGAGCGGGTGATTTCATCGGCAGAAGAGACCATGGTCGAGCGGTCCATCGTTACCCGCGCTTTTACGATTGACCGTCAATTAGGATCGACCTTCTATGGAAATTTTGGAGCGGAACGCATTGCCAATTTTAGTTATTGGGCATCTGTTTATACAGGTGTGGGGATTTTAGGAACGATCAATGACGATGACAACATGATGTATGCCGGTCGATTTCAGTGGAATTTTGCGGGTAGTCCTATTGATATTGGAGAGAGTGATTCCAAGGTGAGCGAGAAGGAAGGCTTGCGAGGAGCCCTCGCATTCGCAGCAACAACTAATATCAGCCCATATACAAGATTCTCTTCGTCCGGTGGTGGTTACCTTGATCCATTTAAAGATTTTGTGCGAGGTGAACCGGGCCAATACAAAGTGGATCAGTGGACCGAAGATCTTGTGGTGAAGTATAAGGGCTTAACCTTGTTGCAGGAGTTGCACGTCAAGACGGTGGACGATCGGGTAAACGATATGATCATTGATATGAGGGGCGTTTTTGGACAAGTTGGATTTTACCCGGGCTATTTCTTTGATGGGGTGACTAAGAAATTACAGTTTGCTTTGAGGTATGCTTACGATGATGAAAACACCTCAGACAATATTACGACCTATCGCGATGAATGGACATTTGGGGTAAACTACTATATGAACGGCTTCAGGAACAGGTTGCAAACTGATTTTTCATTAGCAAACTTGCATCTGCCTGACCAGACGATCAATGCTTCCCGTTTCAGGATTCAGTGGGACATTACTTTTTAAGGTCAAGATAATTTAACGTGACCCAAATCTTAAACCCGACGATAGCTTTGTCAAATGCGGAAAGCCTTGTCAAATCCCTGTAAATATAGCTGGGGAGTAGTTTTTTGTTTAGAAAAGAAAGAAGCTTAAAAACCAGCCGTTTCATTTTGTTACCTAAAGTTTCCCAAAAATAGGAAAGACGTACCAGCCTTACCAATCCAACTGACGAAAGATATTACTTTTGTTTATGGAACTACGCCTGAGAAGAGCGAGGTCAGGTGACCGGAATCAGATTGTTCATATATTCCGGCAAAGCATTGAGGGCATACCAGAGTCAATTTACACACTGGAGCAAAAAGAAGCCTGGATACAAAAAGGCTTGCAACTTCCTGAAAGGTGGCTTGAAAAAATTGAAAAGCAATTTTTCATAGTGGCGCTTCAGAATAAAACAGTGGTCGGTTTTGGTTCATTGGAGTTGCCTGGATACATTGATTATTTATTTGTGTCGCCCGATTTTCAAAAGATGGGGATAGCCTCGAAGATTCTTGAGGAGTTGGAGCGGATGGTCATAGATTTACAGGCAAGTGAGCTACAAACGGATTCCAGTAAAGCTGCATTACCGTTCTTTCGGAGCCATGGCTTCGAGATAGTGCGGGAACAACACAAGTTTGTTAGTAATATTGACATTGTTAACTATAGGCTGATAAAACGGCTTTAGATGATGTTGCCACTGGTGTAGCGATATAAATGATGCGGCGGCTATTGTAATAACAACTGAACTATTCTACCTTGGAACCATATGAAGGCTATTTTATTTTCTTTTGCTTTATTTTTGATGCTTACTCCGGTTTTCTCGCAGGAGATACAGGAAGGCCTGGACAAAAAGACGCTTAAGAAAATGCAGAGAGAGGAAAGGCTGCTGGAGCAGGAAGAGCAGTGGGCTGCCAAGAAAGAATACATAACTTCCTTAATCCATTCAAGAAGGTTTGTTCTCGAAGCTCAGAATTTAAGTGGCAGGACCGGCTCTTTGGTACCCGTCAATTCGCTTTTGAATTTCATGGCTGTTGATTCCTCCATGGCGGTATTGCAAGTGGGTAATAATACAGGAGTAGGTTACAATGGAGTAGGGGGAGTGACCGAAGAGTGCCGTGTCACCCGCTATGAAATCAATGAGACAAGAAATGGTTTATCCGTTACCATGTATTTGCAAGGCAGGCTAAGCTCGTACACCGTATTTTTGAATGCCAGTTTCGGTACCAACTCGACCGCCAGGGTCAGCGGCCTGTCGGGTGGTATCATTAACTTCCACGGGCAACTCGTGTCAATATCTGAATCGAAGGTATATAAAGGTATGTCTACGTATTAATTATTATTGTTTTATGCTTACTACATGGACTGAAAGAATTAGCAGAATAACCGACAGATTTATTGAAGAATTTTCTGCCCTGGATTTCGAACAACTTAACTTTAAACCCAATAAAGTTTCGTGGAGCATCGGCCAATGTATAGACCACATCATCGTTACAAACGAACTTTACTTTAAGATCATTGAACAAATAAATCAGGGGGTTTACCGGACGTTCTGGTTGGGCAGGGTTCCGTTTATTCCGAAGTTGCTTGGCAGGATAATTTTAAAATCTGTTCAACCGGAGACAATTAATAAGAAGCAAAAGACTTTTCCGGTATTTGAGCCCTCGCAAAGTGAAATTTCAGCAGATATTCTTTCGCGGTTTAACATGATGCAGTTGCAATTAAAAGCCTACCTGTCTGAAATAAGCCCGTCCAACTATACCAGGGTCATTTCTTCCCCGGTAGCTTCCTATGTCGTTTATTCGCTTAAAGATGCAATTGAAATAATCCTCGCTCATGAAGAGCGGCATTTTCTCCAGGCGCAGGCAGTGAAGAAATTGCTGAAAAAGACCAACTAACCTCCAGATTTCTTCGCCTTATATCCGGCTGCCAGGAGCAGATCCAATACCTTGTCCCTGAAATCCCCCTGGATGAGGATTTCACCATTTTTAGCAGTACCGCCAACTCCACACCTGGATTTCAGCATTTTACCAAGTTCGGCGAGGTCCCTCTCAGTTCCCTTGAAACCGGTGATAAGTGTGACTTTTTTGCCACCACGAGCTTTTTTATCTAACTGTATTCGAAGGTCTTGCTGGTGTATGGGAAGTGTGTCTTCCTCTGTGTCTTCCTCGTATTGATACTCAAAGCTTGAATCAGTGGAGTAAACTATGCCCTCTCTATTGTTTTTTGATTTTTTCGTCATGATTAAAATTGTTAAAGTCGTCCCATGTGCCCAGATCGATACACTCGCCATCCTCGAACAAAACATAGTCAGTCTTATGCCCCTCCAATATAAAACTTTTAAAAATGTCTCCCGGATAAATTTCCCGATTAAGTTGTTTCTCAAGTTTTAAGCGTTCTTTTTCTTCGTTTTTAAGAAAGAAATGGATCTTGTCTTGTAAATACCGTGTGAATAAGGGTGACCAAAGTGCCACTGACCATCCACATGTCAGTTGGGTATGTTGAGGTTTTATTTTGATATCAATTATCTGACCCTTATCATTTAGCTCCACCATGTCCCACTTTGAAGTGTTTTTGACAGGAAACAGACCGAGCACAAGGTCTGAATTTGTTGCGACCATTTTTTGCCTAAGCGAATCAAAAGCACTCGTTGGGGTGAGATACATATCCGGAAATCCCAGGGCTACATATCTGTCCGAAATAAAGTGTGTTGCCTCATAAAGTGTAAATGGAACGCCGTACGGATATTTCGCTAACTGGTAAGCAACATGAATATCGAATCGACTCCCATTATTATAAAAGGCAGGAATATCCCACTTGCCATCCCGAATGATAAAATGAATGTTCCTGATTCCCGCTTCTTTGTAATTGTCTATGAGAAACTTAGAGATTACCTGCCTTTTTCCCTGGAAGTCAATTTCAAGTAGCTCCTTACTTCGATCAATATTTCCAAGGCGGGTTGCCCGCCCGGCAGCGGGAATAAGTCCGACAATCTCCATTCACTTTTTTAGGTAAAGTAAATACTAATGATTCCAGCTTCCAAATTTTCCATTTTGGTAATCACGATAAGCTTGCTGGATTTCTTCCTGGGTATTCATCACAAATGGGCCCTGGGCAACCATGGGTTCATTAAAGGGTTTTGCATGGCCGAGGATAATGATTGAGTCTGATTTGGCTCCTATGGAGAGTTTAGTATTGTCATTTTCAAATTCCACCAATTGGTATTGTTTTGCCTCCCCACCATTGACGTTTATGTGGCCTCGTACAGTGTGGAAAAAGACATTGTGGTTAACAGGAATATCAATGTCAAATGAACTGCCTTCATCCAGGTAAAATGTAGCAAGCGATATATCACTGATGGATTCGAAAGCTCCCGTCGCTTCCCACCAATTCCCGGAAATAATTTGAGTACGAATTTTTCCTTTATTCAATTCCAGGGTGGGTATTTCATTTTTTTGAAGGCCCTTGTAGAAAGGTTTCGCCATTTTATGTTTTGCCGGGAGGTTGAGCCAAAGCTGGAGGATTTCCATTTTGCCCCCTTGCTTCTTGAATTTGTCCGAAGAAACCTCAGCGTGGATCAGGCCGCTTCCAGCCGTCATCCATTGAATTCCACCCGCCTGGATGATACTTTCATGGCCACCTGAATCTTTGTGCATGATGTCTCCGTCAATGATGAACGTTACCGTTTCCATTCCGCGGTGGGGGTGTGGGCCAAATGGAAGTCCATGGTTATTCCTGGGGTATTCCTGCGGACCGTGATGATTAAGAAATATAAATGGATCAACTTGTTGAAGCCTGGCGCTCGGCATGGGAGAGTAAGTGATCAAGTCGGCAATTGGGCGGTATTCTGAATCGTGGATTTTCTTAATTGTTCTCATTTTTATTGTTCGTTAAACTCTATTTGCATGATTGTATATACAACAATAATATTAATTTGTTTCAAATTAAATAAAGTTGAATTATTGGGCTTTATGATAGAATATTATTATTAAATCGAAATAAAACTGATTGGTATGAAAAAGAGCAGTTTCAATCAAATTATCAATTCAGCTCCTCTGGTTTTAATTGATTTTCATGCGGAATGGTGCGGCCCCTGTAAAATTCTTTCGCCAATGTTAAAAGATATCGCAGGGGCGTTGAAGGACAAGGTTAAGGTGATTAAGATAGACGTAGACCGAAATCGAAATTTGGCGGCTCAATATCAAATTCAGGGAGTGCCAACGGTGATGCTTTTTAAGAATGGAAAACAGGTGTGGCGGCAGACAGGTGTGCCACCAAAGCATCAAATAGTCAATATAATCAATCAAAACAGTTGATCTCATCAAAAATCTTAAGCTAATTTTAAGAATTGCTAAATAAAATTTAAGCTCAGTTTGTCTAATTTTAAATGATGGAATCAAGTTGGCGCCAATTTTTTTTTTCATTTAAAAATGGTCAATCCCCAATTGGGCTTGCTAGAATATGCGCATTTTAATCATTGAAGATGAGATCGGAATCCTAAATTTTTTAAAACAAGGTTTAGAAGAAGAGTCCTATTCGGTAGACATCGCTACTGATGGAAACCAGGGTTTACACCTGGCACTGACTGAAAATTATGACTTACTTCTTTTAGATTGGATGATACCCGGTTTAAGTGGCATTGAAGTCTGTCGTCAGTTTAGAAAACAAAATGCGACAGTTCCCATTATCTTTTTAACGGCAAGAGACACGGTACAAGATACGATTTTTGGATTGCAGGCAGGTGCCAATGATTACATTAAGAAACCTTTCAGTTTTGAAGAATTACTTGAAAGGATTAAAGTACAATTCAGGACCAAGAAAGGAGAACATGCCGTATTTCAACTGGGACGCATCAAATTAGATACAGAATCACACCAGGTTTTTAAAGGTGGGGATGAAATTTTTCTGACACAGAAAGAATTTGCATTGTTAGAATACCTGTTAAGGAATAAAAACAAAGTTTGTCGCAGAACGAGGATAATTGAAAGTGTATGGGATATACACTTTGAATACAATACCGGGGTGATAGATGTTTATATTAATTCCCTTCGTAAAAAGCTAAAATTAGGTAAGGATGAAGAGTATATTCAAACCATTCGCGGAGTAGGGTATATCGCAAAAGAATTATGAATCTTTCCATCAAGAACCGTATCGCCTTGTACTATATGCTGTCTACAGCAACTGTAGTCATTTTGGTGTTTTTCATGATATATTTTATTGTGAGCGCTACTGTTTACTACCACCTTAATAATGACCTGGATTATGAAGTAGATAAACACAGAAGTGAATTGACTATTTTAAATGATACCTTGAGTTTTAAGGATGAAGTTGAATGGTTGGAAAGAGAACATCGCACAATAGAGGTTAATCCGGTGTTTGTACAAGTTATTGATGACAAAGGGCATTTAATCACCAAGTCTCCCAATTTAAAAGAAGGAAATCTGGTTTATTTGCCTTCGCAAGAAGAAGATAAATTTTATAATACTAAACTTTCCGGAAAAGCCATTCGACAGATTCAGGTCTCCATTTCGAAAAACGATAAAAGCTATGGATATCTATTGGTTGCCATGTCAATGGAAGATTCCCAAATGGTACTTTCAAATTTGAAAAGGATCCTACTCACGGCTTTGCCCGTGGTACTGATCATCTTGTTTTTGGTGGCCAGGCTTATTGTTAGTCGAAGTATCCGGCCCATCATTGATGTCATTGATACTGCAAATTTAATAACGCGTGAAAATTTAAGCCAACGCATTAGTATTCCCATCAACAAGGATGAATTACACACCCTCGTGGTGACGATCAATGATCTGTTAGATCGGATCGAAAACGCTGTGAAGCGAGAAAAGCAATTCACTTCTGACGCAAGCCACGAATTAAGGACCCCCTTGGCGATACTTAAAGGAACACTGGAAGTGCTCATTCGAAAACCTCGAAGAACAGAAGAATATTTAGAGAAAATAGAATATTCCATCCTCGAAATAAACCGGATGAATCATCTGGTAGATCAATTATTGCTATTGGCCAGGTTTGATGGACAACTGGAAGCTTTAGAAAACAAGGTTTTTGATTTAGTTGAATTGATTGAAAATGTACTTTCCAGGCTTCAATTTACCATTTCAGAGAAGCACCTAAAGATCGATATTTCTGTTCCGTATGCTATTCAAATTACATCTGATCCCTATCTCGTTGACATCATAATTGAGAATCTATTGTCGAACGCAATTAAATATTCAAAAACAGGTGGGGTTATCTCCTTATCATTGCATGATTTTAACGGACAGGTTATTTGTGAAATCAGGGACCAGGGAATAGGAATTCGCGAGGAGGAATTGTCGAAAATATTTGAGCGGTTTTATCGATCTGACGCTCTGATTTACCCCAAAACCAAAGGTAACGGTCTGGGATTGTCCATTGTGAAAAGGCTTTGTGATCTTCTAGGGATAACAATATCGTTACAAAGTCAATATGGAGTAGGAACCACCGTATCACTTAATTTTACCAGTAAACACCTTTAATTTTAAGGAAATCTTAAGAAAATACTCAGAATCCCCTAATGCATGCTGAGCTACTTTTGTCATGTGAATATCAAAGTAGATTATGCTAGAGAATATTATTGCTTTCAGTATACGCAATAAGCTGATTGTGGTCTTGTTTACCTTGTCGGTTATAGCTTTTGGCCTGTTTGCACTCTCCCAACTGCCTATTGGAGCTGTTCCGGATATTACTAATAACCAGGTGCAGGTGATCACTACTTCCCGGAATTTGTCCACAGAGGACGTTGAGCAATTCATCACCTATCCTGTAGAGTTGGAAATGGCCAATTTACCGGGAGTGCGGGAGATCCGATCAGTGTCCAAGTTTGGGCTTTCGGTGGTGACCATTGTCTTTGATGATAAAATGGGTACTTACCTTCCGCGGCAATTGATCGCAGAAAAAATTAAAGCAGCAACAGATAATATTCCCGAGTCCTTCGGCGAACCATTTATGGGACCTATTTCTACCGGGCTGGGTGAGATTTACCAATATACGCTTGACACGAAGCCGGGCTATGAGGGAAAGTACTCCGCCATGGACTTGCGCACGATACAGGATTGGATTGTAAAACGGCACTTGTCCGGGATTCCGGGAGTAGTCGAAATCAATACATGGGGAGGCTACCTCAAGCAATATGAGGTGGCCGTTGACCCGGAAAAGCTTCGTGCATTTAACATGACAATGCCCGAAGTGTTTCGTGCGCTGAAAGCAAATAATGGTGTTACCGGAGGAGGGTATATAGAAAAAGGAAACAGAAGCTATTTTATCAGGGGCGAGGGGCTTGCGAAGGCGATAAGCGATATTGAAAACATTATAATAGACCGGGTGGATGGAATCCCGGTTTTTGTAAAGGACCTGGCAGAAGTGAAATTTGGCTACGCCAATCGCTTTGGGGCGATCACAGGAAATGGTGAAGGGGAAAAAGTGCTGGGCCAGATTATGATGTTAAAAGGAGGAAACTCCCGGGAAATCATCAATAATGTCAAAGAGAGGGTGGAAGAAATTCAGGTCCTTTTGCCAGAGGGAGTTTATATCAATGGCTTTTTGGAAAGATCTGAGCTGATAGACCGTACCACCGAAACCATTACCGAAAACCTCTTGTTGGGTTGTTTGATCGTGATTTTTGTGGTGATACTACTGCTGGGCGACTTCAGGTCGGGACTGGTAGTAGCTTCAGTCATTCCGCTCAGTTTGTTGTTTGCCATCTCTCTTATGTATGTGTTCAATATCGATGCAAACCTGATGAGTCTTGGTGCGATCGACTTTGGGATTATCATTGACGGGGCGGTTATCATCGTAGAGTTCATTGCTTTTAGTGTTACCCAGAAAAAGGGCAGCCTGGAAAATTTGCGTGGTGAAGAAAGGAAAGTCCTAATGGATGGAATCAGCTTTACCGGGGCCAGTAAAATGATGAAATCGGCCGTGTTCGGTCAGTTAATCATCATCATAGTATTTATTCCCATATTATCCTTGCGCAGTGTAGAGGGAAAAATGTTTGCGCCCATGGCCCAGACTTTTTGCTTTGCATTGATCGGGGCGATGATTTTTTGTTTTACCTATGTTCCCGTAGTGTCTTCTCTATTTCTACGACCTCCCAGGTCCAATAAAAAGTCATTTTCGGAACGCTTAATGGAAAGTCTTCAGTCAATGTATTTGCCGGTTATTCGTTGGGCGCTTGGGCACAAGAATATCGTTCTGGGATCATCCATGGCTCTTTTAGCTGTTTCGGTATTTTTATTTGCTAGAATGGGAGGAGAATTTGTTCCCACACTTGATGAAGGAGATTTTGTCATCCAGCCGGTACTAAAAACGGGGACATCACTTAGCGAAACCATTGAGATTACCACAGAAATTGAGCAAATCCTGCTGGATAAATTCCCCGAAGTAGATCAAGTGGTAAGCAGGATTGGGGCGGCTGAAGTACCTACAGATCCCATGTCCATGGAAGAAGCAGATGTCATTATTAAGCTTTCCCCGAAATCTGAATGGGTATCTGCCTCCTCAAAAGACGAGCTTGCAGACAAAATAAAATCGGAATTGGAGCTGATTGCCGGGCTGGAATATGAATTTACCCAACCCATAGAAATGCGCTTCAATGAATTGATAACTGGTGTAAGAGCGGACGTTGCCATAAAAATATTTGGGGAGGACATGAAGATTTTGGCAGAAAAAGCAAATGAAGTAAAGCGCCTGATTAGCGGTGTGGAAGGAGCTTCAGATATCATCGTCGAAAAGGTAGAGGGCCTTCCACAGGTGATGATAAAATACGACAGGCAAAAGCTGGCCAAGTATGGGCTAAATGTTTCCGATTTAAATGAATATGTATCGCTCGCTTTTTCCGGGATTTCTGCCGGTAGCATTTTTGAAGGAGAACGAAGGTTTGATCTCACATTACGACTCCAGGGGCATTTTCGTGAGGACCTTTCGAGTTTAGGTAAATTATACATTGCACTTCCGGAGTCAGACAGCCAGGTACCTTTGCGGGAATTGGCCGAAATAGACTACACCGCCGGGCCTGCGAAGATCTCCAGGGACAATACCATGCGTAGGATCGTGATCGGTATCAACGTCAGGAACCGCGATATGGAATCTGTTGTGAAAGATATCAGCTCCATACTTGATTCGGAGCTTACTTTACCTTCCGGTTATTCGGTTTCATATGGTGGGCAATTTGAAAACCTGCGTTCTGCTACAAAACGATTACAGTTGGCTGTACCTATAGCGCTATTGCTCATATTTATCATGCTACACTTTGCCCTCGGGTCCTTCAAGCAGGCGTTGCTGGTTTACTCAGCTATTCCATTGGCAGCCGTTGGAGGAGTGTTGCTGCTGTGGATAAGAGGGCTTCCGTTTAGTATCTCCGCAGGGGTTGGTTTTATCGCATTGTTTGGAATCGCTGTCCTGAATGGATTGGTATTGATAGAGCACTTTAAAGAGTTGAAAAACAATGGTTTACAATCGATTAATGAACTTATTATCAAAGGTGCCAGTGAACGGATTCGTCCGGTGTTGCTAACTGCCTCTGCTGCGGCCCTGGGATTTTTTCCAATGGCTCTATCGACTTCATCAGGGGCAGAAGTGCAACGTCCTCTGGCGACTGTTGTCATTGGTGGTTTGGTCACTTCCACGCTTTTAACATTGATGGTTTTACCTGTTTTATATGCAATGTTCCAGGAAAAGAGAAACAATTCGAAAAAACTAAAGCCACTCATCACAGTGCTGGTTTTGTTAGCTGTATTTATAGGGTTGCCCGCTACTGTATTCGCACAGAATGAACCCGGTGAATTGGAAGGCATTATCGATCTCGCCAGTCAACAAAATGCCGAGTTAAAATCTGAAAAATTGAAGGTGCAGCAGAAGCAAAAACTGTCGGCACAATCGTGGAACCTTCACAAGACAGAAGTGTATTACAACTCTGACGAAAACAATATTGCGGAAAACGGATACCCGATCGCGGTGTGGGGAGTAAGCCAATACCTTGAGTTTCCCACGGTTTACATGTCTCAAAAGAGATTTGCAGGGTACCAATATGAAATGCAACAGGCAGACTATCAGGTTAGGCTCAGGGAGTTATCAAAAAACGTTTCGCAAGCCTACAATGAGATCATCTATGTGAAACATAAAACCAGGATTGCCCTGTTTTTAGATAGCCTGTACAATCAATTTTCCCAGGCGGCCGAAAGGAGGTATGAGTTAGGGGAAACGAATTATCTGGAAAAACTAACGGCTGAAGCCAGGAGCAACCAGATACGTACAAGATTGCTTCAACTCAGGGAAGAAAGAGACATCGCCTATAAGAACTTGTATCAGCTCGTTCAGACAGACTCTGCGTTTGAAATATCTGAAGAAAGCTTATTACCGATTGACAATGCTTCCTTTGAACTGAAGCAAAGCCCGGAGATCTTGTATTACGAGCATGCCCAAAACGCTGCATTAGCGCTGAATCAGGTGGAGAAGAACAAACTGCTGCCCGACCTCAGTCTGGAATACTTTCAGGGTACTAACAGCAATGAAAATGCGCGAGTCTATCAAGGGCTTCAAATCGGTGTACACATTCCGATATTCTTTGGATCACAGCAAGCAAAGATTCAATGTTCCCGGATTCAGGTAGAAATAGAGAACAAACGGCTGCTGGATTATCAACGCAGAATACAGGCAAAAATTGACGTCTTGAGGGCTCAGATGGACAAATATGAGGAAGCCATCAACTACTACCATGAAACCGGTAGCAGGCTGGCCTGGGAACTTCTCAATACCGCCACCAGAAGCTACAAGGAAGGAGAAATAGATTTTCTACAGTATGTCCAGACGATTGACCATGCCAAGGAAATTGAATCCGAATTTTTGGAAAGTGTCAAGATGTACAATCGCACTTATTATGAATTAAAATATATTACTCTTTAACGCAATGTTGATGAAAAAGAAATTCATATTGTTTTTATTGGCTGCAGCCTTCATGGATTGCGCTCACAAAAATGAGCAAAATGGAAATATCGCGTCTATAGATTCGACCAATGTTCCTGTTGATCATATTTTGATCTCCCGGCAACAATTTGAAAATGGTGTTATGACATTAGGTAAGCTTGAAAGGAGGCCGTTTGCTAATCCGGTACATGCTAATGGCTATATTGATGTTCCGCCGGAAAACAGGGCACATGTCAGCGCACTATTTGGTGGATACGTTCAAAACATTCATCTCCTGGAGGGGAATAAGGTAAAAAAAGGCCAGTTCTTGGTTACCATTATGAATCCCGATTTCATTGAGATGCAGCAGGAATACCTGAGTTTGAAAGAACAAATTGGATTTTTGAAAGCCGAGTTTGACCGACAAAAGATCTTATCTGAAGAAAACATTTCATCCCAAAAAAACTTTTTGAAGGCAAAAAGTGATTATCAAAGCTCCCTGGCGAGAGTTAATGCATTGCGGGAAAAACTGGAGTTGTTGCATATTGACCTGAAAGAGGTGGAGAGAGGCAAATTCTCACCAAATGCAAAGGTAATTGCGCCGATTTCAGGGAGTATTTCGAAATCGTATGTTAACAACGGTATGTACGTTCAGCCAACCGACGAACTTCTGGAAATAGTTAACCTGGACCATAAGCACCTGGAGTTACAGGTGTTTGAAAAGGAAGTACTACAAATCAGGGAAGGGCAGCCTATCCGATACCGTGTTCCGGATTATTCTGATGAAACGTTTGAGGGAGAAGTTCATTTAGTCTCAAAATCGATTGATGAAGAGAAAAGGCTGGCAAAAATACACGGCCATATTGAGAACGAGGAGCTGCCATTTATTTCGGGCATGTACATTGAGGCGTCCATCCTGACCGATACAACAGCCACCTGGTCATTGCCATTGGAAGCTGTTTTTGAAGATGTTGATAAAAGCTATGTCCTTGTCACTTCAGACGAGGAATCCTCTGATCTGATATTTGAACTGAGGGAAGTATTGACAGGTCGAAAAAGCACTGAATTTATTGAAATAAAAAATGTGGAAATATTTAATTCCAGGGAAAGTATTCTGGTAAAGGGAGGCTTCCAACTTGTCAAGTTTGATTAAAACATCTTCCCCCGATTATTATATTCCTTGATCTTTTGATTCAATTGCTTGAAATCAAGCTTTCCCTTTACTTCTTTCAGATGGTCTAAAATCGCCATGCCTTTATTGATCTGGCTGTCTACATTTTTTACTTTTCCCACGATGTATACCAGGCTGCGCTGTTTTCCCATGGTAAGTGATTTAAAGAAGTCGGCACCTGCCTCGTCCTGATCCAGCAAAACAGCGAAGGATTCTGGCATGGGAAGGCCGTATTCGGAATGATCTTTTTCAATCTGCACGGTGATTTTGTCGCCCTCCTGCACCCCCAGCGCTTCCCGGACCTGATGGTTCATCAGCACGAACCAGCCATTATTTGAAGCCATCAAGGCACTTTGGATTTTAACTCCCCCGGCCAATGTGCATATAACCCGCCGGTTATCACCATTCACATATAGCGATGCTATGTCTTCCGGTACCAAAAAATGAAACCGCCAAAGCTGGGTATGAAAATCATCTACGGTGGTTTGAAAGGTATGCATTCACTTGGGTTTAGTAATCAAATGATGAAAATAGAATTTTAAAATCAACCGATGAAATAAGTTGTTAATTTGTTGTGGTCGCTTTGGTTATATTAAACTTTGATTCCAAAAAAAAGAAGAGAGAATGGCTAATATTAATACGAAGGCTGTCCGGCAAAACACTTATGATGCCATTGTTATTGGGTCCGGGATAAGTGGGGGATGGGCGGCGAAAGAGCTGTGCGAGAAAGGACTAAAAACGCTTGTGTTGGAGAGGGGCAGAATGGTACGGCATGTACAGGATTATCCTACAATGAACAAGGATCCATGGGATCACGATTTAAGAGGTGCATTAACACTTGAAGAACAGCAGAAACATTATATCCCCAATAGTATTGGCTTTATAGGCGAGGACAATAAGTATTTTTTTGCTAATGACCTGGAAAATCCATACACTGAAGTGAAGCCATTCGTTTGGGTTCGCGGACATCAGGTGGGAGGAAGGTCCCTGCTTTGGGGGAGACAAACCTACCGATGGAGTGATCTCGATTTTGAGGCTAATGCAAAGGATGGTCATGGAATTGATTGGCCCATTCGCTACAAGGATATTGAACCCTGGTACAGCTATGTTGAAAAAATTGCAGGGATCAGTGGTCAGGCCTTGGGTTTGCCACACCTGCCAGACAGCCATTTCCTCCCGCCTATGGAAATGAATTGCGTGGAGGAGTACACCAAAGAAAAAATTGAGTCAAATTTCCCAGGAAGGTATATGACCATAGGAAGAGTAGCACACCTGACGGAGCCTTTAAATGGCCGGGGTAAGTGTCAATTCCGAAACCGATGCTCAAGAGGGTGTCCATATGGAGCATATTTTAGCAGCAATGCCGTGACTATTCCTGCCGCAGAAAAAACAGGCAACCTTACCATCCGCCCATTTTCCATTGTCAATTCAATCATGTACGATGATCAAAAAGGCAGGGCCACTGGAGTTAAAGTAATTGATGCGGAAAGCAATGAAATGACTGAATTCTATTCCAAGATCATATTTGTAAACGCGTCTACTTTAAGCACTACATTTATTCTGTTAAACTCTACGTCAGATCGTTTTCCAAATGGGTTTGGGAATGACAGTGGTGAGTTAGGACACAATTTGATGGATCATACCTATAAAGTAGGCGCCATGGGTTCCATAGAAGGTTTTGAGGATAAATATTATAAAGGCAGGCGGCCGAATGGAATTTATATTCCCAGGTATGTCAATCTTGATGAAAAGACAAAGACGGATAAATTTCTTCGCGGATTTGGCTATCAGGGAGCGGCAGGTAGATCAGAGTGGGGTTCTGGCATTAATTCAGATGATTTTGGAGCTGATTTTAAGGACAAACTCATGACTCCTGGTGGATGGGGAATGTTTATTACAGGATTTGGTGAATGCCTTCCTTACCATGAGAACCAGGTAACATTGGATACGACTAAATCCGATAAATGGGGCCAACCCTTGCTGGCCATGGATTGTGAATTTAAGGAGAATGAAAAGGCAATTAATAAACAGATTAGAGAAGATGCCGTGGACATGCTCGATGCAGCCGGATTTAAAGATATTGCCCCATTTGATGATGAAAGTTCTCCTGGTCATGGAATTCATGAAATGGGAACAGCCAGGATGGGCAAGGACCCAAAAACATCTGTGTTGAATGGTTGGAATCAAGTCCATAGTGCTAAAAATGTATTTGTGACTGATGGGGCATGCATGACTTCCTCGTCTTGCGTTAATCCCTCGTTGACATACATGGCTCTTACCGCCCGGGCCGCCAATTTTGCTGTGGAAGAACTTAAAAAACAAAATTTATGAAGAGGAGAGATGCAACAAAAAATACGGCTTTATTAATTGGATTGACAGTATCAGGAAGTACCATAGCTTCTTTGTTTCAATCCTGCCAACAGCAAAAGCGATTGGAATGGAAGCCTGTTTTTTTTAATGATGAAGAAGCGCTTAACATCTCGGCTTTGACTGATGTGATTTTACCAAAGACCGATACCCCTTCAGCAGCGGAATTGAAGGTGGATATTTTTGTTGATCTGATGATGGCCGAGACCTTAACACCCTCCGACCGGGAACATGTGCGAAATGGGTATCAACGATTTGTTGAATTGACGAATGAAATGTATGGCAAAGCTTTTCATGAGCTCTCTGAAAATGAAAAGCAGGAAGTAGTGAAGGCCCTTGCCAAAGAAACCAACAAATTTGTGATGAGTGTGTGGGGAAGTCCGATAGGAGAACAACCTCCATTGGATTTTTTCCGAAGGGTGAAGCAATTTACTTTGATCGGATATTTTACTTCAGAGCATATCGGAAAAAATGAGTTAGCGTACGATCCGATCCCCGGCGAACAGAAAGGTTGCATACCGTTTGAGGAAATCGGCAAGTCTTGGTCATTGTAAATTTTTTGACATCAAATGATTTGGATCAAAATAATTGGAACTCCGATCTTGTCTTTTTACACTTTTACCACGAATTCAATTTTTGGATAAGGATGGGAATATGAAGGAAATTCTCCTTCCAGAAGGGCATGCTTTTAAATCCAGTCGATTGAAGTCAAGAACGGTTATAATTAAAGAAGGTGTTGTTGAACCTGCTAGTGGATTTTTTGGTGGGCTGTTCTTAGCTTTAATAATGGAAATATTAATGATCGTATTGGTAGTGAACTTATTATTTACACTATGATACAAAAAAAAATTGAAAAATGACCTCAATCACCAAATCACTCAATCACTCAATCACTCAATCCAAAAATCACCCAATAAAAAAAGCAGAACCTTCCGATCCTGCTTTTGACTCTAAGATCTTTCCAAATTTTTATACTTTCAATTTATTCAGATAGTCGATTGCTCCTTTGATATTTTCAAATGGGGTTTCTGTCCGTTCGTCTTCCACAAAATAATACTGCAATCCTGCTTTTTTCTTTTCGGCAAGCAATGTTTTAAAATCGATAATCCCAGTGCCTACGGTTGTTTGATCGAGGGCTTTATTCGCATCTTTTACATGGTAAGAATGAAACCTGCCCGGATATTTATTGATGAGCGCCAGGGGGTCGGCTCCCGTTTTTACCACCCAATATAGATCCAGCTCAAAACATACCAGGTCCGGATCAGTGTTTTCAAGCAAGACCTCCAGGGCATATTTGTTGCCTACTTTTTCAAATTCGAAATCGTGATTATGGTAGCCAAATTTGATCCCGGCCTTTTTAAATTCGGTGCCCACCTCATTTAACGTCTCAGCCACTTTCATGTAATCATTTCTGAATTCCTGGTTCAGCCAGGGCACAAACATGTATTCCAATCCAACTTCTTGTGAAGCCTCAATGACTTTTGCAGCCTTGTCTTTTGTGAAGTAGGATGCATGGCTCGATATTACCTTCATACCATTGTCTTCCACAATCTTTTTGTATTCAGACGGGGCCATACCGTAAAGTTTACCATCCAGGTCAAGCCCAAAAGCCTCGATGTAGGCAAAGCCCATCTCGCCAATTTTCTTCACAGACCCTTCGAAATCTTCCTTTAAAGCGTCACGCACAGAATAGATCTGTACGCCAATTTTCTTTTTGCCCGACGGGCTATTCAAAGCAATTCTTGCCAATTGCTTTTTTCCAAAACTAGTAAAGGGGGTCATCAAGGCGGCAGCCGCCATTATCGATCCCGCTTTCAGAAAATCTCTTCTATCATTCATGTTGAATCGTGTTTATGTTGACAGTTTATAAACAGAGTGCTAAGTGTATTAATATTAACAAAAAAGGAGAAGGAAACGAAAGGATTATGATGAAAGGCAAATCGACCATAAAAAAAGGTGAATACAATGGGATGCATTCACCTTTTACAACAACTTAACAATTAATATAAATTAATCTTCGAGTACCAATGGATCAGCGCCGATGGTACCTTCCAGTTCCTTCAGGTATTTCCTGGAACTCACCTTTTTAAAATTCGCCTTTGCTGTCTCCAGCTTAGAAGGGACGTTCAGGCGCAATGAAGCTTCCCGGAAATTTTTCTTGGCCATAAAGGCTTCCAGGTATTCAATGTTCTTTGTCCAGAATGCAATATCTCTTTCCTGCTTGATGCTTAGCCTTCTGTTATACCAATCACTCTTAAGCACTTCCTCTTTGGTAAACATATTTCTGATGTCCGGATGGCGCCGGTCTTTGCCTTCGTAATTTCCATTCACCATGATGCTAACCAGAGCCCGCAGCGGTGGACAGAGTAGTTCATAGGTGCCATCCCGCATATACCCCTCGGCCACACGTTTTTGGGTTACCACCAGGTTGTCGACAGACGCGGCAAAAGTACCCAGGTCTTGCAATTCAGGTTTTAACATTTCGTCTTTTAACACAGCATCCGGATTGCTGAATATCCTTCCCAGGAAGTGGTGGACAAATTTGATGTTGATCCGGTATCCCAGCAACGAGGCCTCGATTTTTTTACCATTATATTCAAAATCTTCCACCTTGTCGAGGTACTTGTTTTTGATCAGGTATTCCGGATTACGTTCTTTCACTGACATCCTGCACCAAATTTCAGGAATTAAAAGGCTAATGTCATGGTCAATCCGGTATTTTGGGCCAATGTACCCCGCAGCAGAAGAGAAGCCCGGAGTATCGGTAAGAATAAATGATAAAAACGCGTTGTTCAGGTCGGAGGCCGGGATCAGCATATTGAACGGTCCTTTTGTTAACGCTCCTTCAGAGCCAAAGCCTGTGGTGGAAGGTGATTTACCTGTCACACTGCAAATGAAGTCTATGAACAACTCCGGTAATTCCTGGTAATGGATAGGGTTGTATAGCGCCAGTGGCGGAACATTGTGTTCGGGATCTGCCGGGTTATTCCTTCTACCGGGAAGTACCGCATTCACAGGTAAATAAACCGGGGCGTGTAATGGGACTTTTCTAAACAGCCTTGTACCCTTTTCGGCTAAATGTTTTCCATAGGGGTTGACCAGGTCCGGCCTGGTTTGTAAATACCTTGGGTTTTTCGTAGGAACGCCGTTGACCAACCTGGGTTCTGAGGGTATGACCAGATAATCGGGTGAATCATTCTCGAGAAAATCATTGATCAGTTTCTTTACCGGTTCAGTGTACAAGTCAAAACCAATGGCGTCTTCTTTGATTTCCTTTACCTGGTCCCGGGTCAAAGGTTCAAAATTTGATATGAATGCATTTGGGCTCGATAGGTCTAGCTCACCCTGTTTATCGTAGCCTTTGATGATACAGTCGTCAGGACGCTGAAATAACCTTGACTCACAGTTTTTCAGGATTTTGACACTTGAGCTTACATAATCAGGGTTAAGATATTTGAATTTATCTGTGCTTAAAACAATGGATGCCGATATATCATCTTCTACCTGAACTTTTTGGGCAGCATTAAAATCCTGACGTACCTGAAAAATTCTCCAGGAGTTATCCAGATCATGGCCCACGCGTAAGTAGCTGGCAAATAGCTTCTTGCCTTCAAAACGAAGTTCGTTCCCAGGTGTGCCATTGATGATGTCAACCGAAAAATGTGACCTCCAGTTTTCATCCCATTCCCTCCTGTAATGTCGTTTCACCACGTAGATCAGATCTTTTATTCTTTGTGGGATATCAGCCAGCCATTTATTGTATTCGTCCGAATACTCATCAGACGGGGTAAATAATTTGATGACCGAGCCAAGTGATCTTTTTGGACTGAGAATAGATCGGGTGGGGTTGGGGTTGTCATACTCTTCCTTGAAGCGCTTGGAAAAATCTTTTTTCATGATTTTCTCCACTTCATCAAAATCTTTTTGGATATCTGCCACGATCACCGGCCCCTGGATCATGGCATCTTGTATGGACTTTGAAATCTCTGATTTTCCTCCACCTGAAACCGTGCAGGGTTTGTGACATAAGGTACCCTCCGCCAGTGTTCCGATCAAATGCCAACGAGGACCACCTAACTGTTTAGTCATTTCAATTTTATAACCGCTTGGCAAAATGTAGTATTTGTTTGGGAGCAATTTGATATTTTCTTCCTTGCCGTCCTTTTCCCAGGTGATAGACTGTCTGTTTAGATCGAATTGTGAGTTTTCAGGCACGTAAACAATCTTTGAATGCTCCTTATCCAGGCCATACCCCTCGGGTTTTACTTCCATGATATCGCCATACATTTTCGCCACGTCACTAAAAGTCATGTTATTGGTAGGGAGGCGATTGTCCAGATGGAATTTTTCTCCCAGGTCATAACTAGGGAAAGCAATGGCGCCACCGGCATGTTCTTCCTCCGCGAGGCCATATAAGTTGGCAGAAAAACTGATTTGTGTTTTTACTTCCTTCTTACAGTATCCATAATAATTGTCAGCAATTAGTGTTACTACCACTCCTCTCTGATCCCGGGCTGTTACTTTAAATGCACCACCATCATTATATTTTTCCTTGTCATTTTTCCAGCACATACCGTCGCGTCGCTGCCTTTCTGTGGCATGGTCGTAGTGGGGAAGTCCCAGTTCTTTTTTCGTAAGATTGATCAGGTGAGGGGCCAGGAATATACAGCCGGTGTGGCCCGTCCAACTTTCTGCATCCAGTGCAGCGTCATTTTCAGGTAAATGCGGATCTCCGGCGTTACCAAAGATCGACTCCACAAAATCAAGGTTACTTACGAGATTTCCAGGTGCAAAAAACCGTATCTCCATTGATTTTTCTTTTATAATTCCAGGAACCTCGGGAACGACGATCGGTCGCAACAAGAGGCTTACAAACAGCTCGGCTTTTTCTTCCTGATCTGCCGTAAATGGCAATCGCATGAGCTCGTTTGGTGGGTTGATGGCAGCCAGGAGCAGACGGGCAAAGGTGATTTTAGGAACGGCTTTTTTATCGTCTGCAATGGGTAGACCTCCTTCACAAACGTGAAACACACCCTTTGTAGTGCGCCGATCCTCTTTTGGGTTGTGTAGAATTCCCTGTCCCACGCGGTAGGAAGACACTATATTTGTTTCATATTTGTCGCTTTCCGGAGGCATGGAAAGCATCCTGGCAATCCCATGACTGTCGAGGATAAAAGGGTGCTCCGGGAGGTGAATGTCACTGATTTCAGGAATATCTTTTAAATAGTCGTCCAGGAAATCCTGAATCCTTCTGCCGATGGGAGATAAGTGGCTTGAAAGCAACCTGGATTTTTCTCGATAATTATTGAGTAGGGGGGTGGTAATATCGAGAAAGTGCGAGATGTCCCCTTTTTTATACACCGGATAGCCAAGTGCAGCAAGTTTCAGGTTAATGTATTGCACGAGCTTTTCGTTGTCAATATGGGTATTCTCATCTATTCCTTTTCCAAAAGTTCTTGTTATAGACATAGTTATTAGTTTTAATTTGTAGCCTGTTATCCTTAAAAACAGGCCATGGTAGCAGGGCCTGAATTTTAATGATTTTGCCAGTTCGCAAAGTTAAAATTTATCAACAAATCTTAAAATTATCAGGATTTCATTTAATGAAAATTTCGATTCGAATAAAAAATGACAAATATGGCTTGGTTTTATTGTCAAGTATAAATGCCAGGACCTCAAAAAAATAGCTGCCAGCACCGATGATTTTTCAGCCTGAAACAGAATCAATTGCGGTAGACCATAAAAATGGTCAGGCCACATCGAACAAATAGTCCTTGCCTGTCGCAAACAAAAACCTCGTGAGTCTATTTTTCTGTGCTCAATTAAAACCGATACACTTCATCTGCGGCCGAACAGGCAGATGTGGGTGCATCGTTACGATAAATATTGAAATTACTGAAGCTAAGGTTTTACATAAAAAAGACATGGTGAACTGACTGACAAACGAAGAAGTGGTCGTTTATAGATATATTTTGTTCAGGTTGCTAGTGTTAAGTCAATAGTTAACTGTCAGTTAGGGTTCGCAAAAAGTCATCTATATTCCCTCCCGATAGGTATCGGGAAGAGGGGTAGGGGAGTGTTATTTAACAAAATCGACTTTTTACGAACCCGAAAACAGACGGTTGACTTAACACTAGTGTCAATGTTTTACCTGTAAATGATCTTGTGATTTTAAAGGGCATTTATGCCTTTCTCTAAATCTGGGTTGCACAAAAAAAGCTGATAAGGCATCATGCCAAAAAACTCAAAAATGGCTAATTAAATTCTAATACATACACCATGGTAGCAGGAACTTCTATCAATGTTTCATTATCACCTTGCTGCGTCTCTTGTACAAAAACATGGAGTGCTTGTCTTTTGTTCCAAAGCTGTATGTCGTAGTTTGGCTCCCAGCTTCCCACAGGAAAAGAAGTCAGTTCGATTGATTCCCAGGATTCCGACAGAATGTTGCTCGAATGGTAGAGTAAAACGTTGTTTCCTTTTTCCTCATCCCGGACGAGAAGGAAGCCTTCCTTATTATTTATGGCAATTTGTGGGCGGGAAATAGGGATGGCCTTTGTGCCACCACCACTTAGTGAAAATGAAGTGGACCGGTTTGATATGGTTTGTCTTTTCCATTTTCCGGAGTGGAAAAAGACTAGTTGATATTGAGGTGTCAGGCTGCCATTGTCTTTCCAGTAGCTGGCAATGTAGGGCTTACCATCCTCATCAGTGGCCATGGAGGTTTGATTAATCAATTCGCTTTTTTGAGGAATATTCCAGGCGATTTCGGCATTTGACATTGTAATAGGTAATTCATATTTCTCGCCGGTGGCCTTTTGCCAGGTTATCCCACCGTCCTCCGATGTGGCGTAGCATAGGTCATGATTTGTCGCTACATCCCAGGTTTCCCGCCATACCCAGCTAAGGTGCGTTTTCCCATGCTGGTCAATGGTGCACTGCCAGTAGGCGCTTCGTTGTCCCTCACCGTTTATCAGGTTGTCCTGGATCCTTACCCACTGTTTTGCTTTTATTGAGTAACGGTTTAACACAAGGTTTCCCCGACCGGATTCCCCGTCGCGATAAAGGAAAAGTAAATCGCCGTCGGGGAAATTGTGGAATTCGGGGTATGTCACCGAATGTTCATTTATTCCAATCATAGCTTCTTTTATTTCCAAATTCATCGATAGCGGCTGCTTGCTGATGGCATATTTTAATTCGCTATTATGATGATCCCAACTCATGTGCAAATGGCCATTTCCATCCAGTGCAATGCTTATGGAATTATGGGCGTCATTCACATGGCCCGTAAATTCCGTGGTTTTTACTATCCATTGGTGTTCATTCAGGCGCCGTTTGCCAATCACGACATGACCAGTAGAATCATAAAAGGCGATGAATTGGATCGAATCATTGCTTGTGAGGGCGTTTTTTCTAAAAACTACTGTATTGACAGAGTTTTTTGACCAACCTTTAGCGACCGGGAGAAGAGTGGTCTCAAATTGGGCATGCGTACTGATTGAAAAGCAGGATGTCAACACAAAGCCAATCAGGGTTGCTACGTATTTCATTTGGAATTTTATGGTTAACAACAAAACTATCAATTGAATCAAGAAATGCATTAAACTGCACACATTCCTGATTTGAGATCGTTAAAGTTATTGTAACCAATTTATACAAAAATGAAAACAATTATCCCGTTTGTATTGGTTGCTTCCTTTTTGCTTGCCTGTGCATCACCGCAACCGATAACAAGAATACCTGATGAAAATCTGATCCGTAATTCCGGAGAAGAAGACGAATATGAGTTGATAATTTTTGATCCGGGTTTTGAAACCTGGTTTATTTCTCGTTCAAAGCCGATGAACTTTTATTCAAAGTCATACTACGAGTCAAAAAACAGACTGTATGTAAACGCCTGGAATGATTTGTTTTTCAAGTATGGGAGTAATAGCCCATTTGAATACCAGATCAATTATGATTTCACAGTGGATTATGGAATCGAGCTAAATTACAAGCTTTTTTGGTACTTCAAATACATTGAAGACCTGTATGGCAGGTATTACAACTTCCCTGCATAATTCACCGGGAACAAAAAAAAGGGGCTGAATATGTATCCAAACCCCTGGCAAAGCATTATCCTTCCGGTTGTGGTCTATTTCTTCCTTTTTAGCTCTTCAATCTGCTTCTTATATTCTTCTTCTTTTTCAGCCATCGCATCTTGAATGGCCTGCATTTCCTCCATATTCTGTCTCAATTCTTCTTCCTGGGCCAGCATTTCTTCGTTCTGTTCCTTGGCATCCATCTCTAATTTCTTTAACTCGGTAACGTCTCTTGATACGCCAAATGTACCGATGACTTTTCCATCCTTGTCTATCAATGGAAGTTTCGTTGTGGAAACCCAGTGTTCGAAACCGTTATCCAATATTTGATGATTCAGTTGGTTCACAAATCCTTTTTTCGTGGAAATGATTTTTTGCTCCTCGTCGTAGAACATCTGGGCGGCTTGTTTTTTATGAAAATCAAAGTCAGATTTCCCTATCATTTCTTGCAACGACTTCACCGGGAAGAGTTTGAGCATAGATTGGCTAATCCTTATGAACTTACTATCCTTGTCCTTGAAATAGATGTAATCGGGAAGATTATCCATTATCGCATCAAGCAGGGATTTTTCGTGGGCAAGCTCTTCCTGGGTTTTCGCCATCTGGTCGAGGTAGATTCTAAGCTCTTCTTCCTGGGCCTTTAATTCCTCGTTTTTCAGGTTGGCAGCGATCTCTAATTCCTTGATCTCTGTGATATTTTTGGAGATACCAAAAGTACCGATACAATTACCATCTTTGTCTACTAACGGCATCTTTGTGATAGAAGACCATTGGATGACACCATTTTCAAATTCCTCCCTCTTGATCCGGTCAACGAAGCCCTTCATGGTATTGATAATTTCCTGTTCCTCATCAAAATATTTTTGGGCAAGTTTCTTTTCGACGAAATCAAAATCTGACTTTCCAACCATCTCGTTGATATTACCCACCGGGAATATCTTCAGCATAGATTCGCTCATCCTGATGAATTTGGAATCCCTGTCTTTAAAATAGACGTATTCGGGTAGGTATTTCATTAATGAATCCAGCAAGGCTTTTTCTTTGATCAGTTGCTCCTGTACTTTTTCATTTTCCTTGATTTGTCGTTGAACTTCTTCCTGGGTGGCTTGTAGCTCTTCCATGTTTTGTCGCATCTCTTCTTCCTGTGCACGGAGCTCTTCCGATTGCTTCTGCGAGTCTTCCAGCAGTTTGCGGGTACGCTCATTAAGTTTTGCCGTGGAAATAGTAGAGGCAATGCTTTCCGCTAGTCGCTCGACAAATTCTATCTCATGCCTTTCGAAATCATTGAAAGAAGCGATTTCCAGGATCCCATATACTTCATTGTTTACTTTGAGTGGTACAATTAACAGACTGGAAGGAGTAGATTCGCCCAAACCTGAAGTTATCCTTACAAAATCCTGCGGGATGTCTTTTAGATAAATGGTTTCTTTTTCTTTATATGCCTGGCCAATCAGTCCGCTGTCAGCATCCAAATTTATTCGCTCATACTTTTTCCGTTCGTAGGCATAATAGGCGATTAGCTCCAGATGTTTATTGTCCAGGTCCTCGTCATTCAGCATAAAAATCTGACCCTGGTTGGCATTTAAGTACCTCACCAGGTTAGATAAGATCCGGTCGGCAAGTGCATTCAGATCTTCTTCGCCGATTGAGCGAAGTATGTCCACAAACTTCGCCAGCCCCTCTGCTACCCAATTTCGTATCCGGTCTTTTTCTGCTATATCCTTCAACTTGTCCCGAAGGTTTATAAGCGAGTCCGCCAAGTGATCATCAAATTTTTCTTTTAAATTAATATAGTTGGCCTGGTATTCTCCTTTTTCCAGGTGTGATATAAAGTCCACAGCATTCCTCACACTACCAATCAGCATGGCAAAGGTGTGTTCAATATTTGCCAGGCTCTTGTTTTCAAATCCAAGTTCGTTGATATTTAAATTCCCATTTTTCCATTCGATCGTTTCGGCATCGAGGTCCTTTATCGGTTTGACATATGATTGTTTAATAACCAGGAGTTGTGCAATAATCAATGCGATGATGCCGCTAAAAATTAACCACTGGTTAAAAGTACTGAACTCAATAACTTTTGACAGAAGGATCAACACAATTATTAAGATACTTACGATAATAATAGACTTCTTCATTTTTTACTATAATTAGACTTTTAACCTGCTACTCGATTCGAATTAACTTTTTGATTAATGTTTTGAGGGTAACAATGTACTATACATTCATGAATTTTGATAAATGACCGTTATTTTTTTTTAAATATAAACTTCTGTTGACAGAGAAAATCACGGGGTGATTTATTGATAATTTTGCATGAAGCTCCATACCTTTATAAGCTAGAAGGTGCTGTACACAAAATCTCTATGTCAAGGAAAATAAAGATACTACCATACCGGGGCACGGCAAACTCCCACCAGGCCATTGTGAAAGGTCACCTTTTTAAAAAGCATCCGGTGAAAGAATTAAAGGTGCATCACCGTCGCTTTTCCAACTTCAGAAATGCGGTTAGACGGTATCAGCTATCACCTTTGAAATACCAGGAGATTTTGGTAAAACTGGGAAATGATCAAATAAAAGTGGAGACTGATAACAGGGGTTTTTTTCAGTGCAACTTTAGGGATCACAAACTTACGAACGGTTGGCATGAGTATAGTGTGCATTATAACGGAAAATCAAAAAAAGGTGAATTAGTTTATCCCCCCGAACGAAGCACAGCAGTGATTTCGGACATCGATGATACGGTGTTGGTCTCTCATTCTACTTTGCTGTTGAAAAAGCTGTATTTGATGCTTTTCAGGAACGCTCATTCCAGGAAGCCAACGCCCCTCATCAAAAACTGGTCGAGACATCTTCTGGATTTTAATGCCAATCAGGTCCCGGAGGACTTCTTTTATGTATCAAACAGCGAGTGGAATTTGTACGATTTCATCGAGGATTTTTTTAGTATCAATGAATTGCCGAAGGGGGTGTTTTTTCTCCAAAATCTTCGCAAAGGTTTAAAAGACCTGGTGAAATCAGGCCGGGTAAATGCCCACCACAAAATGGAAAGCATCCAGTTTTTGTTCAGGTTTTACCCGCAGAAGGATTTTATTTTGGTAGGGGATAACGGACAGAAGGATATGCACATTTACAGTAAAATCTGTGACGAGTATCCCGAGCGGGTCAAGGGGGTGATGATCAGAAAGCTCGCCTACGTGGTAGAGAAATACAGGATGGAACATTTAAAGGAGAAGCTTGATCGCTACCATATCCCACTGGTCACTTATCATTAATGGAACCCGATGTCAAAGCACCTTTTACATTCAATGTGTTTAAGCATCACATTGAATGGTTTAGGAGATTTTTGAAGGACAAAAAAGGAGAGGTGTCTGACGATTTTCAAATGGGCAATAACTTGATGAGTGATTACTATCTTGGTGAGTTAAGTGTCTGCGGGATCCTGGAGGAAATAGAATCGAAACTCCGAAAACAGAATGTTTGGGAAAGAAAACATTACTGTGAATACATAAAAAAGGCAGAGAAAAATTACCAGACAGTCGTGTTGTCAGATGAGTCGGTATGGACTCTTTTAATAGGAGAAACGAACTATATCCACATCCATCCGGCAAGGCATTCACCGCATACCATCCGCGCCAGGATGCTAACGCTCAAAACTGCTATGTTGTACAGGAAGTATATGGGTGAGGAGCTAAGCCTGGCCCATGTAAACAAAGTGAGGGTCCAGTATCT